>CANGOP010000007.1 GCA_947455595.1 Gammaproteobacteria bacterium
AGCGTAGGGTTGGTGCCCGACGGGCGCATGCTCGCGCTGAATAGTTACGAAAATCGTGTCTACCAGGTTGGCCTCGAGGACGAAGCGCCGGTGGTGGTGAAGTTTTATCGCCCCGGGCGTTGGGCGGATGCCTGTATCCAGGAAGAGCATGACTTCGCCACGGAATTGGCGCAGGCGGATATCCCGGTTGTCGCGCCGCTTCGGCTGGCCGGAGAAACCCTTCACGTGCACGAGGGCTATCGGTTCGCGGTCTACCCGCGTCGGGGCGGACGCTGGCCGGACCTCGATACCCAAGAAGACCGCGAGTTGATGGGACGTTTTTTAGGTCGTATGCATCGCATCGGTGCCACCCGTCGCTTTGAACACCGCGGCCGGTTCAATCCCGTTGCCCAAACAGAAGCGGCGATCGAGACGATCGAGTCGGGTGGCTGGTTACCCGATTACCAGGAAGATCGGTACGCCGAAGTGGCCCGTGAGATCGGCGACCGAGTGGCGGACGTCTTCGAAGCGGTCATGCCCAGAACGCTACGCATCCATGGAGATTGTCACCGTGGCAACGTGCTCTGGACAGAGACAGGGTCACATATCGTGGACCTGGACGATTGCGTGACCGGTCCGGCCGTTCAGGACCTGTGGATGCTCTGCGCGGGCGGCGTGGAAGATCGACGGCGGCAGTGGTCGGATGTGCTAGAAGGCTATGAGCAGTTCGCCACGTTCGATCGAGCGGAGTTGGCGCTGGTGGAGCCCCTACGGGCGTTTCGCATGCTCCACTATGCGGCATGGCTCGCGCGGCGCTGGCAGGATCCCGCGTTTCCGCGCGCATTTCCCTGGTTTGGGGGAGCACGGTACTGGGAAGATCATGTGCGGGAGTTATCGGATCAGCTTCAGGCCCTCGATGAGCCCGTACTGCGGTTATAGTTCGGCTAGCGGAGGGCAGGATGCAAACTCAAACGACTCGTCGACACCCCCTCGAACGACTGTTAGGCGTGGTCGCCGTGGTCGGTTTGGTCGCATGTCATGGCGGCGATGGCCGGACGAACGAACCCACCGGCCCGATCCCGGGTGCGTCGACCCCGCATGCCGCGGTAGCCTTGACCGCCGCCGTGGTCGTGGCGGGGACCTTGCCGGTCGAGTTGCGATTCGGCGTGCCGGTCGCGCCGGTACAAGGCAGTCCGGCTTCCCTGAGCCTTCAGCTTTCCGGGACTAATCCTCAACCGGCTTTGCGCCTGCAGATTCGCGGGGAGGACGGGCTTGAGATTCAAGAGCCGAGTGAACTGACCGTCGAACGGCTGGATCCTGGCGCCCCGAAGGGACTCGAATTGACCGTGAAAGGGACGACGCCGGGTCTGCATCTGGTGTCCGTCGACGTCGGTTTGGATCTGAATGGCGGTGGTAGCCGGTCCTTCCAGTTCCCGGTGCTGGTGGCGCCACGATAGACGTTTGCGGTGCGGGAGTCGGTCTTACCCGGTATAATGGGCGGCTAACCAGTGGGCCTGCTTCAAGGGTCCTGAGTACCGCCTCTGTGATTTCCAATCTTCGTAATATCGCCATCATCGCCCACGTCGACCATGGCAAGACCACGCTCGTCGATCAATTGCTCAAGCAGTCGAGCACGCTCGATGCCCGCGCGATCGTCCCTGAGCGCGTCATGGACTCGAATGATTTGGAAAAAGAGCGCGGTATTACGATTCTGGCCAAGAATACGGCGATTCGCTGGAATGACTATCGCATCAACATCGTCGACACCCCGGGGCACGCCGACTTCGGTGGTGAGGTCGAACGCGTGTTGTCGATGGTCGACTCGGTGTTGCTGTTGGTTGACGCCGTCGACGGACCCATGCCGCAGACCCGCTTTGTGACGCAGAAAGCCTTCAAGCACGGTCTGCGTCCGATCGTTGTGATCAACAAAATCGACCGTGATGAGGCGCGTCCGGGCTGGGTACTCGATCAGACCTTTGATCTGTTCGATCGTCTCGGTGCAACGCACGAGCAGCTCGACTTCCCGGTGGTCTACGCATCGGCCATCAAGGGCTATGCCTCTTTGGACCCCTCGCATCGCGGTGGCGACATGACGACGCTGTACGAGGCGATCGTGAAGCACTGCCCGCCACCCGCTGTGGATCCAGAGGGCACGTTCCAGTTGCAGGTCAGTCAGCTCGACTATTCGCCGTACGTCGGCACGATCGGTATCGGTCGTATCGCGCGCGGCAAGATGCGTCGCGGCATGGCGGTGTCCGTCGTTGATCGTGACGGTGCGGTTCGTCAGGAACGCATCGGTCAGGTGCTTGGCTTCTTAGGCCTTGACCGTGTCGAAGTGGAAGAAGCTTCGGCCGGTGACATCGTGGCCTTCTCGGGCATTGCGGCGCCGAAGATCTCTGACACGATCTGTTTGCCGGACGCTGTTGATCCGCTGCCGCGTCTGGTGGTGGACGAGCCGACCATCAACATGACCTTCGAGACCAACACGTCGCCGTTCTTCGGTCGTGAAGGCAAGTTCGTGACGAGTCGCCAGGTACGTGAGCGACTTGAGCGGGAAATGCTGCACAACGTCGCATTGCGCGTTGAAGACACGGAAGACCCCGACAAGTTTCGCGTGTACGGTCGCGGCGAACTGCATCTGGGTGTCTTGATTGAGAACATGCGTCGCGAGGGATACGAATTGGCAGTGTCGCGGCCGCAGGTCGTCGTTCGTGTGGTGGATGGCGAGCGTCAGGAGCCCTGGGAGCAGGTCACGCTCGATATCGAAGAGCGTTCGCAGGGTGGCGTGATGCAGGCCTTGGGTGAGCGCGGTGGGCAGATGACCAACATGACGCACGACGGCCGTGGTCGCGTGCGTATCGAGTACATGATGCCGTCTCGCGGCCTGATCGGTTTCCAGACCGATTTCCGAACGCTGACGTCGGGTACCGGTCTTCTGTACCACGTGTTCGATCATTACGGTCCGGTGGTTGACAAAAAGCTGGCGCAGCGTCAGCTCGGGGTGCTGATTTCCAACGGCGAGGGCCCCGCTCTTGCGTACTCGCTGTTTGCGTTGCAGGAACGTGGCCGGCTGTTCATTGGACATGGTGACGAGGTCTATGAAGGCCAGGTCATCGGTATCCACACGCGTGATAACGACCTGGTCGTGAACCCGCTGAAGGGTAAGAAACTGACCAACATGCGTGCCGCCGGTAAGGACGAAAACGTTGTTCTGAGTCCGCCGATTCGCTTCTCGCTCGAGCAGGCGATGGAATTCATCGATGACGATGAATTGGTGGAGGTCACGCCGGAAAACATCCGCATCCGCAAGCGCCATCTCAAAGAAGGCGACCGTCGTCGGGCTGAGCGCTCCGACGGCGAATAAGGCACGGGGGAGGCCGGGTTCGTGCACGCAGCATCACCTGACAGGTTGTTGTTGCCGGGCGAGCCGGGTCCCTTTGAACTGATCGGTGCCAGTGGTGCCCGGCGGCTCGTCTTGGTGTGCGACCACGCAGGCCGCCGGTTTCCACATGCACTGGGACAGTTGGGGCTCCCGCCGGAGGCGACCTGGCGGCATATCAGTTGGGACCTCGGCGCCGGTGAACTCACCCGCGCCCTCGCGGCTCGCTTGGGAGCCACGGCGATACTGGCGACCTATTCCCGGTTGGTGATGGATTGCAATCGGGCGATTGAAAACCCGACGGCATTCAGTGTGGCGGGAGATGGCCACCGCATCCGGGGCAACGAGACGCTGACCCCGCAAGCGCGGGCTGCGCGAATGCAGGCCATCCATACCCCATACCACGAGCAGCTGTCGTCGCTAATTGATGAGCGGATCGTGGAGGGACCGACGGCGTTGGTGAGCATTCATTCGTTCACGCCGGTGCTCAATGGACGAGCGCGCCCGTGGACCGCTGGTGTCCTCTGGGATCAAGACGCCCGCATGGCGGCGCCGCTGTTGGCCGCCTTGCGGATTCAAGGGCGGGGCCTGATTGGGGACAATGAACCCTACAGCGGCCGTTTGCCCGCTGACTACACACTGCATCGACATGGCGCTGCCCGCGGCTTGCCGCACGTGAGTGTGGAGGTGCGTCAAGATGGTCTACTGACGCCAGCGGGTGTGCTGCAATGGGCGGACGGCTTGGCGAGCGCGCTGAGGCCGATTTTGGTCCGATTAGGAGTCACGCCATGATGTCGGCGCCCACCTTCAGCATCGGTGTGGAAGAGGAATACCTGCTGATCGACCGCGCAACGCGCGCACTGCGGGAAGACCCGGACGCGTCCTTCTTCGCCGAGTGTGAAACACTCGGCGAAGGCTGCGTGAGTCACGAGTTTCTGCGCTCTCAGGTGGAGGTCGGTACGCGGATCTGCTCGGATCCAGCGGGCATTCGCGAAGAACTCATTCGTCTGCGGTCACTGGTTCATGACGTCGCACAGCGCCATGGGCTGGGCATTGCAGCGGCATCGACCCACCCGTTTGCGCGCGTCGTGGATCAGAAACACACCGCTAAGGCCCGTTACTTCGCCTTGGCCGAGGAGATGCAAGCCGCTGCCCGCCGGATGCTCATCTGCGGCATGCATGTTCATGTGGCTGTGGGCGATGATGACGCGCGGCTCGACTTGATGAACCAGTTGGCGTATTTCCTGCCGCACCTGCTGGCCTTGTCTGCCTCATCGCCTTTTTGGGAGGGTGAAGACACGGGTTTTCGATCCTTTCGCACGTCGGTGGTCAGTGGATTGCCGCGATCTGGTCTGCCAGCCCGATTTGCCAGCTGGGGCGAATATCGACGCCATGTCGATATGCTGATCCGCACCGGTTTGATCGAAGATACGTCCAAGATCTGGTGGGATATACGACCGAGTTGGCGTTACCCGACACTGGAAGTGCGCATCATGGATTGCTGCACGTCGCTCGACGATGCGGTTTGTATCGCTGCGCTCATACAATCGTTGCTGCGTGCGCTGTGGCGTTTGCGCGCGGGTAACCGTCAATGGCGGACACACGCGGAATTGCTGATTGAAGAAAATCGATGGCGAGCCATGCGCTACGGGATCGAAGCGGGGTTGCTGGATTTGGCCCGCGGAGAAATCGTGTCCTGTCAGCTGCTGGTGGAGGAATTGATCGAATTTGTGAAAGAGGATGCCGCCGCGTTTAACTGCCGGCGCGAAGTTGAGCATGCGCGAACCATTCTGGCGCGCGGCACCAGTGCGATGCGTCAGCGGGCGGTGTATACCGAGGCGCAGGCGGCAGGCGCCAGTCATGAGGACGCGCTGTTGGCGGTCGTTGATTGGCTGATGGCCGAGACGTTGGTGGATGTGTCGGCGTGATCATGACGTCACAACCGAAGGGGCTAACGCCGCAACTCAGTGTGGCGCCGATGTTGGATTGGACCGACCGGCACTACCGTCATTTCGTGCGCCTGATCGCGCCAAAGTGCCGGCTGTACTCCGAGATGATCGTCGCCGAGGCGATCCTGCGGGGGAGTCCAGAGCGCTTACTGAGCTATTCCCCGGTTGAACACCCGCTGGCCTTGCAGTTGGGCGGTAGCAACCCGGGACGGTTGGCCCAGGCGGCTCGGATCGGCGAAGACTTTGGCTACGATGAAATCAATCTCAACGTAGGTTGTCCGAGCGAGCGGGTTCAAAACGCCACCTTCGGGGCGTGCTTGATGGCAGCGCCTGAGCGGGTGGCCGAGGGCGTTGCGGCGATGCAAGCCGTCGTCCGCGTGCCGGTGACGGTCAAATGCCGGATTGGCATTGACGACCAGGACCAATACGAATTTCTGCTGCGCTTTATCGATGCGGTGGCGGCGACAGGCTGCACGCAGTTCATTGTCCACGCCCGTAAGGCGATTTTGACCGGCCTGACGCCACGCCAGAACCGCGACATCCCGCCGCTACGGTACGACGTGGTCTATCGCCTGAAATCGGAACGACCGCAGTTGAACGTGGTGATCAACGGTGGAATCCGCACGGTGGAGGAAGCCCACGCCCATGTTCAGCAGGTTGACGGGGTGATGATCGGGCGTGAGGCTTATCACAACCCCTATATCCTCGCCGAGCTTGAGGCGGCTCTGTTCGGGAGTGACCTGTCGGCCGTGCCGCCGCCGGCGGCCGTGGTCGAGGCCATCCGCGGCTACGTCGAAACGGAATTGGCTGCCGGTGCGCGGCTGCATTCGATGAGCCGGCATCTGCTCGGTCTGTACGCCCACCGCCCTGGGGCGAGGTCGTTCCGGCGGGTATTGTCGGAGTTTGCGACCCGGCCAGGCGTCGGTTTTGAGGTCCTAGACGCGGCCGTTCGGGCGGCCGAGGGCGGCTCCGGAAGTTCGAGCGCACCGGCAATTTGATCGGCCTATAATCTTTAGCATATGTACACGGATGTTCAGTTAGCGGTGCTGTTCGCCGACATTGTCGGTTCCACCCGGCTGTATGAACGCCTGGGAGACGCGGCTGCGCGCGAATTGATCGCCTCGTCTCTCGAGTTGATGCGTCAGGCCACCGAATCACGCGGTGGCACGGTCATCAAGACGATGGGTGATGAAATCATGGCGACGTTTGCACAGCCGAATGAGGCCATTGCCGCCGCCGCCCGCATCCAGCGCTTGACCGAAACGGCGCCTGAGTTGACGTCGGGGTCCGGCGGGCGGGTTGCGATCCGAATCGGTTGTCACTACGGCCCGGTGATGCTGGAGAAAAGCGATGTGTTCGGCTCGACCGTGCACACGGCTAATCGGTTGACCTCCCAGGCGAAAGGCGGCCAGATCATGATCACCGATGAAGTGGTCTCGCGCTTAGGCCCTGAATGGCGCTCCGCGATCCGTCATGTCGACAGCGCAACGCTGCGAGGCTTTCGCGACGAGGTGATGCTCTATGAGGTGCACTGGCACCCCGAGGACATCACGAGCGTGCTGCAAGTCCCGGCGTTACTCGGCGCTGCACGGACGCGCGCGGCTCGCTTACGCGTTACCTTGCAGGATGAGCAGGCCACGCTCTCGGATGAGCGACCCGCCATCCATCTCGGTCGTGCGGAAGGTAATGACCTGGTCGTGCCGGGTAGCCTCGTGTCCCGCGTGCATGCGCGAATCGAAGCTGGGAAGGGCAGTTTTCAGTTTATCGATCAGTCCACGAACGGCAGTTTTGTGCGCCCGGACGGCGGCGACGTCGTCTTCGTCCGTCGGGATGCGATGACGTTGATCGGCACCGGGGCGATCGGTTTGGGTCGTGAGCCGTCCGATGATGACCCGGGAACGCTTCGCTATCGCTGTGAGGGTTGAGCCTCGAGCTTTGCAGTCGCTGAATCCAGCCGTTGGCTTAACTCAACAGGCACCCGGTCGCCATACAGCGAGAATTCTTCTCTCAGGCGCGCGTATTCCGCATGCCATCCTTGCGTATCGACGGCGAGTAATTCGGCCAGGTGGCTCGAGTCCAGCGATAAGCCGTCAAGCGGCAGATCGGCGACCCTCGGCATGCGCCCGATCGGTGTGTCGGCGGCGTCTGTTCGGCCGGAGACGCGGTCGAGAATCCACGCCAGTACGCGTAGGTTTTCGCCGAATCCCGGCCACAAGAATCGACCCTCGGCGTCCTGTCGGAACCAATTCACATGGAACACTTTGGGCGGTTGGCGCAAGGACTTGCCCACGTCGATCCAATGTTGCCAGTAGTCACCGAAGTGATACCCACAGAAGGGCTTCATCGCCATAGGATCACGTCGCAGTACTCCGACGGCTCCCGTGGCAGCGGCGGTTGTTTCAGAGGCGACGCTTGCGCCCATCAGCACGCCGTGCGTCCAGTCGCTGGCTTCGCAGACGAGAGGTGCCAAAGAGCGGCGTCGCCCACCAAAGATGATGGCGGAGAGGGGCACCCCCTCCGGGTGGTGTGCTTCGTGAGCGTAAACCGGGTTGCTGCGGGCGGAGACCGTAAAGCGGGCATTAGGGTGGGCTGCCGGCCCGTTGGCGGGATCGTAGGGACGGCCCCTCCAGTCGAGGGCGGGGCGACCCTCCAAACCATCCCACCACGGTTTGCGGTCGTCGGTTAAGGCCACGTTGGTGAAAATTGTGTCGCCGCGCACCATGTCGTGCGCATTGCGATTGCTGCGAGCGTTGGTGCCCGGCGCGACGCCGAAATAGCCCGCTTCGGGATTGATGGCCCACAGCCGTCCGTCGGGTCCCGGATGCAGCCAGGCGATGTCATCGCCGATGGTGCGAACGGTCCAGCCCGGCATGGAGGCCGGTGGAATGAGCATGGCAAGGTTGGTCTTGCCGCAGGCAGACGGGAAGGCGGCGGCGACGTAGTGTGTCTCGCCCGCCGGGTTCGTGATGGCCACGAGCAGCATGTGCTCAGCCAACCAGCCTTCTTCACGCGCCTGCCAGCTCGCGATGCGCAGCGCGTGGCACTTTTTCCCGAGTAGCGCATTGCCGCCGTAGCCGGAGCCGAAACTCTTGATCATGAGTTCCTCGGGGAAATGCATGATGAAGCGACGCTCGGGATCGAGGTCACCGGTTGAGTGCAGCCCCCGCACGAAGCGGCCCTCTCGCTCGAGGCGCGCCAACGCATCCTGACCCATCCGAGTCATAAGGCGCATGTTCAGAACAACATAGGGGCTGTCCGTGAGCTCGACCCCGCAACGTGAAAACGGGGAGTCCAGCGGGCCCATGCAGTAGGGGATGACATACAGGGTCCGGCCGCGCATGCAGCCGCTGAACAGGCTGTCCATGTGGGCGTGCGCGGCGGCCGGGGCCATCCAGTAATTGTTCGGGCCGGCATCGGTCTGATCACGGGTGCACACAAAGGTCAGGTGCTCCACCCGGGCGACGTCATTGGGATGGGACCGATAGAGGTGGCAGCCGGGATAATCCGGGTGCAGTGTTTCGAGCGCGCCCGTGTCCAGCAGCAAGCGGGTCAGGGTGGCCGCCTCGCCGTCGCTGCCGTCACACCAGTGAATCCGGTCGGGCTGGGTGAGCGCGGCGACCTCATGGACCCACCGCACCAATTCGGCCGACGAGGTGGGGGCGATGAGGTCATCAAGCCTCGGCAAACTGCTCATGTAGTGCGCAACTCCGTCTAGGACAGGTAAATAGTACGAGAAAAATAGATAAATGCGGCATTGCGGCAGAAAAAATGTAGTGACTTTTGTAGCGCTCTAAAAGAGAATAAAAACAGACGACTAGCGACTATGGACAGGGCGCGACACGGTTGATTTTTTTATCTTGCGAATGAAATCGATTGAATTGCGAGGAAGGGCGAGCGCTCGGCTTGCGTCGGTCGGTGGCCGCAGGGATGATGCGCCGGCGCCGTACCGGCGGATGCGCGGATGGAGCGGTGAAATCTGATGTCGGATTGGCGTTCGCTTCTGCAACCCGACAGCCCGCTGGCCGAAGTCCTTCCCGGCTACCAGCCCCGCGCCGAGCAGCAAGTCATGGCCGAGGCGGTCGCGCAGGCGATCGACGAGCGCTCACACCTGGTGGTGGAAGCGGGTACGGGGACCGGTAAAACCTTTGCCTACCTCATTCCTGTTCTCTTAAGCGGGGTGAAGGTCTTGGTGTCGACCGGCACCCGTAATCTCCAGGACCAGTTGTTCCATCGCGACTTGCCGTTGCTGTGTGGCTTGGTGGGGCGGCCGGTGCGGATCGCGTTGCTCAAGGGGCGGTCTAACTATCTGTGCCGGCATCGCCTGTCACTGGAGGTGGCAGCACCGCCGTTACCCGGATTTGAACGATCGCGCCAGCGAGCGCTCGGGCGCATTGTGCGCTGGTCAGAAACCACCGAGTCGGGTGACATTGCTGAGGTCGACTCCGTGGCTGACAACGATCCGATCTGGCAGTCCGTGACGTCTACACGTGAAAACTGCCTTGGGCAGGACTGTCCGGAATTTCGGCGCTGCCACGTGTTGTTGGCGCGGCGGGAGGCGCAAGCGGCGGATGTCGTGGTGGTGAATCATCACCTGCTGCTGGCTGACATGGCACTCCGCGAGGAGGGCTTTGGGGAACTGCTGCCGGGCGCGCAGGCGGTCATCCTCGATGAGGCCCATCAGTTTCCGGACGTTGCGGCCCAATTCTTTGGGACCCGTTTCGGTTCGCGCGTCGTCCTCTCCCTCGTGCGGGATGCGGAACTCGAGTTCACGAGGGCCGGCTTGCTGGATGCGTCGGGGCGGAGCCAGTTGGCGGAGCTCGAGTCAGCTGTCGGGGCGATCAGTCTTACGCTCACGGGGCTCGGTGACCGCATCGAATGGAGCCGGTTGCCGGATGCTGCGTTGGAGGCGACTGAAGAGTTGGCTATTGCCTTAGAAAATGTGGCTGCTCGATACGATGACCCGTCTATCGAGGAAGCCGCGGTGCGGCAGTGCGGGCGGCGGGCCGTCGAGGCGGCGGCTCGGCTGCGGACGCTGTTGGCCTATGACGAATCCCTGGGCCTGCAGTGGGTGGATAACGCCGCCCGGTATTTTTCGTTCGAATTTACGCCGTTCGAGGTGGCTGATCGTCTCAAGGCCCAGACGCAAGAACGGCCATGTGCGTGGGTGCATACCTCTGCGACGCTGGCGATTGGTCAGCAGTTCGGCCACTACATCCAACGAGTCGGTGCCGATTCGGCCCGCACCTTGCAGATCGCCAGCCCCTTTGACTATTCGACGCAGTCGAGACTCTATCTGCCTCCTAATATGCCGGATCCGTCGGACCGCGGTTTCACCCGCGCCCTGATTGACGCGGCGTTGCCGTTGCTGCGCGCGGCCGGTGGGCGAGCGTTCCTGCTCTTTACCAGTCACCGCGCGTTAGGCGAAGCGGCGCAGCTCCTGCGCGAGGCCATGGATGGGGACGACCCGTTCCCTCTGCTCATCCAGGGCGACATGCCGCGCGACACGCTGGTCAAACGCTTCCGTGAGATCGGCCACGCGGTCCTGCTCGGGACGTCGAGCTTTTGGGAGGGTGTCGACGTTCGCGGTCCGGCATTGTCGATTGTGGTGATCGATAAGCTGCCGTTTGCATCGCCGGATGACCCGCTCCTGAAGGCGCGACTGGAGGGACTACGGCGTACAGGCCGCAATGGTTTTGCCGAACATCAGATCCCACAAGCCGTATTGACGCTCAAACAGGGCGTCGGACGTCTGATCCGCGACCCGGCAGACTTTGGTGTTGTCATGATCGGTGATCCGCGGCTGCGCTCACGCAGTTACGGGCGGAGTTTTCTGGCGAGCCTGCCGCCGATGCCTGTCACGACTCAGGTCGACGAGGCGGTCGCTTTTCTCAGGCATCATCTAGCCGGGTTGAACGAATGAGTCTCGGTATGCGCCTTCTGATCCTCGATACCGCCACGGAAGCCTTGAGTGTCGCCCTCTATGACGGAGAGGTGATCGTGGCACACCGCTTTGAAGTCATCGGACGAGGTCACGCTGAGCGCCTGCTGCCGGTGGTCCGGGAACTGCTTGACGACGCCCAATGGTCGATGCGTTCGCTGGAGGCCATCGGCGTGGGACGAGGACCTGGGGCTTTCACCGGCGTGAGGATCGGGGTGAGCGTGGCGCAAGGACTCGGCTTTGGTTTGGGTGTGCCCGTGCTGGGTCTTTCCGACCTACACGCCGTGGCGCTCGGGGCCGTCTTTCGTGCTGGACAGTTGGGGGTACAGGCGCAGTCAGTGGTCGTGGCTCTCGACGCCCGGATGGGGGAGGTCTATGCGGCATTGTGTGACGTGACCCCAGAGCGCGTGGTGTTACGGTGGGAGGCCTTGTGTGCGCCGGCAGAGTTGCCGGGGCGGGTCGGTCCGCGCGGGGCAGTGCTGTTGGCCGGCCATGGTTTTGCCGCCTACCCTGCGTTGGCGGGTGCGTTCTCGACGGTGGTTGCCTGCTATCCGGACGAGTTACCGAACGCTCGTTTTATGGCGCCCATCGCCGCAGAGCAATGGAGAGCCGGGTTAGCCCGCCCGGCCGAGGAATTAGAGCCCGTCTATTTGCGAGATGACGTGGCAAACCGATCGGCGCCGTGAAGTTCATAAAAATGTAATATGACGTGACGCCGATTCTTCGTCACCAGAATGTCATAAAGGTCCGATCTAATACCGGCAACTGCAGGATCAGAGTGTGACAAATGACTGGTCGTCGAATCCTGATCGTTGAGGACGAAAAGCCGATCCGCGATATGATCGCGTTCGGTCTGCGTCGCGCCGGCTTTGAGGTCGTCGAGGCGGAAGATACTCGATCAGCCCGGACGGCTATGGCTGACGCCCGCCCGGACTTGGTTTTGGTCGACTGGATGTTGCCCGATGCAAGCGGTTTGGAACTCACTCGAGCCATCAAGAAAGACAAGGACACGAAAGAGGTCCCAGTCATCATGCTCACGGCGCGTGCCGAGGAGCAGGACAAGGTCGCAGGGCTTGAGGGTGGGGCTGACGATTACGTCACCAAACCGTTCTCTCCGCGGGAGTTATTGGCGCGTATCAACGCGGTCATGCGTCGCTCCTCGCCGGCAACGTCGGACGAAATCATCGAGGCAGGGCAGTTGCGTCTCGACGCGGCGGGACATCGTGTCCTCTGCGGAGAGGCGACCGTTGCGCTCGGTCCGACTGAATATCGCCTCATGGCCTTTTTTATTACGCACGCTGAGCGGGTGTATACGCGCAGTCAGTTATTGGACCGCGTTTGGGGTGGCAACGTGTACGTGGAAGAGCGCACCGTTGACGTCCATATCCGGCGCTTGCGCAAAGCGTTGGAGGCTTTCAGCTGTGACGGTTACGTTCAGACCGTTCGGGGAGCGGGTTATCGCTTCTCGACTCGTGAGGTCTGACGCCCACGGTATCCGGCAGTGATCTCTGCGATTTGGAAGGTCGCAGTGCCTCGCTTGCTGCTCGTGTTGGGGCTGGCGGCGGTCGTCGGTCTGATCACCGGGCAAATGCTCGCCTGTGTCTTGCTCGCCTTAGGTGGCGCGCTTGCCCTCAATTACTACCGCTTGTATCTGCTCGAGCGGTGGCTGCGGCATCGCCGCAATCTGGACCCGCCCAATCTCTCCGGTCCCTGGGGCGATGTGGTCGCGCTCGTCGTTCGCATCTATCGGCGCAAAAAGTTTCACAAGAAGCGGATGTTGGAGGTGGTGCGCGAATTCCGCCAACTCACCTCGGCACTGCCTGATGGCATCGTCGTTCTCGGACGTGACCGAGAGATTCAGTGGTTTAACCCGAAGGCTGCCCGCATGCTCGGTTTGCAGCGCAAGGTCGATTTCGGGCATCGCATCGATAATCTGGTACGCAATCCGGAATTCCAGAGCTATCTGGACCGAGGCGACTTCGCGCTTCCCGTGGTGGTGCGAAAGTTGACCGGTCAGGACATACACCTGTCGTTGCAAATGGTGGATTACGGCGAGGGCCAGAAGCTCCTCGTGGTGCGCGATGTCAGTCGAGAGATCTTGATCGAAGCGATGCGCAAAGATTTTGTTGCGAACGCGTCACACGAGCTGCGCTCGCCGCTCACCGTGATTGCCGGATACGTCGATACCCTCGCCGATGACCCGATCATCGATGCCGACATTCGCCATGCTCTTGAGGAAATGCGGCGACAGTCCGCCCGGATGCAGGCGGTGGTGGATGATCTGATCGAGCTTTCCCGCTTGGAGTCGAACGATAGCGAGGCGCCGTTCATCTTTGTGGATGTGCCGGGCCTGCTGGCGCTCATGCGACGAGATGTCATTGCGCGTCCTGATCGGACCTGTGAATTTCAGTTCGAGAGCGAGTCGGTGAGTGGGATGCTCGGCGCCGAATCTGAATTGCACTCTGTTTTCTCCAACTTGATCGGCAATGCGATCAAGTACACGCCGGCGGGTGGGCGAGTCGTTGCGCGGTGGTGGACGGATGCGCATGGCGGTCACTTTTCGGTGACGGATACGGGTGTGGGCATTGCACCAGAGCATTTACCCCGCCTGACCGAACGGTTTTATCGGGTGGATCCCGGTCGCTCGCGCGCGTCGGGCGGGTCAGGATTGGGTCTCGCGATCGTCAAGCACGCGCTGCAGCGCCACGGCGGGTCGATGGACATCGTCAGTGAAGAGGGTAAAGGCAGCACCTTTACCTGTCATTTTCCCGACGCGCGCATCGCAACTCGCGACTGACTACGACGTTAAGAAAACTGACTTAAATACGTCATCTGTTCGTCAACGCCACTCGGCAGCATAGGCCATCCAGGCTGCCTTAAGAGGGCGGAACTATGCGGGCGAAGTCTCCGACCAGTCGTGTTCGTACAGTCTTTGTTTCAGACGTTCATTTAGGGTTCCGAGGCTGTCAGGCCTCTTTGTTACTCGACTTTCTGCGTCAAGTGGATACGGAACGGTTGGTCTTAGTCGGCGATATCGTCGACCTGTGGAGCCTGCGGCGTAGTTTTTACTGGCCAAGCCTACACCAAGAAGTTTTGCGTGAGATTTTGCGCATCGCGCGCTCAGGCACGGAAGTCATTTACGTTCCCGGCAACCACGATGAGGGATTCCGTGAGTTGTGCGGCGGGCAGCTGGAAGGCATCGATATCCGTCGCGATTTCATTCATGAAACCGCGAATGGAGAACGGTATTTGGTTGTGCACGGTGACGAGTTCGACGGGAATGTGAAGTTCGCCGGTTGGCTGAAGTGGATCGGGGAACACCTTTACGACTTCATCTTGTGGATGAGTCGTAGCGTCCAAGATATCCGCCACCGCTTCGGATACGGCTACTGGTCGTTGTCGAACTGGATCAAGGATCAGGTCCCAGACGCCCGCCGATACATCAGTCGCTTCGAACACGCAGCCGCATCGGCAGCGCTTCGACTGGGCCTAGACGGTGTGATCTGTGGCCATATCCACCACCCGGGTATCCGCAACGTTGATGGCGTGCGCTACTGCAATGATGGTGATTGGGTCGAGAACTGCTCGATGCTGTACGAGGATCAATCCGGTCGCCTCCATGTCGGCTTTCATCACGCCGCCGCGGATGGCGCGATGGTGCCAGTATTGTCGAACGGTGAGCCGGTTCCGGCCGTTCGGTACGAAGAAGCCGCCTGATCGCTATGCGCATCGCAATCGTCACAGATGCTTGGCTGCCGCAAACCAACGGTGTGGTGACGACGCTTCAGAATACGGCCTTGAACCTGCGAAAATTCGGTCACGAGGTCGAGATGATTACGCCCGAGGGGCTGAGGACGGTTCCGTGTCCGACCTACCCTGAGATTCGTCTGGCAGTGTTTCCTCGATCAGTGGTCAATCGTCGCATCGATGCCTTTAACCCCGATGCACTGCATATCGCGACGGAAGGTCCGCTCGGCAATGCAGCGCGAGCCTATGCCATATCACGGGGACGGTCCTTTACGAGTTCGTATCACACCCAATTTCCCGAATACATCAGCGCACGGTTTCCGATTCCCGCTGGGGTCGTCTACACGTATCTGCGGTGTTTTCACTCTCGAGCAACCCATGTGCTGGTCGGAACGGAAGAAATGCGGCGCGACTTACGGCTGCGCGGATTTCGTCGAGTGGTCCCCTGGACGCGTGGCGTGGATACCGATCGGTTCGCGCCGTCAGCGCGGCTGCGGGGAGGCAACCGACCGACGCTTCTGTATGTCGGCCGGGTGGCGATTGAGAAAGGCGTGGAGGACTTCTGCCGAGTCGACATGGACGCGCGCAAAGTCGTCGTCGGGGATGGGCCTCAATTGGCGGGCTTGCGCGCCCGTTATCCAGAGGTGGAATTCTTAGGCTTCCGCTATGGGGATGCGTTGGTGGCGGCGTATCAGGAGGCCGACTGTTTCGTCTTCCCGAGCCGAACCGATACCTTCGGATTAGTGATGTTGGAGGCGATGGCCTGTGGCCTTCCCGTCGCGGCCTACCCGGTGACCGGGCCCATCGATGTGGTCCGGCACGGCACGACCGGTTGGCTTTCCCACGATCTGCGCGAGAGTATTGTCGGTGCGTTGGCGATGGATCCCGCGGACTGCCGAGCGCAGGCTTTGGAGTTCAGTTGGGAGGCATCGGCACGCCAATTCGAATCCCATTTGGTGCCTTTTAGGACCTTGACCGCGCGTCGGGCCGCCAAGCGGCGAGCGACGAATCAAGGGGCGTCCGCGACGTCTCAAGTTCGCCCTAGAAACTTCTAAATATTTGATAAAAAAGAATAATCCGACTTTTAATATTCCGATCGCAGTTTGAAAGATAACTGTAACAAAAGGGTTTCATACTGTCCGTAACCGGGCCGGCGCGATAGCGTGACCGGACTTCAACCCGACATTGGAGATAAACGTGCTCAAGCGCTCACTTTCGTTCCTCGCGATTGCCGGTCTGTCGGTCGCAGGCCTCGCTCAGGCTGACGGCGGCCGTGATTATGTCGCCCTCGTCGGCTCTTCGACGGTGTTTCCGTTTGCGTCGGCGGTGGCCGAGCATTTCGGCAAGGCCAACCCGAAGTTCAAGACGCCAAAGGTGGAAAGCACCGGTACCGGCGGTGGCATCAAGCTGTTCTGCGGTGGCGTTGGCGTCCAGTACCCTGACATCGCGAATGCGTCGCGTCGCATCAAGGCGACTGAACTCGACACCTGCGCGTCCAATGGCGTGAAGGATGTTGTTGAGGTCAAGGTGGGCTACGACGGCATCACAATCGCGACGAAGAAGGGCGCTCCGGCCTTCAAACTGACCCGCAAGGACTTGTACCTGGCGCTCGCCAAGCAGGTTCCGGACCCGAAGGATCCCAACACGCTGATCGCGAATCCGTACAAGACTTGGGCCCAAGTGAACAAGACGCTGCCGGATATGCCGATCCAGATGTTCGGCCCGGCACCGAACCACGGCACCCGTGACGCGTTCGCGGAACTCGTTCTGACGAACGGTTGTGAGTCGTATCCGTGGATCAAGGCGCTGAAGGAAGTCGACGACAAGCGCTTCGCCAAGGTCTGCACGCAGATCCGCGAAGACGGCGCCTGGACCGACGTTTCGGAAGACTACGCGTTGGTCCTCGGTAAGCTGCAGTCGAACCCGAACGCCGTTGCCGTCTTCACCTTCTCCTACCTGGATCAGAACGGCGACAAGATTTCGGCAGCGACCGTCGAAGGCAAGACCCCGACGTTTGCGTCGATTGCCGATGGCAGCTACCCGATTTCGCGTCCGCTCTTCATCTACGTGAAGAAGGCCCACGTCGGTGTGATCCCGGGTATCAAGGAGTTTGTTGCTGAGTTCTTGAGCGACAAGGCGATGGGTGCCGACGGCTACTTGGCCGATCGCGGACTGATCACCATGAAGCCGTCAGAATTGGCGAAGTCCCGCAAGGATTCGGCGGATCTGCGCTCGGTCAAGCTCTGATTCGAGTCTCCGTCTGAGGATGATGACGCCGGGGTGGCTCGTAGGGCTTCCCCGGCGTTTTTTTGATCAATGCGCGCCTGTCAGGTTTATCAGCATGGGTTGGGTGTGACGTCTGCACGGGTGTTCGCCCGCGAGCGGAGTAGACTGATTTATTGAACCTGGGCATTGCCCGGTACTATGCTTGGGATTACTGGAGGATCGTCATGGATGCCACATCGTTGGGACCACACATTTCCCGCCGCTTTAACGAGGATCTCGAAAAGCTGCGGACCCACGTTTTGCAGATGGGCGGTCTGGTCGAAAAGCAGATGTCGGACGCCGTCGTGGCATTGGTGGAGGGTAACGGCGGATTGGCGGACGAAGTCAGCCGTAACGATCACCGGGTCAATGCGATGGAAGTATCGATCGACGAGGAATGCAGCCGCATCCTCGCGACTCGTTCACCGGCGGCGTCTGATTTGCGCTTGATTGTCGCCATCATCAAGACCATCACCGACTTGGAGCGCATCGGCGACGAGGCCGAGAAGGTCGGTTACATCGCCGCGCGTCTTGCCGTGATGGAGCGGCCCACCGACCGGTACCGGGAAATTAAGAATTTGGGTCGTCTGGTTCACCAGATGTTACATGCCGCATTGGACTCATTCGCTCGCCTCGATGCCGATGCGGCCCTGAAGATCGTTCAGGACGATCGTGTCATTGATGAGGAATACGAAGCGATTCAGCGTCAATGCATCACGTTCATGATGGAAGATCCGCGCACGATTACCCGATCCATCGAGGTGTTGTGGGTGTCACGCGCTCTAGAGCGTATTGGTGACCATGCCAAGAACATTTGTGAGTACGTGGTGTACATGGTGCACGGGAAAGATATCCGGCACACGGCACACGACGCGCTTACCCGCCAGGTGATGGGGGAGGATCTTCGTTGATGTTGACCCGCCGCCTAGCCAACGGGTTCGGGGTCCTCGCGATCATCGGCCTCATGGCCGGTGCACTCGTCTTTGAGCACGTCCTCAAGCTCAACCCGTGCAATATGTGTATGTTGCAGCGGGGCGCGACGTTGATCTTAGGCGGCGTTTTCCTCATCGCGTTCTTGCACGACGGCGGGCGTGGGTTTGCCAAAGCGTACGGCTTTCTGATCCTGGTCGCGGCGAGTCTTCTGGTCGCGCTATCAGCCCGTCATGTGTGGATGCAACTTCAACCGCTCGGCAGTCTGGGCTCTTGTGGGGCGGACTTCTGGACGATGATGGGTATGTTGCCGATCACAGAGGTGGTCAGCCGAATTGTGAATGGCGGCGGTGACTGTCAGGAAATTGGTTGGTCTCTGTTTGGCATCTCGATTCCTGGCTGGTTGGCTATTTTTGGCACCGCCATTGGCGCCTTCGGCCTCTGGGCCAACTTGGCGCTGCGACGCTCGGGCGGTAGAGCCTAAGTTTCAACCGGGATCGAGTCGATCGATGAGCTGCTCGTAAATGCGAGCCAGTTTGTCGACGTCGTTCACATTGACGTGCTCGTCGATCTTGTGGATCGATGCATTCACAACGCCGATTTCAACCACTTCAGCGCCCATGGGGGCGATGAACCGACCGTCTGACGTGCCACCCGACGTCGATAATTCTGGCGTGATGCCGGTGACCGTTTCGATGGCCTGCGTGACGGCCTGCGAGAGACGGCCGGGTGGGGTGTAGAACGGCAAGCCAGAAATCTTCCATTCCAGCGTGTAGCGAATTCCATGACGGTCTAGGATTTCGCGCGTCGCACTTTGCAGGCTGCCGACCGTCTGCAGCGGGCAGAAGCGAAAGTTGAATCGAACGTTCAGTTCGCCCGGAATCACATTGACACCGGTTCCTGCCTGAATGGTGGCAACTTGGAACGAGGTCGGTTGGAAGTGCGCGTTACCGTCATCCCAATGATGGCCGCACAGTTCTGCTAATGCGGGCGCAAAGCGGTGGACCGGGTTGTCGGCGAGGTGCGGATACGCGATGTGTCCTTGGATGCCGTGCACCGTCAGGATGCCGCTCATCGAGCCTCGGCGCCCAATCTTGACGGTATCCCCCAGTACGCGGTCACTGGTTGGCTCACCGATCACGCACCAGGTGATCTGTTCGTCAACGCTCATCAAGTGCTCGACCACTTTTTTCGTCCCCTCGATGGAGGGGCCTTCCTCGTCACTGGTGATCAGGTAAGCCAGTCGGATGCGATGATCCGGTCGACGGGCAACGAACGATTCCGTCGCAGTCACCATGGCGGCCAGCGCGCTTTTCATATCGGCAGCGCCTCGGCCGTACAGGACGCCGTCGCGAATCGAGGGTTCAAATGGCGGGGTGGTCCATGCCTCCAGTGGGCCGGTAGGAACGACGTCCGTGTGGCCTGCGAAACACAAGGTCGGCGCGTCGGCCGGCCCTCGGGTAGCCCAAAAGTTCTCGACCGGCCCGAAGGGCAGCGGCGTCACCGTAAATCCTGCGGCAGCCAGACGCGCGGCCATGACCGATTGGCAACCGGCATCCTCCGGACTGATCGAGGCGCGGCGAATGAGGTCGAGGGTCAGGTCGAGGGTAGGGGACATGGCGTTCTCCGCAGGCGCGTCTTTATACGGCGCCTGACCCCATACGGCAAGCCTGTCCAGGGGATGGCAAACGGGGGTTTTTTTCCGAGCCGGAGGGTATCAGTAAGCTCATGAATAAAATAAGAAAATAAATCATGAAACAAAAATGTAACAATCCTTCGCGATAATCGGGAGCCGACGCAGACGCGCCTCTTTGGGGGCTCCGCGTCGAACTTGCACTCCTCCGAAATCAGCCTGGGCGATCATGCACAGTTCTACGGTTGTCGTCGTTATCCTGCTGCTCGCGAGCGCGGCCTATCAGTGGGCCAAGAGCCGCTCAATCAGTTTGGTCGGCGGCACGCGCGGTGTCCGCAACCTCCACTCGCTTCCCGCCTACTACGGCATGTACGTTGCGCTGTGGTGTGCGCTGCCGGCGCTGGCATTGCTCGGGTTATGGCATTTATTGGGTGACCGGGTTGTTCTGCAGCTCGTACTGGCGCAAATGCCGACGGCCTTCCAGCAACTGCCCGCAGATCAGGCTGGACTTTTGCTCAATGACATTCGCAATGTCGTCTCCGGCGCAGTCCCGATGGAGACGGCAAGGCCGGAAGTTGTGATGGCGGCGCATCATTGGCAGACCCTGAGCGGGCAGAGCAATTTGGCGGGCGGCTTGCTCGCGCTGTGCGTGGCTGTGCTGGTGGGCAGCCTTGCCGTGCGCTCGATTAAGCCGGATTTACGCGCGCGAAATCGGGTTGAGAGCGCTGCCGAATGGGCCTTGTTGGCCTGTTCCGGTGTTGCGGTGTTGACGACCATCGGCATCGTCGTATCGGTCTTGTACGAAGCGATCCACTTTTTCCATTTTGTCTCGCCAATCGACTTCCTCTTTGGCACAACCTGGAGTCCGCAGATGGCCATGCGGGCCGATCAGGTGGGATCCTCGGGCGCATTCGGTGCCGTGCCGCTCTTCACCGGCACCTTGCTGATCGCCAGTATTGCGCTGGTGGTCTCGGTACCGATCGGTCTGTTCTCCGCGATCTTTCTCGCAGAATATGCGGCCCGCGGTGTTCGCACGGTCGTGAAGCCGCTGTTGGAAATTTTGGCGGGTATTCCGACGGTCGTTTACGGCTTTTTCGCTGCGATGACCGTCGGCCCGTTGTTAAGAACGGTGGGTGAGAGTTTCGGCTTGACGGTGGCATCGGAGAGCGCGTTGTCGGCCGGACTGGTGATGGGCGTGATGATCATCCCGTTTGTCTCCTCACTAGCCGATGACATGATCACGGCGGTGCCCCAGTCATTACGGGATGGCGCCTATGCGCTCGGGGCTACGCGCTCCGAGACGATTCGAAACGTGGTGCTTCCAGCAGCGTTGCCTGGCATCGTCGGCGGTGTGTTGCTGGCCGCATCGCGTGCGATCGGTGAAACGATGATCGTCGTCATGGCCGCCGGTTTATCAGCCAATCTCACCGCCAATCCCTTCGAAGCGGTCACCACGGTCACGGTGCAAATTGCGACACTGTTGGTCGGTGACTCCGAATTCGATAGCCCGAAGACGCTGGCCGCATTCGCGCTGGGGCTCGTGTTGTTCCTGGCGACGCTCGGCCTGAACATCGTGGCACTCAAAGTCGTGCGCAAGTATCGAGAACAGTATGACTAAGACTGCCATGGCAATGACCACGACTCAGGCGCGTGTTGCGGCGTCTTTACGCCGTCGGTATGCCGCGGAGATGCGGTTTCGTGCCTATGGAATCCTCGCGATCTGCATTGGCCTTGCGTTTGTCGCTTTCCTTTTCACGTCGATCATTTCAAAAGGCTATACGTCCTTTCAGCAGACCTATATCGCTTTGGATATCGACTATTCGGCGGAATTGATTGATCCGGAGGGAACTCGCGCTGCGCAGACGCTCCAGGCCGCAGATTACGAGGCCGTGATTAAGGCGTCATTGAAAGAGCAGTTTCCCGAGGTCGAAGGCCGTGCCTCACTGCGGCACTTGTACGGCATGATCAGCAATGCCGGTGAGCAGTTGCTGCGCGACCGCGTGGTCGCAAAACCGTCGCTGATTGGTACGCATGAGCGTGTCTGGCTGCTGGCCGATGATCATGTGGACACGTTCTTTAAAGGTCAGATCGATCGGAAATTGCCCGAATCGGACCGTCCAATTTCCGATGAAGAGATCGTTTGGGTGGATCAGTGGAAGGCGCAGCACCGAGCGGAGCTGCGCTTTAATACGGCATTCTTTACGACGGGAGACTCCCGTGAACCGGAGCAGGCGGGTGTGGCCGGTGCCTTGGCCGGCAGTGCGCTGACGCTGCTCGTGACCTTGTTGCTGTCATTCCCGATTGGCGTTGCCGCCGCTATCTATCTGGAAGAATTTGCGCCGCGCAATGTGTGGACGGACATCATCGAGGTGAATATCAATAACCTCGCGGCAGTCCCGTCGATCGTTTTCGGGTTGCTTGGCCTCGCGATGTTTATCCAGTTCTTTGGGATGCCCCGGTCGGCGCCGCTTGTCGGCGGATTGGTGCTGTCTCTCATGACCTTGCCGACGATCATCATCGCCGGCCGCGCGTCGCTAAAAGCAGTCCCTCCCTCCATTCGGGAGGCGGCGCTGGGTATGGGGGCCTCACGCGTGCAGATGGTTGCCCACCACGTGTTGCCATTGGCCTTGCCGGGTATGTTGACCGGCACGATCATCGGGATGGCACGAGCACTGGGTGAGAGCGCGCCGTTGCTGATGATCGGGATGGTGGCCTTCATCGTGGACGTGCCGCACAGCTTGTCCGATCCCTCGACGGTGTTGCCGGTGCAGATTTACCTGTGGGCGCGCAGCCCGGAGCGCGCGTTTGTCGAACGCACCTCTGGCGCCATCATGGTGCTCTTGGGTTTCCTTCTGGTCATGAACGCTGTTGCGGTGATTCTCCGTAACCGCTTCGAGCGGCGCTGGTCGTAGCGCGGAGAACAACGGTATGACAATCGAACAGCACCAGCACGTGACCAACGTCGCTCGTGACGTTGTATTTAACGAGTCTGATCATTCGCGGCCAGGAGAGCAGGTGGACACGAAGACAGTCGGTCAGGTGACCGTTGAGGCTCCCGTCATCACGGCGCGGCATGTCAATGTGCATTACAGTGAAAAGCACGCCATCAAAGATGTCAGCATCGATGTGGCGCGCAATTCCGTCATCGCGTTCATTGGTCCGTCGGGCTGCGGCAAGTCGACATTCTTGCGCTGCATCAACCGGATGAACGATACGATCCCGAATGCGAAGGTGTCCGGTTCCATCCAGCTCGATGGCATCGATATCTATGACCGCAGTCAGGACATCGTGCAGCTGCGGGCACGGGTCGGTATGGTGTTCCAAAAGCCGAATCCCTTCCCGAAGTCGATTTACGAGAACGTCGCCTACGGGCCGCGCATCCATGGGCTAGCGGGGAATCGGGCGGATCTCGATGAGATCGTGCAGACGTCGCTACGCAAAGCGGGATTGTGGGAGGAAGTCAAAGACCGTTTGGACAACCCTGGAACGGGGTTGTCGGGTGGTCAGCAGCAGCGTCTTTGCATTGCGCGCGCAATCGCCGTTGACCCTGAGGTCATTCTGATGGACGAGCCGTGCTCGGCATTGGATCCGATTGCAACCGCGAAGGTTGAGGATCTCATCGATGAATTGCGTGAAAACTACGCGATCGTCATCGTGACCCACAGCATGCAGCAGGCGGCGCGCGTATCGCAGCGGACGGCCTACTTCCACTTGGGTGATCTGATCGAAGTGGGTCCGACGGAGCAGATCTTCACGAATCCCCGCCACAAGTTGACCGAGGATTACATTACGGGTCGGTTCGGCTAAGAAGCAGTTCGAGCGGCGGGCACCTCGCGTCGCCGCTCATCGAAACCGATCAGTCGCGCAGCAGTTCGTTGATCGAGGTCTTGGCACGCGTCTGGGCGTCGACCTTCTTGACGATGACGGCAGCGTAGAGTGAATAGCGGCCATCCTTAGACGGTAGGTTACCCGGCACGACCACAGCGCCCGCTGGCACGCGTCCGTAGCTGACTTCACCCGTCTCACGGTCGTAGATCTTCGTGCTCGCGCCGATGTAGACACCCATGGAGATGACGGCACCGGTTTCGACCACGACGCCTTCCACGATTTCGGATCGCGCGCCGATAAAGCAGTTGTCTTCAATGATCGTCGGGCTGGCCTGCAAGGGTTCGAGGACGCCACCGATGCCCACGCCGCCGGAGAGGTGAACGTTCTTGCCGATCTGAGCGCATGAACCGACCGTTGCCCACGTATCCACCATCGTGCCGCTATCGACGTAAGCGCCAATGTTCACGTAACTCGGCATCAGGACGACGCCTGGTGCGATGTAAGCGCCGCGACGGGCGACGGCCGGGGGGACGATACGGGTGCCGCCGGCCCGCAGGATGGCCTCTTCTTGCCCGGTGTACTTCAGTGGAACCTTGTCGAACCAACGCGTGGGATCGCTGCCCATCAGTTGGTTGTCGTGTGTGCGGAAGTACAAGAGCACTGACTTCTTCAGCCACTCATGGACCGTCCACTGACCGGATTCGCTGCGACTGGCCACGCGCGCGTGGCCCTTGTCGAGCAGTTCCAGCGACGCTTCGGTCGCTTGCACCAGTTCAGCGGGTGCGTTGGTAGGCGAGATATCGCCGCGGACTTCCCAGAAACCTTCGATCGTGCTCTGCAATGCGTGGGTCATGAGTTTCTCGATTCGATAAAACGACGAATTCGGTGGGCTGCCTCGATGCAATCGGGCAACGGTGCGACGAGCGACATGCGGACCCGACCGGCACCCGGGTTGCCTTTGCCGGCATCGCGGCCAAGGTAGGAGCCCGGCAGCACGATGACGTTCTCGGTCGCGTAGAGGTCTCGCGCAAATTGCTCGTCATCTGCGGCGACATCGGGCCAGAGGTAAAAGCTTGCTGCGGGCGCCTCGACGGATAACACCGGCGCGAGGATCGGCAGAACGGCGTCAAATTTCTCGCGATACAGCGCTCGATTCGCTGCGGCGTGCGCATCATCATCCCAGGCCACGATGCTGGCATTCTGGACGTGCACGGGTAGGGCACAGCCATGATAGGTGCGATAGAGCCTGAAGGCTTCCAGGATGGCCGGATCACCGGCGACAAAACCAGAGCGCAATCCCGGCACGCTGGAGCGCTTCGAGAGGCTGTGAAAGACGACCGCGCGCTCGAAACTCCGGCCTAAGCGTGCGCAAGTGCCGAGCAGTCCGGGCGGTGGATTGGATTCGTCGGCAAAAATATCCCCGTAACACTCATCCGCGGCGATCACGAAGCCGTACTGATCGGACAGCTTTAAGACCGTCTCCAGATAGGCTTCGTCTGCAACCGCGCCAGTGGGGTTGCCCGGCGAGCACAAGTACAGCAGTCGGCAGCGTTGCCAGACCTCGGTCGGTACGGCCGACAAGTCGGGCAGAAAACCGGTCTGCGCCGTGGTGTCCAGAAAGACCGGAGTCGCACCGGCCAGCAAGGCCGCGCCCTCATAGATCTGATAGAACGGGTTGGGCATCGCCACAAGCGCGGCGTCTGCGGGGTCGATCACGCACTGGGCAAACGCAAACAGCGCCTCGCGCGTGCCATTGACGGGCAACACCATGCTCGCAGGGTCGATGGCACCTCGCAGGTTGTATCGGCGATCAAGCCAGCGGGCGACGGCGGCTCGAAAGGCGGGTAGGCCGGCTGTGGCAGGGTAGGTGCCCAGATCAGCGAGTGAACGGACGAGCGCGTCGACAACGATGCCGGGCGCGGCGTGTTTCGGTTCGCCAATGGAGAGCGAAATCGGCTTGCGGCTCGCTGGCGGCGTCACGCCACGGTGTAGCTGAGCTAAACGCTCAAAAGGATAGGGCTGCAAGGAGGCTAGGCGCGGATGCATTTTAGATTCGAGGGTCGAGCGCCGCGCGAAGCGCGGTGCCCAAGCGCTCGCGGCTCGTCGGATCGAGTGGGCGGCCATCGGCATCGGCCACATAGAAGACGTCTTCGGCGCGTTCGCCGACGGTCACGATACGCGCGGCTAACAGTTGCACCTTTTCCGACGTGAAGATTTTGCCCAGTTCGCACAGCAGGCCCGGGCGGTCGGCAGCCACCAACTCCAGTACGGTACGTCGGTTGCGATCATCATCACTCCACACGATCTGCGTGGGCGTTGCGAACATACGCACTTGGCGCGGCGCCCGTCGTGTGACCGTATAGGACGAACCGGCGTCCGCTCGCAAGGCGCGATAAAGACCCTGTTCGATCTCATGAATGCGCGTGCGATCGTGAATGGCGCCACCCGTGTCCTCGAGGACGAGGAACGTGTCAATCGTGAAGCCGTTCATCGTCGGGGTGATACGCGCATCAAGAACCGTCAAGCCCATCTGGTCGAGCACGCCGGTTGCGCGCGCAAAACTGTTGATGCGTCGGTGGGTGTAATTGAAGATAGCTGTGCCACCCCGGCCCGTTTCCTGGCGCACGGCGACGATCGGTTCCTCATCGAACGGGTCCCGTCCGGCTAAGAGCGAAGTATGCCAAGCGATTTCTTCTGCTGTATGGCGTAGAAAATATGCGCCGCTGAGGTCCTTCCAGACACGGTTGATCTCAGACGTTGACACGCCGTCGCGGGTAAGAATCTCGCGGGCTTCGGCCTGAGTTTCAGCAATGAGTTCCGCCTCTCCCAGCGGGCTTTCCAGCCCGCGTCGCAAGGCACGTTTGGTGCGCTCGAAAAACTCCTCAAAGAGTGAAGCCTTCCACGCATTCCAGAGCTTCGGATTGGTGCCGCGGACATCTGCGATGGTCAGCACGTAGAGGTAGTCCAAATGCGTGCTGTCCCCGACGCGGCGCGCGAATTCGTTGACGACTTCCGGGTCTGTGATGTCTTTCTTTTGGGCGGTTACCGATAACAGTAAGTGGTGACGCACCAACCACGCCACCAAGCGAGCGTCGTAACGCGACAAGCCCTGTTCAAGGCAGAACGCCTCGGCATCCACAGCGCCGAGTTCTGAGTGATCGCCGCCACGTCCCTTGGCAATGTCATGAAACAAAGCAGCCAGGTAGGCCAGCTCCGGACGCGGTAGCGACCGAAAGACGGCGGAGAGCTTGGGCAGTTCGTGATCAAAGCGCGTCTGCGACAGACGCCGCAGGTTGCGCAGCACGAAGAGCGTGTGCGCATCGACCGTGTAGGCGTGGAACAGGTCGTACTGCATCCGGCCAACAATGCGGCCGAAGGCCGGAATGTACCGTCCCAAGACGCCATACAGGTTCATTCGCCTCAGCGCGCGCGAGATGCCCTGCGGTTCGCGAAGAATGTCGATGAACAGGCGATGGTGCCGTGGGTTCTGCCGGAACTCCTCATCTACCATCCACAGATTTTGCTGCAGGCTGCGGATGGTTTCCGCTCGCACGCCCTTCAGTGCTGTGTTCTGGCACAGCAACTGGAACATTTCGAGAATCGCCGACGGCTGACGCGTGAAGACGTCTTCGCTGGTGACTTCGAGGTAATCGTTCCGAGTCTGGAAGCGCGCATTGATCGGCGTGGGTACCGTAGGGATCGGATTGAGAATGGCCTCACTGAAGAGCTGCAGAAGCATTTCATTCAGGAGCGAAATGTCCATGGCAGTGCGGTAGTAGCGCTGCATGAGTTGCTCAACCGCCAACGTATAGGTGGCATCCTCGTAGCCGAACTGGCGCGCAATCCTGATCTGGTGATCAAAGAGCAGGCGATCTTCCCGCCGACCGGTCAGTACGTGTAGAGCAAAGCGGACTTTCCAGAGAAAGGCTTGCGCGGTCTTCAGCTTGCGCAGTTCCGCTTCCGTGAGGAACCCGTGCTTGACGAGTTCATCCAGAGTCTCTGCGCCGAAATGGCGCTTTGCGACCCATGCGATGGTCTGAATGTCGCGCAGGCCGCCCGGACTTGCTTTGACATTCGGTTCGAGGTTGTAGGCCGTGTCGTAAAAGCGCTGATGGCGCAGTTGCTGCTCACGCACCTTGGCTTCATAAAACTGTGCAGCGCTCCAGACGCGGTCCGGAGCCAATGCGCGTTTCATGGCCAAGAAGAGACCCTCGGGTCCATCCAAGAGCCGGGCTTCCAAGAGCGTGGTGGCGACCGAGATATCCGCAAGGCTCTCCGTCTGGCACTCGTCAATGGTCCGGGTGCTGTGACCGACTTCAAGGCCGATATCCCACAGGAAGGTGAGAAAGCGCTCGAGCGTGGACTCCCACGGCGTGTCCACGCCCTTGGGCAGCAATGCCATGACATCGATATCGGAGCAGGGGTGCAGTTCGCCGCGGCCGTAGCCGCCGACGGCCAGCAATGCGAGGTCTCGGGTATGGACGCCTAAGTGCAGGGACCAGGCTTTGGTGAGCACAAGGTCGATCAGACGGGCACGTGCGCGGACGAGGTCTTCGACCGGTTCGTCGGCTTCAAAGCGCGCTTTGAGATCGGCGCTCGCGGCCTCAATGACCGACTTGAAGGCGCCGATCGCGTCAGACGGGTTGTCCAGTACGGTGGTCGCCAGCTGGTCGGTCGCCATGGCTAGCACCGGCCAGTGAGCAATCAACGGGGCACGATCCGGGGAGTCCCCGCCGTTCAAAGAGGGCACGCTCACGAGTCGCTAGCCGCCAACGGCGACGTTTCCCCTGCACCGAGGGTGAGAACCTCGCAGCCAGTCGGCGTCACGAGGAGGGTGTGTTCCCACTGCGCCGACAGGGAATGGTCCTTGGTGACCACCGTCCAGCCATCGCCGAGCAGCCGAACATGGCGGGCCCCGGCATTGATCATGGGCTCGATGGTGAAGGTTTGGCCAACCTCCAATGTGGCCCCGGTGCCCGGCTTGCCGTAGTGGAGGATCTGCGGGTCTTCGTGGAAAACCTGGCTAATCCCATGACCGCAGTATTCGCGCACGACTGAGTAGCCTTGTGCCTCGACAAAGCTTTGAATCGTATGGCCGATGTCGCCGAGCCGGGTCCCCGGCCGGACCACGGCAATCCCTCGCCAGAGGGCTTGGCGACACGTTTCAACCAGCCGTTTCGCCTGTACGGAGGGCGGGCCGACGATGAACATCCGGCTGGAGTCCCCGTACCAACCATCCTTGATGACGGTCACGTCAACATTGACGATATCGCCGATTTTCAACCGCTTTTCGCCGGGGATGCCGTGACAAACGACGTGATTCACCGACGTGCAGATCGATTTGGGGAAGCCGTGGTAGTTCAAAGGCGCCGGAATGGCGTTCTGGACGTTCACGATGTAGTCGTGGCAGCGCCGATCGAGTTCGTCCGTCGTCACGCCGGCGACAACGTATTCGCCGATCATGTCGAGAACGTCTGCAGTCAGGCGGCCAGCGAGGCGCATGGCGTCCTCTTGGGCGGGGGTCTTTAGGCTCACGGGCGGGCTGGTGGCTCGACAGAGTGACGGTCAACGGTCGGAAGGTCCTAAACCGTTGTTTGCACGGGGCCAGCATGGTATAAAGCGCGGCGTTTTTTCGCAATCAAATCCACACGCGTGCCGGCTCCGCCCCTCGGCGGAGTCAAACCGGACGGTCGGGTGTCGGTCGGCCCGCTCCACGAGCCTCGTGGAGCCCCCGAGCGACTACCGGACGGGGTGCGCGGAGGAAATAACCCGGGAGATTGGAAACATGTCCGTATCGATGCGTCAGATGTTGGAAGCCGGTGTCCACTTTGGTCACCAAACACGCTTCTGGAACCCGAAGATGGCCCCATATATCTTCGGCGAACGTAACAAGATTCATATCATCAACCTTGAAAAGACCCAGCCGATGTTCTCGGAGGCTGCGGCTTTCATCAAGGGGATTGCGGCTGATGGTGGCCGTGTGTTGTTTGTCGGCACGAAGCGCTCGGCTCGCGAAGCGATGCAGCGCGAGGCAGCCCGCTGCGGCATGCCGTACGTCAACCAGCGCTGGCTGGGCGGCATGCTCACCAATTTCAAGACCATCCGTCAGTCGATCAAGCGCCTCATGGAGCTTGAGGATTTGTCGGTCACCGGCGCGTTGGATCGCCGTGGCAAGAAGGAAGCGCAGATGATGCGCCGCGAGATGGAGAAGTTGAACCGCAGCTTGGGCGGTATCAAGAACATGGGCGCGCTGCCCGATGTGCTCTTCATTGTCGACGTCGGGCACGAATCGATCGCGATTCAGGAAGCCAACAAGTTGGGTATCCCGGTTGTTGCGGTGGTGGACACGAACAGTTCGCCGGCTGGCGTTGACTACGTGATCCCGGGCAACGACGACGCGATGCGTGCGATCAACCTGTACGCTGGCGCTGTCGCGGAGGCCGTCATCGACGGTCGCGCAGCGGTCCCTGAAGTGCCGACGGGCGAAGACGACTTCGTTGAGTTGGACGATGCGGGTAACCCGCGCCGTAAATCGGCTGGCCGTCGTCGCCCGCCGGCGAATGCCAACGTGCGCAGCAAGAAGGGCCCCTCACAGGGTCGTGGTGAAACCGCCGCTGATGCCGATGTTGCCGTCGATGCCGCCGGCGACGACGCAGTGGCTGAGTAAGAGATCAAGATGAACATCACTGCAGATAGCGTAAAGCAGCTTCGCGAACGCACGGGCGCGGGCATGATGGAGTGCAAGAAGGCGCTCGTGGAAGCTAATGGCGACCTCGAGGCTGCTGCCGAAATCATGCGCAAGTCCGGTCTTGCGAAGGCTGACAAGAAGGCCACGCGTGTGGCCGCTGAAGGTCGTATCGTGTACGCCGGCAGCGACGACGGTAAGTCGGGCGTGCTGGTGGAAGTGAACTGTGAAACCGACTTCGTGGCCCGTGAGGCGGATTTCACCGCCTTCGCGGAAGATGTGGCCGCCGTCGCGTTGAGCTCGGGTGCCGATTCGATCGAAGCGGTTCTGGGCCATCCAGGCAGCGACGGCACGCTCCTCGAAGAGCGTCGTCGCGCGCTGATCGCCAAGATCGGCGAGAACATCACGGTGCGCCGCATGGAGCGGATCGCCTCGGCCGGCGTGCTGGGCAGCTACCTGCACGGTATGCGCATTGGTGCGGTGGTGGCGATCGAAGGCGGCGATGTTGCCTTGGCTCGTGATCTGGCGATGCACGTCGCTGCGATCAATCCAGCCTTTGTCGACTCGACTTCGGTGCCGGCAGAACACTTGGCGAAAGAACGCGAGATTCTCATTGCGCAGGCTGCAGGTGAGGGTAAGCCGGCTGCCATCGTCGAGAAGATGGTTGACGGCCGTATTCGCAAGTTCCTCGCCGAGATCACCCTCGTGGGCCAGCCGTTTGTGAAGGATCCCGACACGACCGTCGAGAAGCTTCTCAAGCAGGCAGGCGCCACGGTGAAGTCCTTTGCTCGTCTCGAAGTCGGCGCCGGCATCGAGAAGAAGCAGGAGAACTTCGCGGATGAGGTCATGGCGACCGTCAAGAGCAGCGAGAAGAAGTGACAGACCCCGCCTCAGCACCCCGATATCGGAGAATCCTGCTCAAGTTGAGCGGTGAAGCGTTGCTCGGTGACGCTGACTACGGTATCGACCCAGTGGTGCTGCGGCGACTCGCGACCGAGATCATTGAGGTCCAGAGTCGTGGGGTGCAGGTTGCCGTCGTGATTGGCGGCGGCAACATTTTTCGAGGCGCGGGCCTTGCCCGTCGCGGCATGGACCGCGTCACCGGCGACCATATGGGAATGCTCGCGACCGTCATGAACGCGCTCGCGATGCAAGATGCTCTCGAGTCACTGGGTACCTATGCGCGCGTCATGTCTGCGTTGCGTATCCACGAAGTGTGCGAGGACTACATCCGACGCCGCGCCATTCGTCACCTTGAGAAGGGGCGAGTGGTGCTGTTTGCCTCCGGTACCGGCAATCCCTTCTTCACCACCGATTCGGCGGCGACGCTGCGCGCGATCGAGATCGGCGCTGACGTCTTGTTGAAGGCGACCAAAGTGAATGGCATCTACGATGCCGATCCGATGACCACGCCGTCGGCCGTGCGTTATCAGCGTATTTCTTTCGACAAAGTCCTCAACGACCGTTTGAATGTTATGGACGCGACGGCCATTGTGATGTGTCGCGACAACAACCTCCCGCTGCAGGTGTTCAATCTGCACAACGCGGGCGATCTGATGCGGATCGTCAACGGCGAAGATGTCGGAACGGTTGTATACACTTGAGTCAGACGCGGATCCGCGTAGGGGTGCTCCATGCTTGATGACCTGAAAAAAGATGCAGCAGAACGCATGTCGAAATGCGTCGCTGCACTGAAGTCTGAATTCAAGCGTATGCGGACGGGCCGGGCCAGCACCGCCTTGCTTGAACACTTCAAAGTTGAGTACTACGGCTCCGACATGCCCCTCTCACAGGTGGCGAACATTGTCGTTGAAGACGCCCGGACGCTCACGGTGACGCCATGGGACAAATCGATGGTGCCGATCATCGAAAAAGCCATCATGAAGTCGGACCTGGGCCTGAATCCCAATACGGCGGGCAGCGTTATTCGTCTGCCGATGCCGGCGCTCACAGAGCAGCGCCGTAAGGAACTCGTGAAGTCCGCCAAGCATGAAGCGGAAGGAGCTCGTGTGGCGGTGCGTAACGTCCGACGCGACGTGATGCAGGAACTGAAGGAGATGCTGAAGGAAAAGCTGGTCTCCGAAGATGATGACCGTCGCGCTCAGGACGATGTGCAGAAGCTGACCGACAAATACGTTGCTGAAATCGATGCCGTCTTGGCAGAGAAGGAGAAGGATCTCCTCCAGGTGTGAGGAGATCTGACGCAGCCATGACCGTTCCGCGGCACGTGGCGATTATCATGGATGGCAATGGTCGGTGGGCTTCACGTCGAGGCCTGCCGCGCTCGGCCGGACATCGCGCCGGACTCAAGCCGGTTCGTATGTGCATTGAGCAATGCCGGCAACTGGGGATTCCCTACCTCACGCTCTTCGCCTTCTCGAGTGAAAATTGGAATCGCCCGGTCACGGAAGTCGGCTTTCTGATGAATTTGTTCATCGAGACTCTCGAGAAAGAACTCGACGATCTGGCTAGGCAACTCGTGGAAGTGCGATTTATCGGTGACCGCTCGGCCTTGGGTGCGCCCATTGTGGAGCGTATCGAAGCGGCCGAGGCTCGCGTTGTGGAGGGCGCTCAGTTGCGCCTCACCATCGCATTGGCCTACGGCGGGCGATGGGACTTGGTTCAGGCTGCCCGGGCGTTGGCGCAAGACGTTGCGACCGGGGCACTTTCATTCGAACAGATCGACGAAGCGGCGATTGGCCGGCGTGTCTCGCTCGGCGGACTACCCGACCCCGATCTCTTTATTCGTACCGGCGGCGAAAAGCGAATCAGCAACTTTCTGTTGTGGAACCTAGCGTATTCGGAACTGTGGTTTTGTGACCGCTTGTGGCCGGAATTCGACGCGGACGACTTTGCGATGGCCGTGCGTGAGTTCGGGGGGCGGGAGCGCCGGTTCGGTGGTGTGCCGGGCGCGGGGAGTCATTGAAGTGCTGAAGACGCGCGTCTACACCGCATTGGTGCTACTGGGTCTGTTGATGGGGATCCTCTGGGGTCCGGCCGTCATTGGTCAGTGGGCGCTGGGCATCGTGCTCGTGGTCGGCGCCTGGGAATGGGCCGCCTTTGCCGGGCTTCGTGCGCTGATCACACGTGGCGCCTTTGTGGGCGTGACACTGATCTTGGGCTATATGACGCTGGAAGGTATGGGGCGCGGCAGCGTCTACCCACTGATGCTGCTCGCAGCGGCTTGGTGGGTCATCGCGGCTATCCGCATCATCTGGGTGAATGATCGCGTTTCGCCGGGTATGACGCTCGTCGCTGGTTGGCTCACGTTGCTGCCCGCCGTGGCGGCCGTTGTGCAGATGTACTCGGGCTCGCTGCGGCTGGATGGTCATTGGCGACTACTCACGTTGCTTCTCTTGGTTGCCTCTGCGGATATCGGCGCCTACTTTTCCGGGCGTCGGTTCGGTCGCACGAAGCTAGCGCCCGAAGTGAGTCCTGGTAAAACGTGGGAAGGCGTTGCGGGCGGTGCTGCTGTTGTTGCCTTGGTTGCCGCGTTTCTCGTGTGGGGGATGGAAATGTTTCCGCCGCGCTACCTGGCGGTTGCACTCGCGGTTTTCGCAGCTTCCGTGGTGGGGGATCTCTCCGAGAGTCTGTTCAAGCGCAGCGCCGGCCTGAAGGATAGCGGCGTGATTCTGCCGGGGCATGGCGGCATTCTGGATCGTATTGATAGCATCACGGCTGCAGCCCCCATTTACGTGTTGGGTCTGCACTGGATCGGACAGTTACCGTGATGACCCGCAAGGGGGTCACTGTTCTGGGATCCACGGGAAGCATCGGACGCAGCACGCTCGATGTGATCGCTCGCCACCCTGATCGATTTTATGTGGCGGCCCTGACCGCACGGCATCAATGGCAATTGTTGCTCGAGCAGGCGGTGATCCACCGGCCGCAAGTCGTTGTGTTGGTGGATGGCCAGCATGCACAGGATCTCGAGCGAGGCCTGCGTCAGCAGGGGCTCGCGACGGAAGTCTTGACCGGTGACGGGGCGCTGACGACGGCTGCAACGATCGCCGCTGCGGACTGTGTCATGGCGGCAATTGTCGGCGCGGCGGGTCTTGCGCCAACCTTGGCTGCTGCCCGTTCGGGGCGACGTGTGCTGCTCGCGAATAAGGAAGCGCTGGTGATGTCCGGGCCGCTGCTGTTGGATGCGGTGCGCCACAGTGGTGCCGAACTGCTTCCTATCGACAGCGAACACAACGCGATCTTTCAGTGCATGCCGCCGGGGAGGTCTGGGGTTGCGCCGCGCGGCGTCCGGCGCGTGTGGTTGACCGCATCCGGTGGGCCGTTTCTGCGTCGTGATGTCGCCGAGTTCGACGCGATTACACCGCAGGAAGCAGTCGCACATCCACGTTGGAGCATGGGTCGGAAAATCTCCGTCGACTCGGCAACCTTGATGAACAAGGGGCTTGAACTGATTGAGGCGCAGCTGTTGTTTGGCATGACGCCCGGCACGGTTGAGGTGGTCGTGCATCCACAAAGCATCGTGCACTCGCTGGTGGAATACACGGACGGCTCTACGCTGGCGCAGTTGGGCAATCCAGATATGCGTACGCCTATCGCCCATGCACTGGGATGGCCGGATCGGATCGAGTCCGGTGTACAATCACTCGATATGCTGACACTCGGTTCGCTGCATTTCGAAGCGCCGGATCGTGCCAAGTTCAGGTGTCTTGCGCTGGCCGAGGAGGCGGGTCGTGCCGGCGGAACGGCGCCGACTATTCTGAATGCGGCCAATGAAGTGGCGGTGGAAGCTTTTCTTGAACGACGATTGAACTTCGCGGGCATCCCAATGGTCATTGATGAGGTGCTTCAGCGGGTTCCTTCGACGGATCTGTCGGGACTGGAGGGCGTGTTGGCGGCAGATGCCGTGGCACGGCAAGTGGCTCGGCAGGTCGTGGCTGGGCGAGGGGAGACGATTTGATCAGCGGACTGGTGCAGATATTGGCGTACGTTGTGGTGATCAGCGTGCTGGTCACGGTGCACGAGTACGGCCATTTCTGGGTGGCGCGTCGACTCGGCTTCAAAGTGCTGCGGTTCTCCATCGGTTTTGGGCGTCCGCTGCTCCGGCGCGTGGGTCGTGATGGCACGGAGTACGTGCTCTCGGCGATTCCGCTGGGTGGCTATGTGCGCTTGGCCGACGAACGTGACGGGCCCGTGGATGAGGCCGATCGACCGCGGGCATTCACCCGACGCCCGATTCCTCATCGCATTGCGGTGCTGCTCGCCGGCGCGGGTGCCAATTTCCTGTTTGCTTGGCTGGCCTATTCCGCGCTCTATCTGCACGGCGTACCCGGGATCCGGGCGGTGGTCACTCAAGTGCAGGCCGACTCGTTGGCTGCGAAGGGCGGTCTGCGTCCGGGTGACGAGATCGTAGCCGTGCGGGGTCGCGCGGTTCGCGGGATCGACGATGCGGTCATGGAGACGATTTCTTCGGTGCTGGATGATGGCGCCATCCGCTACGACGTGCGCCGTCAGGGGCAACCGGCGACGGCGCTCGTCGCGATTCCGGCTGATCAGCGTCGCGCCCTCACCGAGCCAGGCGAACTCGAGATGCGCCTCGGCTTTGCATTTGTGCAGCCCATTCATCCGGCCATCATCGGGGTCATGACGCCGACATCGTCAGCCCGTGCTGCAGGCTTATTGGAAGGTGACACGGTGCTGAGCGTGGATGGCGCTGCGGTGGCAGATTTCGCCGCGCTGCGCGCGCAGATTCTGCCGCGAGCCGGGCAGCCCGCAACGCTGCGCATCCGTCGCCAGAACGTCGAGCGAGACATGCCGGTGACCATCGCAGCAGAAGCGGATCCTGCGGCGCCTGGTCAATGGGTTGGTCGGCTGGGTATTCTGCCGGGTGGTCTCGGCGTGTGGCCTGCCGGTGTCGAGACGATCGAGCGTTACGGGCCGCTGGGCGCAGCGGCCGCCGGGGCGCATCTCTTCTGGAAGACGATCACGATCACCGGTACGGTCGTGCGTCATATGGTCGCCGGCGAGGCGTCCTCCCGAAACATCAGCGGCCCCGTCGGGATCGCTAAGGTCGCGGCCGTGAGCCTGCTGGCGGGATGGCCAGCCTTCCTGTCCCTGCTCGCCGGGATCAGCATCGGCCTTGGCATCCTCAATTTACTGCCGCTGCCACTCCTCGATGGCGGCCAGGTGGTCTACCAATTATTCGAAGCTCTGACGGGAGGTCCCCTGACGGACCGAACTCAGGGTATCCTTCAGCGGGTCGGATTTGCGATTCTGATCCTCTTGACGGTGCTGGCCGTCTACAATGACCTGTCGCGGCCCGGCTAGCCGCCTATAACGACCAAGGGACATAGATTCGCATGCGACCCCGGCTTGTCCGCGCCGTTTCGATGGCAGTTGCCCTGACCTTGGGGGCTGCTGCTTCCCATGCACAGACCCTTCCGATTGAGTCGACTGACTTTACCGTCGGCGATATTCAGGTGGAGGGACTGCAGCGCATTGCTGAAGGCACCGTCTTTAACTACTTACCCGTCGCCATCGGCGACCGGATGACCCATCAGAAGGTTGAGGAGTCGCTGCGCGCCCTCTACGCGACTGGATTCTTCCGTGATGTCGAAATGCGCCGGGAGGGGAACACTCTTCTGATCGCGGTCCGCGAACGGCCCTCCATCGAAAGTTTCGAGATGAAGGGTAACAAGGACATTAAGACGGAGGATCTGCAAAAGAGCCTCAAGAATGTGGGCTTGGCGACCGGCAAGACCTTTGACCGGAGCGTCCTCGAGGACGTGACCCAGTACCTCACCGACCAGTACTACTCGCGCGGCAAGTACGCCGTCAAAGTGGATACCAAGGTCGAAGATGTGCCGGGAAACAAGGTCAAGATCACGGTCGATATCAAGGAAGGCAAGCGCGCCGTGATCCGCGAAATCAATTTCGTGGGCGATACCAAGTTCCCCGAGAAAGAGATCCGCCAGTCCTTGGAACTGAAGACGCCCAACTGGCTGTCTTGGTACAAGCAGGACGATCGCTACTCGCGTGAAACACTGCAGAGCGACCTTGAGAAGATCCGCTCCTATTACATGGATCGCGGTTACGCCAATTTCCAGATCGAATCGACCCAGGTCGAGATCGCGCCTGAAAAGGACGATATTTTTATCTCGGTGAACGTGAATGAAGGAGACGTCTATCAGGTCTCCGAGGTCAAGTTGGCCGGTACGATGGTGGTGCCTGAAGCGGAGCTCAAGAAGCTCCTGATTGTCCAGCCCGGTCAGACATATTCGAAGAAGATCGTGACGGCCACTCAGGAATTGCTCAACTATCGTTTGGGCTCCGAGGGCTATTCCTTTGCGAAGATCGAGCCGGTTCCAACAACGGATCCAGACAAAAAGACGGTCTCGCTGACCTTCTTCATCGATCCAGGTAACCGCGCCTACGTCCGGCACATCAATTTCAAGAACGTCACGGCGATCAACGACGAAGTGTTGCGTCGTGAAATGCGTCAGCTCGAGGGCAGCTGGCTGTCCAACCAGGCGGTCGATCGCTCCAAGCAGCGATTACAGCGACTGCCGTACATCGAAAAGGTGGAATCCTCGAACAAGCCTGTGCCGGGCACCCCGGATCTGGTCGACGTTGAGTACGACATCAAGGAAGGGTTGCCGGGCCAGTTTGGCGGCGGTATCGGCTATTCGGCATCTCAGAAGCTGATGCTCAATGGCAACTTCGTGCATTCCAACTTCATGGGTCGTGGCGAGCGCGTCGCCATGGAAGTGAACGCGGGTAAGTATTCGAGCGTCTACAGCTTGGCGCACACGGATCCGGCAACCACGATCGATGGTATTGCCCGCACGGTCTCGTTGGCCTACATCAAGACCACGCAGTTTGTCTCGCAGGCCTCGCAGTTCTCGACCACGCGTCTGACGGCTGCCTTGGAATACGGCATTCCCATTTCCGAGTATCAGGGCCTGCGCTTTGGCGTGTCGGCCTCGAGCAACGAGTTGCTGGCGTCGGACTCCACCTCGGCAGCACAGGCCGTTGACTGGGTCCGTTCGAACGGTTCGAACTTCCTGCGTACCGGCACGACGATGGATTACTCGGGCACCATCTCGACCATCAATTTCTACGGTTCGCGCTTCAACGTCTTCGAAACGACGCTAGGCTGGAGCTTTGACTCTCGCAACCGCTCGATCTTTGCCGATCGCGGTACACGCGTTTCGATCGGCGGGTCCTACGCGCTGCCGGGCACGTCGGTGCGTTACTACATGGGCAATTTCGACTTCTTGAAGTTGCAGCCACTGCCCAAGAAGTTCACCCTGGCCTTGAAGACCCAGATCAGCTACGGCAACAAGCTGGGTAGCACCACCGCATTGCCGCCGTTCCGTCAGTTCTTCGGCGGTGGTCCGGATACGGTCCGTGGGTACCGTGAGAGCCGACTCGGACCCAAGGACAGCTTCGGTAATCCCTACGGCGGTAACTTGCTGACCGTGGCGAGCGCGGAAATACTCTTCCCGACCCCGGACAAGTGGAAAGCCAATGTCCGTGTGAGCGCCTTCTACGACATGGGCAACGTCTTCTCGACCTGCTGCGTCAAGTTCTACGGTATCGACCGCGTAACGCCGGTGAATTATAAATTCCGGTATAGTGATCTTAAGCGTTCGACCGGTATCGCCGTCCAATGGCTTGCGCCGATGGGCATTTTCCGGTTCAGTTACGCCGTGCCGCTGAGCAAGACAACGACGTCGGCAAGCGACATCCGTTGGCCCGAGGAGCGTGAGGGATTCCAATTCTCGATCGGCTCCGCGTTCTAACAAAACTTCTTACATTACAGTCACTAAGGTTCGACTCTTTATGCGTATTCAGACTCTCGCCCTGATTGTTGCCGGTACCCTTGGATTCGGCACGGTTGCCCTGGCGGACGGACAGAAGATTGCCGTCGTCAACATCCAGCGCGTGTTGGCCGAGGCGCCGCAGGCGCGCAGCGCCAGCCAGACCCTCGAATCGGAGTTCGGTCCGCGTGGTAAGCAATTGGAAGCGCAGAAGAAAGAGTTCGAGTCGCGCGCGCAGAAGTTCGAGCGCGATCAGGCGACGATGTCGGAGTCCGAGCGCACCAAGACGAGCCGTGAGCTGCGCGATGCGCAGTTGAGCTACGAGCGTCGGGCGAAGGAATTCCAGGAAGATGTCCAGCTGCGTCAGAACGAAGAGTTGCAGAAGGTCCAGAAGACGATCGTTGAGGCCGTTCGCGTGTATGCGAAGGCGCAGGGCTACGACATCGTTCTGGCCGACGGCGTCATCTACAACAGCGACGCGGTGGACATCACCGCGCAGCTTCTGTCGAGCCTGACCGCCAAGGCCCCCGCGGCTGCGGCGCCGGCCGCGCCTGCTCCGAAGAAGTAAGTTCGTAGGCCGCGCATGGCCGGGGCGTCTCTCGGGGAGCTCGCCACACGCTTCGGCCTGACCCTTCGGGGAGACCCGGAGATCGTGGTGCAGTCGGTCGCGACCCTTCAGGGCGCGACCGCCGGCACCTTAAGCTTTCTGGCGAATCGCAAGTACCAGCGCCATCTGGCGAGCACGGGTGCGTCGGCTGTTGTGGTCGACGAGGCATCCGCAGCGGCTTGTCCGGTGGCGGCTCTGGTGGCCGCTAACCCGTATGCGGCGTACGCGCGTATCGCCGCTGTCCTGCATCCCAGCCCGAGCGCCGTTCCAGGCATCCATCCCACGGCCGTGATTGATCCGGCCGCGCGCGTCGCGGCGTCTGCCAGCGTCGCGGCCCATGTCGTGATTGAGGCGGACTGTGACATCGGTGATCGCGCCGTGATTGGCGCGGGCTCGTACCTAGGCCAAGGTTGCCGCATCGGTGCCGATACGCGTCTCGCCCCGCGCGTGACCCTGTATGCCGGTGTGACCATCGGTGCGCGGGGGCTTGTGCACTCGGGTGCCGTCCTCGGTGCGGATGGCTTTGGTCTGGCGCCGGATCGCGCCGGTTGGGTGAAGGTACCGCAGGTCGGTGGCGTCACCATTGGAGATGACGTCGAAATTGGTGCCAATACGACGATCGATCGGGGCGCGATCGATGACACGACGATCGGTCATGACGTCAAACTCGACAATCAGATACAGATTGGCCACAACGTCCGGATTGGCGACCACACGGCGATCGCCGGCTGCGTGGGTGTCTCCGGCAGTACGACGATCGGCAGTCGCTGCATGATCGGCGGTGCGGTCGGTATCGCTGGCCATCTGGAGATTGCTGATGGCGTCGTGGTGACCGGGCTGACGCTCGTGAGTCGATCGTTGACGGAACCTGGCGTCTATTCGTCGGCGACACCTGCGATGGAGGCCGGAGACTGGCGGCGCGTCGTGGCCCGTCTGCGCCATCTGGATGAATTATTCGATCGCGTTCGTTCCTTAGAGGGGAAGGGACGTGGACCCGTCCCGGAGTGAGTCATGAGTACCGATAATAAGACACCCGTCCTTGATATCGACGAGGTTCGTAAGCTGCTGCCGCACCGCTATCCGTTCCTGATGATTGATCGGGTATTGGAGATTGAGCACGGCCAGTCGATCCGTTGTTTGAAGAACGTGACGATCAACGAGCCATTCTTCCCGGGACACTTCCCGCACCGGCCGGTGATGCCGGGCGTGATGATTCTCGAGGCTTTGGCGCAGGCGGCCGGCATCCTGGCCTTCCGTACCGCGGGTGTGGTGCCCGATGACGACACGCGATTTTATTTCGTGGGCATTGATGGCGCGCGGTTTCGTCGTCCGGTGTTCCCAGGCGATCAACTGATCTTGAACGCCAAGGTCGAACGCATCATGCGCGGCATCTGGAAATTCTCCACCCATGCGCAAGTCGATGGCGTGGAAGTGTGCAGCGCCGAGATGATGGTTGCACCGGAAACGAAGAAGGATTGATCGTGGCTGAGATCCATCCGACCGCCATTATCGATCCGAAAGCCGAACTGGATGCTGACGTCAGTGTCGGCCCCTATTCGATCATCGGCGCGAGCGTGACGGTAGGGTCGGGTACTGTCATCGGCCCGCATGCCGTGATCCTCGGGCCCACGCGGATTGGTCGCGACAATCGCATTTTCCAGTTCGCGTCCATCGGCGATGTCCCGCAGGACAAGAAGTACAGCGGCGAGGATTCACGCCTCGAGATCGGCGATCGCAACGTGTTCCGCGAGTGCTGCACCGTCAACCGGGGGACGGTCACGGGCAGTCTGGTGACGCGCATTGCCGACGACAATCTCTTTATGGCTTACACCCACGTTGCGCACGACTGCGTGGTGGGCTCGCATTGCATCATGGCCAATTACGCGACTCTGGCCGGACATGTTGAACTCGATAATTGGGCGATTCTGGGCGGCTACGCCGGTGTCCATCAGTTCTGCAAGATTGGTGCGCACGCATTCTTAGCCAACAATGCGGCCGCGACGCGCGATGTGCCGCCCTACGTGATGGCCGCTGGGGCACCGGCTGAGCCTAAGGGCATCAACGCAGAAGGCTTGAAGCGTCGCGGCTTCGATGCGGATGCGATTGCACGTATCAAGAACGCGTACAAAGTGCTCTACCGGTCAGGTTTGAAACTGACCGAAGCCACCGAGCAGCTGCAAGCCTTGGTGGAGGCCCAACCTGAATTGCGTTTGCTGGTCGATTTTCTGCCGCGGGTTACCCGCAGCCTGATCCGCTAGGCGCCGCCCGGTCCCGCCGTGACCGAACGGATCATCATCGTGGCCGGTGAGACCTCGGGAGATAATCTCGCGGCGGGCCTCATCCGCTCGCTGCGCGCCCGACGTCCCGAGTTGCAGTTTGAGGGGGTCGCCGGGCCTGCCATGGTGGCGGAGGGCTGTCAGGCTTGGGCGCATTCCGAAGTCTTGGCGGTCATGGGTCTTTTTGAGGTGATTCCGCATCTGGCGCGCATGGTGCGGTTGCGCCGTGAGGTCGTCAGGCGCAGCGTCGCCTGCTCGCCGAGGCTTTTTATCGGCGTCGATGCGCCCTCGTTCAATTTAGGGTTGGCCGCGCAACTGCATGCGCGGGGCATTCCGACCGTGCAATACGTCAGCCCGCAAGTCTGGGCATGGCGTCAGGGTCGTGTCCGTTCGATGGCGCGTACCCTTGATCTGGTGTTGTGCCTGTTGCCCTTCGAAAAGCCCTTCTACGAAGGGCGGGGTCTGGCGGCGGAGTTTGTCGGGCATCCCTTGGCCGACCGATTGCCCTTGATCGCCGATCAAGCGGCGGCGCGCAGGGCGCTCGGATTACCGGCGCAGGGTGAGGTGGTGGCGATCTTGCCCGGTAGTCGCCGCGGGGAGGTCACGCGCTTGGCGCGAGATTTTATCGGCGCAGCCAAACGGTTGGCGGCGCAGCGTCCAGGTATACGCTTCCTAGCGCCCATGGCGAACGCGGCCGCGCGTGAGATCTTCGCCGCGACGCTGACCGAGATCGGCGGCGTCTGCATCGACCTCGTCGACGGCCACTCCTCGCAGGTGCTGACGGCTGCGGACTGCGTGTTGGTTGCCTCCGGCACGGCGACCCTGGAGACCATGCTGTGCAAGCGTCCGATGGTGGTGGCGTACCGGTTGGGCGCAGCGACCGCCTGGATCATTCAGCGGCTGATGCGGGCGCCGTTTTTCTCGCAGCCCAACTTGCTGGCGGGACGGGCGGTGGTCCCGGAGCTCTTCCAGCAGGCGGTCACCCCGGACGCGTTGGCACAAGCCGTGAGCCGTTGGCTCGATGATCCGGCCTTGCGGACCGAGACGGAAAATACGTTTACGCGATTGCACGAGCAGCTCCGCCAAGGGGCCAGCGACCGCGCTGCGGAGGCGGTGCTCGCGCTGCTTGATCGGTCGGCAGGTCAGTGACGGCGGCGTGGCCGACGCGGCCGGGTATCGCCGGAGTCGATGAGGCTGGCCGTGGGCCCTTGGCCGGGCCGGTGGTCGCGGCGGCCGTTATTCTGCCGCTGAAGCCCCAGTGGGCAGGCCTTGATGACTCCAAGAAGCTGACGGCTGCGCGGCGTGACGCGTTGGCGACGGAGATCCGCGCCCACGCAGTGGCCTTTGGTCTCGGCTGGGCCACCGTCGAGGAGATCGACCGCCATAACATCCTACAGGCCACGTATCTGGCGATGCGCCGGGCACTCCTGGCCCTCGGCACGGCACCGCGCGAGGTGCGCGTCGATGGGAATCGGCTCCCGCCCAAAGAGGACTTGCCGTTCGTCGCCCGCTGGGAGGCGGTGGTCAAAGGGGATGCCCGGGAGGCGGCCATCGCGGCTGCGTCCATTCTGGCCAAGACTGCTCGGGATCAATTCATGATCCAAGCCGATGAGCGCTATCCCGGGTACGGGTTCGCCCGGCACAAGGGCTATGGCACGGCGCAGCACCTGGATGCCTTGACGCGATGGGGTCTCACTCCGCTGCATCGACAGTCCTTCGAACCGGTAAAATCGTGGGCCCAGTCGCCGTCGCCCGAGTCCTGACACCCCGTGACTTCGTTCGTCCATCTCCGCCTGCATACTGAGTATTCGCTTGTCGATGGCGTCGTGCGCATCGACGAACTGGCCGCGGCGGTTGCGGCGGGCGGTATGCCGGCGGTCGCGGTCACCGACCAGGCGAACCTGTTCGCCATGGTGAAGTTCTACAAGGCGGCTCAGGCGGCAGGCATTAAGCCGATCGTCGGCGTTGACCTGTTGATTCGCGAGCTGGGCGAACGCGCCGAACCGAGTCGCCTCACGCTCTTGGTGATGGATGAGATCGGTTACGGCAATCTGACGCGTCTCGTGACCAAGAGCTTCCTCGAGGGGCAGCGTCGCGATGGGACGCCGATGGTCGAGCGCGAGTGGCTCGTGCCGGAGACGGTGGCCGGACTCATTGCGCTTTCCGGCGCGGCCGACGGTGATGTGGGTCGCTTCATCGGGAACGGCAAGATGGCAGAGGCCCATCGCGCCGCCCGGTCGTGGCGAACGCTGTTCGGTGATCGCTACTACCTTGAATTAACGCGCACGGGACGTCCGGATGATGACGTGATCGTGGATGGCCTGTTGGGACTGGTGGCACAACTCGGGCTGCCCGCTGTGGCGACGAATGATGTGCGCTTTTTAAAACGAGAAGACTTCGAGGCCCACGAGGCACGCGTCTGTATCCATGAGGGCGAGCAACTCGCCAATGCGCAGCGGGCGCGTCGTTATACCGACGAGCAGTATTTGAAATCTCCGGCGGAGATGGTGGCGCTATGGGCGGATGTGCCCGGTGTCATCGAACAATCCGTTGCGATCGCGCGACGCTGCTCGCTTGAACTCAAGCTGGGTAATCCGCAACTGCCCCGTTACCCCGTGCCCGAGGGGCAGACGACCGCGGACTTTTTGCGCGCAGAGTCTGCCCGTGGTCTAGAGGAACGCTTGGCCGCGATTGCCGCAGGCGTGCCGATCGTGCGTGAAGTGCCACGCGAGGACTACGACGCCCGGCTCGAACGCGAACTCGGCGTGATCACCACGATGGGCTTTGAGGGTTACTTCCTCATCGTCGCCGACTTCATTCGTTGGGCAAAGCAGAACGGTGTGCCGGTCGGTCCCGGTCGCGGCTCCGGTGCGGGTTCGATCGTGGCGTACGCGTTGGGCATCACGGATCTCGATCCCTTGCAGCATGACCTGCTGTTTGAGCGATTCCTGAACCCTGAACGTATTTCGATGCCCGACTTCGACGTCGACTTCTGTACGAATGGGCGCGATCGGGTCATTGAATACGTGGCTGACAAGTACGGTCGCGAACGGGTCTCGCAGATCATCACCTACGGCACCATGGCGGCGAAAGCCGTGGTCCGGGACGTCGGTCGGGTGCTCGGCCACGGGTATGGTGCCGTCGACCGCATTGCCAAGCTGATTCCGTTTGAGCTTGAGATGACCTTGGATAAGGCACTTGAGCAGGAAGACGAACTCAAGCGTGCATACGAATCCGAAGAAGATGTGCGCGCCATCATTGATTTGGGCCGGTCGCTCGAAGGCCTGACCCGCAATGCCGGCATGCACGCCGGTGGCGTCGTGATCGCGCCGTCAGTCCTCACGGATTTCGCGCCGCTGTTCGTGGAAGAAGGCGGCACCTCGGTCGTGACGCAGTTCGACAAGGACGACGTCGAAGCCACTGGACTCGTCAAGTTCGACTTCTTGGGGTTACGCACCCTCACGGTCATCGATCTGGCAGTGAAGATCGTCAATGAAGCGCGCGAGCGGGTGGGTGAGCCACCGTTGGATATGGCGCGGCTGCCATTCGACGACGCCCAGACCTTCGAATTGCTCAAGGCCTGCCGAACGACGGGCGTCTTCCAGTTGGAATCTCGCGGCATGCGCGACCTCCTGCGGCGGCTGCAGCCCGATCGCTTCGAGGATATCGTCGCGCTCGTTGCGCTGTTCCGACCCGGTCCGTTGCAGTCGGGCATGGTGGACGATTTCATCGAGCGCAAGCACGCGCCGCGTGGTCAGAAGATCGATTACTTACATCCGGACCTGGAACCTGTTCTGACGCCCACCTACGGCGTCATCTTGTATCAAGAGCAGGTGATGCAGATTGCACAGGTGCTGGCCGGCTATACGCTCGGCGGCGCCGACCTGTTGCGTCGTGCGATGGGTAAGAAGAAAGCCGAGGAGATGGCCGAGCAACGCGCGGTCTTCACCAGTGGGGCCACCGCTCGGGGCGTTCCTGAAGCGCAGGCGACCCACATCTTCGACTTGATGGAGAAGTTCGCTGGTTACGGTTTCAACAAGTCTCACTCCGCAGCCTACGCGGTGCTCACGTACCACACCGCTTGGATCAAGGCCCACTATCCGGCAGCCTTTGCTGCGGCGGTGCTGTCCTGCGATATGGACAAGACCGATAAGGTCGTGGTCGGCGTTGAAGACTGCAAGGAGATGGGCATCACGCTCCTGCCTCCCGACGTCAACGTGTCGAACCTGCGCTTTGAAGTGGCGGGAGAAAAGTCCATCCGCTACGGACTCGGTGCCATCAAGGGCGTCGGTGCGGCGGCTGTGCAGTCGATCGTCGATGCGCGCATTGAGGGCGGCGAGTTCAAGGATCTGCAGGATCTGTGCATGCGGATCAGTCTGTCGGCGGTGAATCGCCGTTGCCTGGAAGCCCTCATCAAGGCCGGTGCCATGGATCGCTTGGGCCCGAACCGCGCGAGCTTATTGGCGCAATTGCCTGCTGCGATGCAGGCCGGTGAGCAGCGCAGTGAGGCGACGGCGACGGGGCAGGAGGATATGTTCGGTCTCGTTGTCTCCGCGCCGGTGACAGTGAATCGGTCGACGGTCGGTCCGGCCGTGCCGGAGTGGCCGAAGGGCGTGCGTCTGGGCTACGAACGTGAAACCTTGGGCTTCTATCTGTCGGGTCACCCGATGGACGAGTTTCGGACGGATCTGAAGTACATCGCGCCGGCGAGTATTGCGGATGTCGGCGGCCCCAAGCCCGCCGGTGGTGGTGGGTGGGGATCGCCCGCCCGCCAGGTCACGGTCGCGGGTCTTGTACTGGAAGTGAAGAAGATCAAAAACCGCACCATCCTTGTCCTTGATGACGGCACGGGACGCCTGGAAGTGTCAGTCTTCGATGAACTGGCGCAGACGCATCGCGAGTTGATCGGCAAGGATGCCTTGCTGGTCGTCGAGGGCGGCCTCAAGTGGGACGACTTCAATGAGGGTTGGCGCCTCGCGGCCAAGAAGATGGTCGGATTGGAGTCTGCACGTGAGAACCAAGCCCGGCGACTGCTGCTGCGCTGGCCGGCGGGGTGTGAAGGCGCGGATGTCTTGGCCAAGTTGGAGGCGGCGCTCAAGCCTGCGCGCGGCGGACGGTGCGCGGTAGCCGTGTACTACCCCGGCGGGGCCGCGCGGGCGCTGTTGGAGTTATCGGCCGAGTGGGCGGTGCGTCCGACGCGGTCTTTGCTTGATGAACTTGTCGCCCAGTTCGGCGAAGATGGCGTCAAGTTGTCGTATCATCCCCGCGATCAAGAGCAATGTCTGCGTGACTGGGGTGCTCGCGGCGCCGTTGAGCGCCGACCTGTCGCCATGGTTCATTAAGCCATCCCTCTTGACTGCGCGCCGCGGGTCTGTGACCTTGCCGGCCCCATGGACCTGAACTTCCTAGATTTCGAGCAACCGATCGCCGAGCTCGAGGCGAAGATCGACGAATTGAAGTACCTCGGTGAGGGCAGCGCCGAGCTCAATACCGTCGAGGAAATCGCCCGTCTACGCGCGAAGAGTCAGTCTCTGACCAAGAGCCTGTTCGCCAACCTGACCCCTTGGCAGGTGGCGCAGCTGGCGCGGCATCCGCAGCGTCCCTACACGCTGGACTACATCCCCCTGCTGTTCACCGATTTCGACGAACTGCATGGCGACCGGATGTATGCCGATGATTGCGCCATCGTCGGCGGCCCAGCGCGTCTCGCCGGTCGCCCGATCATGCTGATTGGCCAGCAAAAGGGCCGCGATACCAAGGAAAGGGTGCGTCGCAACTACGGTATGCCCAAGCCAGAGGGTTACCGCAAAGCTTTGCGTCTGATGAAGTTGGCCGAACGTTTCGGTTTGCCGATCGTGACGCTCATCGATACCCCGGGCGCTTACCCCGGCGTGGGTTCCGAGGAACGGAATCAGAGCGAGGCCATCGCCCGCAATTTGTTCGAAATGGCCCGCCTGCGCGTGCCGGTCGTCAGCTGCGTGATTGGCGAGGGCGGCTCGGGTGGCGCCCTAGCGATCGGCGTGTGTGATCGCTTGCTCATGCTGCAGTACGCCGTCTACTCCGTGATCTCCCCGGAAGGCTGTGCGTCCATTCTTTGGAAGAGTGCTGACAAGCGCGAGTTGGCGGCTGACGCCATGGGCATCACGGCGACGCGCTTGCAGCGTGAACATCTGGTCGATGAGGTCATTGAAGAGCCCTTGGGCGGCGCTCACCGGGACCCGCTGCTGATGGCCGAGCGCCTACGCGCGGCGTTGGTGGCCGCGGTGGACGAGCTGGCGGAGCGACCGGTCGCCACGCTGTTGGCTGATCGAGCCCGCCGCTTCGATTCCTTTGGCGCCTTCCGCGCCACCTGAACACCGCACGATGACGGCGCGTTCGGTCACGCCGTTCTCGCCCGAGCGTCTGGCCGAGGCGTTGGCGCGCCTCGGGAGTGCCTCCGCGTTGGTGATTGCGCTATCCGGCGGTGCTGACTCAGCGGCCGTGTTGGGTGCGGCCGTCGCGCTGCGACCGCGCTACCGGGTTCGCGCGATTCACATTGACCATACCCAGCCGGGTTCCGCGCGACTACGCGCGGCCGCTGAGGCCGCCGCTGCGGCCTGTGCGGTGCCGCTGACCGTGGTGACGGTTGCGGTCACGGAGGTTGCCGCCTTGGGCTTTGAAGCCGCCGCGCGACGCGTGCGCTATGCCGCCTTGAGCGACTCACTGCAGAGCAGCGAGGACCTCATTACCGCGCACCATCAGGACGATCAGGCCGAGACACTGTTGCTGCAATTGTTCCGCGGGACCGGCATTCGCGGCTTGGCTGCGATGCCGGCCGTCGCGCCTTTCGGTGCGGGCCGGTTGCTGCGACCGGTGCTGGCCTTCCCACGTGCGGCGCTGCGCGACTACGCCGACTCCGCGGGCTTGCCGTGGGTGGAGGACCCGAGCAACGACGACCTCGGGATTGATCGGAACTATCTGCGTCAGCAGGTCTGGCCGATGTTAGCGGTGCGCTGGCCGGCACTGGCTGAGACGGTCGCCCGCGCTGCCGGGCATCTGGGCGAGACGCTCGAGTTGTTGGAGGCGGAGCTCGCACCTCGGTTAGCGGCCGCCCAAACGCGCGATGGCCTGCAGCTGGCGGTATTGGCCGAACTCTCGTCCGAATGGCGCCGAGAGGTCATCCGCTACTGGTTGCGTGGACGCGGTTTGCCGGTGCCATCGTCGCGGCAATTGGCCCAGTTTGACGCGCAGTTTCTGAGTGCGTCTGCCGACCGGCAGCCCATCCTGGCCTGTGGTGAATTCGAGTTGCGTCGCCACGACGGCTGCCTCGTCGTGGTTCCTCTTGCCTTGCCGCCCCTGAGCTTCGACGCGCAAGCGATGTTGCCCGACGCCGGTACGCTCGCCTTACCCGGACTCGGCAGCCTGACGGTCGAACGGGTCGGCGAGGGCGGTTTGCGGCGCCTGCAGGGTCATCGCTATCGCCTCGCCACGCGTCTCGGCGGTGAGCGATGGTGCCGCGACCTCGGGGGGCCTCAGCGGCCCCTCAAGGACTGGTTACGCGAGGCGCGTATCGCCCCGTGGGTGCGGCAGCGAGCGGTGCTGGTCTGGGATGATGAGACGCTCGCGGCAGTCATCCTGCCGGACGACACCTGGGTAGGTGCCGCCTACCGAACAGCTCCTGGGGAAGCGGGTCTGGCGGTGCATTGGGTTGATGCGCCGGTCGCGCTGCGGGCCTGCACTTCGCATTGAGACGGGCAGTCCTTTCCGATAGACTGATCTCCCGTCGAACAGGGCCCTTCTGTGGCCCTTTTTTAGTTGTTCCGGGATTTGACGGGAGCCTCCATGACTCGATTTGTGTTCGTCACCGGCGGCGTCGTCTCCTCGCTGGGGAAAGGCATTGCCTCGGCCTCATTGGGCGCCATTCTCGAGTCCCGTGGCCTCAAGGTCACGATGCTGAAGTTGGACCCTTATATCAACGTCGATCCGGGTACGATGAGCCCGTTTCAGCACGGCGAAGTGTTCGTGACCCAAGACGGTGCCGAGACGGATCTGGACCTCGGTCATTACGAGCGATTCGTGCGCTACACCGCGACGCGGCACTCGAATTTCACCACCGGCCGTATCTACGAGACCGTCATCGCCAAAGAGCGTCGGGGCGATTATCTCGGTGGCACCGTGCAGGTGATCCCGCACATCACGGATGAGATCAAGCGCTGCATCAAACTCGGTGGTGCCGGGTCAGACGTGTGCATGGTCGAGATCGGCGGTACGGTCGGCGATATTGAATCGCTGCCGTTTTTGGAAGCGATTCGTCAGATGGGTGTTGAGCTGGGTCGCTCGAACGCCATCTACATGCATCTCACGCTGGTGCCAGTCGTGGCCGGCAGCGAGATCAAGACCAAGCCGACGCAACACTCGGTCAAGGAGTTGCGTGGTATTGGTATTCAGCCGGACATTCTGCTGTGCCGCGCCCGCGAGGCGCTGCCGGAGGAGCAGCGACGCAAGATTGCGTTGTTCACGAACGTTGAAGAACGCGCGGTCATTTCCGCGGTCGATGCCGACGATATCTACAACATCCCGGTCTTGTTGCACGAGCAGGGCCTCGACGACATCGTCGTCGACAAACTCCGCCTAGAGGCGAAGCCTGCCGATCTATCGGCATGGAGCGCGGTGGTGGCGGCAAAACACGCGGTCAATGCAACCGTGAACATCGCCATGGTCGGTAAGTACATGCAGGTGCGTGACTCGTACATTTCCCTGAACGAGGCCATCAATCACGCGGCCCGCAAGACGCACACGCGCGTCAATATTCATTACGTCGAATCCACCGATATCGAGAAAAACGGCACGGGTTGTCTGGCCGGTATGGACGCGATTCTGGTGCCGGGCGGTTTTGGTGAGCGAGGCATCGAAGGCAAGATCCAGGCGGTTCGCTATGCCCGAGAGCAGCGCATCCCATACCTCGGTATTTGTCTCGGTATGCAGGTGGCGTGTATCGAATATGCCCGCGACGTGCTCGGCCTTGCGTCGGCCAACAGCACCGAATTCAACACGCAGACGGCCGATCCGATCATCGCCCTGATCACGGAATGGAAGGATCGTGGCGGCGAGACCGTCGTCCGGTCGGAGAAGTCCGATCTCGGCGGTACGATGCGTCTGGGCGCTCAGGCGGCCAGTGTTGAAGCCGGTACGCTCGCTCATCAGATTTATGGCAGCACGACGATCCATGAACGGCATCGGCATCGTTTCGAGTTTAATAATCACTACCTTGAGCGCATTCAGAAGGCGGGCCTTAAGGTCTCGGCCTTTGCCTCGGATGAACTGGTGGAGATCGTCGAGCTGCCGACGCATCCTTGGTTCGTGGCCGTGCAGTTCCATCCGGAGTTCACCTCCAACCCCCGTGATGGTCATCCGTTGTTCTCCAGTTTTGTGAACGCAGCGCGGCACCACCGCGCCGCGCAAGCGGGTTGACCATGAAGTTGCTCGGCTTTGACGTGGGCATTGATCGGCCGTTGTTCTTGATCGCGGGTCCTTGCGTCGTCGAGAGCGAGACACTGCAAGTCGATGTCGCGGGCCGGCTCAAAGAGATCACCACGAAGTTGGGTATCCCGTTTGTCTTCAAGTCATCCTATGACAAGGCCAATCGATCCTCGGCGCGGAGTTTTCGTGGACCGGGTATCGAGGAAGGCTTGCGGGTGCTGGCCGAGGTGAAGCGGCAGGTCGGTGTGCCGGTGCTCACTGACGTGCATGAGGACACTCCGTTCGCTGAAGTCGCCTCCGTCGTGGATATGCTGCAGACGCCCGCATTCCTGTGCCGACAGACCAACTTCATCCTCGCCGCCTGTTCGCAAGGACTGCCGGTGAACGTCAAGAAAGGCCAGTTTCTGTCACCGTGGGAAATGACCAACGTCGTTGAAAAAGCCCGCTCGACCGGTAACGAACAGATCTTGGTGTGCGAGCGAGGTTTCTCGTTCGGTTACAACAATCTCGTGTCCGATATGCGCGCCTTGGCGGTGATGCGCCAGACACAGGCGCCGGTGGTCTTTGATGCCACGCACTCGGTTCAGTTGCCGGGTGGGCAAGGGACGTCTTCTGGTGGACAACGCGAGTTTGTGCCGGTGTTGGCACGTGCGGCAGTGGCGGCCGGTGTGTCGGGCGTTTTCATGGAGACGCATCCGGAGCCGTCGAAAGCACTGTCGGATGGGCCGAATGCCTGGCCGCTCGGCCAGATGGAATCGTTGCTCTCCACGTTGGTGGAAATTGATCGGACGGTGAAGCGCGCACCCTTCGAGGAAGATCTTTTGTCCGCGCAACCGATCGGTTAAGGAAAGCAGTATGAGCGCCATTGTCGACATTCGTGGCCGTGAGATCATCGACTCGCGCGGCAATCCCACTGTAGAGGCTGACGTCGTTCTGGCCTCTGGCGCCATGGGCCGCGCTGCGGTGCCGTCGGGCGCATCGACCGGCAGTCGAGAGGCTGTCGAACTGCGCGATGGGGATCCGGCGCGCTATCTTGGCAAGGGTGTCCGCAAGGCGGTCGCCCATGTGAACGGCGCGCTGCGCGACGCGCTGATCGGTTTTGATGGTTTGCAGCAAGCGGCGATCGATGCTCGCATGATCGAGCTCGATGGTACCGAGACTAAGGGTCACCTCGGTGCGAATGCGCTCCTCGCGATTTCCCTGGCCGCCGCGCACGCGGCAGCGCGCGAGAGTGGGTTGCCGTTGTGGCGGCACATCGCCCCGGCGGGCGTCGCGCCGGTTTTGCCGGTACCGATGATGAACATCATCAACGGTGGTGCGCATGCCAACAACAGTCTCGACATCCAAGAATTCATGGTGCTGCCGGTCGGCGCACCGACCTTCGCCGAAGCGGTACGGTGTGGCGCGGAGATCTTCCACTCGTTGAAGAAGATCCTGAATGCACGGGGTCTGTCCACCGCGGTGGGTGATGAGGGTGGCTTTGCCCCGGATCTCCCCTCCAACGCGGCGGCGTTAGAGACCATTCTGGAAGCCGTGCACAAAGCCGGTTATCAAGCGCGTCGAGATGTCTGGTTGGGCCTCGATGTCGCCAGCACCGAGTTCTATGCGGACGGACTCTACAAGCTCGAGTGCGAAGGCGTCTCCTACGATTCCGCCGGGTTTGCGGCCTACCTAGGCAAGCTGGCAGCGGACTATCCGATCCTGACAATCGAAGACGGTATGGCCGAAGGGGATTGGGCCGGCTGGAAGTTGCTCACGCAGCAGTTGGGTTCGCGCATTCAGTTGGTGGGTGACGACCTGTTCGTGACCAACACCAAAATCTTGGCGGAAGGCATCAAGACCGGAACGGCCAACGCCATTCTGATCAAGCCGAACCAGATCGGCACCTTGACCGAGACGCTGGCGGCCATCGCCATGGCGAATGAGGCGCGCTACGCCGCGGTGGTGTCGCATCGCTCGGGTGAGACGGAGGATTCGACGATCGCCGATATCGCAGTGGCGACGACCGCCACGCAGATCAAGACCGGTTCAATGTCGCGCTCGGACCGTATCGCCAAGTACAACCAGTTGTTGCGTATTGAGGCGGAACTGGGCGCGGCGGCCCGCTACGCCGGCGCACAGGCATTCCCCGTGCCGGTGCCGGCGGCCTGAACGGTGATTGCAGGTCACGGGCAGCATTGCTAACGTGAGCACACCATGAAGGTGTTTGCCGCGTTTTTGCTGTTGCTGCTCGTTGCCCTGCAGTATCGACTGTGGGTCTCCGATGACGGCGTGCGGTCGTTGATCTCGTTGAAGCGCGCCGTGGCGGCACAAAAGAAAGAAAACGACGAATTGTCGCGCCGTAATTCGGAACTGGCCGGTGAGGTCAAGGATCTCAAGGAAGGCTATTCGGCGGTCGAAGAGCGAGCACGCTACGATCTGGGTATGGTCGGTGCGAGTGAGAGTTTCTATCAGATCATGGATCAAGGCGCGCGTTCAGCAGTGCCGGATCCGGTGAATCCGTCCTCGCCGGTCCAGCGGACCTCCCACTGAGGCACGTGCTATGACCATGCGCTACTGGGTCGTGATTCCGGCGGCCGGTGCGGGTCGGCGCATGGGTGACTCGTCGGTTCCCAAGCAATACTTGCCGCTCGAAGGTCGGACCGTACTTGAACACGCGGCGGCGCCGTTTTTGGCGGATGCCAATTGTGTGGGGCTCGTGCTCGTCTTGGCCGCAGACGATGCGCATTTCGCCCGTCTACCGCTCGCAGCGAACCCCCACGTGACGACAACGGTTGGGGGAGCCGAGCGCCGCGATTCCGTGCTCGCGGGTTTGCAATGGCTCGCTGACCGCGTCACGGACGATCCGTGGGTGTTGGTGCATGATGCGGCCCGGCCTTGCCTGACACCGTCCGCGATCGACGCGGTGCTGGCGGCAGCGCAGACCGACGGCGAGGGGGCCGTCTTGGCACTGCGCATCACCGACACCGTGAAGCGAGCGGACGCCCAGGGGCGTATTGATGCCACGGTTCCGCGCGACGGGTTATGGCGCGCGCAGACGCCGCAGGCCTTTCGGTTGCGTCGCCTGATGGATGCGCTGACGCGCTGTCCGACAGCAACCGATGAAGCGTCCGCTATCGAAACACTGGGCGGGCGGGCCCGTCTGGTGCCGGGTTCGCCGGACAACCTCAAGATCACCGAAGCTGCGGACCTTGTACTGGCGCGGCGCATTCTCGCTGGAGAGCAGAGCATGGCTGAGCAGCGTGTCGGATTTGGCATCGACGTCCACGCCTTTGGTCCGGGTGACCACGTCTGGTTGGGCGGCGTGAAGATCGCCCACGACCATGGCATCGTCGCGCACTCGGATGGCGACGTGATCCTGCATGCCCTGTGTGATGCGCTGCTCGGCGCAGTGGGGCTTGGGGATATCGGGCAACACTTTCCGGACACCGACCCTCGTTGGAAGGGCGCAGCGAGTCTGGAGTTCGTGCGGCACGTGCTCGGCCTCGTCGGCGAGCGTGGATTTGCGCTCGTGAATGCGGACATCACGCTACTCGGGGAAGCGCCGCGGATTTCGCCCCACCGTGCGACGATTCGTGCCACGCTCGCGGCCGCATTGGGACTGACTGAGGACCGCGTGAATATCAAAGCGACGACGACCGAGAAATTGGGCTATCTAGGACGCCGGGAGGGACTGGCGGCTGAGGCGGTTGTGCTCGTGCAGTCGCGCTCATGAGCCATCCGCTGCAGGCGGGCGCGCTCTCGCCACCGCGCGCCCATGGTCCGGCACTCGGCACTGCGACCTTAAAGTCTGTGGCCGAAGATTTCGTCGTTGACGAAGTGCTCGGCTTTGAACCCGATGGCGGCGTGGGGCATCGACTGCTGCACGTTGAAAAGCGCGGCGTCGACACTTTGCACGCGGCACGTTTGTTGGCGCGTCATGCCGGTGTCGCGCCCCGCGATGTCGGCTTTGCCGGTCTCAAGGATCGTCACGCGGTCGCGCGGCAGTGGTTCACGGTGCCGGCCGGCCGAACGCCGGTCGACTGGTCGACACTCCCGGATGAGCGTCTGCGCGTATGCCGCGATGACGGTCACTCCCGCAAGTTGCGCCGCGGCGCTTTACGCGGCAATCGCTTCCATCTGCGACTGCGTGACGTTCACGTGGATGCCGCGATCTTGGCGGAACGGGTGGCACTCTTGCGCCAGCACGGTGTACCGAATTACTTCGGTCCACAACGATTCGGCCGCGATGGTGACAACATCACGGCGGTCCTGCATTGGGTTGACGGGGGCGCGCTGCCCAACGCACGTGAGGCGCGTGCCTTCGTGTATTCAGCAGCGCGTTCGATGCTCTTCAATGCGGTGCTTGCCGCACGCGTGAACGAAGGCACCTGGGGGCATTTGTTGCCGGGCGAGCGGGTCAATCTGGCGGGTCGCAACAGTTGGTTTGTGGCCGACGTGATCGATGAGACGCTGCTGGAACGCCTGGCCCGATTTGATATCCACCCGACCGGACCGATGCCCGGACGAGCGGAGGGGCCGGGGGGTGTGGCGGGTGACTGGGAGGCGGCGGTACTGGCACCGCACCACGCCATCATCGAGGCGCTCACCGCAGCCGGTGTCGAGGCAGCCCGTCGCGCCACCCGCGTCGTGCCGGAAGGTTTTGAGGCGCAGTGGGAAGACGACGTGTTGTCGCTCGTCTTCGCATTGCCCGCCGGCTCTTATGCCACGATGGTGGTGCGTGAGTTGTTCGAGACGAGTTCGTTCTCCGAGGGCGGCGAAGATGCTCAAGGTTGAAGATCTCGGTGATGTGCGTGTGCTGCGCCTCACGCGGCCGCCGGTCAATGCCCTGAATCAAGCGTTGCTGGAGGAACTCACCGCGGTGATCTGGGAGGCGCCTGCGGCGGGTGCGCGCGGACTCGTACTGACCGGTGAGGCCGACTGTTACTGCGCGGGCTTGGATGTTCGCGCCCTGATCGCCTGCGATGCGGCGATGTTGACTGATTTTTTGGGCGCTTTCCTCGACTGTTTGCAGGCGCTAGCCGCCTCGACGGTGCCGGTTGTCGCGGCGATCAACGGGCATAGCCCGGCGGGCGGCGCCGTGCTCGCGCTGCATTGCGACTGGCGCGTGATGCGGGACGGCGAGACGCGTATCGGCCTCAACGAGGTCGCTGTCGGATTGTGTCCGGGCCCGTTGATCCAGGCGGTACTGACCCAGACGGTGGGGCCACGAGTCGCGGCTCGCCTGTTGACCAGTGGTGCCCTGGTGAACGCTGCCGAGGCGCTCAGCATTGGACTCGTGGATGAATTAGCACCGGCCGACGAGGTGCACGAGGTGGCACTTCGATGGTTGCGGAGTCGGCTGGACTTGCCGTCCTATGCGTATCAGACCACCCGGCGCATGGTGCGGGCTGACTTGGTCGCATTGTTAGATGAGGTGACCGGCCCGGGCCGGCGGGCGGCACTCGACGCGTTACAGCGTGACTGGCTGCATCCCGAGACGCGGACAACGTTAGAAGCGTTGCTCTTGCGTCGTGCTAGCGGTCGCTGAGCAACACGTAGACGGCGCCGGTTCCGCCATCGCGCCGGGGCGCCGAGGCGAAGGCGACCACCGCATCGACTTTCCGTAACCAGACGTTCACTGCGTGCTTGAGGACGGGGCCGCGATGCCCCGATCGCAGTCCCTTACCGTGCACGACCCGAACACAGTGCAGGCGACGTCCCAGCGCTTCTTGTAGAAACTCCCGCAAGGCTTCGCGTGCCATGGCGGCGGTGAGGCCGTGCAAGTCGATCTCGTCTTCGACGGCAAATTCGCCGCGTCGCAACCGATCGAGTAGACGGGCCGGCAGTCCCCCACGACGGAACAAGAGTTCATCACCCGTTTCGACCAACCAGTCCCCTGGCGATAATTCAAGGCTTTCTTGCAGCGCTTGCTGATCATCGAGACGGCGAAAGCGCGCACGTGGCGTCGGGCGTGGCTCACTGGGGGGCGGGGGTAGTTGCGGCAACGGGCGTACGTCCGCGACGGCTGTGCGGAAGGCATTGTCAATGTCTTTGTCCTGGATGCTCATAGTCGCGGAGCCGTTCGCAACCGGTCGGTTTGATCCAGTATAGTGTCGGACCATCCCCCATGAACATTCTCCTTAGCAATGATGACGGTTGGCGCGCAGACGGATTGCGTGCACTTGAGGCTGCGCTCGAAGGGCTCGGCCGCCTGACGGTTGTTGCGCCGGACCGGAACCGCTCGGCAGCGTCCAACTCCCTGACCATTGATCTGCCGCTGCGCGTCGTCGAGCAGGACGGTCATCGGCATGCCATCAACGGCACTCCGACCGACTGCGTCCACCTCGCGCTCTCGGGGCTGTTGCTCGAAGAGCAACGCTTGGTGGTCTCCGGCATCAATGATGGCGCTAATCTCGGCGATGATGTGCTGTACTCGGGGACCGTTGCGGCGGCGATGGAGGGCCGATTCCTCGGTCTACCCAGCGTGGCGATTTCACTCGTGCACGGATCGGCTGGCAGCGTGCGTCATTTCGACACAGCCGGTCGGATTGCTCGAGAACTCGTGGGGCGACTGGTGTCGAGCCCACCGCAGGCGGTGAATCTGCTGAACGTGAACGTGCCGAATGTCCCGTATGAGGATTTGCAGGGCATTCGCATCACCCGATTGGGGGTGCGCCATCGTGCGCAACCCGTCGTGAAGGGTTCCGATCCGCGTGGTCGGCCCGTGTATTGGGTCGGCGCGCCCGGCGAAGGGCAAGACGCAGGTCCGGGTACCGATTTCCATGCGGTGGAGCATGGGTTTGTCTCCATCACGCCGCTGCAGTTCGATCTGACGCGCCATTCGGCGCTTTCGCGTCTGGAATCCTGGTGGTTGCGACACGATGTCTGATACGCGGTCAGCCGGGATTGGTTTCACCTCCGCTCGCACTCGAGAACGTTTGATTCAGCGTCTGCGCGATCAAGGTATCCGCGACGAGCAAGTGCTGGAGCGTATTCGCAGCGTCCCTCGGCATTTGTTCGTCGATGAGGCCTTGGCGACCCGTGCCTACGAAGACACCTCGTTGCCGATTGGGTATGGGCAGACGATTTCCCAACCCTATGTGGTGGCCCGCATGACCGAGGCACTCACGGAAGGTGTCTCGTTACGCAATGTGCTCGAAGTGGGCACTGGATGTGGCTATCAGACGACGGTGCTCGCCCCGTTGGTGTCGCAACTGTTTAGCATTGAACGCCTCTTGCCGATCCTCGAGCGCACCCGCCAACGGCTCACCGAGTTTGGTCTGCCCAACGTCCGCTTGCGACACGGTGACGGCTTTGCCGGCTGGAAGGCCTACGCACCCTTCGACGGCATTATCGTGGCGGCGGCGCCTGCCATGGTGCCGGAGGCGTTGCTGCTCCAGTTGTCGCCCCGCGGTGGGCGACTGATCTTGCCGGTGGGCCCCGAAGGCTCGCAAGAACTGCTGCGCATCACGCGCCGAGACGACAACGTGATCCGTGAACGCTTGGGGATTGTTAGCTTCGTGCCATTACTGGCGGGGATGGCATGACGGCCTTAGCCGTGCGTGTCGGGTTACTGCTGAGTGTCTTGTTCGGGATCGGGGCATGCACTGCGCCGCCACCACGACCGGTCGCGCCCGCGAGCGAGGAGGTCGCCTACGTTGTTCAAGCCGGCGATACCTTGTACTCGATTTCCTTTCGCCGCGGTCTCGACTATCGCGAAGTGGCACGCTGGAATGGGATCGGCACCGATTACCGAATCTACGTGGGGCAGACACTTCATTTGTCTGCGCCTGCCGGTGGCGTGATCGTACCTGCGCCGCGCGTTGAACCCAAACCGGTCGAGGAGGGGCCGCCGAGCGCGCCACCCCATTGGCTTTGGCCGACGGACGGACCGGTGCTTGGCAGCGTGACGCAACCGATGGGGGGCGTGGGTCTGCGCATCGGCGGTGCGCCGCAAGCGGACATCCGGGCGGCGGCGGCGGGTAAGGTGGTCTACACCGGATCCGGTTTACGGGCCTATGGACTGCTGGTCATCGTCAAGCACGACGAGACCTGGCTGTCGGCCTATGGCTATAACCATGACGTCTTGGTCCACGAGGGAGACACGGTGCGTGAAGGCCAGCCGATCGCCCGGATGGGTGATGGCCCCGGTGGCACACCGACGTTGTATTTTGAGATCCGCTCACAAGGCAAGCCGATCGATCCGCTGAAACTCTTGCCGCGTCGGTAGCGACTGCTTAGCCCAGCAAGACCGCTAAGGCGACCGGCCGTCCGTCGCCGACCAACACATTGTAGGTGCGCGCCGCGCCACCCAGATTCATGACTTCAATACCCACTCGGCGCGCCATCGCGTGGTACATCAACGCCGGCGCAGGAAACTGTTGCTCCAACCCGGTCGCCAGCAGGATGAGTTCCACACCCATCGCCAAGACCGCATCCAGATCCTCTGTGGTAAGGTCCGCCACGCTGCGCGCCGCCCACGGCGTGACCGTCGTCGGCGTCACGATGACGCTCGCCGTGTGGTGTTCGTTGCCAATCCACAGACCGTCCGCCCCATAGCGGGTGACGAGTTTGGCGGTAGGCGAGGTTTCTTGTGCGAACTTCATCCCGATACGATACCGCATCTATGTACCGCTTCCACGTCGCCATTGCTGACCTTGTGCCACCGCTCTCGGGAGAACGGGATGGCTTGCCTCGGCTGCCGGTGTTGGAGCGACTCCTCGCGATGGCGGATGTGACCTCGGTCGGGGGTGACTGGCGAACGTGGGCGCTCACCCAGTTGGGCTGCACTCTGGCGGCCGGGCGGCCGGCACTGGCCCGTCTGATGGCTGAGCAAGCCGGTGGGCTGATCGACGGTTACACCTGGTTCGCGCTCGCGCCGTTGCATCTGGTCGCCGGGCTCACCACCGTTCATCACCACGCGGCGGGACCCGGCGTCTTGAGTCCTGCGACAGCCGAGCAGTTGGTCGCCGGTCTCACCCGAGACTTCGCAGACCCCGATCTGGCGTTCCGCCGAGTCGGTGGCCTCGTCTTGCTCGGGGTGGTCGGTCGAGTCGACATTGAGACTCAGGATCCGGCGTTGTTGGCCGGCCGTGAATTATCCGACGGGATTGCGCGCGGCCCCGATGCGCGACGCTTGGCACGGTTGTGCGGTGAATTCGAATTATGGCTGCACGGGCGAGGGGTCAGCACCCGCGATGGCCGGGCTGTCCATGCGCTGTATCCTTGGGGTGAGGGAAACGTGCCCGTGGCGAAGGCCGAACGGTCGCCACGATTGTTGACGGATGATCCTTTCTTGGTCGCAGCCAGCGGCCACAAGACCGAGCCGACGGCTGCTCTCGATGTCTGGTCGGTTGCCGATCTCTTGGCGCAGGGGCGGAGCTTTGCCGAGGCGGATGACCTCTGGGCGCGACCCCTGCGGGCTCGTTTGCGTGATGGTGAAATTAGCGAGGCGCAGGTCCATATGGCCGGACGAACGTGGCGAATTCGCGCCGGCCAGCACTGGCGCGTGTGGCGCGCGGTCAAGCCGTGGTGGGAGCAACTGTCATGAGAAGGCCCATCCGGCGCCGCGAGGTGCCGAACGTTGATTTAGGAGCGGGGTTCGATCCGCTGCTCGCGCGCATCTTTGCGGCGCGTGGCGTCCGCGGGCTCGACGAAGTGCAGGATTACACGCTCCAGCATTTGGCCCGCGTCTCCACACTGGAGGCGGTGGAGGCCGCGGCGTCCCTTATCGCCGACCATATCGCCCGACAGAGCGAGATCCTGGTGGTGGGCGACTATGATGCCGATGGCGCCACGGCCACCGCGTTAGTGGTGCGCGGGTTAAGAGCACTGGGCCACGGACGCGTCGGCTATCTGGTACCCGATCGGGCGAAGTTTGGCTACGGACTGACCGAGGGCATTGCCGAAGTGGCGATCGAGCGGCGGCCGTCGCTGATCATCACCGTCGACAATGGCGTATCCAGTCATGAGGGTATTGATCGCGTGCGGGCCGCCGGTATCGACGTGCTGGTGACGGACCATCACTTGCCCGGCCTCTCACTACCGGCCGCCAACGTCATCGTGAATCCCAATCTTCACAGCAGTGGTTTTGCGAGCCGCGCATTGGCGGGCGTGGGCGTTGCCTTTTATGTGCTCAATGCGCTCGCACGTCACTTGGGCCGGCCGACGTCGCTGATCGCGCAGTTTCTGGACCTGGTGGCGCTTGGGACGATCGCCGACGTCGTACCGCTGGACCGAAACAATCGCATCTTGGTGGAGCAAGGGCTGCGGCGAATTCGTGAGGGTCGCTGTGTGCAGGGCATCCATGCGCTTGCCGCGGCGGCGGGGCGGACGTTGTCGAACGCAACGCCTTCGGACCTTGGTTTCACCATCGGCCCCAGGCTCAATGCCGCGGGCCGATTGGAGGACATGCGGATCGGCATCGAGTGCCTTCTGACGGATGATCCAGCGCAAGCGTCGCAACTGGCCGATCAGCTCGATACGATCAATCGTAAGCGGAGGACTCTACAAGCCGATACGCAAGATGAGGCGATGGAGATCGTGGCCCGTCTGCGTCTGACGCATAGTGAGAGTGACCCGCCCGCGGCGCTGACGTTGTTTGATCCGAGCTGGCACCCCGGGGTGGTGGGTTTGGTCGCCGGCCGTGTGAAAGACGTGGTCCACAGGCCCGTTGTGGTCTTTGCGCCGGCCGAGGATGGGTTGCTGCGAGGATCGGCCCGGTCGGTGTCCGGAATCCATATTCGGGATGCCCTTGAGGCGGTGTCGACGGCTCACCCGGGTCTGATCGACCGCTTCGGTGGCCATGCGATGGCGGCCGGGTTGTCGCTGCAGCCGCAGTTCGTGAAGGCGTTTGCCACCGCGTTTGAGGGAGAAGTGGCGCGACGCGCAGAGCCAGGCTCGCTTGATGGCGCGATCCTCACGGACGGGGAATTAGAAGCCACCGCGATGACGGTCGAGGTGGCGGATCGGTTACAGGCAGCAGGTCCGTTTGGGTCCGGCTTTCCTGAGCCGACCTTCGATGGTGAATTTCGTGTCCGTGACGTGAAAATCCTCAAGGAGCGTCACCTGAAGATGACCTTGACCGGGGGGCCGCGGACGCCCCCCTTGGACGCAATTGCCTTCAACTGGATGGCCAAGCCCGACGCCTGGGAGCCGGCGCGAGACAGTACGGTTCGCGTGGTCTATCGACTGGACGTGAATGATTGGCAGGGCCTGCGGCGCCCGCAGTTGCTATTGGAGTACCTGGAGCCGATCGAGACCACCCGCATGCTATGATTCGCGGCTTGAATTGCTGCGTCGAGCCGATCATGAATGTCGATATTTCCCAGCTTGCTGGCCCCATTCGCCGCCAATTGAAGGATCTCGGGGAACGCCTCGAATCCTTAAGGGGGTATCTTTGAATACGACCGTAAGAGCGAACGTCTCGCGGAAGTCACGCGCGAATTAGAGGACCCGAAAATCTGGGATGCCCCAGAAAAGGCTCAGGCACTCGGCAAGGAACGCTCGCAGCTAGAAGCGATTACGACACGCCTGGATCGGGTTCGCGAGAATATCGAGGGCGCGCTTGAGTTGCTGGAGCTCGCGGAAATGGAGGCCGAGGTGTCGGCCATCCATGGCGTCGAGGCGGATGCCACCGGTTTGGAACGCGACGTCAAAGAATTTGAGTTCCAGCGGATGTTTCCCGGCCAGATGGATCCCTCCAACGCCTTTTTGGACATTCAGGCGGGCGCGGGTGGTACGGAGGCGCAAGACTGGGCCTCTATGCTGCTGCGGATGTATTGCAAGTGGGCTGATCAACACGGGTTCCACTACGAAATCCTCGACCAGAGCGATGGTGAAGTGGCCGGTATCAAGGGCTGTTCGCTGAAGATCGACGGCCAATTCGCGTACGGCTGGCTGCGCACGGAAACCGGTGTGCATCGCTTGGTGCGCAAGTCACCTTTTGACTCAGGTAATCGGCGGCATACGTCGTTTGCCTCGGTGTTCGTCTCGCCGGAAGTCAACGATGACATCAATATCGACGTCAACCCGGCAGACTTGGAAGTGGATACCTATCGGTCCAGCGGTGCCGGTGGTCAGCACGTCAACAAGACGGAGTCTGCGATCCGCATCAAGCATGTGCCCACGGGAATCGTGGTGGCGTGCCAGAGCGAACGGAGCCAGCATAAGAACCGATCGGCGGCAATGAAGATGTTGAAAGCGAAGTTGTACGAGCTCGAATTCAACAAGCGAAATGCCGCAGCGAAGGTGCTCGAGGACTCAAAGTCCGACGTCTCTTGGGGTAACCAAATTCGTTCTTACGTGCTCGATCAGGCGCGAATCAAAGATTTGCGCACCAATGTGGAAATCGGCAACACGACCGCCGTTCTCGATGGAGGGCTTGATCCCTTCATGGAAGCCAGTTTGAAGCAGGGGCTCTAACGATGACTGTCAATGAGACGGCCGCTACGGCGGGAGATGACAACAAGTTGATCGCCGAACGGCGTCAGAAGCTTGCCGCACTGCGCGAGAAGGGTATTGCGTTCCCCAATGATTTTCGTCGCGATGCGCATGCCGGCGAATTACAGTCGACATTCGCCGAGCGGGACGCTGCATGGCTCGATGCGCACCCGACGCGAGTGCGTGTGGCCGGCCGTATGTTGGCCAAGCGCGATATGGGAAAGTCGAGCTTTGTGCGGATGGAAGACGGCTCCGGTGAGATTCAGCTCTACTTGCAGATGAACACCCTGGGCGCGCCTTACGACGAATTCAAAACTTGGGATGTCGGCGATATCGTCGCCGCGTCGGGTCAGTTGATGCGTACGCGCACCGGTGAGTTGTCGGTCAAGGCCGATGAATTGCGATTGTTGACCAAGTCGCTGCGGCCGCTGCCGGATAAGTGGCATGGATTGACGGATACCGAAGCACGCTACCGCATGCGCTACGTCGACCTGATCGTCAATCCCGAGAGCCGCAAGACGTTTCAGACGCGTACGCAAATCATTCGCTATATCCGCAGCTTTCTCGACGCGGCGAACTTCATGGAAGTCGAGACGCCCATGATGCAGCCGATCCCCGGAGGTGCGGTGGCGCGTCCGTTTATCACGCACCATAACGCGCTGGATATGCAGATGTACCTGCGTATTGCTCCGGAGCTGTATCTCAAGCGACTGGTTGTCGGCGGTTTTGAGCGCGTGTACGAGATCAACCGCAACTTCCGTAATGAGGGATTGTCGACCCGTCACAATCCCGAATTTACGATGCTCGAGCTGTACTGGGCGTATGCCGACTATCACGAGCTGATGGATCTCGTGGAACGGCTCTTCACGGGCATTGCCGATGCGGTGCTCGGCGAGCGGCAGGTCGTCAACCAGGGAACGACGATCCATCTTGATAGCCCGTTCCGGCGCGTGTCCGTTGAAGACATCATCATGGAGTGCAACCCAACACTGGATCGCGCGCGGCTGCGTGATGTGCCGTATCTGCGCTCGGTGCTCGACGGCTTGGGTGCGACCTACACGCCGGGGGATGGCGCGGGCAAGTTGCAGATGGAATTGTTTGATCGCACGGGCGAGCACACGCTGGTTCAGCCGACCTTCGTGTATGCCTATCCCACCGAAGTGTCGCCATTATCGCGGTGCAATGATGCGGATCCGTTCATCACGGATCGGTTTGAATTTTTTGTCGGTGGCCGCGAACTGGCCAATGGCTTCTCGGAGCTGAACGACGCGGAGGATCAGGCAGCGCGCTTCCACGCACAGGTGGAGCGTAAGGATGCCGGTGATGACGAGGCGATGTACTTCGATGCCGACTACGTACGGGCATTGGAGTACGGCTTACCGCCGACGGCCGGACTTGGGATCGGTATCGACCGTCTGGTCATGCTCTATACGAACGCGGCATCCATTCGCGACGTCCTGTTGTTCCCGCAGATGAAGCCGGAAACCTGATCAGCTATTGCCGCTGATCGGGTAGGGCAAGGGCGCCAGCGTGCAGGGGCGTCCGTCGCTTAAATGCACGGGTGCGCCTTGTGCTTCGATTGCCAAAACGGCGAGGCACTCGGCTTGGGTCTCATTCACCGCTGCGGCAAGCACGACCTCGCCGACCTTGGTCTCGCCGTCGTACAGCGATTCCAGAGGGGCCGGCGCTGTGCCTTCAAGACAAAAGCGGAACAGTCGTCGTTTGATCCGGCCCAAATGCTGGGTCCGCGCGACGATTTCTTGGCCCGTATAACAGCCTTTATCGAAGCGGATCGCGCCCAAGAGATCGAGATTGAGCATCTGCGCGATCCACTCGCCGCTGGTGGCAGCTGAAATCTCAGGCTCCCCGAGCCGGATGGAACCGAGATGCCAATTCAGGGCGCCAGTCGCCGCTCGAGCTGAGCGTGCCCGCTCAACGTCGGCGGAACTCGGTGTGTCCACCGTCAATTGCACTTTCGCGCGCAGGACATAGCGGCTCAGGTGAGCGCGTAAGGCCTCGACGAGATCGGCCGGGAGCACGAGGCGCAAGCCGGCCTCCGTGCCGTGGACCTCTACATAAGCGAGGACACGTCCTTGAGCGGTCAGGACGGCAGCGGGCGTCGTGGCACCGGACGCCAGATCGGCGACCGACTGCGTGCATTGCCCATTGAGAAAGGTGCGCGCATCCCGACCGTTTAACACCAACACGGCGAGGTGGTCGGGCAGGCACTGCGAAGGGGTGGATTCAGACATGGCCCAAGACTTTCGGAAACTGCCGACAGGATACCGAATTGATGGCGGCGTCGCCGCAGACCTTCGGCTGTATAGGACAGTTCAATCAACTACTTGTGTAATTGTTGCGGTGCGTTATGTGTGGCAGAATCCCGGGTATGTCGTCGCAACCACAGAATGCTCTTGAGCCGGTCGCGCAAGCCACACCGAGCGTGGTTCGTTCTGGAGCGCCGGAGTCGCCGATGGCGGTACCGGTCGCGTCTGCGGCGCAAGAAATCGGTGGACGCTCCGGTCCTGAACCGACTCGGTTCGGGGATTGGGAGCGCGCCGGTCGCTGTATCGACTTCTGAGCCCAACGTCGCGCGTGGCGATCGGGGCTCGGTCCCCGGTCACCCGTGCCGAGGATCTGACCGCATGAACAAACGCGAACGACCTCTTTCCCCGCATCTGCAGGTGTACAAACTCGAGTACACGATGGCGCTTTCGGGTGGCCATCGTATTTCGGGTATCGCGCTGTCTGTTGCGTTCATTGCGCTGGTCATTTGCCTTGCCGCGCTGGCTGCGGGCCCCGATGGCTACAACGTCATTGCCGGCTGGTTGGGTTCTGTGTTCGGCAAGGTGCTCTTCTCGGCAGCCGTCACCGGTTTCTGGTACCACTTCACGACCGGGTTGCGGCATCTGCGTTGGGACGCAGGTGTGGGTTTCGAGCGTGCTGAGGCCCGTCGCAGTGCTTGGGTGGCCGTTGTGGTCATCGTGGTGCTGAGTGCCGCCAGCATCTGTGCCATTTTCTGCTGAGGGTGCTGTTGTGACCTCGAAGTCTCCGCTTGGAACGATACTCGGACTCGGTAGCCACAGTGGCACGCATCACTGGTGGATGCATCGAGTGACCTCCATCGCCTTGGCATTGCTGGGGCCCTGGTTTGTGATCACGCTGTTGCGCTTGCCGGACTATCACTACGCGACGGTGCATGCCGCGTTGGCTCGACCCATGAATGCGGTGCTCACAGCGCTGTTCATGATCACGGTGGCACATCATTCCTCTGCGGGCATCTCGGTCATCATCGAAGACTACGTGCCGTCGAAGAGCAAAAAGTTTGCTGCGCTCATCGTGACGCAGTTCGTGCACTGGTTGCTGGCGGCGTACGCCGTGCTGTCCGTGCTTAAAGTAGCGCTCGGGAGCGCAGCATGAGCAGTTATTCTTTCATTGACCATACGTATGACGTGGTGGTTGTCGGTGCCGGCGGCGCGGGTTTGCGCGCGATTTTCGGCCTCGCCGAATCGGGCCTCAAAGTGGCGGGCGTCTCCAAAGTCTTCCCCACCCGCAGCCATACCGTGGCAGCGCAGGGCGGCATTTCGGCGGCACTGGGCAACATGGGGGATGGGGACAACTGGCGTTACCACTTCTACGACACCATCAAAGGTTCGGATTGGCTGGGCGACCAGGATGCCATCGAGTACATGACCAAGGAGGCGCCGAGCGCCGTCATTGAACTTGAGCATTACGGTGTGCCGTTCTCGCGCACGGAAGATGGCCGGATCTACCAGCGTCCGTTCGGCGGCATGACGACAGAGTATGGCAAGGGTATTGCGCAGAGAACCTGTGCGGCGGCCGATCGCACTGGCCACGCCATGTTGCACACCTTGTACCAGCAGTCGTTGAAGCACGACGCGACGTTCTTCATCGAATATTTCGCGATTGATTTGATCATGGAGAACGGCGCTTGCCGTGGCGTGATTGCTCTGGATATGGCGACAGGTGAGCTGCATCGGTTCCGCGCTCACGCCGTGATTCTGGCAACCGGTGGTTACGGTCGTGCCTATTTCTCCTGCACCTCTGCTCATACGTGCACCGGCGATGGCGGTGGCATGGTGGCGCGTGCCGGTTTGCCGTTACAGGACATGGAATTCGTGCAATTCCATCCGACCGGCATTTACGGTTCCGGCTGCTTGATCACGGAAGGTTCGCGCGGTGAGGGTGGTTATCTGACCAACTCGCGTGGTGAGCGATTCATGGAACGCTATGCGCCGAATGCCAAGGATCTGGCGAGCCGGGACGTGGTGTCGCGCTCCATGACAATTGAGATTCGTGAGGGTCGTGGCGTCGGTGAACAGGCTGACCACATCCATCTGCACTTGGAGCATCTGGGCCCGTCGGTCATTCACGAGCGGTTGCCGGGTATTGCCGAGACGGCGCGAATTTTCTCGGGCGTCGATGTGACCAAAGAGCCGATTCCGGTTCTGCCCACCGTGCACTACAACATGGGTGGCGTCCCCACCAACGTGTACGGCGAAGTGGTAACGCTCAAGGACGGCAATCCTGACACCGTGGTGCCGGGCCTGTTCGCTGTTGGAGAGGCTGCCTGTGTGTCCGTCCATGGCGCGAACCGCCTCGGCTCGAACTCGCTGCTTGACCTCGTGGTTTTCGGTCGCGCTGCCGCCCGTCGCGCTGCCGAGGTCGTGAAGCCGGATACCCCGCACGCGCCGTTGGCCAAGGATTCGAGTGATCCGATTGTGGCGCGACTCGATCGCTTGCGTAATGCGAAGGGCTCACGCCCGACGGCCGAGATTCGACTGGAAATGCAGAAGATCATGCAGTCCGATGCGGCCGTATTCCGGACCACCAAAACCCTCAGCGAGGGCTGCGAGAAGTTGGCCAAGACGTTTGCGTCGTTCGCTGATGTCGGCATTACCGATCGCTCGTTGATCTGGAATACCGATCTGATTGAGACGATGGAGCTCGAGAACCTGTTGCTGCAGGCGACCGCGACCATCCGTTCAGCCGCAAACCGAACGGAAAGTCGCGGCGCACATGCGCATGAAGATTTCCCGAACCGCGACGATGTCGAGTGGCAGAAGCACTCGCTCGCGTGGGTGGATGGTGATGGTTCGGTGCGGATTGATTACCGTCCGGTCCATATGAACACCTTGACCACTGACGTTGAACCGATTCCGCCGAAAGCGCGTACCTACTGAAACCGAGCGAGACACCCGCATGGCCGATTTCACACTGCCAGCCAATTCCCGCTACAACGAAGTTCCGGGGCGCGAGTTCCGGGCCGTTGCCGGCGCCAGCCGCGTCAAGACCTTCAAAATCTACCGTTTCGACCCGGATTCCGGCGAGAAGCCGCGGGTCGATCGCTACGAAGTCGATCTGGACCGCTGTGGTCCGATGGTCTTGGACGCACTGATCAAGATCAAGAGCGAGCTGGATCCGACCCTCACCTTCCGCCGTTCTTGCCGGGAAGGTATCTGCGGCAGCTGTGCGATGAACATCGACGGCAAGAACACCTTGGCCTGCACGAAGTCGATCGCGGACGTGAAGGGCAACGTGAATATCTTCCCGTTGCCACACATGCCGGTCGTCAAAGATCTGGTGCCGGATCTCACCAACTTCTACGCCCAGTATGCGGCGGTGAAGCCGTGGCTGCAGACCCGTACGCCGGCGCCACCGGATCGGGAGCGTCTGCAGAGCAAAGAGGATCAGGAAAAAATCGACCGTCCGTCTGCGTGCATTCTGTGTGCGTGCTGTTCGACGAGTTGCCCGAGTTACTGGTGGAATCCGGAGCGATACCTCGGTCCGGCGGCGCTGCTCGCGGCCTATCGCTGGATTATCGACTCTCGCGACGAGGCGACCGGCGAGCGGTTGGACTTCCTGGATGACGCCTACCGGCTGTATCGCTGCCACACGATCATGAACTGTGTCGAAGCCTGTCCGAAGGACTTGGCGCCCGGTAAGGCGATTGCCGAGATCAAGAAGCTCTTGGTTTCGCGCACGCTCTGATGACGAGTTCAGACCCCGTCCTCAATCGCCTTAAGTGGCGCTGCCGACGGGGTATGCGGGAGTTGGACGTCCTGCTCACGCGGTATCTCGCCGAGCGCTGGCCGACAGCCTCCCCAGCGGAGCAATCCGCCTTCGAGCATTTTTTGGAATTACCCGATCCTGAGATTTACGACCTGTGCCTACGTCGCGCAGGGTCTCCCACGGCGGCCTTTGAGCGGCTCGCCGATCTTCTGACGTCATCCTCGGAACTTTCCGCGCAGCAGGTTGTCCATACGACCGAGGATGGCCGTCCGGCGTCCCGGGAGCCTGAGACTTGACCCCAGAACAAAGTGATCTTGCGCTGGTCGAGCGGGTACAACGGGGCGAACGATCGGCGTTCGATGTGTTGGTATTACGGTACCAGCAAAAGGTCCTGAAGCTCGTCTTGCGTTATATCCGTGATCCCATGGAAGCCGAGGACGTGGCGCAGGAGGCGTTCATCAAAGCTTTCCGGGCGATCGGGTCATTTCGAGGCGACAGCGCCTTTTATACTTGGATCTATCGGATCGCGATCAATACGGCGAAAAACGCACTCGTGGCGAGCAAACGACGGCCTGTTAGCTTTGGAATCGATGTTCAAGATCCCGAGCAAGGTGATCTTGAGGCGCGACTGACCGATGGCGAAACCCCGGAGCAATTGGCCTTAACGGAAGAGATCCGCGAAACGGTCAATGCGGCAATGGGCGATCTTCCAGAAGAGCTGCGTACCGCGATCGTCTTGCGAGAGATCGACGGCCTGTCGTACGAGGAGATTGCGGCATCGATGGATTGCCCAGTCGGTACCGTGCGCTCGCGGATTTTCCGGGCGCGTGAGGCCATTGATCGCCGCTTGCGCCCCATTTTCGCCGGCGGCTTAGGCCGCGAGGATGAATGACCGTGTTGTGTACCCATCATTACGTCCCGTCAGAGGGGTGGTCATGAGTGACCTTTTGAACGAGCAGTTGTCGGCATTGATGGACGGTGAGTTGCCGCCGGAGGAAACCGCGCTGTTGTTGCGTCGGTTGGAACGGGAGCCTGCATTGGCTCGCCGATTGGCGCGCTATCGAGCCATGGGCGACGTGCTGCGTGGAGATCGCGTGCAACCGTCTGCCGATTTCGCCAGCCGAGTCAGCGCGGCGATCGCGCAAGAGCCCGCGCCAGTGGCGCCGATTCAACCGGCGCGGCGACCGCCCGTGCTCAAATCCCTGCGGCCGCTGATCGGTTTTGGTGTCGCGGCTGCGGTCGGTGCGCTGGCGGTGGTGTTGATCGCGCATGATCCGCACGGCGCCGCGCCGACGCAGACCGCTTCGGTGGTCGCGGCAACCGGCGTCCCCGCCGTTGCCAAATCACTGCCCGAGAGCGCGTCGTTGGCGCCATTGCCGGTGTCGGCAGAGCCGGCCAGTTATGTGACACCCGCCGCGGCGCCATCGCAATTGCGACCGATTAGCGGCGCGATGTTGGCGAATTATGTCGCATCGCATGCCCGCATGAGCAGCACCCTGGGTGGCCGAGACGTGCTCATCCATTTGGTTGCGGATCCCTCCACCGAGGACGCCAACTCGCCATGAGGGGAGCTGCCGTGCGACTGCTGCGTTTGGCCGGAATCGCCGGATTACTCGGGGTCGCCACGGTGGCGCGTGCGGACAGTGAGGCACGCCGTTGGCTCGCCGATATGACCGAGGCACTTGCCACGCAGTCTTACGCCGGTGAGTTTTTGCATTTGGGCAATGGCCCCGTTGAAAAGCTCCGGATCATGCATCGCGTCCGGGATGGTCATGTCTCGGAGCGACTGGTGGGTCTCGGTAACGCGCGTCGCGAAGTGCTGCGCAATGACGGTGACATGCAGGTCATTCTGCCGGACCAAGCGGTCATCGTGATGGAGGAAGCGCCATCGGCCGGGTCCTTACTCGGTTCGCTACCGACCTTCGACGTCGACGTCGAGGAACATTACCAAGTCGAATTCTCAGGCCTCGCCCGCGTGATCGGGCGATCGGCGCGCGTGGTGACCGTGGAGTCTAAGGACGCCTATCGGTTCGGGTATCGCTTGTGGCTGGATGAGACCACGCGCATTCCCTTGCGTACGGATTTGATTGACAGCAAAGGCCGGGTCTTGGAGCAGGTGGTCTTCACAACCCTGGACATCGGGGCCGCGATTCCAGACAGCGCGTTTCGTACCTCGATCGACACCAGTCGGTTCAGCGTCGTGCGTGAGCATGCCCATGATGGGGAGACGGGCCATGACGATGAATGGACGTTGAGTCATCTGCCGCCGGGCTATCGCATTCGGTCGCGCTCCATTGAGCGCCTGCCGGGTACGGGGGCGCCAGCCACGCATCTACTCATCACGGATGGGCTAGCCAGCGTCTCCGTCTTCATCGAAGAGCCTCCGGCGCCGCCCCGGCAGGGTGTGGAAGGGGAGGGCCGTTTTGGCTCTGCCTATGCGTATTCTCGCATCGTGGCGGGCCACCAAGTCACCGCCGTGGGCGAGGTTCCGGCGGTCACGGTCGCCTTTTTGGCGGGCGCGGTGGTCCCGGCGGGTCGTCAGCGCGTCGAATTGGGGCCTAATGCCCCGATTCCACCCCTCGTGCCCTCGCGGGGGTCGCGCCCGCGTCTGCCTCCCCGCCCATGAGTCGTCTGACCGTTTACAGCCGGGAAGACTGCCCGCTGTGCGAAGAATTGCTTGCCGAGCTGCTGCCGTGGGCAGATGAACGGGGGTTCGCGGTTCAGATCATCGATGTCGACTCCGATCCGCAACTGCTCCGCCGTTATGGTCTCAAAGTGCCGTTGGTGGATTGGTCGGGGGAAACCGTGTGTTTCGGCCATTTGGACCTTTTGGCCCTGAAGACGATCACTCGCTCTGCTTAGCGGGCAGTCGTAGCGGCCGGGGCTGCTATAATCCCGTGATTCGCCCGGCCTCCTGTAGTGCCGGCAGGACCCGACGCCTCGCATGCCGAACATTCGAAATTTTTCCATCATCGCTCATGTCGACCACGGCAAGAGCACTCTGGCTGACCGACTGATCCAGTTGTGTGGCGGCCTGCAGCAACGCGAAATGCAGGAGCAGGTTCTCGACTCAATGGACCTTGAGCGTGAGCGTGGCATCACGATCAAAGCGCAAAGCGTGACGCTGCGGTACGTCGCCCAGAATGGAGTCGACTACCAGCTCAACTTCATCGATACCCCGGGGCACGTAGACTTCTCGTATGAGGTCTCGCGCTCACTGGCTGCCTGCGAGGGCGCGCTCTTGGTGGTGGATGCCGCCCAGGGCGTTGAAGCCCAGTCGGTCGCCAACTGCTATACGGCGTTGGATCAGGGCTTGGAAGTGCTCCCGGTCATCAACAAAATTGACCTGCCGTCGGCTGACATTGGACGCGTCTCCACTGAGATCGAAGAGATCATCGGCATCGACGCGACGGATGCTGTTGGCGTTTCCGCCAAAACGGGGCAGAACGTCGACCAGCTCCTGGAAGCGATCATTGCCCGCATTCCTGAACCCAAAGGTGATCCACAGGCGCCCCTGCAGGCGCTGATCATCGATTCTTGGTTCGATAACTATGTCGGCGTCGTGTCGCTCGTCAGGGTGATGAACGGGACGCTCAAAAAAGGTCAGAAGATTCGCGTCTGGTCGACAGGACGGGCGCACGAATGCGCGCGTCTCGGTCGCTTCACGCCGAAGCGCGTGGACGGCGAGGAACTGTCGGCCGGTGAAGTGGGCTTCATCATCGCGGGCATCAAGGAAATCGACGGGGCCCCGGTCGGTGACACCATCACGCTGGAATCAGAGCAGTGTAAGGAAGCCTTGCCCGGCTTCAAGAAAGTTCAGCCGCGCGTGTTCGCCGGCCTGTTCCCCGTCTCGACGGATGATTACGAGCAGTTCCGCGACGCGCTGCAGAAGCTGCGTCTGAACGATTCGGCGTTGCAGTACGAACCTGAAGTCTCGACGGCACTGGGCTTCGGCTTCCGTATCGGCTTCCTCGGTCTGTTGCACATGGAAATCGTGCAGGAGCGTCTGGAGCGCGAGTACGGTCTTGATCTTGTGACCAGTGCACCCACCGTGGTGTACGAGATTGTGACGAGCGATGGCGAGGTGCACAACGTCGATAATCCCTCGAAACTGCCACCGCTTGACCGTATTGAAGAGATGCGCGAGCCGATTATCACGGCCAATATCCTCGTTCCCCCCGAGCATGTGGGCGGTGTTCTGCAGCTGTGTACGGAAAAACGCGGTGTGCAGAAGAAGATGTTGTACGTCGGTAATCAGGTCTCTCTGCAGTACGAACTGCCCCTGGCCGATGTCGTGCTCGACTTTTTTGATCGTCTAAAGAGCACGAGTCGTGGCTATGCGTCGTTCGACTATGAATTTAACCGCTTTCAACAAGCTAATCTCGTTCGCCTCGATGTGCTGATCAACGGTGATCGTGTGGATGCGTTGAGCCTCATCGTGCACCGCGACACGGCCTACCATCGTGGTCGCGATCTGGTCGATAAGATGCAGGAACTTATTCCGCGGCAAATGTTCGAAGTCGCGATTCAGGCGGCTATCGGCAGTCAGGTGGTGGCACGAGCGACCGTGAAGGCGATGCGCAAGAACGTGTTGGCCAAGTGTTACGGTGGCGACATCAGTCGTAAGCGCAAGCTTCTTGAGAAGCAGAAAGAAGGCAAGAAGCGGATGAAGCAGGTAGGTTCCGTTGAGATTCCACAGGAAGCGTTCCTCGCTGTCCTGCAACTCGGCAACAAGTAAGGTGCCCGTATGAGTTCGATGGGATTGATCTACGACTTTTCGCTCGCGCTGTTGGTGCTCGCCGCTATTTCAGGGCTCATTTTGCTGGTGGATCGTCTGACGGGTGGCGCAAAGCGCCCGGTGGGTGCGCCGATGCCGGTGGCTGTGGACTACGCCAAGTCGTTTTTCCCGGTGATCCTGTTTGTCCTCGTGATTCGCGCATTCGTGTTTGAACCCTTCCGGATCCCGTCGGACTCCATGATGCCGACGTTGCTGGACGGTGATTTTATCTTTGTGAGCAAGTTCAGTTACGGGCTGCGCTTGCCGGTCTCAAACGTGAAGGTCGTCGAGACGGGTAGCCCCAAGCGGGGGGATGTCATCGTCTTTCACAAGCCCAGTGAGCCGCAGGTGAACTACATCAAGCGACTCATTGGATTGCCGGGTGATCGCATTGAGGTGCGTGGTGATGCCGTTTGGGTCAACGGCGTGGAAATGGTGACGCGCGACGAGGGGCCGTTCGTCGAGGATGACTGCTACCAAAACTTTCATCAGGGAACCGAGCACCTGGATGCGGGCGATCATCGCGTGATGTATTGCCCCGTTGAGCCTCGACGGATGTATCGCAAGTGCACGGACTCCCGCGACCTTTCGGAGTGCCCGGTGGACCCTTCGGTGACTGCCGCACTGTCGGCTGATGCGACGTTGGCGCCGATGGGGGTCTTCTACGTACCGCCGGGACACTACTTCTTTATGGGCGACAATCGCGACAACAGTGCCGATAGCCGCTTCGCTGAACTCGGTTTCGTGCCCGAGGACCATCTCGTTGGCAAGGCGGTTCGTATCTGGGCGAGCTTCGGTGCGCACTTCATGCCCCGCTGGCGCCGGATCGGCATGCCGGTCCGCTGAGAGGGGACTCCATGCGTCAACCCCGAGAGTCGACTGTCCGCGGTGTAAGCCTGTTATCAGCACTCTTTCTGCTGTTCGGGCTGGGGTTCGCGGTGGTGATTGGGGGCCGTCTCGTGCCGCTCTATCTGGAGTTCAAGGGCGTGTCGCAGACGCTTGAAGGTATCGCGCAGGGCGACAGCCAAGACGAAGCGACGGTACGCTCTTTGTTGGTGCGGGGCTTTGATACGGCGGGCGTCACGACCATCAAGCCGAGTGACGTCGATATCACCCGGGCGGATGGCGAGCTGACGGTATCCGCAGACTATGACGCGGTGGCGCCGTTCATCGGTAATGTGGGTTTCGTGGTGCATTTCCATAAGACTGTCACGGTCGCTGGCGCAAAACAGTCGTGAAAGTTGCGCCGGGCAATGATGCCGAATGGCTGTTTCTCGCGGTCGGTTACCGCGCTCGCGACAAAGCACTGTTGGAGCGGGCGCTGACGCATCGGTCGTCCACCGGCGCCGATAACGAGCGCCTCGAGTTTCTCGGTGATGCCGTGCTGTCGTTCGTTGTCGCGGATCTCCTGTACCGGGACTTTGGGCAGTCTGACGAAGGTGATCTGACCCGCTATCGGGCGGCGCTGGTGAGCGGCGATGTCCTTGCCGACGTGGGCAAGCGCACCGGTATCGGCGAGCGGGTGCGACTCGGTTCGGGCGAATTGCGCTCCGGCGGGTTTCGACGTCCCTCGATTCTCGGGGATGCCTTCGAGGCGGTATTGGGATTTATTTACCTTGACGGTGGCATGGACGCTGTTCGCGACGTGATTGAGCGACTCTGGAGTGCTCGGGTGGCGGCGATTCGTGAATCGCCACCGGAGAAGGATCCGAAGACGCGGTTGCAGGAATGGTTGCAGGGGCGCTCGCTGGGGCTGCCGGAGTATCTCGAGGAGTCTGTCCGTGGCGAACCCCACGCGCGGACCTTTACCGTGTTGTGCCGGGTGGCGCAGTCGGAGATCGAAGCGCGGGGAGTCGGTTCTAGCCGACGCCGCGCCGAACAGCTGGCTGCCGAGCAAGTGCTCGCGGCTTTGGCAAAGGAAATTGTGAATGACTGAGGTATCGCATCGTTCTGGCTTCGTCGCATTGGTCGGTCGACCGAATGTGGGTAAATCCACGCTCTTGAATGCGCTCTTGGAGCAGAAGCTGTCCATCGTTTCGCCGAAGCCGCAGACGACGCGCCATCGAATTTTGGGTTTGTTGAATCGCGCGAATTATCAGATCGCGTTGGTCGACACGCCGGGGCTGCATCTGGGGGGTAAGCGGATGTTGAATTCGGTCATGAACCGGACGGCAGCCTCGAGCCTCGCGGATGCCGATCTCGTCGCCTTTGTTGTCGAAGCCCTGCGCTTTACGGAAGAAGACGAGAATGTGCTTCAGCGGATTCAACACCTTGAACTGCCGACCGTGCTGATCGTCAACAAGGTCGATCGGGCCCAGCCGCGTGAGCGGCTGTTGCCGTACATCGCCGATATTTCGGCGCTACACCCCTTTGTCGATGTCATCCCACTGTCGGCGCTCAAGCAGGACAATCTGCAGGCCTTGCCGGATGTGTTGGCTAAGCACCTCCCGGAAGCCCCGCCGATGTTCCCTGCCGAGCAGTTGACCGACCGTTCTGAGAAATTCCGTACCGCAGAAATCATTCGCGAGAAGCTGACCCTGCGCTTGCAGCAGGAGTTGCCGTACGGTCTGACCGTCGAAATCGAGCGGATGGCGGATACGGAAGATGGTCGGTTGGAAATTCATGCCGTGATTTGGGTTGAGCGCGAGGGCCAGAAGGCGATCGTGATCGGCGAGAAGGGTGCGCTGCTCAAGGAAGTAGGCCGCGCCGCTCGTTATGACCTCAACGGCATGTTCGGTCGCCGGACACACCTCGTCTTGTGGGTAAAGGTGAAGGACAATTGGGCGGACAGTGCCAACGCGCTGCGAGCCTTCGGTTACGACGGATACGAAGGCTGACATGTCCCAGGCTCGAGGCCGTCGGGTCGAGCTGCAACCTGCCTACCTTCTGCACCAGCGGGATTGGCGCGACTCGAGCCGTATCATCGAGTTTTATGCACGGGACTATGGCCGAATTGCACTGTTTGCCAAAGGTGTTCGCAGACCCGGTAGCGGACTCGGTTCAGTGCTCAGGCCCTTTGTACCGATTCTGCTCACGTGGCAGGGGTCTGGCGATGGCGGGACGTTGATCGCCGCAGAGACCCCCCAGGTCGTTTCCCCGGTCGCGCCCGCTTGCATCATGAGCGGTTTTTACCTGAATGAACTGCTGATGAAGCTGCTCGGGCGGGAAGATCCGCATCCCGACATTTTCGAATCTTATGCGGCGACGCTGACACGCCTCACGGACCCGGTCTCAGAGCGCGCGGCCCTGCGGCTGTTCGAAAAACGCTTTCTGGATGCGCTGGGATTTGGGGTCGATTACGCCCACTGCCTGGAGGATGGCGACGGCGTCGTGTCGGGACGATACTATCGCGTCGACCCCGCTCGGGGCGTCGTGTCGGTGGTGTCGGCGCAGGCGAGCGGGGCGGTGGCCGGCGATGATCTTTTGGCGCTAGCCGCTGAATTACTCGTGGATGATGCCCAGCTGGCGGTCGCCAGACGTTTGTTAGGCGCAACGCTCGAAGCTGTTTTAGACGGCCGCGAGTTGAACAGTCGGCGAGTCGCACGCGCGGTAAAGGCGCGTCCGGCTCCAATGGAGGGTTGACGGATGTCGCATACACAAGTTCCCGGCTCGATTGCCTTGGGTGTCAACATTGATCACGTGGCGACGGTGCGCCAAGCGCGTCGCGCTCGCTTTCCGGACCCCTTGTTGGCCGCGTTGGTGGCCGAGCAGGCCGGTGCAGACAGCATCACGCTGCATCTGCGAGAGGATCGGCGGCATATCGTCGATCGGGACGTTGAGCGCTTTGCCATGAGCCTCACCACCCACATGAACCTTGAAATGGCCGCGACCGACGAGATGTTGGCGATTGCTGAACGCGTTCGGCCCTCGGATGTTTGTTTGGTGCCGGAAAAGCGCACGGAAGTCACGACGGAGGGTGGCCTCGATGTGTTCGGTGGCGGGGCGCCGCTCGCGCGTTCGGTCGCGCGCCTGCGGGATGCCGGCATTCGCGTCTCGCTCTTCATCGACCCGGATATGCGTCAGATCCAGCAGGCCGCTGCCATTGGCGCGCCCGTGATCGAGTTGCATACCGGTGCTTATGCCGAGGCTACCGGAGCGGCTCGGTGGACGGAACTGAAGCGACTGCAGTCAGCCGCGACAGGTGCCGCCGAATTAGGCCTCGTCGTAAATGCCGGTCATGGTCTTGACTATCACAACGTTCAACCCGTGGCAGCCATCCGGGAAATCGCTGAGTTGAACATTGGTTTTGCCATCATTGCGCGCGCCATCTTTTCAGGACTCGAGCCCGCAGTGCGGGAAATGAAGCGCCTCATGATGGAGGCACGGCGTTGATTTTCGGTATTGGCACCGACCTCGTCTCAATTGAGCGGATTGCCGACAGTTATCGCCGCTTCGGCCGCCACTTCGTTGAACGCATCCTGATGCCTCGGGAAGTGGCCGTATTCGATCGTTTGCCGGACCGCGAGCCACGTCGCATTCGCTTTCTCGCGCAGCGCTTCGCCGCAAAAGAGGCGATTGTGAAAGCCTTGGGGACGGGCTTTGCGCATGGCATGTGGGTGCGCGACTGTGGCGTCCTGGCCAACGAATGGGGGCGTCCCGATGTCATCTGGAGTGAGCGCGGCGCTCGGCGTGCCGCTGAACTTGGCGCAGGCGTGGGTCACATCACGCTGACGGATGAGCAGGGGTTGATCGTTGCGGTGGCCGTCCTTGAGAAGGCGGTAGGAGAGGCGCCATGAAGGGCGGTTTTGAAGTTGAGATTGTCGGACTGTCGCATGAGGGGCGAGGGGTCGCCCGGCACAATGGCAAGGCGATGTTTGTCGCCGGCGCACTACCCGGTGAAACGGTATCGGTCACGCGCAACAAGCGCCGCTCCCGCCATGATGAGGCGGAGCTTGAGTCCGTGCTGGTTGCCTCGCCTGAACGTGTGGAATCACCCTGCGTGCACTTTGATCGCTGTGGCGGATGCGCCTTGCAGCATCTACAACCCCAAGCACAGTTGCGGGAAAAGCAGGCCCAGTTACAAAACGAACTGGAACGTATCGGCAAGGTGAGTCCGCAATCTTGGCTGGAACCCTTGGACGGGCCATGGCTTGGCTACCGGCGTAAAGCTCGACTGGGTGTCCGAGTTCTACCCAAGAGTGGGCGCGCGATCATTGGATTCCGTGAGCGGAGTTCCGCTTTGTTGGCCAATGTGCGGGCCTGTTCGGTGTTGGCGGAACCCGTGGGTAGCCTCGTCGATACGCTCGGTACGCTCATCAGCACGCTGTCGATCGCCGAGCAGGTGCCGCAAATCGAAATCGCGATTGGCGAGCGCATCACCGTGCTGGTGTTGCGGGTCATGCAGGCGCCCACCGATGAAGATGTGGAGACGTTGCGCGCGTTCGGCCTTGAGCGGCAGCTGTCGTTCTGGCTGCAGCCGGGCGGGCCTGCGACTGCGGGACCCATTGATCCCATGGCGCACCCCTTGGATTATTCCATTCCGGAATTTGACCTGAGGATGGAGTTTCAGCCGCTCGATTTCGTGCAAGTGAATGCCGAATTGAATCGTCGGATGATCCAGCGTGCGGTTGAGCTCCTGGATCCCAAGCCCACGGACCGCGTCTTGGATCTTTACTGCGGGCTCGGGAATTTCACCTTGCCCATCGCCCGTCGGGCCGGTGCTGTGGTGGGCGTCGAGGGTGATGAGGGGCTCGTGGCGCGTGCCCGAGCCAACGCCGAGCGAAATGGCGTGACGAACGTTCGCTTCGCGGTGGCCGATCTGTTCAAGCCGGTCGCCGATGAACTTTGGTCGCGCGAAAAATATGACCTCATCTTGCTCGATCCGCCGCGAGCGGGATCTGTGGAGATGTTGCCGACGATCGCGGCCATGAAGGCTCGCAGAATCGTGTACGTGTCCTGCCATCCGGGCAGCCTTGCGCGAGATGCGGGGCTGTTGGTGCATGAACACGGGTATCGCCTAGTGACCGCCGGGATCATGAACATGTTCCCGCATACGGCACATGTCGAGTCGATCGCCGTCTTCGAGAGGGAAGCATGAGCCTCGGATGCCTAATGGTCGACGTAGCCGGCCGCTCCCTGCTGCCGGAAGATCGCGACGTCCTTGAGCACCCACTGGTCGGCGGCGTGATCCTGTTTACCCGCAACTACGAGTCCCCCGCGCAATTGGCAGCACTGGTGACGGAGATTCGTGCGTTACGACGGCCGCCATTACTGGTGGCGGTGGATCACGAGGGTGGGCGTGTCCAGCGTTTCCGTCCAGGCTTCACCCTCATTCCATCGATGCGCCGACTCGGGTACGAATTCGACGTGAGTCGGACGGAAGCCGTGGTCGCTGCGCGAGAGATCGGCTGGTTGCTGGCTGCCGAACTGCGTACCCTGAATATTGATCTTGCCTTTACGCCTGTCGTTGACTTGGATTACGGCGTGAGTTCGGTGATTGGAGATCGCGCGTTTCACCGCCGGGCCGTCGTTGTGCATGAATTATCTCACGCACTCATGGGCGGTATGCGGGAAGCCGGGATGGCCGCGACAGCTAAGCACTATCCAGGGCACGGTGCGGTGTCCTTGGATTCCCATGTCGCGCTGCCCGTCGATCGACGCGAATGGGAAGATCTGCAGCGGGATGTATATCCCTATCATCGACTCATCGCGAACGGGCTGCCCTCGGTCATGATGGCGCATGTGGTTTTCGAGAAGATCGACAGCTTGCCGGCGAGTCTTTCGAGGCGGTGGGTGCACGATATCCTGCGCATCGAATCCGATTTTCGCGGCGCGGTCTTTACCGATGATTTGAGTATGGCGGGCGCGGCTGCATTTGGGGGACCACTGGAACGGTGTCGCCTCGCGCTGGCCGCCGGTTGCGACATGCTGCCGTTGTGTAACCATCGGCCCTCCGTGCTCGCGGTCCTCGAAGGTCTCCAGGTGGCGCCGGAGCCTGTGTCGGCGCTGCGCCTGGCCCGACTGCATGGTAAGGCGGGTGTTGTGCCGGCGACGTTGGCGGAATTGCAGGCGTTGCCCCGCTGGCAGGCGGCGCATGCCTTGGCGGAACGGTTGCGCGAGGCGCGTCCAGATCTATCGTTGAACGGCGGCACTTGAGCGACCGGCGGCAGACCGAAGGCAGCTTCGTAAAGGATGAATTGCATGAAAACACGCGAACTGGGACGCTCTGGATTACGGGTCTCGGCCCTCGGGTTCGGCTGCATGGGCATCAATTTCGCCTACGCCCACTCGCTGAGTCGGGAGGACGGTATTGCGCTGCTTCGGGCAGCCGTTGATCGCGGCGTTACGTTCTTTGACACCGCCGAAGTCTACGGTCCGTGGACGAACGAGGAAATCGTCGGCGCTGCCTTGGCGCCGGTACGCGATCAGGTTGTCATTGCGACGAAATTCGGTTTCAACATCGATCCGGCCACCGGTGCGATGCGCGGTGTGGATTCGAGCCCCGCGCAGATTCGCCGCGTATGTGAGGCCTCGTTGAAGCGCCTCGGAGTCGACACAATTGACGTGCTCTATCAGCACCGAGTCGATCCCAAAGTGCCGATTGAAGAGGTGGCAGGCACCGTGCGCGACCTGATTGCCGAGGGCAAGGTTCGCCACTTTGGCATGAGTGAGCCTTCCGCTGCGACGCTGCGCCGGGCGCATGCCGTACAGCCCGTGTCGGTCTTGCAGAGCGAGTATTCACTCTGGACGCGGCAGGTGGAAACCAATGGGATCCTCGCAGCCTGTGAAGAGCTCGGTATTGGTTTCGTGCCCTATTCGCCACTCGGCCGAGGGTTCCTGACCGGCGCCATTCAGTCGATCACTGATGTCGGCGCCAACGAATTTCGGGCAGCGCAGCCCCGCTTTCAAGCCGAGGCCATTGCCCAAAACCAAGTGCTGGTGAACGTCTTGCGTCAGATAGCGAGACAACACGGTGCAACGCCGGCGCAAATCGCCTTGGCCTGGTTGTTAGCGCAGCGATCTTGGATAGTGCCCATTCCTGGTACAACCAAGCTGTCTCGGCTCGAGGAAAACATCGGTGCGGCGGCGATTACATTGTCGGCGACGCAGGTTTCGCACATTGAGGCCGAGTTGGCTCGTGTGCCGGTTGTCGGTGCGCGCTATCAGCCGGCACTGGAGGCTGCGACAGGCTTGTAATCGATGCTTGCCGGCCGACGCTCGCGGTTCGCGCCGCTTAAGGCGCGTCCGTCGCCGCTGCGCCTTTGGCGGCGGTGACTTGGGCGATGACGCCAAAGGCGGGGTGATCGAAGTAATGCCGCTCACCGAACTTGACCCGACGTTTTTCACGTAGCCCATAGGTCTGGTTGCCGACGGTGTAGTCAAGCTCAAGTCCCATGAAGAGGTACTGGCTGCGCTGGACAGCCAGACTCCCAGCCAGCGGCGCTGCATCAGCTGTATTGACGAGATCCGCTAAGTGCGTGGTGGTGCGGCCATTGGGCGGCACGATCGCTGCCCACACCAGGTGGCTCAAGATCTTAAAGCCGCCTTTACGCACCAAGGCGTCTTTGGCCGCGCCCAACTGAAACTGATCACTGCCCAAAGGCTCTACGCGACCGGCCAGCGTTTGCGCCGGCGTCAGCGCAGGCACAGGGTAGGCATGTGCCGGCGCGGCGCCGGGCGGATGGAACGCCAGTAGTTCAATGATGTAGCGTGCACTGCCGGCCGGCGGTGCTGTTGCCGTTGTCGGGGGCGTCTCGGCCCAGGTGAGGGGCGTGCTGAGCGCAGCGGCAAGCGCCGCGAGCACTTCACGTCGATTACGGAGGGCGTTCATCGTTTGAGTTTAGCGGAAGCCGGCGGCTTCGGCGTTGATGGCGGCGTGACGGGTAGGGGCGCGCTGAGCATTTCAAGCAGCGCATGCCCCATTTTGACCCGCTCACTCGCATCAGGGACCTTGCGGATGAAGCGCAGCTTGTTCGGGCCATCCAGACGGTAAATCGTCGATTCTCGTTGGACGAGGCGCAACACGTTGGCCAATTCAACGGTGTGTTCCGGGCCGAACTCCACCAAGCCGCCCCCAGGTCCAATATCGAGGCGGGTGAGCCCAAGACGCGTAGCCGCGAGCTTGAGGCGCGTGATCTTGAAGAGCGTCTCGATCGGCGGCGGCAGATCACCGAAGCGATCGATCATTTCGCCCGTCAGTTCATTGAGCGCAGATTCATCTTCCGCCGCGGCGATGCGCTTGTAGAGCACCAGTCGCAGATGGACATCGGGCATGTATTCTTCCGGGATGAGCGCCGGCGCATGCACGTCGACCTCCGGCCCGGCATGCAGCGGCGCCTCCAAGTTCGGGGTCTTGCCGGACTTGAGCGCCTTGATGGCCCGATTCAGCATGTCCATGTACATCGCGAAACCGACTTCGGAAATCTGCCCGCTCTGCTCGTCACCGAGCAGTTCACCTGCGCCGCGAATTTCCAGGTCATGGGTCGCCAGCGCAAAGCCGGCGCCGAGATCTTCCAAGGATTCGATCGCTTCGAGGCGCCGCACGGCATCATCCGTGAGAGCCGCTTTGGCGGGTGCAATCAAATAGGCAAAGGCGCGATGGTGCGAACGGCCGACGCGTCCGCGCAATTGATGCAATTGCGCCAAACCGAACCGGTCGGCGCGATCAATGATGATCGTATTCGCTGTCGGGACGTCGATGCCGCTCTCAACGATCGTTGTGCACATCAGAACGTTGAAGCGCCGATGATAAAAATCGAGCATCAATTGTTCGAGGTCTCTTTCCCGCATTTGGCCGTGACCGATGCGAATGTCGGCCTCCGGGACCAGCGTGCGAATCTCCGCCGCGCGACGTTCGATCGATTCGACCGTGTTGTGCAAGAAGTAGATCTGGCCACCACGGCGAATCTCCCGCAGCATGGCTTCGCGGATCGTGGCGGCATTCCATTCGAGTACGAAGGTCTGCACGGCCAATCTCTCGGCGGGAGGTGTCGTGATCAGCGATAAGTCACGCAATCCGCCCATCGCCATGTTGAGTGTTCTCGGGATGGGAGTGGCTGTGAGCGTGAGTACGTCTACATCAGCGCGCAATGCTTTGAGTTTTTCCTTGTCGCGGACGCCGAAGCGCTGCTCTTCGTCAATGATCGTGAGGCCGAGACGCGCAAATTTGACGCCGGACTGCAGCAGACGATGGGTGGCGACGATCACGTCGACCGTCCCGTTAGCGAGTCCCTCCAGGACAGCCTTGGATTCCTTCGCCGAGCGGAAGCGGGACAGACTTTCCACTCGAATCGGCCAATCGGCAAAGCGATCGGAGAAGTTCTGAAAGTGTTGTTGAGCCAACAGCGTGGTCGGTACCAAGACCGCGACCTGCTTACCGGCCTGCACAGCCGCGAAGGTGGCGCGCATGGCCACCTCCGTCTTGCCGAAACCGACATCGCCGCAGACCACACGATCCATCGGTTTGGGTGCTGCCAGATCATCCAGAACGGCCTGAATGGCTTCTAACTGGTCATGCGTTTCCTCAAACGGGAATGTGGCCTCGAAGGCCGCATATTCCTGCGGATCGGGTCTGAGGGAAGTGCCTTCGCGGGCAGCACGCCGTGCGTAGATGTCCAATAATTCCGCGGCGACGTCACGGATCCGTTCAGCCGCCTTCCGGCGCGCTTTGCTCCACTCTGCCCCGCCCAATTTGTGCAGGGGAGCGCTATCGGCGGGCGCGCCGGTGTAGCGGCTGACACGGCCAAGGGCCGTGACCGGCACGTAGAGTTTGTCGCCTCCCAAATATTCGATCACCAAGAACTCATAGGGCGAACCGTCGACATCCAGAGTCTTGAGTCCCTGGTAACGGCCTACGCCATGTTCCTCATGAACGACGGGTGCGCCGATCGTGAGGTCACGCAAGTCGCGCAGAATCTGCTCCGGATCCCGCTCGGCCCGCTTGCGGCGGCGTTCCTGGCGAGCGCGCTCGCCGTAGAGTTGCTCTTCCGTGATGACCGCTAACCCCGGTGTCGGCAGCAGCATGCCGCCCACCGCCGGATTCACCGTGATCGTGAGGCGTTCGTCGGCGCTTACGAAGTCGGACCAGCCGGCTACCGCACGGGGAGTGAAATTGTGGCGACGCAGGAATTCCAGCAGAACTTCACGACGTCCCGCGGATTCCGCCACCAGGAGGACCCGTCCCGTATACGACTGAATAAACGCCCCGAGCGCGCCGGCGTCCTCTTCACGTCGCGGATCAATCCGCAGCGGGGGTGGCGGTTCGCTCGCGAAGTTCTGTAGATCCTCATCCGCCAGTTCAGCGCCGATCGGCTCCGCTTTGGCGGCGGAGAGGCGAATGCGCAGACGCTGGGTGAGTGCATCGGCTAATTCGTCGGATTCGAGGAAGACCTCTTTGGGGTCTAACAGGGGCCGCTCAACGTCATGTCGGCGCTGCTCGTGGCGTTCTGCAATATCCCGTGCCGCCAGTTCGGCCGTGGCTTCAATTCCACAGGCATCAATGACGAGTGGCGTGCCAACCAAGTGCTGGAAGAGCGTCTCCAATCGGTCAAAGCACAGGGGTAAGTAATACTCGATGCCTCCCGTGGGCATGCCTTCACTGAAGCTCTTGTAGATGGCTGACCGGGTGACATCGCCTTCGAATCGCTGCCGGTAGCGGCGCCGGAACTCCTTGATCGCCTCAGGCGTGAGCGCGAACTCACGCGCCGGCAGTAGGCGAATGTGTTCGAGTTTTTCTTGCGAACGCTGGGAATCGGTGTCGAAGGTTCGAATGCTCTCGACGTCCGTATCAAACAGATCAATGCGATACGGCTGCTCTGCGCCCATCGGATACAAGTCGATCAGCGAGCCGCGAACCGCAAACTCGCCGGGAGCTACGACCTGCGAGACCGACGCATAACCGGCTGCCGCGAGGCGTGACTTGAATGCTTCGACGTCGAGGGCCTGGCCGGCATTCAGGACCAACGTGTGCTGGGCGACGAATTGCGCTGGCGGCAAGCGCATCAGCAGCGCGTCGATCGCCACCACGAGCAAACCGCGCTGAAAGTTGGGTAGCGCGGCGAGGGTCGCCAAGCGACGCGAGGTGATGTCGGGATGGGGCGAGAAGACGTCGTACGGCAGGGTTTCGTAGTCGGGAAGTGTCAGAACGGGCAGGCGCGGCCCCGCAAAAAACCGCAATTCTTCACTGAGGCGGTCGGCGTCTCGGGCCGTGGCCGTGACCACGAGGACGGGGCCGGTATGGCGTTCGGCTGCATTGACCACGGCGAGGGCCCGGGCGGAACCGTAGAGCTCCCCCCAACGGATGGGGCGGCTCGGCACATGCGGCAGGCGGGGGTCGATCACCGGGGTCACGAGGGGTATCCAACGTCAGAAAAAGGCGCAGCATCCGGAACAGACGCCGGCAGGCCGCGAGAGGATACCGACTGTGTCGGACAAGGCAACGGGTTCGTCTGTCCTAGGGTGCGTCAGGGGGTGGGGCGTGGTCTAATCCGCAACCATGTTAAGGCCCCTGGAACTTGCCATCGCCCTGCGTTTCGTTCGGTCCCGCGAGGCCGGGCTGTTCGTGTCCTTTGTGACGTGGGCGTCCTTGATCGGGGTGGCGCTGGGCGTCGCGGCGCTGATTACGATCCTGTCGGTGATGAACGGATTCGAGGCGGAGTCCCGCCAGCGACTCTTGTCGTTGTCCGGTCACGCCACCGTTTACCGAACGGACGGCGCCGCCTTCGACGGCGCTGCGTTGGCCGATGCGGCCCGAAAGGTCCCCGGCGTGACCGGAGCCGCACCCGTGATCGAGCAGCAGGCGCTGTTCATCCATGGGGAAGAGATGGCGCCGGCGACTTTACGCGGCATCGATGTGGATCGAGAGGACTCGGTGACCGCGCTGTCGAGCGTGCTATCGGGCGCCCAGTTGAGTGACCTCACGGCTGGCGACGATCGGCTGTTCCTGGGTCGTGCACTGGCGTTTCAGTTGCACGTCGTGCCGGGTGAGGAGGTGACCCTGCTACTGCCCACGGTCGATCCCGATGGGGCCTTGGCGCCGCGGTTACGCACCTTCCATGTGGTCGGTTTATTCGAGGCAGGACTGCAGGAGCACGACGCCACACTGGCGATCGGCACGTTGGCCGATGTGGCGGCGTTTGCCGAGACACACGGGGCGACCGCGTTACGGTTGCGCTTTGCGGACATCTACGCCGCGCCAGGCGGTGCACGGCATCTGGCGGCCGGCTGGAAGGGCTTCGGCGTGCGCGATTGGACAGAAGAAAACGCCAGTTATTTCCGGGCAGTTCGGCTCGAAAAGACCATGATGGCGCTGATTCTGCTGCTGGTGGTGGCGGTGGCGGTGTTCAATATCGTAGCGATGTTGGTGATGGTGGTCAGAGCCAAGCGAACGGACATCGCGATCCTGCGGACCCTCGGGCTTTCTCCGGGCGGCATCGTGCGGATCTTTCTCGGCCAAGGCCTCTTGATTGGTTGGAGCGGCGCCTTCGGCGGAGTGGTGTTGGGTACGGCGTTAGCAACCCACGTCGATCCGGTCGCCAGCTTTCTGCAGCGCTTGTTGGGCTTTGAAATCTTTGACTCCAACGTTTACTACATCACGCAGATTCCGTCCCTCCTGAAACCCTGGGATGTCTGTGCGATCGCTCTGATCGCCATGCTGCTGACGCTGCTCGCCACGATCTACCCGGCACGCCGCGCAGCGGCCACCCATCCCGCGGAGGCGTTGCGCTACGAATGAGTTACGCAGTGCCGATGGCTTGGCGTTTGGCGCGCCGTTACTTACGTCCCAAGAGCGACAGTGGCTTCCTGTCGTTTATTTCGCTCGTGGGCATGGCCGGAGTGGCCATCGGGGTGGCCGTCCTATTGGTGGTGTTGGGCGTGATGAACGGCTTCGAATCCGAATTGAAAAATCGGATCCTGTCGGTTGCATCGCACGCCACCATCACGGGTCTGGACGGGCCGATCATGGATTGGCAACCGTTGGCGGATTCCGCGCGCCGCGCGCCGGGGGTCAGCGCGGTGGCGCCCTATGTCGAGGCGCGCGCGCTGATGGCGCAAGGCCGAACGGTTCGGGGGGTGCTGGTGCGTGGCATCGATCCTGCCATCGAGCGCACGGTTTCCTCGATCGATCAGCATGTACGATCCACCACCTTGGCGGCGCTCGTGCCGGGCCGATACGGTGTTTTGCTCGGCAAGTCGCTCGCCGAGGATCTGCACGCCAAGCCCGGTGATGCGGTGGTGATTGCCGCACCTCAGGGTGTGGCCACGCCGGCGGGTGTCGTGCCGAGGCTGCGTCGCTTTACGGTCATCGGGACGATCGATTCCGGTCTGTATGAGTTTGATCACAACGTGGCTCTCGTCGCTCGGCAGGACGCCAGTCGCTTGTTCAAGACCGGAGCCGGCATCACCGGGTTGCGCTTAAAGCTGGATGATCCCTTCGCAGCCGGTGCCGTCGTACGACGGGTCGCCGTGGATCTGGGCGGCGGTTTTTATATTTCGGATTGGACGCGCGAGCACGGCAATTTCTTCCGTTCGATCGCGACCACGAAGTCCATCATGTTCGTGTTGTTGCTGCTTGTCATGGCGGTCGCAGCCTTCAATATCGTGGCCACGCTATCCATGCTGGTGCGTGAGAAACGCTCGGATATTGCCATCTTGCGCACGATGGGCGTGCCGCCCCGAACGATTTTGGCGACCTTTGTCCTACAAGGCACGGTCATCGGCTTGGTTGGTACCGTGCTGGGACTGGCAGCCGGCGCGCTCATCGCCAGCAATCTCACCGCTATTGTGCATGGGCTCGAAGCGCTGTTGCACACGACATTGATTGATCCGCGCGTCTATTTGCTGGATGAATTGCCGGCCCAGATTACGGGGTCCGATGTGCTGCGCGTGTGCGGTACTGCCATCATCCTGTCGATTCTCTCGACTTTGCCGCCGGCGGCGACAGCTGCCCGAACTCAGCCTGCCGAGGCCCTGCGTCATGACTGAATCCAGTGCGTCCGTGTTATCCGCTCGGGGACTTATCAAGGAATTTCGCGAAGGTCCAACGACGCTGCGCGTCTTGGATGGCGTGAACTTCGAGGTGATGCCGGGAGAGCGCATTGCCATTGTCGGATCGTCCGGCTCGGGTAAGACGACGCTCTTGCAGTTACTCGGCGGACTGGATCTACCCACGTCGGGAGAAGTCTGGGTGGACGGTGAGTCAATGAACGCCTTGTCCGAGTCGCAGCGGGGCGATCTGCGCAACCGGGCGGTCGGTTTTGTGTATCAGTTTCACCACCTGTTGCCAGAGTTTACGGCATTGGAAAATGTCGCCATGCCGCTTCTGGTGCGGCGCGTGCCGAGTACGGCGGCGCTGGCCGCGGCGGCGGCATTGCTGGAGCGGGTCGGTCTGTCTAACCGCCTGGGGCACCGACCAGGGCAACTCTCAGGTGGCGAGCGGCAGCGAGCGGCAGTGGCGCGTGCGTTGGTGACGCGTCCCGCCTTAGTCCTCGCCGATGAACCGACCGGTAACTTGGATGGCATCAATGCCGCGGCGGTGTTCGATCTCATGCTTGAACTCAATCGCGAGGTCGGTTCGAGCCTTGTGATCGTCACGCACGACGAGCGCCTGGCAGCCCGCTTAGACCGGACGGTCATCCTGCGTAACGGACAGCTGTTAGAGGCCGGTAGCTAAGGCCCCGCGAACGAGTTGAGTCGAGTATCATCAGGGACTTGCGCGGTACGGGTAGGTGAACGAGCGATGTGGGAACTGTTTCTGGCCGGGGGTCCGGTCATGTGGCCGATCCTCCTTCTGTCGGTGGCTGCCGTTGCGATCATCGTCGAGCGGGTTTGGGCCCTGCAGCCTGCCAAGGTGTTACCGCCGGAGCTGCTGGCCTCGGTTGTCTCAGCGAATGGCGCGACCATCGCGGCGACGGCGAGCCAGTCGCCGCTTGGGCGCGTCGTGTCGGCGGCACTCGCCAACCAGCACCGTAGCCGAGAACTGCTCAAAGAGGCCGTTGAAGACACCGGACGGCATGTCGCCCACGAGTTAGAGCGCTATCTGAATCTCCTCGGCACGATTGCGGCGGTCTCCCCATTGCTGGGGCTCCTTGGAACCGTGATTGGCATCATCGCTGCATTCAGCGCGATTACGCATACCGGCATCGGTGATCCCAAAGCGCTGTCGGGTGGTATCGGTCAAGCGCTGGTGTCGACCGCCGGAGGGCTGCTCGTGGCGATCCCTTCGTTGATGGGCTACCGCTACCTGCGTGGCCACGTAGACGGCCTGGTCATCGAGATGGAGAAAGCGGCGCTGGGTCTGATCGCGCGGATCGACGCTGAGCGCGATCGTGGTGGGTCGGCGACGTGAAGTTTTCCCGGCGCCGTGACCTGGAACCGGAAATCAACGTGACGTCGCTGATCGACGTGGTGTTGCTGCTCGTGATGTTTTTCATGGTGTCGACCAGTTTTGTGCGCGATGGGCATCTGCGTCTGCAGTTGCCTCAGGCCGGTGCCGATGCCGTACCGGCAGCGGTTGGGGCGGTGACGATCACGATCGCGTCCGACGGGTCTTACCATGTGAATGGTCAGGCCTTGGTCAATAGCCGTCCCACCACGTTGAGGTCGGCATTGCAACGCGTGGCCGGTGACGGCGCGATGGGTGCGACCGTGACGATCCGCGCGGACGCGCGAGCTACTCATCAGGCCGTCGTGACTGCGATGGATGTCGCCGGAAAGCTCGGGTTCGCTCAGGTGAATATCGCCACCGTCAATCTGCAGCCGGGGAGTTGAGATGAGCGTAGCCGAGCAAAACGCGCGGGAAGTGTATGCGCGACTACGGGCCTACATCTGGCCGCATTGGCCCATGTTTCTGCTCGCGATTATCGGTATGGCGATGTTTGCCTCGGTCGATACCGGTTATGCCTATCTGGTGAAGCACTTTCTCGACGGCGCGTTCGTTGATCGCAATCGCGGCACATTGGTTTTTGTGCCGGTCGGTATTGTGGTGCTGTTTGCAGTTCGTGGTGTGGGTGAGTATCTCGCTCAGTACGGGTCCGGTTGGGTCGGTCGCCAGATCATCAAGAAACTGCGTGGCGAGTTGTTCCGCCACTATCTCGATTTGCCGTGTGGTTACTACGATCGGGTCAGTTCCGCCGATCTGCTGTCGAAGCTGACCTACAATACCGAATTGGTGGCGCAGGCTGCCACGGAGTCCATCACGGTGATCGTCCGCGATACGCTCACCATCCTCGGCTTGCTGTCGTGGTTGTTGTGGCTGAACTGGCGACTGACCTGCGGTGCTTTGGTGGTCGCGCCGCTGATCGTCGGCTTGCTGCAGATTATCAATAAAGCGTTCCGTCGCTATTCGTCACGCATTCAGAACTCGATGAGTGATGTGACACGCGTCGCTAAAGAAGCCATCGATGGTCAGCGTTTGATCAAAGTATTCAATGCGCAGGATTTCGAATCGGCGGCTTTTGAGACCGTGAACGAGGCGAATCGTTTTCAAAATATGAAGCTGATGCGTGCCCGGGCGTTATCAAATCCGATCGTGCAGTTCATCGCCTCCATCGCGCTCGCGGGTGTGCTGTTTCTGGCGATCCGACAGGTACTGAACGAGCACTTATCGGTCGGTGATTTCGTCTCGTTTCTCGGTGCCTTGTTGTTGCTGACCGCACCTTTGAAACGATTGGTGGCGGTCTTTGGTCCGCTGCAGCAAGGTATTGCCGCGGGTCGAAGCATTTTTGAACTCATTGATGAACCTGGTGAGCCAGATACCGGCACTCGGCTATTGCCGCGCGCAACGGGCCGTGTGACCTTCGAGTCGGTGCGGTTTTCGTATCCCGGCAAAGCGCCGGCCGTGGACGGGGTAAGCTTTGAGGTGGCTCCCGGGCAGACCGTGGCCATCGTTGGCCGTTCAGGGAGTGGCAAGTCGACGCTCGTGGGGCTCATCGCTCGGTTCTATGATGTGTCGGATGGACGCGTCTGTGTCGATGGCGTTGATGTCCGGGATTTTCAGCTCGGTGAATTGCGCCGCAACGTCAGTCTCGTGAGTCAGGACGTGGTCCTTCTGAACGGCTCCATTCGCGACAACATTATTTTCAACACCGAAGGCGCAACGACTGATGCCGTTGAGCGAGCCGCGAAGGCGGCGCACGTGTTGGAGTTTGCGGATCAGCTGTCAGCCGGGCTCGATACGCCGGTCGGCGACCGCGGGGTGCTCCTATCGGGTGGGCAACGGCAGCGTATTGCTATCGCGCGAGCCTTGCTGAAAAACGCACCGATTCTGATTCTGGATGAGGCCACGAGCGCGCTCGACACGGAGTCGGAGCGCACCATCCAAGAAGCTTTGACGACGTTGATGCGCGATCGGACGACGCTCGTGATCGCGCATCGACTCTCGACGATCGAACATGCGAATACCATTGTGGTGATGGAAGAGGGACGATTGGTGGAGACCGGTAGTCACAGCGAATTGCTGGCTCGAGACGGCATCTACGCTGCGCTGCACCGGATGCAGTTCAACGCCTGACGCTATGCAAGCCTTCCTCGAACGAGTCTGGTTCGGTGGCGGGCGTGGCGGCTGGCTGCTCGCGCCGCTTGAGTGGTTGTTCATCATCATCTCATCGCTTCGGCGGTTCGCTTATCGACGCCGACTCTTGGCGAGTTTTCATCCCGGTCGCCCGGTTGTGGTGGTCGGCAATCTCACGGTCGGCGGCAGCGGCAAGACGCCGACGATCATTTGGCTCGCCAATGCCCTTTCGGATCGCGGGTTGCGGGTGGGGGTCATCAGCCGGGGCTATGGCGGCTCCGATAGTGGACCGTCAGAGGTCCAATCCACCTCGAATCCAGAGCGGGTGGGCGATGAGCCGGTGCTGATTGCCCGGCGCACACGCGCCCGCGTCGTGGTGGCGCGTGATCGCGTGGCGGCGGCGGCACAGTTAGCACCCGCCGTGGACGTGATGTTGGCGGACGATGGCTTACAGCATTACCGCTTGGCACGTGATCTGGAAATTGCGGTTGTCGATGCGCGCCGCGGCTTTGGTAACGAGCACCGCTTGCCACGCGGGCCGATGCGTGAATCACGCAGTCGGCTGTCGAGCGTTGCGGCGGTGATCGTGACCGGAGAGGGCGATCCCGGAGTCCCCGGCATCCGCTCGCGCTTGGTGCCGACGTCGCTGGTGCCCCTCGGCGGTGGCCCGCGTGTCGTGCTGGATGAGTGGGCAGGGCGTCGCGTGCATGCGGTGGCCGGTATCGGAGATCCGGAACGATTCTTTCGCACGCTCGAGGCCGCCGGGCTGCACGTCATCCGCCATCCCAAGCCCGACCATGCGCGCCTGGCGGCTCAGGATGTTGAGTTCGCGGATGGCTTTCCGGTGCTTATGACCGAGAAGGATGCCGTAAAATGTCGGTCCTTCGCGCGAGCCGGACTGTATTACCTCGAAGTCTGTGCGCAGCCGGAAGCGGTGGCGGCAGATCGGCTCGTTGAACGAATTCTGGCTCTGGTTGCGCAACGCAAGGGATCGACATGAAAAAAATCCTATGGGATCTCCTGGCGTGTCCGCGCTGCCGCGGGCCGTTGACCGAGACGGCAGCGGGTGATCTGTTGTGTCGCACCGAGGGGTGGGTGTTCCCAGTCATCGACGGTATTCCCATGCTGCTGCCCGAACAGGGGCAACCGCTCACACCGGTCGAGGGCGCGTGAGCTTCCGCATCGTCATCCCAGCGCGCTACGCATCGACTCGGTTGCCGGGTAAGCCGCTGCTGCCGATCGCGGGGCGTCCGATGATTGAGCACGTCTGGCGTCGGGCGCAGGCAACCGGCGCCATTGAGGTGCTCATTGCCACCGATGATGTGCGGATCCAAGCGGCGGCATCGGCCTTCGGCGCGACCGTCATCATGACGTCGCCCGACCATCTCTCCGGGACCGATCGCCTGGCGGAGGTTGCGCAGCAGCAGGGTTGGCTCGCGGACAGCGTCATCGTGAACGTGCAGGGCGACGAACCGCTGTTGCCAGCGGCCAACGTGGATCAGGTGGCTGCCTTACTGCAGGCGGATCCTGAGGCGGCGATGGCGACGCTCATGACGCCGATCACCGATGAACGCGACTTTCAGGACTCGAATATCGTCAAAGTGGTGAGCGACCGTTTCGGCCGCGCGCTGTACTTCTCACGAGCCCCCATCCCTTGGCCGCGTGACGGCCGCGGGGCCGATGCCGAGGTGCTGGGCTGGCGCCATATCGGTTTGTACGCCTATCGGGCAGGCGCGCTCGCGAACGTGGCAGCGCTTGCGCCCACTCCGTTGGAAACGACCGAGCGGTTGGAACAGTTACGCGTGCTCGAGAATGGCCTCAAGATCACGATTGCGGCTGCGCAGGAGGCGCCGGGGCCGGGGGTCGATACGCCAGAAGACTTGGCGCGGGTCGCCCAACTGTTGGGACGCTGACGGTCAACCGTCGGGGCAGATGGCCGTTAGATGAGTCACTTGCGGGGATCCGCCGGTGCGGTGATGATGCCCGGCAGAGAGTCTTCTGTTCGACTGTAGAGGCCATCACCATGTCACTGCGCCGCTTTGCCCTTGCTGCCTTCAGCGTGTTGGTTCTCGCCGGATGTGCGTCTGGACCGAATGTGCGCACCAGCCTCGATGCATCGGTCGACTTTGGTGCCTTTAGAACTTACGGCTTCGTTGAACAGCCGGGTACCGACCGGGGTGAATACGCCACGCTTGTGACGCGAGCGCTTAAGGCGACAGTGTCCGCCGAAATGGAAAAGCGGGGATACCACCCCGCGGAACATCCCGATTTGTTGATCAATTTTCAGGGTCATTCCGAGGACAAGCAGTCCGTGGATGGCATGGTGCTGGGCGCCGACTTCCGCCGTGGTCTGATGTGGGATCGGTTTGGCGGCGATTACAGCTGCTATCGCGGTGTCCGCGACGTCACGCAGGGGACGCTCAATATCGATATCGTCGACCGCGTCAAGAAAGTGACGGTGTGGGAGGGCTCGCTCGTGCGTGAACTGACCACTGAAGAGAAGAAAGACCTCGTCAAGTCACTCCCGGCGCTGGCCGCATCGGTGTTGCAGGCGTATCCGTATGTGGCGGGCCAAACCGCTCCCGCGCTGCCTGCAAAGCACTGAGTTTGCTTGTTTAGGCGATGTCGCCGACTATTTTAGGATTGACTGCTAACTTATTGGTTTTCATACATAAAAGCCGGAATCCTGATGGCGGTTTCCCGGCTTTTTTATGATTGTCAGCAAGTCAAAAGCGCTCTTGGCGGCGAATACCGACCGATCTCAGGCTCGCCGGTAGGGGGGCCGTATCCTGACAACCCTACTTTTTATCGCGGCACGTTTAAAGTGCTCTAAATTGACGGGTCGACCGCCTGGAACCCAGGTTGCACGTCGACTGAAACTTAATTTTAATCATGAACTTAGAGCCTAAATCGAAGAACGTGCGTGTGCTCATGGTGTGCATGGGCAACATCTGCCGTTCCCCGACCGCCGAGGGTGTTTTACGCCGCGCGCTGCAGCGTCATGCCCCGTACCTGAACGTTGAGGTCGATTCTGCCGGGACGCACGGTTACCACATCGGCGAGCCACCGGATCGACGCAGCATCGCGCATGCCCAGCGTCGAGGCATCGATTTGTCCGGCCTGCGGGCGCGGCAGTTGGTCGCCGAGGACTTCCAGCGCTTTGATTGGATCGTCTGTATGGACGCCGCGAACGTGAGGGCTGCGGAACGCTTACGGCCTGAGGAGAGTAGCGCGCAGTTGGTTCGGCTGTTGGACTGGTCGCCAGATCACGTGGAGCGCGATGTTCCGGACCCGTACTACGGGGGAGCCGAAGATTTCGAGCGAGTGCTCGATCTCGTCGAACGAGCAGTCCTTGGATTGATCGAGGAACTGCGCCAACCGTGGCGCAGTCCCTCGTAGACCCATCAAAGGCCCTGAGCGGGCTTCTCTGACGGGTTCACCGGCGTCACGTCAGCGGTCACGGCCGGCGCCGCAGGGGCGACGTCCGTGCTGGCGATCGCCGGTGCGGGCTCGTCGGCCACCGCCGCAATGACCGCTGGGGCCTCGACGACTGGCGCCGACTCCACAACGGGTGGCGTCGCGTCGACAACCGCTGCCGGCGCTTCTGCGATGACCTCGGCAATGGCTTCGGTCACGACGACGGTGGCAGCTTCCGTTACCACCGGTTCCGCGACCACCGCAGCGGGTTCCGCCACCACAGCGGGTGCTGCGGGGGCTTCCACTCCGATGGGATCGGTGGGGGCTGCTGCTGCCGACACCGTTTGTGCCGATGCCTCGACCGCGACTGCTGGGCGTAACCCTTGTTCGCGTTCGTACGCTTCCACATTGAGTGCCGGGAATTCACCCGACTCGCCGATGTCCGGCACGTCCGATCCGAACTCGGAGCCGGACGTCGCGCCCTCAGGACCGGAAGCGCCGGGTGCACCGTCACGGCCGCGACCACCGCGACCACGACGACGGCCACGACGGCGTCCGCGACGCTCGCCCTGACGCTCATTGCCCTCGGCGTTATCGGTCGGTGCGTTCTCGTTGGTTGGACCGTTTGAGCCTACGCTCTCCACCGGCGCTGCCGGTGTCGGGGCTGCGGCGGCCGGCGCTGAACGCTCACCGCCGTCACGCGGCCGACGTTCCTGGCGCTCGCCACGTTCGTGACGCTCACCGTCTCGCGGGCGACGCTCGCCACCGCGCTCACCGCGCTCACCGCCACGTTCCTGACGATCGTTGCGTTCCTGACGCTCGCCACGCTCCGCGTGGCGGTCGTTGGGTCGCTCCGATTTCTCGTTACGCTCGTTCTGGTTGGGTCGATCATTGCGATCCGTTCGTTCGCCACGATCCCCGCCGCCATCTCGCGGCCGGTCACCACGATCGCGGCCACGATCGCCGCGGTCACGGCCGCGGTCGCGGTCACCGCCACGGCCTCGATGTCGGTCGCCATCACGGCCACCGCCGTCACGTCCTGCGCGGCCACCCCGGCCACCTCGGTCGTCGCGCTTGCGCTCGGTGCGGTTGTCGTCCGTCTTGGTGCTCTTGGGCTTGTAGCCAAAGAACCAGCGCCAAATCCGCACGAAGATGCCGACCTGTTCGGCCGAGAGCACCAATGCGGGTGCAGCGGCAGGCGTCGGCTCTGGGGTTGCGCTCCAAATGTTGGGCGCGTCCGGTGCCGGTGCGGTGGGCATGATCGGCTGCACGGCGGCGGCTTCCGGAGCCTTTTTGGGCTCGGTCGAGGTGGTCTGCACCTCGGTCGCCGGGCGCTGAGCCATCTGGTAGCTGGTCGCGGTGTTCTCAAACAGACCCATCTCGTCGTCCCGAACGCGGCGCAGCAGATAGTTCGGCGTCTGCATGTGTTCGTTCGGAACCAGGACGATTTCGGCGTGATTGCGTTCTTCAACGCTGCGCAGCCAGTCGCGCTTCTCATTGATGAGGAAGGTGGCGACATCGACTGGTAACTGGGCAATGACCTTGGCTGTGCGGTCCTTGCGGGCTTCTTCGCCGATCAGGCGCAGCACCGCGAGCGACAAGGACTCGACACTGCGAATGTCACCCAAGCCTTCGCAACGCGGGCACACAAGGTGGGTCGACTCGCCCAGCGAGGGACGCAGGCGTTGCCGCGACATCTCGAGGAGTCCAAAGCGGGAGATCTTGCCGATCTGGATACGCGCACGATCCATTTTGACGGCGTCGCGCAGACGATCTTCGACGGCGCGCTGGTTCTTCGTCGACTCCATATCGATGAAGTCGATGACGATCAGGCCGCCCAAGTCGCGAATACGCAGTTGGCGGGCGATCTCATCAGCGGCTTCCAAGTTCGTGTTGGTCGCTGTTGTCTCGATGTCCCCGCCACGGGTGGCGCGTGCCGAGTTGATGTCGATGGCCACGAGCGCTTCGGTGTGGTCGATCACAATGCTGCCGCCGGAGGGCAGATTCACCTTGTGCGAGTAGGCCGATTCGATCTGGCTCTCGATCTGGAAGCGCGTGAACAGTGGCACTTCGTCGGTGTAGTACTTCAGCTTGCGACGGTACTCAGGCGGCATGAACCGCGCCATGTAGTCGTGGCCGCGCTGGTAGGTGGCCTCGTCGTCACACAGCACTTCCCCGATGTCATCCGACAAGTAGTCACGCAGGGCGCGGGCCACCGGGTCGCTGTCTTGGTAGACGAGGAAGGGGGCCGAACGCTCGCGCGCAGCTGCCTCAATCGCATCCCAGTTCGCTTTGAGGTTCTGAAGATCCCATTGCAGCTCTTCGGTCGAGCGGCCCACACCGGCGGTGCGCACGATGGCGCCCATGCCGTCGGGGATGTCGAGACCTTCCATCGCTTCGCGCGTCAGGTCACGATCCTCACCCTCGATTCGGCGCGAGACACCGCCGGCGCGCGGGTTGTTCGGCATGATGACGAGGAAGCGGCCGGCGAGGCTGATAAAGGTCGTCAGAGCGGCGCCTTTGTTGCCACGCTCTTCCTTTTCGACCTGAACCAAGATGTCCTGACCTTCGGTCAGCAGGTCGCGGATATTCGTCTTGTTGCCTTGCGGCTGGGTACGGAAATATTCCTTCGCGACTTCCTTGAGCGGCAGGAAGCCATGGCGCTGTGCGCCGTAGTCGACGAATGCAGCTTCGAGGCTGGGTTCTACACGGGTGATTCGACCCTTATAGATATTGGCTTTCTTCTGTTCCTTGGAAGGAATCTCGAGGGAAAGGTCGTAGAGCTTCTGTCCGTCAACAAGAGCGACGCGCAGCTCTTCTTGCTGCGTCGCATTGATCAACATTCTCTTCATGGGCCCCTACTTGGGATTTTGCGGGGGCCGAGGCTCGGGAATTGCGGTCCACGGGGGTGGGCGTCTCGAACGATGCGAGGCGTAGGCGGATCGACGCTGGTCGGTCAGTGGCCATCTACTTCTTATCTCAGGGCGCCCGGTTGTTCTGTCGCGTCTCCGCGAAATCGAACCAGCGCCCCGCCTGCAGTCCTTCTGGCGCCCTCCGACCGGTCGTCGCCCTGCCGGTCCCATCGCTTAAGGTGGGGGAGGTGGGGCGGGCGGCAACAGCGCCGCGCGATCCGAGTCATCGGCCGTCAACGATGGTCCGGGTCTCTTTCGGAGGCGCGGGCCAACTAAAATGCGGTCTTGGAACTTGGCGCAACCCGGGGCCGGGGGCCTTCTGGAGGCGCTGCCGGCGGGGGTGCGACGAGGTCATCGGACCGCTGCTCGAGTGGCGGCCAAGAAACGCTTCGCGTATTCCTGCGCCGAACACCCTATACTTCTCGAATGTAACAGGACGGTGCCGCTGAATCAATGTCTTACGACACGAAACCCGAGACTAGTTCACCCTTTTCGAAGGTCTCTCACGTCACCGTGGGAGCCGACGAGGATGGTCAACGTCTCGACAATTGGCTTATCCGGACCCTGAAAGGGGTTCCCCGGACGCGCATCTATCGAATCCTGCGCAAGGGTGAAATTCGCGTCAACGGCAAGCGGGCCAAGCCCGAGCAGCGGGTGCAGGGCGGGGATGACATTCGTCTGCCGCCGATCCGCGCGGCTGAGCCGGACGCGGAGGGGGCCAGAGCGCCGCGTGTCCCCAAGGGATTGCTCGAGACGATTGAGGCGTCCATCGTCCATCAGGACGACAACATGCTGGTGATTGGCAAGCCTGCGGGTCTGGCTGTCCACGGTGGTAGCGGGCTCAGTTTCGGCGTGATTGAGGCACTTCGGGCCTCCCGTCCCAACGAAACCTTGGAGTTGGCGCACCGCTTGGACCGTGACACGAGTGGCTTGCTGCTCGTGGCCCGCAACCGCACCGCCTTGCGCATCCTGCATGAGTTGCTGCGGGAAGGTCAGATGGAGAAACGCTATCTGACCCTGGTCAAGGGGTCGTGGGATCTGGGCACTAAACTGATCGATGCGCCGTTGCTGACGCACACGCGGACGGGCGGTGAGCGCACGGTGCGAGTGGCGCCGAACGGAAAAGAGTCCTCGACGACGTTCGCGCCAGTCGACTTTTTCGGTGCTCGGGCAACGCTCCTCGATGTCACGTTGGGCACCGGCCGAACGCACCAGATCCGCGTGCACGCCGCCCATACAGGGCATCCGGTCAGCGGTGACGACAAGTATGGCGACCGGGAGCACAACGAGGCCATGCGCGAATTAGGTCTCGACCGGCTCTTCCTGCACTCACAATCCCTCAGCTTTGAATGGCCAGGATCCCGTAAGAACTACGCCTTTAGCTTGCCGTTGCCGGCAGATTTGGCGCAGGTTCTCGAGAATCTGGCCGCGACCCGACGCAAGCGGAGCCGTCGCCGATGAGTGTGCAGCGCGATCTATTCGCCAGTAATCGGGCCTGGGCCCGGGCCATTACCACAGAAGACCCGGAATTCTTCGAAAAGCTGTCGCGGCAGCAGCGGCCGGAATACTTATGGATCGGTTGCGCAGACAGTCGCGTACCGGCAAACGAAATCGTCGGTCTCTTGCCGGGCGAGCTGTTCGTCCACCGCAACGTGGCCAACGTCGTGGTCCATACGGACCTCAATTGCCTGTCGGTGATCCAGTACGCCGTGGAAGTGCTCGGGATCAACGAGATCATCGTGACGGGGCACTACGGCTGTGGCGGCGTGATTGCGGCGCTCGAGCAGCGCCCGCTCGGACTCATCGATAATTGGCTACGCCACATCCAGGACATCCACCGCCACCATGAGGCGATGTTCGTGCCGCTCCCCGACGGGCCGGATCGCGCCAACCTCTTGTGTGAATTGAACGTCATCGAACAGGTCGCGAACGTCTGTCAGACGACCATGGTCCGTGATGCGTGGGAGCGTGGCCGTCCGCTGACTGTCCGCGGCTGGATCTATGGATTGGCCGATGGCCTGCTACATGATCTGGAAATGGAGGTGACCCTCGGGGATGACCCTGCGGAGGTCTATCGCCATGCCGTGGAGGCCGCCGGGCTCAGGCGCGCGCGCTGAGCGGATCGAGCCCGGCGCGACGTAAGGCGCCGGCGAGCCAGACCAGCGGCAGGCCGATGAGTCCCGTGGGGTCTTGGTTGTCGACACGCTCCAAGAGGGCGGCGCCTAACCCTTCGGAGCGGAAACTACCGGCGCAGTCCAGTGGCCGATCCAGCGCGACATAGCGGCGTACCTCGGACTCACTGAGCGTGCGGAAGACGGCTGTGGTGCGGTCTGTGTGCGTGTCGAGGGTCCCATCGCTGCGCACCACGGTGACGGCGGTGAGAAACACCACGGCATGCCCACTGGCGGCCAGGAGTTGCTCGACGGCACGTTCCTCGGTCCCGGGCTTGCCCAGAAGCCGGCCATCCGGCGTCGTCGCTACTTGGTCCGATCCGATGACGACCGCGCCGGGATGGCGCTGGGCCACGGCGGAGGCTTTTTCTTGGGCTAGGCGGGCGGCCAAGGCTGCAACGGGTTCGTCGGCGCGACGCGCCTCGTCAACGCCGGGGGCCTCGGCTATGAACGGCAGCGCGAGCCTTTCGAGGAGGCTCCTGCGGTAGGCGGAAGTCGAGGCGAGGTACAAGGCGGGCGCAGCTTGGGTCATCGGATAGCTCAGTGGGGTCTCGGGTACTTTGCAAATCAACGCTTTGCAGCGGGTTTTCTTTGACACCGTGCGGGTGCGTCTCTATCATACGCGACCCTATGACGAGCCCCCATGCAGAGATGATCGATGTCGGGGTGCTCGCCGCCCAGACGGCTGGGGTGCAGCGAGAGTTTGCACTGGCCTTGTTCGATCGTCTGGCCGATCGCTTGGTGCGTCCTGACGGACGTGTTCAGGTGCAGTTGAGTTACACCGAGATCGGGGAGTTCCCCGGGCTCGTAGGAACATTGCAGGCGCGCCCGTGGTTGGTGTGTCAGCGCTGTCTCGAAGCATTCGAGGCGGATGTGGAATCGCCGGTGCGCATCGCCTTTGTGGCCGATGACGCTGATGCGGACCGTCTGCCGGATGAGTTCGAGCCAGTAGAGATCGTGGCAGGTCGCTTTGATCTGCATGCGGTCGTCGAAGACGAGTTGTTGTTGGCGTTGCCGCTCGTGCCGATGCACGCAACGGCAGCGGAATGCGCGAATGCGCAGGTAGTGATCGAGGAAAGCGAAGCGGTTGTGCCCGAGAAGAGCCCGACCCATCGTCCCTTCGGTGATCTGCGTGCGTTGCTGAAGCGCTGAAGAATGAGGGTTTAAGGAGTAGATCGATGCCTGTACAGAAGAGCCGAAAGACGCCGTCCAAGCGCGGCATGCACCGTTCACATGACCACCTGACCGCGCCGACCTTGTCGAAGGATCCGACGTCGGGTGAGACGCACGTGCGTCACCGCGTCAGCCGCGATGGTTTCTACCGCGGTAAGAAGGTGATCGAGACCCCGGTCGTTACGGTCGACGAGTAACTCGACCGCGCCCGGACGCTGGACGCCACGGGTCCTACGGGATCACGTCGGTGTTGCGAGACGACTGGGCAGACCGTATCGGTGAGTACGGCCCCGGCACCCGTGTGTCCGGGGCCGTTCCCGTTATGAAGATGTCGGTGGGAAGCGATCAACCCAACATCCTCGAATGGCGCTAGCATGGCTCCATCGAGCCGGTGGATCGTCGGCTATCGACAGGGCGACAACGCACCGTGTGGGCGTTGTCCGGGTGGGGCAGGGGTGGGACTCGACAGCGATCGGCGGACGACCGATTCGTGTCGTTTGGATGGGAAGGGCAGCCTGACATGTATTCAAGAATCACCGGCACGGGCAGTTATCTTCCGCCGCGTGTGGTCACCAATACGGATCTCGAGAAGATCGTCGATACGACCGACGAGTGGATCCGCACGCGCAGTGGCATCGAGCGACGCCACCATGTCGATCCAGGCGAAACGACGTCGACCATGTGCGTCAAGGCCGCACAACGAGCCATGGAAATGGCCGGTGTGACGGCGGCCGATATCGACTTCATCGTTGTCGGTACCTGTACACCCGATCAGATCTTCCCCAACGTCGGCACGATGGTGCAAGCGGCACTGGGGATCAGCGACACCCCTGCATTTAGCGTGGAGACAGCTTGCAGTGGCTTTATCTACGCGCTGTCGATTGCGGACAAGTACATCCGCTTGGGCGAAGCCAAGTGCGCGCTGGTCATTGGTGCTGACGCACTCAGCAAGATTCTCAACTGGAAAGATCGTGCGACGTGCGTGCTCTTTGGCGACGGCGCCGGTGCCGTGGTCTTGCAGGCCTCAGAAGAACCTGGCCTGCTGACGACGGTGATTTCGGCCGACGGCAAATACCGTGATCTGCTGCAGTGCCAATATGGTCCCTCACGCGGCTATGACGCGTTGATCGCCGGTGAAGCCGCTGGCGTGGAGATGAAGGGCGCGGAAGTGTTCAAGGTGGCCGTGAATACGCTGTCAGCTCTCGTCGATGTCACGCTCGAGAAGGCCGGCGTCGATCGCGCGGCGGTCGATTGGTTGGTGCCGCATCAGGCCAACCTGCGCATCATCCAAGCGGCGGCCAAGAAATTAGGCTTGCCCATGGAGCAGGTGGTGGTGACCGTGCAGGATCATGGCAACACCTCCTCGGCATCGATCCCCTTGGCCTTGGATCGCGCGGTGCGCGACGGGCGCATACAAAAGGGCCAAACCTTGCTGCTGGAAGCTTTTGGCGGTGGGTTCACTTGGGGCTCTGCGCTCCTACGTTTCTAGGATCACGCCCATGCGGATGGTGTTGCGGTCGCTGATCTTAGCGCTGCTCGGGTTGACGGGCGCTGCCGTGCAGGCGGCAGTCTTCGCCCTACCGGTCGATGGCGATATTGTTGGCGACATGCTCGAGGTGACGGCCACTCACGACGATACCCTGATCGATATGGCGCGCCGGTACGGCCTCGGCTATGAAGAGGTGGTGAACGCCAATCCCGGTGTCGACCCCTGGTTGCCGGGTGAGGGGACAGTGGTGCGGATGCCGCTCAAGCGCATCCTCCCGGACACACCGCGCGAAGGCATTGTCGTCAACTTGCCTGAGCATCGACTCTATTACTACCCACCGGTGAAGCCCGGCGAGGCGCGCGTCGTTGTCACCTATCCGGTGAGCGTCGGCAAGATGGACTGGTCGACGCCGATTGGACTGACGAAGATCCAAGCCAAGATCAAGGATCCGTCGTGGACGCCCCCAGAGTCCGTGCGGCGCGAGCATGCGGAGCGGGGCGATATTCTGCCTAAGGTGATTCCGCCAGGACCGGATAATCCGCTCGGTCTTTATGCGATGCGGCTCGCGATTCCCGGTGGCTCTTACATGATCCATGGGACGAATCGTCCGGCGGGTGTCGGGATGCAAGTGACGCACGGTTGCATGCGGTTGTATCCAGAACACATCGAAGAGTTGTTCAAAATGGTGGCGGTGGACACGCCAGTGCGTCTCGTGAATCAGCCGCAAAAAGTGGGCGTGTCGGATGGCCAGTTGTACGTCGAAGTGCATCCGGCCATGGAGACGACCAGCAGTGCGATCGTGCGACCGGATCGCACGACGCTGGCGCGTCTGGTGGCCAATACCGCACGCGCGAAACCCAACACGGGTCCGATCATTTGGGAAACGGTCGAGAGCGCGTTTGGTGAACGCCGTGGCATGCCGGTGAGTGTGGCGCCCACGACCCTTGTGAATTGATGCCAATCTCAGCGGGATGACATCGGTCATCCCGCTGATCGTTCGATCAGTGCGTCGATGCGCTCTGATCGTTCGCGCGGCGCGAAATGATGTAGTACAGCAAATTCGCGACGCCGATGGCGGCCGGGATGAGTCCCCACGCCCAATGCTCTTTGTCTTCCAGATACATCGCGGTCGAGATCGCAGCGCCAACGAGCGTCCAAATCAGGCCGCTGCGTAACGGATCACGTGGCTTGCCCGGCGTCATGGTGTTGGCAAAGAGTTCGGCCGGCAGTGCAGGCACCTCCAGTCCTTTTTCAATCGCAGCCATCCGCTCGCGATGATGCAATTCGAAGACTTCCTTCTTCTTCTTGTAATCGAGCCATGAGCGCAGCATGGCCAACGAGAGGCCGAACACAATCGCCACGATGGGGATTGCGATGGCGATGATTCCTTCCGGGTCGGTCTGGTTCATGTTGATATTCTCCATGGTGAAGGTTCCTAGTTGTCTGCTGGGTGATTAATGAGACCCGCGGATGGCGGAGACGGTTTCAAATAAATGAGCTTTCAATTGGGGTTTCTGTGGGCGCTTTGACCACAGCCAGACGACGATGCCGACCAGCAAAGGCAGGCAAAGGGCGAGCAGGGTATCGATGGTGAGCATGGTTTTCATGATCGGGTACGCTCAGTAATGGCGACCAACATGAGACCCTTGGACGGCCAGAGTGGTTTCAGTATTTTTTTGAAACCGTCGGCGCGATGACCGGGTCTTACAGCAGAGTGCAGAGGATAGGCTAGGTTGTGAACGGATGACGGCGCAGACCCAAGCGATCGATGAGACGATTTTGGCGCTGCGCGAGCAGGGTCGAATGGAGGACGCGTTGGCGCGCCTCTTGGATCATTACGAAGCGCGCGTCTATCGGATGTGCCGAGCTTTTTTGCGGGATGAGACGTGGGCGGAGGATGTCGCACAGCAGTCTCTGATTCGGATCTGGAAGGGTTTGCCGGGTTTTGATGGCCGTGCTGCGCTGTCGACCTGGATTTACTCGATCACGCGCAACCGCTGCAACACGGCCTTGAGTGGTCGCCGTGGCGACGAGCTCGGTGATGAGGTGCTGGTCCAATTGGCTGATGAGAACGCCGTCGACCCGAGCGGCGCCGATGCTACCTCGGTGATTGAACAATTGGTGTCTGCATTGCCGGACAAGTATCGAGTGCCCATTACGCTGTATTACTTTGAGGACGAGTCGGTGACCGAAGTCGCAGAGCGTCTCGGTTGCCCGGTCGGCACCGTCAAGACGAACCTGTCGCGTGCTCGCGCGGAACTGCGCGCGCGCTTGGACGCGATGGGATTAGGAGATTGGACGCTATGGAATTGAAGAACACAGATCTCAGCGACGCCGCGCTGGAGGCTCACTTGCGTCGTTCACTGGCGTCGCCGGCGCTGCCCAATGAATTTCGGTCGCGGCTCTTGACGCGGATGGTCAGCGAGCCGGTGGATGCACAAGCGCGGGCCGCGCTGGAGCAGGAATGGCGCCGGACTCAAGAACGGTTACTGGCCGAGTCCATTCAACTGCGACGGCAGACGTTGTTGTGGTTGTTGGGCGGCGCCTTTGCCGCGGGCGCTATCACGATGGCCGCCATGCCGTGGGTGACGGCACACTTTGGGGCGCGTTGGTCGGTTTGGGTGCCGGTGGCGGTGGCCGCGCTGGGCTTGGTGGCCAGTTGGGTCGGCGACCCGCGCGTGCGCCGAGCGCTCGCATCGATCGGCTGATCGAAGTCGAAAAAAAACCCCGGGACCAGGGGTCTCGGGGTTTCGCGGTGCACCGCGTCGGAGGCGGGGACGTCGTGGACGTCACCCGGCCACCGGAAGGGTCCTTACTTCTGGACCGACTTCTTGAACATGCGATCGATCTTCTCGTTCGTCGCGTCGCAGCACTCCTTGTTCGCCTGCGCAGCGGCCATGGCGGCGTCCGCACGGCTCTGAGCAGCCTGGGCAGCCGTCGAGGCAGCCTGGGCAGCGCGAGCGGCGCTGTCAGCAGCAGCCTTGGCAGCGTCAGCCGAAGCCTGAGCCTTCGAAGCACCGGCCGAAGCGGCCGAAACCTGGGTCTTCAGGTCGTCGATCTGGGCCTGCAACGGCTTGAGGTCCGTGCAACCGGCGGCGAAAACAACACAGAGGGCGGCGGCGCCAACCTTGATGAACTTGTTCATGTAAAGACTCCTCAGTCTGTATGCAAAGAAACTTGTGACCACACCGGCCCAGTGTTGAGACCGTTGGGAACGCGCCAAACGCGTCACTGACAGAGACATATTCTGCATGAATATGTAATCGGTTACTACACTCGGTTCAGTCGTTTACAAGCGACAAACGATGAAAAACCGAAGGCTTCTGCGGGATGTCGCAAAAGTAGGAAAAGCGTGGGGGGTTGCCAAGCGCAATGGGCTGTATATAATCACAGCATCTGTATATTCATACAGGAGTTGTCATCATGAGCGACCTGACCCCTCGTCAACGGCAGATTCTCGATTTCATCCGTGAACGGGTGGAAGAATCGGGCATGCCCCCCACGCGTGCGGAGATTGCGCTCGCGTTGGGCTTTAAGTCCGCCAATGCGGCGGAGGATCACCTCAAGGCGCTCAAGCGCAAGGGTGTGATCGAGCTGGTGCCGGGGACATCCCGCGGCATTCAGTTGAAAGACACGATGCGCGATCAGATGGGATTGCCACTGATCGGCCGCGTCGCCGCTGGCCGACCCATTCTGGCCGAGGAACATATCGAAGCCCGTTATCAGGTGGATCCGAACCTGTTCCATCCTCAGCCCCATTACCTCTTGCGGGTGCAGGGTATGTCGATGAAGGACATCGGCATCATGGATGGCGACTTGGTTGCGGTGCATCGCACTCCGGAAGTGCGCAATCGCCAGATCGTGGTGGCGCGCCTCGAGAACGAGGTGACGGTGAAGCGCTACCGCCAAGAAGGCCCGGTCGCCTGGTTGCTGCCGGAGAACGCCGATTTCGAGCCGATCCGAGTCGACCTGCGCGAGCAGTCGATGCTGATCGAAGGCATCGTGGTCGGCGTGCTGCGGCGTGGGGACCGGGTTCTGCAGTAACCGGTCGACCGATGCGGGTGTGAGCCGCCATGAAGGCCTCTTTGGAGGCAATCCTGCAGGGCGCAGGCGTCTGGCGCGGGCTAGAGCCTGCCACGGCGGTCCTCAGCGCACGCTGCCCCAGTGGCTGGCCACGACTGGACGCCGTCTTGGCCGGCGGCGGCTGGCCCTTGGGCACACTGATCGAATTGCTGTTGCCTGCGCATGGGCTCGGCGAGTTGCGTCTACTGATGCCGGCGCTGCGCCGGCAGTTGCTGCCCTCGCCGGGGGATGGGCCTCGTTGGTTAGTCTGGATTTCTCCTCCACACGAGCCCTATCCCCCGGCGCTGGCGCAGTCAGGTCTGGATCCCGCAAGGATGTTACGTATCGAGGCCCCGCAGCCTGCGGATCGGCTCTGGGCCGTTGAGCAGGTGCTGCAGTCGGGTAGTGCTGCGGTGGTGTTGTGCTGGCTCGACGCGGTGGATGACCGCTGGCTGCGTCGACTCAAACTGGCGGTGGAGAATCAGTCTGTGCTGCTCATCGCCTTGCGGCCGACCGCGCGTCGACAGACACATTCCCCCGCGTCACTGCGGATCGAACTCGTACCCGCGCCGCACGGGCTGGATCTGACGATCCTCAAGGAGCGGGGCCGCGCACCGACGCGCGTCACACGCGTCTTCGGAGAGTAGGGCATGGCGATCCGTCCCCGTTTGCGTCGGCTCGTACCGGAGCGCCGCGTTCAGAACGCCACTCTCGATCTATTCGCATCGACAGAGCGAGCAACGCCGCATCCGACACCGCCACCGGTAGCGCGCGTGCTGCCACAACCGGCCCAACTGTGGTTGGCCGTGCGGTTTCCAACTTTGCCGCTGGTGGTGGTACCCGATCCTGCCGCCGTGCAAGCGGTCGTGGAGGGCCTGCCGGGTCGGCAGTGGCTGGTCGCCGTGACGGCGGCAGCATGCCAATTCGGACTGGAAGCGGGTTTATCGCGCGCGGCGGCAGAAATTCGGGTGCCGTCCGTCACGCTCTATGAGCGTTGTGCGGATCGCGAAGCACAGGCGCTGAAGGCACGCGCGCGGGCTGCATTCGCCTTCACGCCCTTCGTCAGTCTGGAAGCGCCGGATACGCTGCTCTTGGAAATCCGAGGCAGTCTGCGCCTCTTTGGCGGACTGGAGGCGTTGCTGTCACGTGTGCGCAGCACGCTGGCGACCCCCCTGATAGCCACTGTTCAGGCGACGGCGCCGACGGTACGTGCTGCGCTGTGGCTGGCCCGCGCCCGAGTTGAACGCCCCGTGCTCTCGACAGCCGAGTTGCCGGGAGCCTTGGCTGCGTTGCCCTTGGCGGTGACAGGTTTTGAGGCCTCCGTGCTGCAGACCTGTGAGCGGATGGGGGTCTCGACACTGGGTGAATTGATCCGTCTGCCGCGGGATGGTGTGGCGCGCCGGCTGACACCGGACGTACCCCGGCAATTGGATGAAGCGCTAGGCAGAGCTGCGCAACCACGGCGACGACATGTGTTGGCGGAGCGTTTCACGGACCAGATTGATCTGCCGGCCGAGAGTTTGACGACCGACAGTCTGCTGCCGTGGTGTGCGCATCTACTCGCCGCGCAGCAACGTTTCCTCGTGCAGCGGGATGCAGCGGTCGCGCAGTGTCGCTTTCGCTTCCAACACCGATCGGGGCAAGGGTCGACCACCTTGGTGCTGCAGCGTTCCTTAGCGGCAACCCAGGCAGCCGAGTGGCAACTCTTGCTGGTGGAAAGATTGGGGCGATTGATATTGCCGGCTCCAGTCGTGGCGATCACGCTGCGCTCGGGTGTGGTGCTGCCGGCCGTACCGCTGGACGAAGGCATCGGCGGTGTGGGACACGATGGTCAGGCGGCCGCTGCCCGCTTGCTGGATCGGCTGCGGGCGCGGCTGGGCGAGGAGGCGGTACACGGGGTCTGTTTGGTCCCCGAACACCGTCCTGAGTGCGCTTATGCACGAGTACGCCCGACGCTGCCATCTGTCATAGCCGATCCGGGCCAATGGCCCATGGCACCTCGTCCGTTATGGCTGTTGGCTGCGCCGCAGCCCTTGCCGGTACGAGACGCCGCGCCATCGTATGGTGGACCCTTGCGACTGTTGTCTGGGCCTGAACGCATCGAGAGCGGCTGGTGGAGCGGTCAGGGCGTGGCTCGTGACTACTACGTGGCGTGCGCTGCGAGCGGTGCACGGGTGTGGATTTTCTGTGAGCGTGATGCTGACGGTCAGCGTCACTGGTGTCTGCACGGCGTCTTTGCGTGATCTCATGACGGTCGCTTACGCCGAGTTGCATGCGCTCTCGAACTTCACATTTCTACGCGGTGCCTCGCATCCTGAAGAGTTAGTCGAGCAGGCTGATGCGCTCGGTTATCGGGCACTCGCGCTCACCGATGAGTGCAGTTTCGCGGGATTGGTTCGTGGCCATGTGGCGGCGCGGGGTAAGGCCGTGCGGTTTTTGGTCGGCAGCGAGTTGCGTCTCGCCGATGGGCCCACCTTGGTAATGCTGGCGACGGACCGTCGCGCCTATGGTCATTTATGCGGGTTGATCACGACCGCACGGCGCGCAGCGCCCAAAGGGGAATATCGGCTCACGCGCGCACAGATCGAGTCAGCTGATCTCACCGGCTGTCTGGCGCTATGGCCGGCGCCTGTACACGCTTCGACGGAAGAGGCTGCGTGGCTGAAAGAACGCTTTGGCGCAGAGGCGGCCCTTGCTGTGGAGCGGGTAGCGGACGGCCGTGATGGCGAGCGTCTCACGCGCTTACCGGCGCTGGCGAAGTCGTTTGGGTTGCCCGTGACGGCCAGTGGTGACGTGCATTTGCATGTGCGCTCACGGCAGCGCTTGCAAGATGTCCTCACGGCGATCCGCGTCGGAGTTCCGCTGCAAAACGCAGGTCACGCGTTGCTGCCCAATGCAGAGCGCTGCCTGCATGATCTGGCGACATTGGCGAAGCGCTATCCGCGTGCACTGCTCGATGGCTCCGTCGCGCTCGCCGAACGCTGCACGTTCTCGTTGGAGGAGTTGCGTTATGAGTATCCGCAGGAACTCGTACCGGATGGTCATACGCCCACGACGTGGCTTGCCTGTCTGACAGAGCGGGGGCTCGCTGCACGCTGGCCGGGTGGAGCCCCCGCGTCGGTGCGGACACTGGTGCAGCGCGAACTGATTCTCATCGCTGAATTGCAGTACGAGCCCTTCTTTCTGACGGTCGAGGATCTGGTGCGCTTTGCCCGCAGTCGCGGGATTCTCTGTCAGGGGCGAGGCTCCGCCGCTAACTCCGCGGTGTGCTACTGCCTAGGGATCACCGAAGTAGATCCGATGCGGATGGCGCTGCTCTTTGAGCGCTTTGTCTCTAAAGAACGGGATGAACCACCCGACATCGACGTCGACTTTGAGCACGAGCGACGCGAGGAAGTGATCCAGTACCTGTATGCCAAGTACGGACGTCACCGCGCGGCATTGGCCGCGACGGTGATTTCTTATCGGCCCAAAAGCGCGCTGCGCGACGTCGGGCGTGCGCTCGGGGTGGACCCGACGACCATTGAGCATCTTTCGAAGAACGTGCGTTGGTGGCATGGCAGCACGATTGAAGAGACGCCACTACGCGAGTGCGGACTGGACCCTTCTGCACCGAAGTTGGCGATGCTGCTGTCTCTGGCGCGCGAGTTGATGGGTTTTCCGCGCCATCTCTCGCAACACGTGGGTGGCTTTGTTATTGCTCGCGATACGCTGGCAACCCTAGTCCCCGTGGAGAACGCCGCTATGGCAGACCGCACGGTGATCCAGTGGGACAAGGATGATCTGGAGGACTTGGGTCTCCTCAAAGTCGACGTGCTCGCGCTCGGCATGCTGACCGCGATCCGTAAGGCGCTCGCGATGGTCGCGGCCAAGCGGGGTGAGCCCTTTGCGATGGCGGACGTGCCGGCCGAGGATCGCACCACCTACGACATGATCTGTCGCGCCGACACGCTCGGCGTGTTTCAAATTGAGTCGCGTGCGCAGATGGCGATGCTGCCACGGATGCGACCCCGCAATTTCTATGACTTGGTGATCGAGGTCGCCATCATTCGGCCAGGCCCAATCCAAGGTGGCATGGTGCATCCGTATCTGCGCCGTCGCGCGGGGCTCGAGCCGGTGGAGTACCCGAGTGACGCGGTGCGGTCGGTGCTCGAGCGCACACTCGGGGTGCCGATTTTTCAAGAACAGGTCATGCAGTTGGCCGTCGTCGCAGCCGGCTTCAGCCCCGGTGAGTCGGATCAATTACGACGCGCCATGGCGGCGTGGAAGCGTAAGGGTGGGCTTGGACACTTCGAGGCGCGACTCATCGGGGGTATGCGCGAACGTGGCTACACCGAAGAATTCGCGCAAGCGATTTATCGACAGATGCTCGGTTTTGGTGAATACGGCTTTCCACAGTCCCATGCGGCGAGCTTTGCGCTACTCGTGTATGTCTCGGCGTGGTTGAAATGCCATGAGCCCGCCGCGTTCACGGCAGCGCTGCTCAACAGTCAGCCGATGGGTTTCTATGCGCCAGCACAGTTGGTGCGCGATGCCCGCGAGCATGGCGTGACCGTGTTGCCGGTGGACGTGAACCGCAGTGCGTGTGATGCCACATTAGAAGGGCGAGGCCACGAACACTTACGCTTGGGACTCCGCGGTATTCGCGGGCTCAAAACCGACACCATGCAGCGCATCGTCGAGGCGCGCGCAGTCGCTCCCTATGAATCTGTCCAAGAGTTGGCAGAGCGCGCGGCGCTCACGGCCGCGGATTTGGCGACACTGGCGGCTGGGGGTGCGTTGGCTGGTTTGGCTGGCCATCGCCATCGGGCCGTCTGGCAGGCCAGCGGCGTGATGGCCCCGACACCGCTCTTTCCCTCGCCGCGCGTGGCGGAGGGGGTGCCGCTGTTACGTGCCCCCTCCGAGGGCGAGGATGTGGTGGCCGACTACCGCGAGCTGGGCCTGACACTGGGGCGTCATCCACTGGCTTTGCTGCGGGGGCGACTGGAGGCCCGCGGTCTCCTCACGGCTGTTGAACTGCGCGCGTTGCCACCGGGTACCCGTACCCGCACGGCAGGCCTTGTACTGGTGCGCCAGCGCCCCGGGACGGCTTCGGGTGTCACCTTTATCACGGTCGAGGACGAGACGGGGGTCACGAACCTGATCGTCTGGCGCAATTTGGCGGAACGCTACCGTTCGGCAGTCTACGAGTCGCGCCTTCTGGCCGTGGAGGGAATCGTGCAGCGCGAGGGTGAGGTCCTGCATCTGGTCGCGGAGCGCCTAGCGGATCGCTCGATGTGGCTTGGGCGTCTGATCACTCGCTCACGGGACTTTCACTAACGATTCGCCGCATCTGAATTGACGGCGTCGAACCAGAGTGTGACGCTGCTTGCCTACACCATCTATTGGGGATCCACCCATGCCGAGATTCCGCTCCTTTGTGCTGCTCAGCCTACCCTTGGCGCTGTGCGCCAGTGCGGCGCTGGCCTTGGTCGCGCCACCCGCGCAACTGCGGGCTGGCGTGGACGCGCTGATTACCCGTCATGTCGCCGCGCGCGGCGGCGCGGACCGCCTGCGCGCGATCCAGAGTCTGGAGCGACGCGGTCACTTCGTGGTGCCTGGGATGGGCATGCGGTTGGACCTCGCCGAATGGCAGGCGCGAGGCGGACATTACCGTCAGGACATCACTTTGCAGGGACTGACGGCGACGGACGCCACCGACGGGCACGATGGTTGGCAGGTCTCGCCGTTTGAAGGTCGAAAGGACCCGTCGCATCTCTCGGGGGACGAGACCAAAGACCTCATCCTGCGGGCTGATTTCGAATTTCCGTTTGTCGATTATCGCGCCAAAGGGCATCGCGTCACGCTCGGTCAGCGCGAGGACATTGATGGCACACCCGCCGATGCCATCGTCGTGCATCTCGCCGATGGCAACGAGGCGACGTATTGGATTGATCCGGACACCGGCATGGTGATCCGCGCGCTCATCCGCGAAACGGTTCGTGGCGCCGAGGACGTGACCGAAATCGACTATGGCGAATACCGCCAGGTCGAGGGCGTCTGGATGCCGATGACCGAGGAAATGGGTCCGAAGGGCAGTGATCCTTCGCGCCGTCAGAAGCTCGTCTTTGAGACGGTCAAGGCGAACCCATCAGAGCCCGCCACTCTTTACACCTTCCCCTCACAGGCGGCACCGGCCGCCGGGAGCCATCCGTGAAGTCCCTGTCCCTGATTCTTGCGGCCGCCACATTGGCCTCACCGCTGGCACTCAGTGCGGCGAAGATGACCGTCACCCCAGCACCCGCTATCGATAGCGCAGCGATCTCGGGTTTGGGTGCACGCAATATCGGCTCAGCCCAGATGAGCGGCCGCGTCGCGGCGATTGCCGGTCGCGCCGAGGGGGATGGCGCCGTCACGCTCTATATCGGCACGGCCTCGGGCGGTGTCTGGCGCTCCAAGGATGCCGGCACGACCTTCCAGTCGCTGTTCGACAAAGCGCACGTGCAGTCGATCGGCGCGATTACGCTCGATCCGAAGGATCCGAAGACCGTCTGGGTCGGCACCGGCGAGAGCTGGATGCGTAACTCCGTCTCGATCGGCGATGGCATCTACGTCTCGCATGACGGCGGCGACACCTGGCAGCACAAAGGGCTGCCCACCTCAGAGCACATTGTGCGCATCATCGTCAGTCCCGAAGACTCGAACGTGGTGTACGCCTGCGTGCCGGGGCGCCTGTGGTCCGACTCCGCTGATCGCGGGGTGTATCGCACCACCGACGGTGGCGTGAGTTGGTCGCAGATCTTGAAGGGTAGCAACCTCTCCACCGGTTGTTCGTCGTTGGCGATGGACCCGAAAGACGCGAAGCGGCTGTATGCCGGTACGTGGGATTTCCGTCGCAAAGGCTGGACGTTCCGCTCTGGCGGCGAAGGCCCGGATGCACCCTCAGGCTCTGGCCTGTTTGTCAGCGACGACGGGGGTGATCATTGGCAGGCGATGACCAGTGACAACACCAAAGGCCTGCCGGCCAAGCCGTGGGGGCGTGTCGAGGTGGTGGTGGCGCCATCCCAGTCCAACGTGGTCTACACCTTCATCGAGAGTGCACGCTCGGCGTTGTTCCGTTCGGACGATCGTGGCGCGAGCTTCGATGAGCGCGATCGCTCGAGCAGCATGGTCTGGCGTCCCTTCTACTTCGCGCATCTGATTGTTGATCCGACCAACCCGGACCGGATCTACAAGCCCGATATGCGTCTGATCGCCTCGGAAGACGGTGGTAAGAGCTTCTCCATGGTCTCGGGTGGCACGCATGCGGATCACCACGATGTCTGGATCAACCCCAAGAACCCGAAGTTCGTGGTCACGGGTGACGACGGCGGCTTGTGGATCAGCCATGACGGCGCGAACAAGTGGGCGAAGGTCGACTCGTTGCCGGTGTCGCAGTTCTACCACGTGACCGTCGATAACCAAGATCCCTACCAGGTCTACGGCGGTCTGCAGGACAACAGTTCATGGGTGGGTGATTCCGCCTATCCCGGTGGCATTACCAACGGCCGCTGGGAGAATCTCTACGGCGGTGACGGGTTCTGGGTCTATCCGGATCCCACCGATGCCAACTATGCCTATGCCGAAGCGCAGGGCGGCGCAATTGGACGGGTCAACCGGCATACGCTCGTCCAACGGGATATTCAGCCCAAGGCGGGCCTACACGAGAAGTTGCGCTTTAATTGGAACGCGCCGATCGCCCTGTCGCCGCATGATCCCAAGCGGCTGTACCTCGGTGCGCAGTTCCTGTTTCTCACCCGCGACCATGGTCAGAGCTGGACACGCATCTCGCCGGATCTGACGACGAACAATCCGGATAAACAAAAGCAGGAAGAGTCGGGTGGCATCACGGTCGACAACTCGGCCGCTGAGATGCACACGACGATTTACACGGTCTCCGAAAGTCCCGCCGAAGCCGGTGTGATTTGGGCCGGCACGGATGACGGCAATCTGCAGTTGACGCGGGACGACGGTAAAACGTGGCATAACGTCGTGGCCAACATCGCCGGCCTGCCGGCTGCCAGCTGGGTGTCGACCGTCGAGGCTGGACATGCCAAGGGTGTGGCCTACGCCACCTTTGACCGGCACACCTACGGTGACTTCGTCCCGTACGTGTATGTCACGCAGGATTACGGCGCAACCTGGACGCGGTTGGCGGCTGACGGCTCCGGGGTGCGAGGCTATGCGCACGTGGTCCGTGAGGATCCGACGGACGCTCGCGTGCTGTACCTCGGTACCGAGTTTGGGCTTTGGATCTCGGTGGATCAGGGCGCGCACTGGGCGGAGTTTAAGGGCGGCAATTTCCCGTCCGTCGCGGTGCGGGATCTGGCTATTCAGCATCGGGACCATGACTTGGTGATCGCGACCCACGGACGCGGCATTTGGATCATTGATGATCTGGTGCCGCTGCGCGCGCTGGCCAACTCGACATCGGACGGGTTCCGTTTCCTGCCGACACGCGCGGTCCAGCAACGACTCGAGGGCAATGGCGGCTGGCCGGAAGGCGATGCGAAGTTCCGCGGCGCCAATCCGCCGAGCGGCGCCGAGATCGCGTATTTCCAGCCGACGCGCCATGTCTTTGGTGCGCTGCAGGTCGAGATCTTGAATGCCGAGGGCAAGGTGATCGACACCCTGCCGGCGGGTAAGCGCAAGGGCATCAACCGCGTGTACTGGTCGATGCAGGCCAAACCGCCTCGCGTGCCGAGCGCCGCACAGGCGTCCATGGCCGGCACGGTCGGTGCGCGTGTGGTCCCGGGTCATTACACCGTACGCATCACCAAGAACGGTGAGGTTTACGAGCAGGGTCTCGACATTGGCGTCGATCGCCGTGCGGACTACACGGTGGCCGATCGGGGCGAACACTTTGCTGCCGCGATGAAGGTGTCTGCCCTGTTCGAGCGGATGTCGACGGTCGTTGATCGGATCAACGCGACGCGCGCCTTGCTCGGTGAACGCGCGGCCGCCATGACGTCGGAAGGCCTTAAGAAGGGCCTCGCGCTCTACGACGACTCGTTAGACGCGCAGCGCCGCCTGATCGTGGCGACGAAGGAAGGTGGTGCGATTACGGGTGAAGAACGGCTGCGCGAACATCTCGATCAGGTGTACGGCGCCCTGTTGGGCTACGAGGGTCGCCCTGCCAGCTATCTGTTGGAGCGCATCAGCGTGCTGGACAAGGAGCTCTCCGAAGTCGAGGCGGAAGTCGGGCGTCTGATGGGGCCGAGCTTGGATTCGGTCAATCACTTGCTCGAGATGGAAGGCCTAAAGCCGATTACCCGCGCAGCCGTCGACACCGAAATGGCCACGCAGTGGGCAGAAGTGATGATGGAGCGCGCACTCGTGGGTGATGACGAGAGGGAGGTGGCGGTGGCCACGCGGATGGAACGTGACTGATGCGCAGGTCTCCGGCGTCGACCGTCTGGTCGGCGCCGGAGATGACCGTCCGATGTCAGTCGGATGGCAGTGCGATGTCACTCAGTCGTTGTCGATGTCGAAGTCTTCGAAATCTTCGACCAAATGCTGAGTGCGCTTTTTCTCGAAATACTGTTCCAGACGTCGCCACGCAGGTTCTTCGCCGGGCTTGGTTTTACGGCGTTTTTGCGCATCCAGTGAGCGCAAGACGTGATCGACGTTGACGGCATCACCGTCTGGCGCATCATCCAGATCTTCGAACTCGTCGTCTTCAGGCTTCTCGCTCATGTCACTGACCGGCAAGCAAGGAGGTCGCCGCGGTTATAAGACAGCGACGACCCTGCGTGCAAGAGGGTCAATGCACGAGTTGGTTCAACTCGAAGATCGGCAGCAATAGGGCCAGCACAATGAGCAGCACGATGCCACCCATGACGAGAATCATGGCCGGACCCAGGATGTTGACGGCTGTATTGACGATGCCGTCCATGTCGCGTTCCTGATTCGTCGCCGCGCGTTCGAGCATTGTTTCCAACTCGCCGCTCGATTCACCGCTCGCGATCAAGTGGATCAGCATCGGCGGAAAGAGGCGTGAGACCCCCAGCGATCGGGCAATGGGTGCGCCTTCGCGTACTTTAACCGCCGCCTCGGCCACGGCCTCGCGCATCGGCAGATTGGCGACGACTTCGCCTGAAATCCGCAGCGCCTCGAGGACGGGGACGGTGCTGGCGGTGAGAATCGAGAGGGTTCGTGCGAAGCGGGCCGCATTCACGCCACGTGCGACGCGGCCGATAATGGCTAGGCGCAGTACCCCGTGATCCCAGCGGCGTCGATTGTTCGGGTTCTGCAGCCACCGCTTGGTGCCCCAGATCACCCCCGCAACGCCTGCCGCCAAGAGCCACCACCACTGACGGAATCCATCGCTCGCGGCTATCAGTACGCGCGTCAGCAGTGGCAACTGATGCTTGCCGGCCTTAAAGACGTTGACGACTTCCGGTACGACGTAACCGAGCAGCAGGGAGACGATGACGATACACACGATCGTCAACAAGATCGGGTAGACCAGCGCATTGCGCACCCGCGACTGGAGGATCTCGCGATTTTCGGTGTAGTCGGCGAGGCGCTCCAAGACACCATCGAGGCGGCCGGCCTGCTCACCGGCCGCGACGGTGGCACGATAGATCTCCGGAAACACTTGTGGAAAGACACCCAGGCCATCGGCGAGCGTGCGTCCTTCCAGGACGCGGGCGCGGACACCGGAGATGATGGCGGCGACGCGCGGTTTCTCGGTTTGCTGAGAGGTTGCCAGCAACGCTTCCTCTAGCGGAAGACCGGCGCGTGTGAGGGTCGCCAACTGCCGGGTGAGCAGAGCCAGATCGGTGGCTGAGATCCCTCGGCGCAGAGTGAAGCGTCCGCCAGCGCGGTTTTGTTCGGTACGCTCGACTTCGCTGATGGAGACCGGCAGCAAGGCTTGCTCGCGCAGTTGCTGACGGACTTGGCGCGCATTGTCGCCCTCCAGAAGGCCGCGTTTCTCGCGACCGGCCGTATCGAGGGCCACATACTGGTAGGCGGGCACGGGTCTCAATCCTCCCGAGTGACGCGCAGAACTTCTTCCAGCGTCGTTTCGCCGGCGAGAATACGGCGACGGCCGTCGTCGCGAATACCGCAGGTGGTCTTGCGGGCATGTTGCTCGAGTTCGTGCTCGCCGGCGCCGTCATGGATCAACTGGCGCATGCCGTCGTCGATCATGGTCAGCTCATAGATGCCGGTGCGGCCACGATAGCCGCCGTGCGCGCCGCCACCCGCGTGGTAGAGGGTGGTCGGCGTACCCGGTGGGACGTTGAGCAGTTCACGTTCGCGGTCGCTGGCCTCGTAGGCGATTTTCGAGGCGGGTTCCAGTACGCGCACGAGGCGCTGGGCCACGACACCCAGCAGGGTGGAGGAGAGCAGAAAGGGCTCCACGCCCATGTCACGCAAGCGCGTGATAGCGCCGACAGCGGTGTTGGTGTGCAGAGTCGAGAGCACCAAGTGACCCGTGAGCGAGGCTTGCACCGCGATCTGGGCTGTTTCGATGTCACGGATTTCGCCGATCATGACGACATCGGGATCTTGTCGCAGGATGGCGCGCAGACCGCGTGCGAAGGTCATGTCGACCTTTGTGTTGACCTGCGTTTGGCCGATGCCGTCGATGTAGTACTCGATCGGGTCCTCGACCGTCATGATGTTGCGGGTCGCGTCGTTCAAACGCTCCAGCGCCGCATACAGCGTCGTCGTCTTACCCGAGCCGGTCGGTCCTGTGACGAGGATGATGCCGTACGGTTTGTGAATCAGTTCATCGATCTGCTGCCGGGTGGTCGGCTCCATGCCGAGGCGCCCAAGGTCCAGCCGACCCGCCTGTTTGTCGAGGAGACGCATCACGACGCGTTCGCCGTGGCCCGAGGGCAGGGTGGAGACGCGGACATCGACCGGTCGACCGGCAATGCGCAGGGAAATACGGCCGTCCTGTGGGAGTCGCTTTTCCGCGATGTCGAGCTTGGACATCACCTTGATACGGGAGACGACGATCGCCGCCAGCGCCCGTTTGGACTGCAGCACTTCGCGCAGCACGCCGTGGACGCGGAAGCGAATCACCAAGCGATTTTCGAACGGCTCGATGTGAATGTCGGAGGCGTTCTCGCGCACTGCTTGGGTGAGGACCGCGTTGATCAACTTGATGATCGGCGCATCGTCCTCACTCTCCATGAGGTCAGATGGCTCAGGGAGCTCATCCGCCAAGTGCGTGAGGTCCGTGTCTTCCTCCAAGCCCTCGGCGGCTTCTGCCGCCGCATTCTCACCGGACGCATAGTTCGCTTGCAGCAGCGCTTCAAAACGCAGCTCGTCGACACGCTCGACACCGACGCCGCGACGCCCCAGGTGACGGCGCGCCTCGGCGATCGTCAGGTCGTCGACCCCAATGCGGGCCACGAGTTTCAGGGCGCCATGATCGTCATTGGCCGCGAGCACACCGTGCTTTTTGGCGAACGCAAACGACAGGCGCCGATCCACGACGGCGCTCATCAGCCGGGCCCATCCGTCGTCGGTTTGACGGCACCCTCGGGTGCTTTCGGTGCCGGCGTCGACTCAATCGCCGGTTGCCCTTGGCGACTCGCACGTCCTTTGGGCGTTTCGGTCGGCGGGGCTGCCGAGGGCTGCAGATCCTTCAGATCCGGCATCGTCGGTTGTGGCACGCCCGGCTGCATGTCAACGGTGCGCCCATTGCGCAGTTCCAGACTGCGCATGTAGTTGTACTTGGCCGAGGTTTCCGTCGCCATCTGGGTACCGTCCACCAGGATCTTCGGCCGCAGGAAGACCATCAGGTTGGTCTTTTCCTTGGTCGACGACCGGGTCTTGAACAGGTTGCCGATGCCGGGGATCGCGCCGAGATAGGGGATGGCTTGGTTGCTGGATGAGACGTTGTCCGAGATCAGGCCACCGAGCACGATGATCTCGCCGTCGTTTGCTAACACGCGCGTATTGATGACGCGCTTGGAAGTCTGCACGTCGACGGTGGCGATGGAGCTCTTGATCAGGTTGGAGACTTCCTGCTCGATCTTGAGCAGCACGGTGCCGTCGTCCGTGATCTGCGGCGTGATCTTCAAGATCGTACCGACTTCCTGACGCTGAATGGTCTGGAAGGGATTCACGTAGTTCGAGGTTCCCGTCGTCGTGCCGGCGCCATTGGCGCCGCCGGCCGCCATGCCGTAGCTCGACGAGTACTGACCCGTCAGGAACGGCACCTCCGTTGCTACCTTGATCTGCGCTTCTTGGTTGTCGAGCGTGACGATGGAGGGCGTGGAGATGATGTTGGTGTTCGCCTTGCCCTGCAGCGCGTGCAGGATCGCGCCAAAGTTGACGCCCGCCTTGTTGAGGCGACCGACACCCAACGTCAAGCCGTTTGGAATGGACGAGGGACTCGAGGCGGCCGCCGTCGGATTCAGCGCAGCGGCCGCGATGGTGGCAATCGACGGGCCCGACGTTCCGATGGGGTTTACGAACCCGCCGACCGGCCCGTTCTTGTTGGAACCATCCACAAACCAGTTCACGCCCAGATCGACGTTGGAAGAACCGGTGATCTCCACGATGATCGCCTCGACCTGGACTTCCAAGCGGCGGATATCCAGATGATCGACGATATCCATGAGCTGGCGCATCTGCTTGGATGGCGCCGTCAGGACCAACGCGTTGGTGGCCGGGTCCGCCCAGATCGACGTCGATTTGTCGGAGCTCGCGGCGCCACCGGCGGCTGCGCCGCCTTGGGCGGCCGTCGCTTGTAACTGCTCTTTGAGCTTGCCCGCGATCTTTTCCGCGTCCCCGTACTTCAGGTAGCGGACTCGGGTACCCGATCCGGTTTCGAGCGGCGTATCGAGGTGCGCCACGAGTGCGCGCAGCTTGAGGCGTTGGTTCTTATCACCGGAGAGCAGGACGCTGTTGGTGCGGTCATCGGCAATGACTTTCGCGGCACTGCCACCCCCTTCCGCTTGGCCACCGGCCGAGAGTTGGTTGATGACGCGCGTGATTTCACCGGCCGTCGCGTGTTCAAGGCGAATGACGTCGATGTCGTCATCGCCACCTTGCTCGATGCGCTCCAGAATACGCACCATGCGGTTCACGTTGTTGGCGTGGTCCGAGATGATGAGCATGTTGGTCGCCGGGTAGGCGGCGAGGTGTCCATTCTGCGGAATGAGCGGACGCAGAATCGGGACCAGCTGCGCGGCGTTTGCGTTCTTCAGTTGCACGACCTGGGTCACCAACTCATCCGAGCTGTCGCTCACCGATTCGGGCAGGTCGTTCGCCGGGACCTGGCGTGAATTGGCGTCAGGGATGATCTTCCACAACTTGCCGGTCGGGACGGCCACAAAGCCGTGGACTTGCAGGATCGACAGGAAGGCCTCGTAGAACGCGTCAGGGGTCATCGGCGTTGAGGACAGCATCGTCACCTGCGCTTTGACGCGCGGGTCGATGATGAAGTTCTTGCCGGTGATCTGGCTGATGGCCTCGACGATCTGCGTGAGATCCGCGTCCTTGTAATTGGGCGTGATCATCGCTTGGGCGAGCGCTGACGCTTGCGGCGCGGACTGCGGGGCCATGGGAGCGGGGGGTACCGGCTGGGCGCCAGCACTCACGACGACCGCCAAGGCCGAAGCGACGGCAGTGGCCAGGGTTCGAGTAGAAGTCTTGAGGTTCATCCGCATGGGTTCCCGGCGCTTTAGCGCTAGTCGTTATTAGGGGATTCGATGGGGGCCGGCACAGTGCCGGGTTGGGTCAGTCGTGTCGGGTCCGTCAGTGTCGCTAATTGCGATGAATCAATCGTGACGGACTGGATGACACCACCGCGCTCGACGGTCACTTGCGCGGAGGTCGACGACCCGAGTGACTGGAGCATCTCCAAGCCGTGCTGGGCGTCCTTGATGGGGACGCCGTTCACCTGGGTCACCATATCGCCGGGCTGCAAGCCCAACTGATCGAACTTTTTACGATCCCGGCCCGGGAAGAGCTTAAACCCGCGCAATTGTCCGGCCACGTAGTTTGGCATGGGGCGCATCAGGTCGCCGATGACCTCAGGTGCCGCGACCGCCTGTCGGGCCACATCGGCGAGGGCCGGCGCTGGCTGCGTGAGCCCGGCGGCGCCGGAACCGGCATGGGGCAGATTGAGCGATTCGCGGATGCCGCCACGATCGATCAGAACATGATCGGCGTAGACCTCCAGCAAACGCACGCCGGGCACCACGTCGCTGCCGGTGGCGTAGACGTGGGCGTCGGTGGCGGAGGGACCGAGAATCGCGAGGCCCGCCGTCGCATCGGAGACGGCGAGGGTGCCGACCAAGGTCAGCGCGATATTCGTTTGCGGCGCCGGGCCCTCCTGGGTGGGGGCGGGTGGTTCGCCGAAGACGCGGCTGGCGTTGTTCGTGTTGACCCCGGTGTCCATGGTCACCGGCGTGACCGTTGGGGCCGCCGGCTTCGAGGGCAGGAATTTCCAGGTGAGCAACGCCAGTTGGGTCGCCACCAGAATGGTCCCCACGGCGGCCAGTATCCGCGGCAGGGAGGACCCGGAGAGGAGACGGGTGAGCGATGGCGGCAAGGCGGACATCAGTGACAAAACAGATCCCTTCCTCGGCGCGTGTGTTTGAAAAAAATCAAGGAGATGTCCCAATCCATGGTCGACAGCCTGCGATCATACGGAGGGAAGCGAGTGCCTCACAAGCGCGGCCTGTCACAGGATTCGTGCGAGGTGTCTTGAGTTGCCCGGTCCGCACCCCTATAAAGGGTCCGATGAGTGCCCAAGACCCCTCCGATCCGACCCCGCACGACCCCGGCCACAGCCTGGTGGTCGAAGAGGCTACCCCGAAACTGAAGCGCCCACCGCTTTATCAGGTGGTGCTGCTCAATGACGACTACACTCCCATGGAGTTCGTGGTCGAGTTGCTCGAGCGGATATTTAGCCTTGACCGTGTCCAAGCCACCCGAGTGATGCTCGAGGTGCACACGCATGGTCGCGGCGTTTGCGGTGTGTACACCTTCGAGATCGCGGAGACGAAGGTGGCTCAGGTGATGGCGTATGCGCGCCAGCACCAGCATCCCCTGCTGTGCACGATGGAGGAAGCCGGCTGAGCCGGTTTTGGGAGGTTTCCTTGCTCTCCAGTGAACTTGAATTTTGTCTGAATACGGCCTTTCAGGCCGCGCGCGAAGCCCGGCACGAATACATGACGGTCGAACATCTGTTGCTGTCGATCGTCGATACGCCGTCGATCCGTGAAATTCTTAAAGCCTGCGGTGCGGACGCGCCGAAGTTACAACGCGAATTGCAGAGCTTTATCGCCGACTCGACCCCCCGGTTGACGACGGACGACGACCGGGAAGTCCAGCCGACGCTGGGCTTCCAACGGGTTTTGCAGCGGGCCGTTTTCCATGTGCAGTCGAGCGGCAAGAAAGAGGTCACTGTCGCGAACGTCTTGGTGGCGATCTTCAGCGAAAAACAGTCGCATGCGGCTTATCTGCTTTCCAATCACGACGTCAGCCGTCTGGATGTCATTAATTTCATCTCCCACGGCTTGGCCAAAACGGATGAGACACCGCCCAAAGACCCCGCAGGCGAGTCGGCCGAGCGCGGCGAAGCGGAGTCGGCTGAGAGCGCGCTGGAAAAATACGCGACAAACCTCAACCTCGCTGCCGAGGCGGGTCGGATCGATCCCTTGATCGGCCGTACACACGAAGTTGAACGCACCATCGAAATCCTCTGCCGGCGCCGGAAGAACAATCCGCTGTACGTCGGGGAGGCGGGCGTGGGCAAGACGGCCATCGCCGAGGGGCTGGCTCGCCTGATTGTCGAAGGCAAGGTGCCTGACGTCTTGGCCGATGCCACGATCTATTCACTGGATTTGGGCGCCCTCGTGGCCGGCACGAAGTACCGCGGTGACTTTGAAAAGCGCTTGAAAGGCGTGCTGCAGGATCTGCGCAAGCGTCCGGGTGCTGTGCTCTTCATCGATGAAATTCACACCATTATTGGCGCAGGCTCCGCCTCCGGTGGCGTCATGGATGCCTCCAACCTCATCAAGCCGGTGCTCGCCAACGGCGAATTGCGGTGCATTGGTTCGACCACCTATCAGGAATACCGCGGCATTTTCGAGAAGGACCACGCCCTCGCGCGCCGGTTCCAGAAAATCGATGTGGTGGAGCCCTCGGTGGCCGAAACGGTCGAGATCTTGAAGGGCCTGCGCTCACGCTTTGAGGAGCATCACGGGGTCCGTTATGAGGACGACGCCCTCAAGGCAGCCGCTGAACTTGCGGCGCGTTATATCAACGACCGCCACCTGCCCGATAAAGCGATCGACGTGGTCGACGAGGCCGGCGCCAACCTGCGTCTCAAACCTCTGGATCAGCGCCCTGACGCGGTGACGGTGGAGCACATCGAGGCGGTCGTGGCGCGCATCGCGCGGATTCCGCCCAAGCAGGTCTCGACCTCGGATCGCGAAGTGTTGCGCCACTTGGAGCGGAACCTGAAGCTCGTCATTTACGGGCAGGATCCGGCCATCGAGACGCTTGGCGCCGCCATCAAGATGGCTCGCTCCGGCTTAGGGGATGCCCGCAAGCCCGTCGGTTCCTTCCTGTTTGCAGGTCCCACCGGGGTTGGTAAGACCGAAGTCACGCGACAATTGGCGTTGGCGCTCGGTGTCGAGTTCATTCGCTTTGATATGTCCGAGTACATGGAGCGGCATACCGTGAGTCGCCTCATTGGCGCGCCGCCAGGGTACGTGGGCTTTGATCAGGGTGGACTCTTGACCGAAGCCGTCGCCAAGCATCCGCACGCCGTGCTGCTGTTGGATGAGGTGGAGAAGGCGCACCCGGACGTCTTTAACCTGTTGTTGCAGGTCATGGACCACGGCACGCTCACCGACAATAACGGCCGCAAAGCGGATTTCCGCCACGTGATTATTGTGATGACCACCAATGCCGGTGCCGTGGATATGGCGCGCACCTCGATCGGCTTCACGCCCGGCGATACCGCCGCGGATGGTATGGAGGCGATCAAACGGCTCTTTTCACCGGAATTCCGCAATCGCTTGGATGCCATCGTGCAGTTCGGGCCGTTGGACGAGCGCACGATCGAGCGGGTCGTCGACAAGCTGATTCTGGAAGTCGAGGCGCAGCTCGAGCAGAAGGGCGTGGCCGTCACGTTCGAGGAAGCTGCGCGGCGCTGGATTGCGCGGCGTGGCTACGATCCGCGGATGGGCGCACGTCCGATGGCGCGCCTCATTCAGGAGAAGGTCAAGCGCCCACTCGCCGAGGAGCTCTTATTCGGTCGTCTGAAGGACGGCGGCACGGTCGTCGTCCGCGTCGCCGCCGATGGCGAGTCGCTGGTGCTGGATAGCCGAGCGCTGGAGGAGCCGCTGCTCCTCGCCTAAGGACGTAGGGGAGTGCGGCTCTTTAGCGGCCGCGGTAAACGATGCGGCCCTTCGTCAGATCGTAAGGCGTCATTTCGACCGTGACAGCGTCGCCGGTGAGGATGCGGATGTAGTTCTTACGCATCTTGCCTGAGATGTGCGCGGTCACGATGTGACCGTTTTTGAGCTTCACCCGAAACGTCGTGTTGGGCAAGGTATCCACGACCTCGCCTTCCATTTGAATCGCGTCTTCTTTCGACATTCTGGGTCCGATACAACCGTGTTAAGCCGGGCATTGTGCAGCACGGCGCCCCATCGCGCAAACTGAACGCCTCAAGGGCGCGCGAAGGCCTCCTGCAGGCGCGCCAAAAAGGCTGGTCGTCGGACCGTTTCGGCCCCTAAGCTCGTCAGGTGTTCCGTCGGCATCTGGCAGTCGATCAAGCAGATACCCGTGGTGCGGGCCTCCGCCACCAGTCGCGCCAAGGCCACTTTGGAGGCATCGCGTGCGCGACTGAACATCGATTCGCCGAAGAACACGCCATCGAGACGCACTCCATACAGGCCACCGACCAGCTCGCCGTCGAGCCACGTTTCCACCGAGTGCGCGTGTCCCAGCGCGTGGAGGGCTTCGTAGGCGGCGATCATCTCGTCCGTAATCCAGGTGCCGTTGGCGCCGAGTCGCGGTCCCGCGCAGGCACGGATCACAGCCGCAAAATCCCGGTTGAGTTCGGTCACGTAACCCCGATTGCGGATCGATTGACGCAAACTTTTGGAGGGCGTGAACTTTACCGGGTCGAAGACCGCACGCGGGTCGGGTGACCACCATAAAATAGGCTCACCCGCGGAGTACCACGGGAATATCCCGCGCCGGTAAGCGCCGAGCAGCCATTCCGGGGTCAGCGCGCCACCGGCGGCGAGCAGGCCGTTGGGATAACTCATGGCCGTTGTTGGGTCGGGCAGCGCGGTGGGCCCCTCGTCGGGGTCGAGCCACAGCAGAGTGCGGCGCGTCATGGGGGCGGGTCGAACGACAGATCTCGCCGAAAGGGCGTGTGTGCGCCGGCGCTGTGGAAGTAGGTGTCGATGGAGGCCCGTTCGGCCTCCAGATAGCGGCCAATGGCGGCGGCAAAACGACTATCCACGATGTGGTGAGCGGAGTGCGTCAAATGAGGCGCAAAACCCCGCGCGATCTTGTGTTCGCCCTGCGTGCCTGGTTCAAAGCGCTGCAAGCGTTCTTGAATGCAGTACTCGATGCCTTGGTGGTAACAGGTTTCGAAGTGCAGGCTGTGGTGGGCTTCGACACAGCCCCAATAACGACCGTAGAGGGTCTCTTGGCCGCGAAAGAAAAGAGCCGCCGCGACCACCGCCTCGTCCGACCGGGCCAACAGGACGCGGGGTTCCGTGTGGGGTGAACGACTGACGTGTTCGAAAAACGCCGCCGGCAGATAGGGTTCATGGCCGTGTCGATGGAAGGTCGTGGCCAATAAGGCATGAATGACGGCCCAGTCTTCGGACGCAAGGGTGCTGCCGTCGCGCCATTCGTGGCGAATGCCGGCTTCCCGGACACGGCGTCGTTCGCGATGGGCTTTCTTGCGTTTGTCGGCCGTGAAGGTGCCCAGAAAGGCATCGAAGCTCTCGTAACCGCGGTTTTCCCAGAGAAACTGGCAGTCGGTGCGCGGCAAAAATCCGTGCGCGCCTAACGCCGCGACCTCATCGGCCTGCGCGAACTGCACATGAGCGGATGACCAGCGTCCCGACGCCAAGAGTTGGCGCAGCGCATCGCCAAGCGCTGCCCAAATAGCGGCGCGATCTTCACCGGGGGCGATCAGCAATCGGGAACCCGTGGCCGGCGTGAAGGGTGTGGCGGCGACTAACTTCGGGTAGTAGCGCAGGCCGTGTTCGGCATAGGCATGCGCCCAGGCAAAGTCAAACACGAACTCGCCATAGGAATGTGTTTTCTCGTAGAGGGGCATCGCGCCGACGAGCCGCCCGTCGCAACGCAGGGCAAGAGGACGGGCTTGCCAGCCCGTCTCGCCACCCACCGCGCCGGTGTGTTCGAGGGCCGCGAGGAACTCGTGGCGCAGGAAGGGGACGCCAGCGAGCGCAAGGCGATTCCACTCGTCGGCGCTGATCGCGTTGATCGAGGTATGCAATTGGGCCTCGTAGCGAGGCTCCGGCTGCGCCACTTATTCGCCCGCGTCGAGACGCTCGAGATAGCGGTCCGCGTCGAGTGCGGCCATACAGCCGGTTCCCGCGCTCGTGACCGCCTGGCGGTAAACATGGTCGGCCACGTCCCCGGCGGCAAAGACACCGGCAACGGAGGTCGCGGTCGCATCGCCTTCGAGACCGCTTTTGACGATGAGATAGCCGCCCTTCATAGCCAACTGGCCCTCGAAGAGTTGCGTGTTGGGCGTATGGCCGACCGCGATAAAAATGCCCGTCGCGGAGAGGTCGCGCGTGCTGTCGTCCGTGGTCGAACGCAGTCGAATGCCGGTGACCCCGCTGTCGTCGCCGAGCACCTCGTCCACCGTGTGGTTCCAAATAATGCTGGCTTTGCCGTCGGCCACCCGTGCGTGCAAGTGATCTTGGAGAATCTTCTCCGAGCGCAATTTGTCGCGGCGGTGTACGAGCGTCACGTGGCGCGCGATTTTGGTGAGGTAGAGCGCCTCTTCAACCGCCGTATTGCCCCCGCCAACGACCACAACATCCTGATTCCGATAGAAAAAGCCATCACAAGTGGCGCATGCCGAGACGCCGCGGCCCTTGAAGGATTCTTCCGAGGGCAGGCCGAGATAGCGTGCCGACGCGCCGGTCGCAATGATCAAGGCATCGGTGGTGTAGGTGCCGCGATCGCCCATGAGGCGAAAGGGCCGCTGCTGGAGATCCACGGTGTGAATCTGGTCTTCCACGATCTCGGTGCTAAAGCGCTCGGCGTGATGACGCATCCGCTCCATCAGGCCAGGTCCGGTCAGCCCCTCGGCATCGCCGGGCCAGTTCTCAACCTCGGTGGTGGTCATGAGCTGGCCGCCGACGGCATAGCCGGTCACGAGGAGTGGGGATCGATTGGCGCGGCTCGCGTAGACGGCGGCGCTGTAACCGGCAGGGCCAGATCCGAGGATGAGGAGGCGGGTGTGGCGGGTATTCGACATGGTCCGGGCAGTCCTCAGGCGGGGGAAATCGGGGGGCAAGGCTTAAGCCCCTAGTCTCGCATTTTCGCCGCGCCAACGACACCACCCCGTGACACGTCGCAAGAGCGGTGGAATCGGCTGAAATTGTGCCGTAACATAGGGTTAAGAACGGTTTTTGCATCGAGGTCTTAACTTGGCGGAGTCAGCAGTCGGCGGACGCAATGGCGCGAATCGGGTGGCCCAAGCGGTGGCGCGGGGGCTGCGCGAAGGCGCGTTTGTGTTGCTCGCGATGGCCGCGCTGCTGCTGTTTCTGGCGCTCGCGTCCTACGATGCCGACGATCCAGGCTTCACGAGCACCGGAGCGCCCGGGCGGATCGCCAATTGGATCGGACCGGTCGGTGCGTGGCTTGCAGATGTGTTTCTCAGCCTCTTCGGCGCGCCGGCATTTTTGTTTCCGCTGATGTGCGCCGCGGCAGCGTGGCTGTACTTTCGGGATCGTCGCGAAGAGCCCAGCAGCAAAGTGGTGTTGCTGTGGCGGGGTATTGGGTTCCTCGGCACCCTGGCCACCAGTTCGGGTCTTGCGGGCCTGCATTTTTCGGCCCGCCGCTATCCCCAGTCGGCCGGGGGTGTACTTGGGGACCTCGTTCAGGGCGGTAGCGTCGCAGCCTTGGGGTTTCTGGGTGCGACGTTGTTGCTGTTGGCCGTGTGGTTTGCCGCGGTGTCGCTGTGGACTGGCGTCTCATGGCTGACGGTGATGGACTGGTTGGGCCGTGCGGTGCTCGGTACCGACCGTTGGGTCCGCGCGAAGATGGCCACGCGTAAAGACAAGGCGATTGGCGCCGAGAAGAAAGCGGCGCGTGAAGAGACGAAGCGTGAAGAGCGCAAGAAAGCCGAGCACAAAGTGCAGGTACGCATAGAGCCACCCGCGCCGGTGATCCCGAAGAGTGAACGGGTGCTCAAGGAAAAGCAGGTCGACGCGTTCGCCCGCGAATCTAACAGTGAGTTGCCCGCGCTGTCGTTGTTGAACGATCCGCCACCCCGGATTCAGGGCTACTCGACGGAATCGCTCGAGGCGATTTCGCGCTTGGTCGAGATCAAGTTGCGCGATTTCGGTGTTGAGGTCGAAGTGGTCGCAGTCCACCCAGGGCCCGTGGTGACGCGCTTCGAATTGCGTCCGGCGGCCGGCGTGAAGGTGAGCCAAATCACCAACCTGTCGAAAGACATTGCCCGTGCGCTGTCGGCGGTCAGCGTGCGCGTGGTGGAGAACATTCCGGGCAAGAGCGTGGTTGGTTTAGAGATTCCCAACGAACGGCGCGAAATGGTGACGCTGGGCGAAATCCTGCGCTCCAAAGCCTATGACGATGTGGCATCGCCCTTGGCGCTGGCGTTGGGTAAGGACATCGGCGGTCTGCCGGTAGTTGCTGACCTTGGCAAGATGCCGCACCTGTTGATTGCCGGAACCACGGGTTCGGGCAAGAGCGTGGGGATCAACGCGATGATTCTCTCGCTGTTGTACAAATCCACAGCCGAAAACGTGCGCATGATCATGGTCGATCCGAAGATGCTCGAACTCTCGGTGTACGAGGGGATCCCGCATCTGCTGGCGCCGGTGGTCACGGATATGAAGCAGGCCGCGAATGCCTTGCGCTGGTGCGTGGCGGAGATGGAGCGGCGTTATTACCTGATGGCGGCACTCGGTGTGCGCAACATCGCCGGCTACAACAAGAAGGTCAAAGACGCGGCGGCGAGCGGTAAGCCGATTCCCGATCCGGTGCTGATGCAGCGCCTCCAAGCGGGCGAGAAAGACCTCTTGGATCCGGGGACCGGGGATGTGCCGCCGTGCCAGCACCTACCGTACATTGTAGTGGTCATCGATGAGTTGGCCGACCTCATGATGATCGTCGGTAAGAAGGTCGAGGAGCTCATCGCCCGCTTGGCGCAGAAGGCGCGCGCATCGGGTATCCACCTGATCCTCGCAACCCAGCGCCCGTCGGTCGACGTCATCACCGGCCTCATCAAAGCGAACATCCCGACGCGTATCGCCTTCCAAGTCTCCGCAAAAGTGGACTCGCGCACGATCCTTGATCAAAGCGGTGCCGAATCGCTGCTCGGTAACGGTGACATGCTGTACCTGCAGCCGGGAACGTCCTTGCCGGTGCGCGTGCACGGTGCGTTTGTCGACGACCCTGAAGTGCACCGCGTGGTGGCTGCGCTGAAGACGCAAAAGCCACAGTACGATGAGTCGATTCTGGATGGACCCCGTGGGCCGATCCCAGGTCTTCCGGGTGAAGACAACGGTGGTGGTGAAGGCGGTGGCGACAGCGACCGCGACATGCTTTACGACGAGGCCGTCCGTATCGTCGCGGAGACGCGCAAAGCGTCGGTCTCCGGTGTCCAGCGACGTCTCAAGATTGGCTACAACCGAGCCGCGCGCATGGTGGAGCAGATGGAGGCCGAAGGTATGGTCGGGCCACTCGAGTCCAACGGCAATCGGCAAGTCCTCATGCCGCCACCCGCGGGCGACCGATGAGAGCGCTTCGTTGGGTCACAGGCTTACTGCTGATGGCCAGTACGTTGGCCACTGCTCAGGATGCGGGGATCGCGGGGCGTCTTGAGAAGGCGCTCGGGTCACTGCGCGCCGTCAAGGCGGACTTCGTCCAGGAATTGCGCCGCACCGAAGCCGGACCTGCGGAAATTGCCAAGGGCACCTTCTATGTGAAGAAGCCGGGGCGGTTTCGTTGGGACTACACGCAACCACCGCAACTGATTGTGTGTGATGGCGACCGCTTATGGCTTTACGATCCGGAGCTGGAGCAGGCGACGGTCAAGAAGGTCCGCGAGGCGCTGGCGCAGACGCCGGCGATGATTCTCTCGGGTGAATCGAAGGTGGCGGATCACTACACCGTGCGGGGGGGCGGTGTCGTCGGTGGCCTTGAAATGGCGATCTTGACGCCCCGTCAATCGGACGGAGATTTTCGTGAAGTGCGGATCGGGCTCTCCGGTGAAGAGGTCCGGCGTCTGGAATTCGTCGATCGCCTCAATCAGCGCACGACCGTCGATCTGTCGCATATCGAGCGCAATCCAACGCTGAAAGATGCGCTCTTCACGTTCACGCCGCCCGCCGGCGTGGATGTGATCGGCGCGCGCTGATGTTGCCGCTGAGACTGCGTGCGCTGTGGCTCACGTTTGGGGCCTTGGGCGTTGGCTTGGCTTTCTTGCTCAGTTTGTGGCCGCACGGTGCGCCGGGGCTTGAGTCCATTCCGGACAAAATTCAGCACGCTGTCGGCTATGCGATCGTCGTCGTGTGGTTCGTCGGTCTCGTCCACCCGCGCCACTATCGATGGGTCTTCCTGGGCGCGGTGGTGCTCGGGGGGCTGATTGAGATCCTGCAGTCCTTTACGGAGACGCGGCAGGGCGACTGGGCAGATGAGGGGGCCGATGCTTTGGGCGCACTCGTCGGGCTACTGGCGGCGTATGGGGGGCTGGGCGGTTGGATGCCGTGGGTCGAACGGCGCCTCGGCTTTCCCCCCGACAGCGACGCCTGAATCGGTAGAATTTGCGTATGACCGCTACTCCCTACCGACCGCTTGCGGATCGCATGCGCCCCATGGGCGTTGATGATTTTGTCGGTCAGGCCCATGTGTTGGGTCCCGGCAAGCCGCTGCGACGCCTACTGGAAGGCCACTCACTGCACTCCATCATTCTCTGGGGGCCGCCCGGCACTGGTAAGACGACGCTTGCGCGTCTGGTGGCTGGTGCCGCGGGTGCCGCCTATGAATCGCTCTCGGCGGTTCTGGTGGGCGTGAAAGACATCCGAGAAGTGGTGGAGCGGGCCAAGCAGACGCGCGCCACCACCGGTCGTGCGACGGTGCTGTTTCTGGATGAGGTGCACCGTTTTAACAAGGCCCAACAAGACACGTTTCTCCCCTTTGTGGAAGATGGCACCCTCATCTTTGTGGGCGCCACCACTGAGAACCCGTCCTTTGAGGTGAACGGCGCCTTGCTCTCGCGGGCGCGCGTCTACGTGTTGAAAGGGCTGACCGCCGGTGATCTGGCGCAGATGGTCGACCGTGCGCTCATGGACCCCGTGCGCGGGCTGGGCGAGCGACAACTGTCGATAGACGCGGTTGCCCGTCAACGATTGGCAGAGGCTGCGGACGGGGATGGGCGGCGCTTGCTGAACCTCGTTGAGGTGGCCGCGGACCTTGCGCAAGCCGAAGGGACGACGGTCATCACCGAAGCCATGGCCGAGGAGTTGGCGCAAGGCGGTGTGCGGCGCTTCGATAAGGGCGGCGACGCCTTTTATGATCAGATCTCGGCCCTACACAAATCCGTCCGCGGTTCAGACCCGGATGCGGCGCTGTACTGGTTTTGCCGCATGCTCGATGGCGGCTGTGATCCGCTCTACGTCGGCCGGCGGGTTTTGCGGATGGCCAGCGAAGACATCGGCAATGCCGACCCGCGTGGCCTGTCGATCGCCACAGACGCCCTGGCAGCTTTCGAGAGACTGGGCAGTCCGGAGGGCGAGTTGGCCTTGGCGCAGGCGGTGGTGTATCTCGCGGTTGCCCCAAAGAGCAATGCGGTCTACGCCGCCTACAAGGCGGCCCGGGCGGATGCCGAGTCGCACGGCTCACTGCCCGTCCCGATGGCCATTCGCAATGCGCCGACGCGGCTCATGAAGGAGCTCGGACACGGTGATGGCTACCGGTATGACCATGACGAGGGCGGACATGCCGCGGGTCAACGGTATTTCCCGGACGAGATGTCGCCCAGAACCTATTACAATCCGGTCCCGCGTGGACTCGAAATCAAGATCCGCGAAGCCGTCCTCCGCCGCCGCGGCGGGGGTTGAGGCGCTGTTTTTTTAGAGGTTGACCGTGCTCGATCCGAAGTTGCTCCGTAGCGAATCTGAACGTGTGGCCGCGAATCTCGCGCGCCGCGGCTTTACGCTCGATCTGGCCGCCTTGGCGGACCTAGAGGCACGACGCAAGGCGGTGCAAATGCGCACGGATGCCTTGCGCAGTGAGCGCAATGCGCGCTCCAAGGCGATCGGCATGGCGAAGGGTCGGGGTGAAGACGTGGCGCCGCTCATGGCAGAGGTCGACCAGTTGGGTCGTGACCTCGCTGCTGCGGAAGCGGAGTTCGGACCGATTCAGGCGGAAGTGGATGCCTTTGCGTTGCAGCTGCCGAACCTGCTGCATGACTCGGTCCCTGAGGGCGCTGATGAGACCGCGAACGTCGAAGTTCGTCGCGTGGGGACACCCGGTACATTCGACTTCGAACCCAAGGATCACGTGGCGATCGGTGAGGGCTTAGGCGGACTCGACTTTGAGACGGCCGGCAAGATTTCCGGCAGTCGCTTTGTGGTCCTCAAGGGACCGCTCGCGCGTCTGCATCGGGCGCTCGCGCAGTTCATGTTGGACCTGCACACAACCGAGCACGGCTACACGGAAGCCTATGTGCCGTACATGGTGAGTCGCGAGACGTTGACCGGCACAGGACAGTTACCCAAGTTCGAGCAGGATCTCTTCAAGCTCTCGGGTGAGCGGGAGCTTTTCCTGATCCCGACGGCGGAAGTCCCGGTCACGAATTTTGCCCGTGACGCAATCTTAGAGGGTGACGCACTGCCGATGCGTCTTGTGGCGCACACGCCGTGCTTTCGTTCAGAAGCGGGGGCAGCGGGTAAGGACACGCGTGGTTTGATTCGTCAGCACCAGTTCGACAAGGTCGAGCTCGTGAATCTCGTGAAGCCGGAGGAATCCTACGCGGCGCTGGAGACGATGGCGTCTCATGCCGGCGCGGTGCTTGAAAAACTCGGACTGCCGTACCGGGTGCTGGCGCTGTGCAGTGGTGACATCGGCTTTGGGTCGGCGAAAACCTACGATCTTGAGGTCTGGTTGCCGGGTCAGGACAAGTATCGCGAGATTTCCTCGTGCTCCAACTGCGAGTCATTCCAAGCACGACGGATGCAGGCACGCTTTCGGAATGCGGCGGGTAAGCCTGAATTGCTGCACACCCTGAACGGGTCAGGTGTTGCCGTGGGTCGTGCGCTGGTTGCGGTGCTGGAGAATTACCAGCAAGCGGATGGCAGCGTCATGGTGCCGGCAGCGCTGCGCCCGTACATGGGTGGGTTGGAGCGATTAGTGGCGACGGTTGCTCAGCGCGCCTGAGTTGCGCATTGAGTGTCTTCAATCTCTCGTGGAATGCCCCGGCAGTCGGGGACCAGCCGAGGCGGCCAGCGGCCGCCTCGGCAATGGACCGTCAACGACGGTCGCTAGCGCCCAGAATCCGCAACAAGCTCAAGAACAAGTTGTAGATCGACACGTACAGCGAGACGGTGGCGAGCACGTAGTTGCGCTCACCGCCGTTCACAATCTCACCGGTCTGCCACAGGATCATGCCGCTCGAAACGAGCGCAAACATGCCGGAGACCGCCAGTGACAGCGCTTCCATGTGGAAGAAGATCGCAATCAAGCCCAAGAGGAACGCGATCATCGAGCCGACGAACAGGAAGCTCGCCATGAACTCGAAGCGCTTCTTGGAGAAGACCGCATACGCCGACAGCGACAGGAACGTCGCACCTGTCACCCCTAAGGAGGTCATGACGATCGAGGTGCCATGGGGCAGGGCGCGAATGTACATCGACAGAATTGGGCCCAGCGTCAGACCCATGAACCCGGTCAGGGCAAAAACCAGGGCCACACTCCAAGCGCTGTTGCGCATCTTTTCGATGGCGAACAGTAAGCCGTAGAAGACGACGAGGGTCAGGAGCACGCCCGGGTACGGCCAGCCATAGGTCATGGACGCGCCGGCCGTCGCGGCACTGAACAGGAGCGAAGCCGAGAGCAGCAGGTAGGTGTTCTTCAGCACGCGTTGGGCGTCTGTTTCAGCACGGCTACCGACGTTGATCGCGGTTGAATCAATCGTATACGGGTTACGTTCCATCGAAGTCCTCCAGAATCAGGGCAAGCCACAGTATAATGGGGTTGCCGGTAGCTTTTTCGACCCCCCGTCGCACGGGGAGTTCCCAAGACGGTGGGGTGGCCGAGCGGTTTATGGCTCTAGTCTTGAAAACTAGCGAAGGTTAACGCCTTCCGTGGGTTCGAATCCCACCCCCACCGCCAGTACAAAGACCTCAAACCTGCTCAGCAGGCTTTAAGGCAACCTCAGGCCCCGCGCCACGCGGGGCTTTTTGCTTTGGGCTCCTGACTGCGACCTCCGGCAGCGTCCCGGTAAAGCCGTCTCAAAGCCCGTTTGTCTCAAAACCTCATGACTTTTTCGGACTTGGTTCCGAGCCGTAAATTTGCGTGTGAAGGCAAAACAGGCTTTGAACCAAGTTGAATGAAATTTTGTTGTTCAGATGGCTATGGCCTTCAGCCGGTGCAACGCTTCAAGCTGCTCGGCTGCGGTCGGCGGGCGTTCCTTGCGTGGTCTGGCCATTGGTCCAGAATCGCCGAACGAAGCTCTGGAAAGAATAGCCTTTTTCTACGCTGGAAACCTCCGCGCGCCGTGGCGCAATAATACTTGCGCGCGGCGACGCGGGGCGGAAACGGCGTAGGGAGGGAGGCGGTCGTCATGGCGATACCAGGCTCAACGCCGTCGCCACCGGCAGATAGAGGGTGCGTGGCCGCCGCACCAAAGGCGCGAAGCCGAAGGCTGCGTAGAAGGCCGCCGCACTGTCGTCGATGGCGTCAGCGAAGATGGCGTGCGCTCCGATGGGTGCAGTCGCCACGGTCTTGATGGCGTCAAACAACAAGGCTTCTCCGATCCCTTGTCCGGCATAGTCGCTATGGCGGCCAAGCCAGCCGATCAGCACTGCCGGGACGGTCGGGTAGCGCGGGAGTTTCTTCGCCAGCGGCTCAGGAACCTCGTTCAACGGCACATTGCTGGACGACAGGGTGTAGAAGCCCGCCACCCGATCCGTTGCGATCTCCCTGGCGACGAAGCAGGTGGCGTATTTACGCTTCACGTCCTGGGAGACGGTCTCACGGAAATAGCTGTCGATCCGGTCGTTGCCGCAGGTGAAGTCATCGCGCTTGTGCGCCTTCGCCAGCGGCTCGATGACGAAGCGGACGCTCACCGGCGCTCGATCAGCTCGGCATGGCGCTTCGCCGCACGAGCCAGCCGCGCGTTCGGCTGGGGCGGATTGATCAGCGCCTCGGCGAAGCGGATTTGGTCCTCGCGCGCGAGGCGCATGATGTCGGCGTCCTCGACAACGCGGCGGGCGTCCTCGCCGGCCGTGGCGATGAGATAGCCGGTCAGGGTCATGCCGCGCAGGCGGGCAGCGCGCTGCATCTGGTCGTAGACCAGGACCGGGACGCGTGCTTCCAATCGGGCGGTCTCGGCTTCGATTTGGGGCTTGGGCATGGGGGCCTCCTTCGGCTCCAATATATACGGCATAATGCCGTATCGTTCAAGATAGATCAAAGCCCCAGTCCGATCTGCCGATTGCGGCTAAAACTCCATTCGATGCCGCCGTCGTCGCGACGGACGCCGCTGATGTGTTGGTCGAGACGCTTTTCCAGCACAGGCTGCCAGGGCGCGAGCTGGAAGCCGAGTCCGTCCTCAAGCATGGCGAAGCGCCCGCTGGCGAGATTAGCGACGCCCGCCAGCCGGCCCGAGACATACTCGCCGGGCCCAGACGGGCTGTAGGTCAGTCCACGCTCGGCGGCCATCTCTTTGCCGACTCGATCAATCTCCTGGCGCTCTAGCGCTGCGACCGTGCGCCGGGGAATGGAAATGAGACCGTCCTTCACGCGGCGCAGGAGTTACGGCGGTGGGTTTACGGCGCAGGGCGAGTGCTACCTGGGTTGGTGATCAGGAGGGAGGCTGAGTCTTTGCTGCTGTCATCCGGTCAATCTTGACAAGGCTTATTGGCCGGTGAATATTAATAGTTATTAACTGTTAGGAGAGCATCATGCCCACCAGCGTTGCCCTGAGCCCCCATTTTGAGACCTTCATCCGCGACCAAGTCGAAAGCGGCCGCTACAACAACGTCAGTGAAGTCGTCCGTGCG
>CANGOP010000008.1 GCA_947455595.1 Gammaproteobacteria bacterium
CGACGGATCGATGCTGCATTTTCCAAAAAACCGCGGCGTGGGCGACCCGTCGAACCCGATGGGTCAGTGCGTCGTGTAGAAGGTCAGAACTTGAAGCTTGCGCGGATGGGGCGCGCTGATGCGGTGGCATTGATCAAAATCGAACGCGGTGCCGAGTCAGGTAGCCGGCTTCTATATGTTGGAGCATCTGATCCAGTTCGGCCGTCGGAAAGTGTTATTGAGCCGCCTGCTGAACGGCGCGGATTTTTTGATCAGTATCCCCGAGCGCTTGCCGATGATACTCGTCAACCAAAGCGCGCCGTACCCATGCGGCCACGGTGAGTTGCTCCGCGTCCGCGGCCCGCTGGATTTCCCGATATTCGGCATCGTCGAGTCGGACGTGGAGTCGAGTGGTCATGACGAAGGGTATGAATCACTCGTCAAGATGAGTCAAATGAGCTCGGCTCGCACACTCGCTCCATGACCGCACGCGTTGCAGCGAAGGGATGTCGTCGGGTCCGACTGGCAGCCGAGGTTCCGTGCGAAATCGTCGGGCGCCGGCCCTGTTCAACGCGCGGACGGCACATCCACGATGGCACCGTGCTGAGGATCATCGCGCAGGCGCAGGTACAGGTGGCCATCCTTGGGTCGGGGCACGAGAACCGAATCGCCCGGGAACCCTGCTTCCAAATGCACCGCGTCGCTGCCTTCCGGGTTTGCCGACACGGATTCCAGCAGATACAGCTGACCGCCGGGCAGGGAACAGGGCAACTGGGCCGCTGCAGGGCACAGCGGCGGACGTAAGGTCGGTAAGCGGACGAGGTGACCGAGCGTCTGCCAGTCGGACAGATCATCGCCACTACCGAGGCGGTAGCGCAACGCTCCGAAGGCGGACGGCCCAAAAGCCTTGGTCAAATCTAAATTCGCGACGACCGTCCGATTATCGATCAGCGTCAGCCCGCCACTCTTGAGATCCACGCGCACCTGCGCATCCACGTCAGGGGCTTCGGCCTCCAGTCGCACGCTGGGCAGAAAACGTGCCGTGGCATCCGCCTGTAAGGAGAACGTGACGACGCTGCGGCTGGGGAGATCGGTCGGATCGCCGAGCCGGATCGGCAAGGCATCGGGATCAGCGTCGACGCGGGTGCTCATTGCCAGGCGACGAACCCGCGGGCGCGCACCGAGGATCGCCACGGTGATCGGCAGCGTGCGGCCATCGTGTAGGTGCGCGGTCGCCTTGAGGTTGGCACCCGGCGTCCACTGTGGCGGCACCTCGGCCGTGGTCAGCAGCGTGATCGGTTTGCCCTCGTCATCCGCCTCGGACTCGGGTGTGAAGCGGATAGACCCCACTTCAATGCTCGCCAGTTGCGCCAGTCCTGCGCCGGTGACGGTGAGGGACGGATCGCCGACGTGAAGATACGCGCGATCAATCCGGCTCGGTTCCTGAAACGCGGTCAGCGAGAGGGTCGGCGACACGACGCCCGCCTGATCCGTGAACGTCACGGTGACAGGCCCCGCCTGAATACCATCGAGCGGCAATGGCAGCTCCACTTCATGCGCACCGCGCGATGTGAAGGGAACATTGCGTTCATGCCCGGTTGCGTCGCTCAGGCTGACCGCTTGCAGACATGCGCCCTCACCGGTCACGCTGATCACGCTCTCGCGACCGGCCACCACATGGGTGCGGGCCGTCGCATCCATTTGCCATTCGCGAGCGCGCGGGCTCGCGAGCCAGAAGGTGGGACCCTCAAAGCGATCGAAGCCCCAACGGCCCACGAGCTGGGCCGGTTGCGATTCGTCGATCACGGTGTCGGCCTGCGCATCGATCACAAAGCCACCCCGCGGCGCGTCGGCTCGCGCCGGCCAGCGGAAGTGCGCGCCATCCGCGCGCACGCCTTCCAGCGCCACGTCATGCGCATAGCGAGTCGAATAGACGAGGGCATCGCCCTCAACCGGGAGCACCAGCGGCGAGGGCTCGGTGCAATGCACAGTCGGACCGTCCGCCGTTCGTAAAACCGGCGGTGTTGTGTGCTCAACAGCAGGCAGCGCGGCAACGAGAACCGACATCGGGTTGTGAAAGGACGGCGGCGTGTTCAGCATCAGGGTGACCTGATCGTCGCGCACCGATGGCAGAGCGGGGATGTACTGGTACTGCGCCGTGTGCAGGGAGTCCATCAGGCGGCCGAAGTCGAGCAGCGAACCGATGACGCTACTGTAGTTGCCAGAGCCGAGGAGTGGCGTGCCGCCCGCATGAATCGCCAGGTCGCGTCCGACCCCCGTGGTGACCATCGAGACCAGTGATTCGCCGTGACCATCATTCAGGATCATGGCGTCCGAGCCTTGTGTGAGACAGGCGGCTTGTAAGGCCGGGATACGATCGAGGCACTTCTCGTCAAACTTGATAGCCAGACTGCGCGCCATGAGTGGGGCGGCCGCCTTGACTTTGCCTGGGTCGGTCACGGCGAGGTCGTGGAGGAGTGCGAGATACCGGTCTAGACGCGCCCGATCGAGGCCCGCCTGCCGCAATTGCTGGGCTGCGCGCACAAAGGCGCCGGGCTTCCCGCGCACGGCATTCACGAGCGTGCGGTAATCACCGCCCGTCTGCGGTGCAAAGACCAGCAGCATCTGCTGCGCGCCCTCGGGCACCTCGACCTCCAGCCCCGACTGGCTGCACGGCGCTTTCCACGTGTCGCAGCGAAAGAACCAAGCCTCGGGCGGCGGATCCGTCGGTCCGCGCAGGAAGGCGGCCACCATCAAGTAATGCGTCGTTTTAGCATCCGCCACCCGGGCGACGATCTTCAGTCGATCGCTGGGGGCCAGGACCGGGACTTCAGCGATGGGCAGTGTGCTCGCGCCGCGCTTCACCTGAATACTGACCGTCGGACCCATCAGATCAAAGGGGGTCTGCTCCACGGCGGCCTGTGCGCTGTTGACGAGGCTAAGACCAACGAGTATGCCCCGTAACCCGGTGCGCCCGTGGTGGCCAACGTTCAGCAGGGATCGGATGATTGACGGCAAGCGGATCTCGTCAAATTCAAAAGGGCACTGCGTCCTGCCGTGCGGGAGCTGCGGTGACGATTATGGCACCGCGCATGCGCGATAGGTCAGTGACCGCAGGTTGGCGGAAGCTGCTGTTGGGTCATGCCAGTGAAGCCTGCGCAGGTCCACGTGATCTGACCCTCTTCGGCTTGGGTTGGGACGTACACCAAGCCGATTTTGCCGCTTGGCCCGACGGCGACGGTGAGCGTCATGTTCTTCGGCTGGAGTCCGTACATCAGCGGCAGCGGCGCGCTTTCTTTGGGCATTGCGATTTCACGGCTGGCCGCGATGCCGGCCTCGGCGAGTGAGCTGGGTACACGGTGTGTGCGCAGGTAATAGTCGCTGAGCACCTGTTTCACTTGCGCCGCATCGGCATCGGCTTGGGTCAATTGCGCGCGAATCGTGAAGTTTCGATAGGCCGGCAGGGCAATGGCGGCGCCAATCCCAATGACGTAGACGTAAATCAGCAGACCCACGAAGGCGCTGACCTGACCGGCGTAAGGAATGAACACCGCGATGACATAGGCAAGCGGATGGCGAGCGGGTAGATCCGGCGTCTCATCGAGCACACGCACCGTCCGCTTGGCTGTCCACGGATATCCGGAGACGAGTTCGAGCAGCGACATCCAAAATCCGGTGCCGGCGAGCGCCTGTAGGCGCGCACCCTCCATCGACAGCGCCGCCCACTGTCGCTTGCCGGCGGCGAGTACCGCCACTGACCGTGCGGCGGACTCTCGATCCGGGCAGCAGGCAAGGCCATGGAAGTCGCAAGTCGTTTCGCGGGCACGGGCGTAGCTGGCGCCGAGCAGCGGTAAGCGCAGCGCCGGCCATCGTAAAAAGGCGATGAACGGATTGTCGTGCCGCACTACATGACCGAGTTCATGGCCGATATAAAAGCGCACGCCGGCGGGGTTGCCGTCCGTCGCATCCACGATGTCGGAATTCAAGATGACGTAGCGACGACCCAGAAACCAAGTCGCAAACGCGTTGAGGACGCCGTTGCCATTCAGAATGAACAGTCGCGGCACTTTCTCCACGTTGAGCGCTTCGCAGCATTGGACCAATTGCTGGTGCATGCCAGGCAACTGGACGGAGGTCACCTCAATGCCTTGGCCGCGCAGATGCGCCACAAAGGAGAGATGCGCAATCAGATAACTGATGAACAAGACGGCAATGATCAGTAGCGCAGCAGCGCTCAACCCGACCACGACCGGCAGACCGCCGAACCGAATCAGCGCGGCGAGGCCCGCCAACCAAACGAGGGTTCCGAGGATCAACGAGACGGCGGAGAGTTGCCGATCGCGAGCGGACACCGGTGAATTCGATGACATGGAGTGATCCCCTGCGTGAAGGCAGACCTGCGTCCGCCTCAGACGCTCATATTCGCATGCGGCAACGCGGACGGGAGGTCGACGTTGTCAACGCAGACGCCAAAGGCTGCATGAACGAACCGGTCAGAGAGATGGATGGGTGATGCGGGCCTCGAGGGCGCGCGGAAGGCGCTGTCGGGCCTTCTAAAAATGGCTCCCCCGGTTGGACTCGAACCAACGACCCAGCGATTAACAGTCGCTTGCTCTACCGACTGAGCTACAGGGGAACGGTAACCTTCAAGCCCCCCTTGTGGAGGGCGGCGCATTCTCGCGAGACACCACGCCCAAGTCAAGGACGATGGCGAAAAATGGGGGCCGGCGCACACTTCGGCCCCCGATTGCCTTAACTGAGGATCGCGCGCATCCGCTCGACCGCCTTCTCCAGCGTCTCCATGGAGCAGGCGAAGGACAGACGCATGTGGTCCGGCGCGCCGAACCCAGAACCCGGCACAACGGCAACCAGTGCGTCGGTGATCAGTTTTTCCGCAAACGCGTTGTCGTCGGCACAACCGAGCTTCTCCATGGCGCCTTTGACGTTCGCAAACGCGTAGAACGTGCCAAAACCCGGTAGACAGGAGACACCCGGTAGGGAGTTCAACGCTGCCACGAGCCAGTCATGACGCGCCTTAAAGTGACGGTTCATTTCGTGCACGCAACTTTGGTCGCTGTTCAGCGCCACCGTCGCGGCGCGCTGACTGATCGAGGTCGGGTTGGAGGTGGACTGGCCCTGAATCGTCGCCATGGCCTTGATGATCTCGGCGGGACCGCCGCAGTAGCCGATGCGCCAGCCGGTCATGGCGTAGCTCTTGGAAACGCCGTTGATGGTGACGGTGCGGTCGTACAGGGCCGGGCAGGCCGTCACGAGGCTGCAAAACGGCTCCGGTCCCCACCAGATGTGCTCGTACATGTCATCGGTGCCGATGACCACGTGCGGATGGCGCAGCAACACCTCCGCCAAGGCGGCGAGTTCCGCGCGCGTGTACGCGGCGCCGGTGGGGTTGGAGGGACTGTTGAGGATGAAAAGCTTGGTCCTGGGCGTGATGGCCGCCTCCAACTGGGCGGGGGTGATCTTGTAGCCCTGCTCGGGGCCGGCCGAGACGATCACCGGCACGCCACCTGCCAGGAGCGCCATGTCCGGGTAGGAGACCCAGAACGGCGCCGGAATCACCACTTCGTCGCCGTCATCGAGCAATGCCTGCATGAGGTTGAAAATGGTGTGCTTGGCGCCCGCCGACACCAAGATCTGGTTGCGCTCGTACTTGAGGCCATTGTCGCGCTGGAATTTGGCGATAATGGCGTCCTTGAGTTCCGGTGTGCCATCGACGTTGGTGTAACGGGTCATTCCGGCGCGGATCGCCGCGATGCCCGCCTCGGCGATATGCGCCGGCGTATCAAAATCAGGTTCACCGGCACCCAGGCCGATGATGTCTTTGCCTTCCGCCTTCAGTTTGGCTGCACGAGCGGTGACAGCGAGTGTGGGGGATGGCTTGATGCGCTGCATGCGCGAGGCGAGTCGGATGGTCACGTCATTTCCGTAGGGCGTTGAAAACGTCGGGATTTTCCCGCAAATAGCCCCTTCCCGCAATCAGGATCTTCTGCCCATGGCCCGTCGTCGCCCCACCGATCCCCAGTTTGAAGCCCGTCGTTTTCGACTGGCAGCAGAATATGAGCCCGCCGGTGATCAGCCGGCAGCCATCGCAGCGCTGTGCGAGAACATCCAGTCGGGGCTGCGTTATCAAACCCTGCTCGGCGTCACCGGTTCGGGCAAGACCTTTACCGTCGCTAATGTGATTGATCGATTGCAGCGACCCACGATTGTGCTCGCTCACAACAAGACCCTGGCGGCGCAGCTGTATGGCGAGTTCCGCGAATTTTTCCCGGACAACGCAGTGGAGTACTTCGTCTCGTATTACGACTACTACCAGCCGGAAGCGTACGTCCCGTCCTCGGACACCTTCATCGAGAAAGATGCCTCGGTGAATGACCACATCGAGCAGATGCGACTGTCGGCGACCAAGGCGTTGCTCGAGCGCCCGGACGTCATCATCGTCGCCACCGTGTCGTCGATCTACGGCTTGGGTGACCCGGAAGCGTATCTCTCGATGGTGTTGCACCTCTCGCGTGGAGAGCGCATGGATCAGCGGAAGATCCTGCACCGATTGACGGAAATGCAGTACACGCGCAACGACATTGACCTGACGCAAGGTACCTATCGGGTCCGCGGCGATGTGATCGATATCTTCCCGGCGGAATCTGAGAAAGAGGCGGTGCGTGTCCAGTTGTTCGATGACGAGATCGACTCTCTGGCTTGGTTCGACCCGCTCACGGGTGAGACGCTGCGAAAAGTACCACGCACGACGATTTACCCGTCTAGCCATTACGTGACGCCCAAAGAGCGGCTTACCGCTGTTCTGGATGACATCAAGGAAGAGTTGCGTGGTCGGCTCGTGGTCTTGCGTGAGCAATCGAAACTCCTCGAAGCGCAGCGACTCGAGCAGCGCACGCTGTATGACCTTGAGATGATGAACGAGGTCGGCTATTGCTCGGGTATCGAGAATTACTCGCGCTATCTCTCCGGACGTGCGCCAGGCGAGCCACCGCCGTGTTTGTTTGACTACTTGCCGGACGATGCGCTGCTCGTTGTTGACGAGAGCCACGTGACGGTCTCGCAGCTCGGCGCCATGTACAAGGGCGACCGCTCGCGTAAGGAAACACTGGTCGAATATGGTTTTCGTTTGCCGTCTGCACTCGACAACCGGCCGCTTAAATTTGAAGAGTGGGAGCGCTTGGCGCCGCAGATGATTTTCGTCTCGGCAACGCCCGCTAAATACGAGCTGGGACACTCCACGGATGCGATCGTCGAGCAAGTTGTCCGACCAACCGGGTTGATTGATCCGGAGGTCGAGGTGCGCCCGGTGCGCACCCAGGTCGACGATGTGTTGTCGGAGATCCGTCTCACGGTGGCTCAGCAGGAGCGTGTTCTGGTCACGACGCTGACCAAGCGTATGTCGGAAGACCTCACCGAATATCTGCAGGAGCATGGTGTGAAGGTGCGCTACCTGCACTCCGATATTGAGACGGTTGAGCGTATGGAAATCATCCGCGATTTGCGCTTGGGTAAATTCGATGTGCTGGTGGGCATTAACCTCCTGCGCGAGGGTCTCGATTTGCCGGAAGTGTCGCTGGTGGCGATTTTGGATGCGGACAAGGAGGGCTTTCTGCGTTCGGAAGGCTCGCTGATCCAGACCATTGGTCGTGCGGCGCGCAACGTCCACGGGCGGGCGATTCTCTATGCCGATTCCATCACCGGCTCGATGAAGCGAGCCATGGATGAAACCAGTCGGCGCCGCGACAAACAGATCGCCTACAACACCACTCACGGCATCACGCCGCGATCGATCAAAAAAGCGGTCCAAGATGTGATGGAGGGCGCCCGCTCCGCCGAAGAGCGGGGTGGCTTGGATCTGCCATTGGGTGCGATGAAGCCTGCCGAGATTCAGAAGAAGATCAAAAAGCTCGAGGCCGAGATGATGAAGTTGGCCCGCAATCTGGAATTCGAGCAAGCAGCGCGCGTGCGCGACGAGATTGGTCGTCTGCGCGAAGCGGAGTTGGCGCTGCGCGGATAATCGGCGGGTTTGGACTGTTCCGTCAGTCCAAACCCACGGGCCTTTTCGATCTTAGGGTCGACGCACCGCGTTCAGTGAGCCGGAGAAGTTGGGCGCGCCGTTCGCGCCGACCTTCAACAGATTCGTCACCACACCGATCATGACGTTGCGGGACGCATCCAGCGTGAAGTACATCGATCGAGGGCTACCCGTCGTCGCGGCGGCGATCGACTCCATCTGCATGTACGTGAAATCGCAGGTGCCCGCTGAGACCGTCGCGGGGGGCGCATTGCCGCCGTGCTGATCGCGGTTAAACGACAAGTTGTTGCACAAGAAGTTGCTGACCGTGCCATCGGCGTTGAACGAGACCGTGCAGACGTCCGAGAGGAAGGTGGGTGAGGGCGCAAAGCCACCGAACGGCGCGTTGGCTTGCGCATTGATGTACATCGTCCAGGTTCCCTGCAAGTCGGAGACCGCACAGGGCCCGCTCGTCGTGACGGTACCGTTGGGTACAGGCGCAACCACGGGTGCCGCGTTGACGGGTGTCAACGACACGCCCAAGCGTCCGTTGGCGTCGACGTAAACCGGTGCCACATTGGACGCATTGGTCAGATCCGTGATCACGATCGACGGTAGGTAGGTCGCAACGTGTACGCCCGGTTCACCGATGCGGATGATGTTGGAGTCGCTGGCGGCAGCCTTGGCGCCGATGTCGATATTCCCGTTGCCCGTGGTGAGCGCTGAACCGGCCTGATAACCGATCGCAACGTTTTGCGAGCCGGTGGTCGTGGCGGCCAGAGCGCCGACGCCCACACCGACGTTCTGCGTACCGGTGGCCGTCGTGGCCATGGTGCCTGAGCCCGCCATGAGGTTCGCGGTTCCGAACGCGGTGATGCCAGTGCCCGCAGAACCGGTCGCACCCGTCGCACCGGTTGCACCGGTCGCGCCCTTGGCGCCGGCGGTGCCTGCGAGACCCGCGGCGCCGGCCGAACCCGTCGCACCCGCCGCACCGGTGGTGCCAGCGGGGCCCTGTGCGCCCGTTGCCCCCGTCACGCCCTGAGCGCCGGTCGCACCAGCGATTCCCTGTGCGCCCGTGGCACCGGTCGCACCGGCTGCGCCGGTAGCACCGAGAGATCCGGTCGCACCCGTGGCACCGGTCGCGCCCGCTGATCCGGTGGCGCCCGTTGCGCCTGTGGAGCCTTTCGCGCCGGCCGCTCCGGCGGCGCCGGCAGCGCCCGTCGCCCCGACGGCGCCGGCAGCGCCCGTCGCCCCGACGGCGCCGGCAACACCCTGTGCACCCGTCGCGCCGACAGCGCCCGCTAATCCTTGAGCGCCGGTCGCGCCAACCGCACCCGCCGCGCCGGTGGCACCGATGGCGCCAGCAGCACCGGTGGCACCAGCAGCGCCGGTTGCGCCCGTCGCGCCGTTAGAGCCTGTGGCCCCCGTGGCGCCGGCCGAACCGGTGGCGCCGGTGGCACCATTCGATCCTGTGGCGCCGGCTGAGCCTGTCGCGCCCGTGGCGCCGGTCGAACCCTTGGCACCGGCCGCACCCGCGGCGCCTGTTGCACCCACGGCGCCGGCAAGACCCTGTGCGCCCGTCGCGCCGACAGCGCCCGCTAATCCTTGAGCGCCGGTCGCGCCCACCGCACCCGCCGCGCCGGTGGCACCGATGGCGCCAGCTGCGCCCGTGGCCCCGATAGCACCGGCAGCGCCGGTGGCCCCAGCAGCGCCGGTGGCGCCGGTCGCGCCGTTAGAGCCAGCGGCCCCCGTAGCGCCCGTGGTACCGGTGGCACCATTGGATCCCGTGGCACCGGCTGAGCCCGTTGCGCCGGTGGCGCCGGTTGAACCTTTGGCACCGGCGGCACCCGCAGCGCCTGTTGCGCCCGCGGCGCCCGCGGCGCCCGTGGCACCTGTAGCGCCCGCGGCACCGGTCACGCCGGCGCCCGTAGCGCCGGTGGCGCCGGTCGCGCCCTTCGCGCCGGCAGCGCCCGCCGTACCCGTCGCACCCGTCGCACCGGTGGCACCGGCAGCTACCTTCGCGCTGATCGGTAAGTCATACACGACCGTGCCGCCACCGCCGGTCAGGCTGAGCGTGTAGGTCCCATCCGAGAGAATCGGCAAATTCGTGGACACCACCGTGGCACTGGCCGAAGTGACGGTCAGCACGGTGCCGCCCAACGTCACCGACGGATTGCTGCAAGGCGCGGCGCAAAAGCCCGTGCCGTTGATATTAAGCCCATTCGGCGTGCCGGCGGCGGAGTAGGTGGTGTAGACCGACGTCACGGATGGTGCGGCAAACGCCCCACTGGCCGGTAAGACGATCCCGAGCGATAACGCAACGGCCTGTGCCAAGGTGCGGTTATGACGGTTCAACATCGCGCGATCTCCCAAGATCGAAAGTGGAGACTCACGGCGAGGTCGCGACGGTAGCCCTATGGCGCTCGGCAAACACACCCTGAGCTGAGCTTGAATCGTCGCCAATGCCCATACAGCCTTGAATACGGTGAATTTCTAATTTGTCGCTCTGCCGATGCGGGTTTTACCCACCGAAATCCACAAATGTGACGTTGTCTAGCGTTTCCGGATGATTCGTTTGTTAAGGATCAATCGACGGCTTTGGCAGGGTGTTAAAGAGGCTGTCGCGGTATGCTTGCGCCTTCATTCGCGCACGCTGCCGGGAGGCTGAGATGTTGCTTCGTCGCTTATTGTGGGTGGGACTGGTCCTTTGGATCGGGGTGGCAGCCGCCGAACCGCTGAAGACGCGAAACGTGGTGTTCGTCGTCAGTGACGGTCTGCGTTGGCAGGAAGTGTTCACGGGTGCTGACCCCATTTTGGTGGCCGATAAGGACGCCAATTGGGTGGATGCGCCCGAGATGAAAAGCCGGTTCTGGGACGAGGACGTTCAGAAGCGTCGCGCCAAGCTGATGCCGTTCCTGTGGGGGACCATGGCCAAAGACGGCCAGCTGTTCGGTAACCGGACCAAGGGTAGCCTCGCGAACGTCACCAACGACCAATGGTTCTCATTCCCCGGCTACAACGAGATGTCCTCGGGAGTCGCGGATCCGAAGATTCGCTCGAACCACTTTGGCGTGAATCCCAACGTGACCGTCTACGAGTGGCTGAATACGCTGCCGGAACTGAAGGGTAAGGTGGAGATCTTTGGCACCTGGGACACCTTCCATGACATCTTCAATGAAGGCCGCAGCCATCTGACGATTCGTGCAGGACGCAACCTGGTCGATGCAACGGATCAAAGCCCGCGGGGCCAGTTGTTGCGCGAACTCTACGAGGGTCAAGTGCCCTTGGAGGATCCCGATCCGACCGATGCGATGTTGCGGATCGTGTTGCGTGACCACCTCGCCAAAGTGCATCCACGGGTTTTATTCGTCGGTTACGGCGACACCGATAACTTTGCGCACATGAAGCGCTATGACGGCTTCTTGACAGCCGCACAGCGCGCCGATTCTTTCGTCGCGGAACTGTGGAAGACGTTGCAGTCCATTCCCGACTACAAGGGGACCACCACGCTCATCTTCACCGCCGATCATGGGCGTGGCCGCGGTCGGCATGATTGGATCGACCACAGCGTGAAGCAGCCAGGGTCCGATGAGATCTGGGTCGGCGTCATGGGGCCGGATACGCCGGCCTTGGGTGAACGCGAAAACGTCGCGCCCATCACACAGTCTCAGTTGGCAGCCACGATCGCTGCATTCATGGGGCAGGATTTCCGCGCCTTCAAGCCGGAAGCCGCACCATCACTGTTTGAAGCGCTGAGCGTCCGTCACTAAGAGATTGTGCTCATCCGCGCGCTGCCGGGTCGAAATCCGGCGGCGCGAGGATGAAGCCTGAGAATTCAAAACCCGGCGTCACCGTGCAACTGACGAGTGCATAGTCGCCGCAAGCCCGTGCCGATTGCCATGCCTGTTCGGGCACGATGCCTTGCACGCAGTCGCCATTGGCGAGATCCGGCCCGAGACGTAACAAGCGTACGCCGTCGTGGTCAGCAATCCGCAATTCAAGCGGAGCGCCGGCATGCCAAAACCAGATTTCAGTCGCATCCACCCGATGCCAATGGGAGACCTCGTCGGCCTTGAGCAGAAAAAGAATGGCGGTCCCGATGGACCGTCCATCGGGACCCAAGAGACCGCGCCAGGTTTCACGATAGTGACCGCCTTCGGGATGTGGACTCAATTGCAGTCGCTTAATTAAATCATCGGCATTCAGATCACAGCGTGTCATGGGCATGGGTCGGCTCTCCGTCTTCATGAACACATCGTAATATTTCGCGATGTGCCGCGAGGTCGCCTCGTGGATTGAACGTAATGTGCCTTAAATTTGTGATCAACGTCGCAGGTTCGATGGGCCATCAAACGCGCCATGCCAAACGTGAACTGCGTCGCGTCGCCAACGCCCGACAGATCGCAATCTTGATCCCGACGACACGGATGGCACGCTGTGCGCCGTCCACGATGCAGGGTTGAGGTGATTTATGGGCGTACTCAGTTTCTTGGCCGCAGCCCGTCGCAAGACGGATCCCGTCGCGACGCCGGCTGATGTCGGTTATACCCCGAAGCCCACCGTTGATACCGCGCTTGAGAAGATTGAGGCACGCTTTGGCGCTGCCGCTCGACCGGCCGCTGCCAGGATCCGCGAAGCTTTCATGTGGCATCGCACCGGTCGTAAAGCCGATGCCTTTGCCGCTTTCCATGCCATGTTGGCGGACCCAAGCTTGGTGGATGATCCGAAAGCCCGTATCGCCATCGAGGGCGAGATCCTAGGAAGGCTGCGTGTCTGCTACGAACGCGAGGGTTGCTTCAGCCCCGCTCTGGTGGAGGCGGCGCTGGCTTATGCGCTGCATGCCAAGGCATTCGCGGTGGACGGACGTGAAGAGGCGCTGCAGAAGATGCGCGACCCCGAATTCTTCGATCGGTATTTTAAGCCCCTGCTGGAGCGCGCGCGCTTGCTGCACGCGAGTGTGAAGTTTCGGGCCATCGTCGATGCGCAGTTGAAGACTTTGCCGTTGGTTGACACCGCAGCCATGCGCGAGGCGCTCGATCAGTTTCAACGCAATCCGCCACCGTTGCCGAAGCGGGTGGTTGAGCGGGTTGCCGGGCGTCTGCACATCACAGAACTGCACGGCGCGTAAACGTCCCCCTCGGCTTGGGCCGCACGGACGGATCCGGCGGCCCGGCCATCTTCCTTTTTCCCTAGCGCGCGTTGCCTTGGCGCAGTTTCTCGAGGTAGCGGTCGCGCAGCGCGGTTTGACGCGTCTGCAGCGTTCGAGGTTCACCGTTCAGCCACTGCGCTTCGACCATGGAGGTGACCTCCAGCGGGTCACCGCTCCACACAACCAGTTGGGCCTTCTCTCCCACGGTCAACGTACCCGTGCTGGGTGCGGCCGCAAAGACGCTCGCGGGTACTTGGGTGACTGCCGCAAAAGCCTTGTTCCAACTCATGCCATGCGCCACCGCATTGCCGGCAGCCTGACGCAGCTTGCGCGCTTCATGGGGCGAGCTGCTACGCAGACTAAACGCCACAGTGACGCCGGCGTGCTCGAGTCGCGCAGCGTTTTCAAGCGTGGTGGCCAGGCGATCGAAGTCCGCCGGCAGCGCCTCCAAAGGATCGATGACGACCGGCACCTGCGCTGCCGCCAGATCCTTGGCGACGCGCCATGCTTCGGCGCCGCCGCCAATGATCACGTGGATTTTTTGCTTGGCACTGAACTGCAGGATCGCGCGAATGTCAGCAGCCCGGTCCGCCTTGAACAGGACAGGTAAACGTCCTGACAAGACTTGTTGCAGCGTCGCGCGGCCCGCCTCTGTCAGACGTCGCGGCTCACCCGCGCGCGGCGGGTGACGGGCTTCCTCAAAGGCGTCTGCGAGCAGTAAAAAGGCGGCTGCGCGGTTATCGCCGGCGAGCTCAGCACCGTCATGCCCCATCTCGACCACGAGCGCGCTGGGTGCCCGTGGTGCTTGCCCGTCCAGCGTGACGATATCGGCGAGGCCGTCAATGACGTTGCCACCTTGGGTGTGCTTGCCCGGCTCGGGCGCCAGCAGAGCGAAGCCCACGCCCTCGACACGGGCGATTTCAACCGGCTCGGAATCCGGGTTGAACGCGAGCGCCGGATCGAACTCGGGCCGCACATCGCCCAGATTGAGGCTGCCGTCATTGGTGCTGTGCTCAGCGCTGATTTCGACGACACCCATCGAGCCGATGCCACCGAACAGCGTCGGGGTGATCCAGTGGCCCTTCACGTCTACAACCGTCGCACCGGGTGGTGCCGTCACCTGCGGGCCGATCGCGCGGATCCGTCCGTCGACAATCAGGACGGCACCATCCTCGAGGATGGGGCCGGTGCCGGTGACGACGCGAGCATGCTGATACAGCGTAGTGCCGGCGGAGGCGACAGCGCTGAGCAGTACAGCGGCACTGAAGAGAATGGGATGCTTCATGGGGCTTCTCCACGGGTCGCCGGTTGTCCCAGCAGAAAATCGGAGCGGGGGGTCGCGGCGGGGTGTGCGCGATCAAACTGCAGCACACCATCGATGTACACCTGCTCGGCCAGCGCGTACGAGCTGAACGGTTCACGGTTCCAGATCACGACGTCAGCCATCTTGCCGACCTCGAGAGAGCCGGTGCGATCCCCGATGCCGAGCGCACGGGCGGGGTTGAGGGTGATCCAGCGCACGGCGCGCTCGGGCGGGATCTCAAGCCCCATGGCGCGACCGCGTGCGAGTGCTTTGCCCGCTTCCTGATTGAGGCGCTGAATGCCCTCTTCAGAGTCCGAGTGCACGATGGCGCAGCCGTTGGGGGCGGCATCAACCAAGGAGATGTTTTCCTGGATGCCGTCAAAGGATTCCATCTTGAAGCCCCACCAGTCCGCCCACATCGCGGCGCAGATGCCGTTCTCGGCGAGCCGATTGGCGATTTTGTAGGCCTCTGTGGCGTGATGGAATGTCGCGATTCGAAAGCCGAACTCTTTCGACATATCGATCATGGTCGCCATCTCATCGGCGCGGTAGCAGTGCATCTGCACGGCGATATCGCCTTTGAGTGCGCCCGCTAAGGTGTCGAGGCGCAGATCGCGCTTCGGTGGCTTGGCCGTTTCCGCGTCCTTACCGCCGGCGCGGATCTTGGCGTCGTAGTCGTTCCAATCGCGCAGATAGTCTTTCGCTTCGATCCACTGCGCACGGTAGCCCGCTACGTTACCCATCCGGGTGGAGGGCGCCTGATTGTGGCCCCCATAGACGCGCTTTGGGTTTTCACCGCAGGCCATCTTGAGCCCGTGCGGCGCGCCGGGGAACTTCATCGCCTGGTAGGTGATCGCCGCGACGTTCTTCAGTACGACACCGCGACCACCAATCAGGTTGGCTGAGCCAGGCAGGATCTCCAGCGACGTTACACCGCCTTCCAGTGCTTTCTGAAAGCCGGGATCATTGGGCCAGATCGAATGTTCAGCCCAGACGTTGGCGGTCACGGGCGCCGTGGCCTCATTACCGTCCTGCATCGAGGAGATCGCAGGGCTTGGGTACACCCCGAGGTGTGAGTGAATATCGATGATGCCGGGGGTGACCGTACGGCCACGAGCATCGACGATCACGGCGCCGTCCGGCGCCGCGAGATGCGCGCCGATGGCGGCGATCACACCGTCCTTGAGCAGGATGTCGGTATTGTCGAGTCGCTCACCGGTGCCGGTGAGCACCGTCGCGCCCTGAATGAGGACGGGCGCGGCTGGCGCGACGGTATAGGTTGACGGGTAGGGGTCGGACGGCGCCGCTTGTGCGACGAGAGACACGAACAGGGTAGCGATGAGTAGGCTTAATCGACCTACCGGGACACGATTCGCGGGCATGCACTCCACCTCCGGGGCGACGGCCCCGAGACTGCGCAGTGTAGCGCCGCCAAGGCGGCGCTGCCGATTCCCGATTAAGGGCTGCGCGCGAGTGCGTGGGCCGGCACGTCGAGCGTGGTGCCATCGCTGAAATGGACGGTGCGGACGGTATCGCCGGCGTTGTACGCCAGATGCGTGCGACGTCCGTCTTTACTGAAAACCCCGTAGAGGGCGGTATCGGCCGTGACCGCGAAGTCGGGCAGACCCATCTCAGCAAGGCTCTGAATCCAGTGCAGCGTGTGGGTGCGCGTTTCACCCACCTCGACCGACGAGTGGCGATCCCACGCCTTCATGGCAGCCGCCGGGTCGGCTAACGCCAGGTACTCAGCCAAAACGTCCTGCCAGATCTCGGGTGGCGTGCCGTCGGTGATGCCGCGCGTCTGGTACGCCTTCACTTCCAGCGGCAGCGCCGCGAAGCCCCGTTGGATCGCCGACGGATCTCGACTGAGGTAGGTGGATGCCGTGGTGATGGGCAATAGATTGATGCCCATGATCTGGCGCGGCTCCTCGGTCCACCAGGTGTTGTAGCCGTACATGCCACCAAAGACCATGCTGGCGAACGAACTGCCGAGTTCCGGTGCCAGCACGTTGCGTGGCAAGTCGAACCAGTACTGCTGTACGGACGCGACCTCGGCGGTATAGAGATAGACGCCAAGGTCACGCAGTGCGCGATCGTGCATCACTTCACCGAGCAGAATCACACCCGCCCAGGCATTGACCGCTTCGGAGGAGCTCTCTTGGTTGTTGCCGAACTCAAACGGCTGGATGCCCGAGGCCCACGAGTGGCCTTCATAGGGATCGAAGTTGCGCAGGAACGGATAGTCGGTGCGCCCGCGTTCGGTAGTGACGATGTCCTTGAGCAACTCGCGGACCATACCACCCCACCGGTCATCGTTCAGCCAAGAGGAATCGCGCAGGCCGATCGCTGCGGCGGCCTGTAGCCAGTACCCGTAGTGGAAGTGGTGATCGTTGATTTGGGTGACGCTGCCGTATTCCTGCGGGAACCCAAACAGGGTGCCGAGCGTTGCGTCGTAGGTGAAATGCTGCGCATGGCGGCCATCGAACCACAGCTCGAGGCGGCTTTTCAGGTTGTTCAGGAGTTCGTCACGCTGTGCGAGTCGACCATGCGCTTCGGCAACGCCCGCCAACTGGCTGACGCCACCGAGACCCTTGCCGATCCAGTAGGTACCGTGTCCTTGCTTCATAAACAGTTGGTCGGCCTTGGCCACGTCGCCGCTGAGCAAAGCCTCGACTTGTGATCTCGCGGCGGGATCGGTCACGGCGCCCCATCGGGGGAGTAGACCGTTGAAGGTTCGCGTCAGGGTGAATTCGTTGGCCGCGATGAGCCGGATCTGACCGCGGACGCTCTCGTACGTGGGGCTGGATGCCGGTGCGGCTGACGTCGCGCTCCACTGGTGCGGGAACAAACCCATGAGCGTGGTCGTCTGCTCGCCCTGCAACGATCGCGTGCGGATCCGGAAGGTGTTCGTGACTTGCGAGGTCGCTTCATCGTAGTGCCAATCCACACGCGTCTCGGTGGGGCGCGCATAGGCGTGCTGGGCAAAGAGCGCCAAGGTCTCAGGCTTGTCGTCCGGCAGTCCGGCTACGACCGCATAGCGGGCCCCGTCAGTCAGGTGCAGCACCACGTCGGTGGTGGAGAGACGCTCGAATTGGCTGTGTTCGGGGGCGTAAATCGCGTACGGGCGTCCGTCGATACGCAGGACGAGCGAGTGGTCAGCCGTCGCCACGGTCTCAGCTGCGGTGCGGAAATGAAAGCGCAGATCGCCGCTCGGGACGTCGTAATAGCTGTAGGGGCTCCCATGCAGCACAGTCGCCTCGAGACCTTGTCCAGCCTCGTCGGCGAGGCGCACGGTGACCATCCAGTCGTCATGCTGCGCCAGCGCACTGTGGGTAGGCTGATAAGCCGTCGCCGAGACACTCAGAGCACCCACGTGTGGATAGCGGATAAATCGCTTGCGCCCGTCATCTTCGATGGCGACAACTTTGCTCGGCAAACCGACTTCAAAGCCGGCTTCTGTCGGGCGATAGGTGAGGGGTTGCGCGTAGAGCGGATAGGCCCAGCGATGAAACATCACCGTGGAGTACCATTGATTCGTCGGCGCGGCCTGGCGTGCGGCATCGCCCACCCGGAACTGCGGTGCCGGTGGTGGCGCTTCAAACCCGAGTTCGCTGGCAATCGGCCGTAAGACGACGGCGCCCGCGCCGTGCTTGTCGAAACTGTCGGCCGCGCGGGCGGATAGCCCCATGCACAGCAGCAGCGCCGCAATACCGGCGGCGGCCGAAGCCCCCGCCGAACGAGATGAGCGGTTCGAGGGGCGGGGTGTGTGCATCATGACCTCAGAAGATGAAGTTCGCGCCGACGGTAATCGAATTCGCGGAACGGCTTTCACGCGGATCGACGTTGAAGAACGCCGTATTGTTCGGGAATGACAAGGGTGCCGGCAGCTGCTTGTCGAAAGTGACGCGACCGACGCCACCGTACATTTCCATGTGCTTGGAAATTTCCGGCATCTTGCGATAGAGGCCAACATTCACAAACGTGGCGCTATTGGACTGGCCCCATTCCGTCGGCGTGCGCACATAGGCCTTGTTATAGCGCACCCCGCCGACTGTAAAGGTCCACAGACGATAGGTGTAGCCGATACCCATCATGGCATCCCACTCAATCGCGTGGTGACGCTGGAAGTCCGAGGCGTAATTGAAGCCCGGTTGATCCCAGAAGCAGTTGCTCGCGGTCGGGCTCGTGGGGCCGTAGTCGCATTGCTGCTGCTGGCCAGACCACTCATTGCGCTTCACGCCGTAGCTCATCTTCCAGGTCGGGTTGAACCAATGCGTGCCTTCGATAATCAGGACATTTTCGGTGGGCGCTTTGTAGTCCGGGGAAGTCGCCGGTCCATTGGTGTCGCCTTGGGCGCCATAGAAGGCCCCCTTGGAGAAGGAGCTTTGGCGACCGCCGCTCGAGTCCTGAAAAATCACCTCAACCAGATTCTTGGCATTCGACCACTGAATGAACGCTTCGAAGAGTTTGGGTTTCTCCGCCTCAATCACGGCCGAGGATGGGTTGAGTGGTGCCCGTTTCGTGGCCGTGGCACCGGTGATCTCAAAGCGGATTTTGCCGGTGCCGATTTCGTACTCACGCGTGGCATAGCGCACAGCCTCCGGGAACACACCATAGCCGGCGCCCGATTCTGCCCATGAACTCGACAGTCCCATTGGATAGGCGAAGGCGTCTGAGCGCGTCCATGCCCGCGAGGTCATCTTGCCCACATCCAGACTGCCGTACTTTGGGTAGGCAATCCCGGCATACAGATCGATCAAATAATTACCGAAAATGTCGGGTCCGTTGTTGCGCACGCGCGAGGTCGCGCGTCCACCAATGGACCACGCACTATCAAACTCGTGATTGGCGCCGACCGTGAGCATGGCGAGACCTAAGTTGGCGGTGGTCTGCCCCGAGTTGCCCGGCTGATTCAGCATCGGCGTCGGTGGATTCAGGACGCCACGCGGATCATAGGAGGAGGGGTTCGATAACCCGAGCGAGCAGTTATCGCACATCGAGAATTCGTCTTTGGCGAATCCATTGATCGTGATGTCGCCGAATTTGACGGCGTGCGCAGAGCCCGTTGCCAAGACGGCAGTGAGGGTAATCGCCAGAGGGCGGCGAACGTTCAGTGTCTTCATAGGTGTCTCCCGGTTTGCGCGGCGCTCTATGGTCATCACGGGTAGTACCCAGCCCCGTCGTAGACGGGCGTATTGCAGGCGCTACCGACGGCCGTACCACACAAGGCATAGCGGGCCGTGCGCGCGGCATCCCAAAGGCCCCAGCCGTCGTCGAGACCTTTCCATGCTTCGTCGAAGCCTTCGAAGTAGAAGATCGAGACCGGTCCCGAGCCACCCGCCTGCCAGCCATTCAACAAGTCGAAGTACCACTTCTGGTTGATGGGGTTGGCGGTGTACAGCTCGATCAGTGAGTTGCCGTTCGTCTGGGTCGCCTTCCAGCCGGTTTCGCCGACCACGATGGGCATGGCCGAGGCAATCGTCACGGTGCTGCCCGAGTTATCGCGGAACAGGTAGTTGGCTACGGCGTTGTAGGAGTCCACGGCGTTCTGCAAGGAAGCGGCCATCATCGCAGCGGCGCGATCCGGGCCTGTCGCAACGCTCAGCTGGTGCCAGTCCCAGCGGCCGGAGTTGCTCAGCGGGTACATATGGATAGATGCGAAGTCGAGGAGCGGCAGCACGAGATTCGGCTTCTCACCGGATGAGGTCAGGCCTGCGTAGAAGGTGTAGTCATCATCCGCGGTGATCGGCTGAGCGACCTGCGCGCGCACGTACTGCAGATAGCTGGCAAGACACGTGTCCGGCAGGTTCGCCGCGAAGGACGTCTCGTTGCCAACACTCACCGTGATCACGTTGCTGTAGGCGTTTGCCAATTCAATAGCTTTGTCCATCTGCGATTGATTCACCGAGTCCACGCAGGATGCCGATGCGCCACGCAGGTAAATGCCCAGCTGGAAGCGCATCTCCGGATAGTTCGCCTGTGCAAGCGAAATGATCTTTTGCGCGACGGCGTCGGAGCCAAACAAGCGCAGGAGGTTGAAGCCGGCGCTGTGCAGCAGCCCTAAGTCCTGCAAGACCGCGCTATCGGCCGGCATCTCACCGACGCCGGGGCCACCCGAGCGGTAGGCGCTGTACGCGATGGCCTTGCCGGTCCGGTAGATGTCGGGCAATAGGCGGCGCACGAACGGTGAACACAGAACGCGCACGCTCGTGACGTTGCCGGAGGCGGAGCCAGAGGCGTTGGTGACCGCGCACAGTTCGCCATTCGGGGGTGTCTTGACGGTCACCGAGTACGCGCCGCCTTCATGAATCTTCTGTGCAAACGTGAAGGTGCCATCGCTGCCGACGGCGAGATCGTCTGCCTTGTTGTTCTGCAAGACGACTACGCCGCCATTGAGGCCCGAGACGGTGCCGCCAACCGTGACGTCGGGCAAGCACGTGACCTGCACGGTCGTGACATTGGTCGCCGCTTTGCCCGTGCCACCCGCGGTGACTGAACAGATCGCGCCGTCGGGCTGTGTCTGAACGGCCACGGTGTAGGCGCTATACGGCGCGACCTTTAAGGCGAACGTGAACGCACCGCTCGCGGTGACGGTGAGTGGGTCGCTACCGTTGTTGGTAAGAACCAATTTGCCGCCCGTCAGGCCGGAGACCGTGCCGCCGATGGTGACGTAGGCGGCATCCTGTGACCAATTCTGCGAACTGCCGCAGCCGGCTAGCGTGAGCGATAGCCCGGCCAGCATAAGCCAGCGGTGAGAGCCGATGAGGGAGAGAAACTGTTTCATGGATGTCACCGTCGTTACCTGCAACTGGGGCTCAACAGAACCGCATGCGCTTGGCAGGGCGCACACGTGACTCGACGTGTGCGCTGACCCCCAAGGCTCTCTCAGGCCACCGCTCGCCGCTGAGGCGTTGGTACGTCAGCAGACTGGCGGCAACCTTGGAAAGCGCTTTCAAAAGTAGCGAAACGGTCTGGACTTTGTCAAATGGCCGTGACCGGTCTGTGCGCGGTAAGATGACTTTCGCGAGCCAAGGCCGATACGGCCAAGCAGGGAGACGACATGGCAACAGGACGCAAATCGACGGGATCCAAGGCGGCCGCGCCCGTGGCGCCGGCCGGCGTTGTAACCCTGGAGATGGTTGCCGAAGAGGCGGGCGTCTCGCCCAGTACGGTTTCCCGGATCCTCAACGGCACCGCGAAGGTGCGCGAGTCCAAGGTTCGTGCCGTCCGGGCAGCGATTTCCAAACTGCAGTTTCAGCCCAACCCCGTCGCGCGATCCCTTGCACGGGGGCGCTCGATGAGCGTCGGCGTCATTATCCAGACCATCGACTCTCCTTTTTATGGAGAGGCGCTCGCGGCGATAGAGAAAGGCCTCTTCCGCGCCGGGTATTCGGTGCTGTTCCTCTCCGGTCACTGGCGTGAAGATGACGAGCGCCGCTGTGTCGAGCATCTGCTCGCGCGCCGGGTCGAGGGGATCATTCTGGTGACGAGCTGTTTGCCGGATGCGGAACTGGTGCGGCTGACCCGGACCGTTCCGATCGTGCTCACGGGCCGTTCGATCGAAGCCGAACGTTCGTATTCGATGGATGCGGACTCGACGCCCGGTGCGCGCTTGGCGACCGAGTATCTGATCGGTCAAGGCCATCGAAAAATCGCCTTCATCGCAGGTCCGGCCAATCATCCAGACTCGCAGCAGCGCTTAAACGGCTACAAGGCGGCACTGGCGAACGCGAAGATTCCGTTCGCCGCGAAGTTGGTCGTGCCGGGTGATTATTCGGATGCTGGCGGACATTTAGCGATGAACCGCTTGCTCGATGCCAAGGCGGAATTCACAGCGGTCTTCGCTGCCAACGATCAGACCGCGTACGGCGCGATGTTGGCGTTGCATCGGCGGGGGCTGCGCGTCCCTCAGGATGTCTCGATCGTTGGCTTTGACGACCTGCCGACCTCGTCTTACATCATTCCGCCTTTGACGACGGTTCACCGCTCAATTCATGAAGTGGGTGAGGCCGCAGCGGAGGCCATGATCGACCTGTTGGATGGTCGGGTGCCGGTCTCGAAACTGTCGACAGCGACGTTGGCGATTCGTGAATCGACGCGTTCCGTCCGTTACTGAGTTACGGCAAGCCGTGCGCACGTAGAAAGCGGGATGCGGGCACCTGCCACGCGGGGCCGTTGCGGTTAAAAATGAAATGGCCGTTGTTCTTATCGGCGGGGAGCCAGACGAATTCGCCGTCGCCACCGGCGTGCTGCCACGCATCAAACCAGCGGACTGGCCAATCCGGCCCCCAGAAGCGGTCATTGCGGCTGTAGAGGAAGAGGGCGGGAACCTTGGCTGTTCGCCCGAGCGTCGTCAGCGTCGCCGCCAGTGCTGCGGGGTCGCACGGCACGTCGACGTGACGCAGGGAGTCACCGCCGTCGCCGCCAGACACGTTTATCACGGCTTTCAGACCCCTGGGCGGATGCGTTGCAAGGTCGAGGGCAATGAGTCCGCCAAAGGAATCGCCGATCACGATCACGCGTCCGCTATCCGACCATGGGTAGACGCGTGCCGCATTCATGACAGAGGCGACCTCGCGGGCCGCCGTCTCCAGAGCGCTATCGGCTGACTTGTGCTGACACGGCCCGGTGAACTCAATGTCCGGACCGCCGGTAATGCCGTATCCGATCCGGGTCGGGATGAGGACGGCGTAGCCTCGCCCGACCAGGTAACGCGCGTTCGCTGGAAAGTCCGCACGGCCCACCCGGCGGTTCTCATCCGCATCCACGCCCCGACCGTGCAAGAGAATGGCAAGCGGATGGCGTTGGTCGTCATCGGGTCGCACGACGAGCACGGAGACTGCAGGGAGCGGGGCTGAGCGTGCCGCCTGTGCAACGCGGGGAGCCTTGGCTTGGAAGGACTCTTCCAGCACGCCGGCCTCACTGATCCCACCGATGAGGGTGGTCAGTGCAAGCAGGAGCATGGGGCGCCAACGGTTCATGAGATGGATGCTAGCGCAGGCGTTGACATACCCGTCTGCCTTTGTGGTACTTTCTATGAAAGCGCTTTCTAAATGGCGCACCAACGCTATCGTTTTATTTGCGCGCTGTGCCGCGAGGGGTCGACATCCATGAGCACCATCGTTCTGAAGTCCTCGAGCCGAATCGCCGCTCTGTTGGCCGTTGTGGCGGTCTTTCTTGCCGCATGCGGTGGCGGTGGCGTGACGCCGACGCCTTCCAGTGGCGGGGGTGGTTCGGGTGGCGGCGGCTCGGGTGGTGGCGGTAGCGGTGGCGGCGGTGGCACCACTGCGAGTGCGACGCCCTACATTCTGTTTGCCTCCAACTACGTCGCGTACAACGCGCAGACCAATGGTGCGTATTTGCACTCGATCCAGCTGGGCGACCTGTACGCGGGCTTCGGCGGTAATTATGGCTATGGATGCTATTCCGCATCGCAGCCAGATATGGATCGCACGCAGCTCTATATCGTGCAGGCACAGGCGAACGGCGACGGCAATTGCAACCAGACGTCATCGACGCCACCGACGGCCGCAGGTGATTACGTCTACGTGGCGATCAAGGCACCGGCGAGTAACGGCTCGAACGTGACCTCAATCCCGCCCATCGACATCAGCCAGTCGGCGACGTTGTTGGTCCAGATGGGTAACACGGTTGCGGCAGATGCCACCCATGGCCATGCCAACGTCTTTACGGTGGTCTTGACCAACGATCCGCAAGGCAATGGCTCTGCGGCTACCGCGACGGCGACCTGCAGCTACGACCAGACGCTGGTGACGGTCGGTGCGAGCGGACCGTCTGCGCTGGGGGTCAACAACTATGCTATTCCGCTGTCGGCCTTTACCTGTTCGCCAGGCTCAATGAGCGCGCTGCAGACGTCTGGCGTGACAGCGGTGGCGGTCAAATTCACGGGTGATAAGAACCCGAGTGTTGTGGCGGGTGAGTACAACACGATCGCGGTGGGCTATATCGGCTTTAGTAAGTAATCGGGGTCGCGCGAGACCTCGGCGACTGCACCGGCCGCTCCATGACAATCACGAGACGGAAGAAAGCGCAGATATGAGCGCCACGCCGAGCGAGTACTTGGTTCGAGAAGCGGTAGACCCAGAACGGGTCGCCAAACGCTTCCCGTCGGATTTTGTCTGGGGGGTCGCCACCAGTGCTTTTCAAATCGAAGGGACGACCGCCGGCGATGGCCGAGGGCCATCGATTTGGGATGAGTTCTGCGAGCAGCCAGGGGTCATTCTGGACGGCAGTAATGGGCGCGATGCCTGTCAGCATGTCCAGCGCTGGGAGTCGGATCTGGACCTGATCGCCTCCCTGGGGATTAACCATTATCGGTTTTCGATCAGTTGGCCGCGTGTGCAACCGGAGGGTCAGGGCGCTTGGAATGAAGCCGGGCTGGCCTTTTATGACCGACTGGTCGATGGAATGTTGGCGCGGGGTATCCAACCACATGTGACCTTGTATCACTGGGACTTGCCCAGTGGGTTGCAGGCGCAGGGTGGCTGGCAATCGCGTGAGACGGTGGCTCACTTCGTTGATTATGCGCGCAAGATCGGGGCACTCCTCGGCGACCGCTCCGCCAGCATCGCGACTCACAACGAACCGTGGGTCGTGGCGACCCTCGGTCACCAGCACGGGATTTTCGCGCCGGGATTGCGGGATCGGCGTGCGGCGACCCAAGTGTCGCATCACTTACTCGTCTCCCACGGTGATGCGCTGACCGCGTTACGGGCTGATGGTGTGCGTTGCCCGCTCGGCATCGTGCTGAATCAAGCGCCGGTGCATGCCGCGACCGCGTTGGTGGAAGATCGACTGCGAGCGCAACTCGAAGATGGCGAGCTGGTGCGTTGGTACATGGACCCGCTCATGAAGGGAGCGTATCCCGCAGACGTCCTGGCGCATCTCGGCACCGATGCGCCGAAAATCCTGTCAGGCGACTTTGCGCGAATTGGTGTCCCGCTCGATTTTCTCGGGATCAACTACTACACCCGCAACATCGCGATCGCGAGCGGCCGCTACGACCCGACGTCGAGCGGGTTGGAACTGACGGACATGGGTTGGGAAGTCTTCCCGGCGGGGCTTACCGAATTGCTGACGCGCCTGCATCGCGATTATCAGCTGCCACCGATCTACATCACGGAGAACGGTGCCGCCTACCCGGACGAATGCGTGGCTGGCGTGGTGGATGACGCCGCGCGCGTTCGATATTTGGATGCGCATATTCAGGCCGTCGCGACGGCTCGTGACGCGGGCGTCGATGTGCGCGGTTATTTTGCTTGGAGTCTGCTCGACAATTTCGAGTGGGCGCACGGTTACACCAAACGCTTTGGCATCGTGCATGTGGACTACGCGACACAGCAGCGCACGCCCAAAGCGAGCGCTCTGTGGTACCGGGATCTGCAGCGCACCTTTCGGGATCGCAAGGGTGGCGTTGTCCGGCGAGTTCATGACCGTGAGCCGTCCTAAAGTCATCCCGTGAGTGCTCTCACAACCATGCAGGATCCGTCGATCCCGGGTTGGACGTTGGTCTGGTCTGACGAGTTTGAGGGCGACACGTTGGATCGAAGCCGTTGGGAGCCTCAGTTGGGCAACGGCTTCCACGACCACCGTTCGGGTCAGTGGGTGCCCGGATGGGGCAACAATGAACTGCAGTCCTATACCGACAAACCCAGCAATCTGTTTCTCGAAGACAGTTGTCTTGTGATCCGGGCGTGTCGTGAGACGGCGGCGGATGGCTGTGCTTACACCTCCGCACGCATTCGTACACGATCATCGGATGGGGAGTCGCTGTTCTCGCAAGCGTATGGCCGCTTTGAATGCCGTGCACGCGTGACCGCCGGGCAGGGTATTTGGCCGGCCTTCTGGTTGTTGCCGACGGAAGAGAAGTACGGTGGCTGGGCTGCTTCCGGTGAGATTGATGTGATGGAAGTGGTCGGTGCGCGACCACACGAAGTGCTCGGCAGCATCCATTTCGGATCAGGTTGGCCACATCGCGATCACCACACGGTCGTTCATCCGTTGGGTCATGGTGGCTCCGCTGAATCGTTTCACGTCTATGCGGTGGAATGGGATCCGGGCGTCATCCGTTGGCTCGTCGATGGCGAGGTCTACGCTGAGCAGCGCTTCTGGTGGAGTTGCAGTGACCGTGATCATTCCGGTGGTCAACTGCCGCAGACCGCGGCGCACCTTAATCCATGGCCTGCGCCCTTTGATCGACCGTTTCATCTGCTGCTGAACTTGGCGATCGGTGGTGGGCTGCCCGGTGCGCCCGATGCCTCTACGCCGTTTCCGGCAGAGTTCGTGATTGATTACGTCCGTGTCTACCAGCGTACTGCCGGCGTGCTGCCCTTGGCGGCGCGAGGCGAGGGCGTGGTCCCGTTTGCTCCGCCCAACAATCTCGCGACGTAGCGGGTGGGTGGGCAGTGGGTTTGATGAGTGGTGTTGATGGGATGGCGCGTCCATGGGCGTGTGAGTGCAGGCCCAACTTTCTGGGGGTATTGTCATGCGGTTGAATCGTTCTTTGCTTCGTATCCTGGCGGTGCTCGCCATCACGACGGGCCTCGCCGCCTGTCAGCCCGGTACTGCCACGGCGCCGAAGCAGCCCTCCGTCATCGCCATCGCAGCGCTGCCCGCCAGTTTCACGCTGCCGGTGGGACATACCCAGGCGCTCACGGTGCACGGGGAACTGTCCGACTCGACCAAGGCGCCGATCGATGTGACGGCCGGTTCGTCGTTCTCGACCCAAGACGCGCGGGTCGCAACGGTGGATTCGCGCGGCATCGTGACCGCGATGCACAGTGGCTCCACGCAGATTCATATCCTGCACTCCCAATCGGGTCAGCAGACGACGGCAACGGTGACGGTTGCGGCGGGAGCGTTAGCGGGCATCGTGTTATCCCCCTCGCAAGTGGCCGTGGCGCCGGGTGGGACTGCGGCGTTGAGTGTCACAGCCATCTATGCCGACGCTTCGCAGTCGACGTTACTGTCGGGTGTCACCTTTGTGTCAGCGGATCCGACCATCGCGACGGTGGACACCGCCGGTCTGATGACCGGGGTGCACGCGGGTACGACGAGCATCACCGCCACCGATACGGCTTCGGGCCGGACCGCTGTGGCGGGCGTGTCGGTGGGCGCAAGCTATGCGGTGCTCTCGTTCAATGATCCCTCTCAGGCGTATACCCTCACCCCGTTTGGTGGCGAGATAGCGAGTCTGGTGACGTCGGGTATTCCACCCGGCGGCCCAACGGGCACGGTCGTCATGATCACAAAGCCCGCCGGCGCGCCGTGCTGGGCCGGTACGACGCTGTCGGTCGGCGGGCAACAGTCGGTCGGTACTCTGCCGTTCTCCGCTTCGGCCAGCGTGATGACCATACAGATCTATGCGCCCGCGGCGGGCATGACCGTCAAGTTGAAGGCTGAAAACGCGAGCAACGCGGGTGTGAGCGTCGAGACGGATGTCGTGACGACTACCGCCGGTTGGCAGGTTCTAACCTTTGACTTTGCGCATCCGTCACCGGGAACGGCCGCGCTGGATCCTTCGCAAACCTACAACAAGATTTCGATCTTCAGTGATTTCACGTGCTCGAGTGGTGGCGCCTCTCCAGGCGCGGATGAGATTTTCTATGTCGGCCCGATCACGTTTGTCGGCGCTGCAGCGGCGAGCGCGCCGCCGTTGCCCGTGCCGCTGCCCACCTATGCGGTGCTGGATTTCAATGCGGCAGGCGTTACCGTCACGGCGAGTACCTTTGGGGGTGCCGGCACGGCATTGACGTCGTCGGGCGTACCGGCCGGTGGTCCCGGTGGAACCGTTCTGTTGTACGCCAAGGGCGCCGGCGCTCAATGCTGGGCAGGTGCCACGCTCTCCGTCGGCTACAACCTCTCGATCGGCGCGCTGCCGTTTGCGAATGGCGCGACGCGTATCACCGTGCCGGTCTACGTTCCCACCGCGGGTGTGGATGTGAAGCTGAAGGTGGAGGACGCTAACAATGCGGCGGTCTCCGTGGAAACGGATGTCATCGCTGCGTCGGCCGGTTGGCAGACACTGACCTTTGATTTTGCCAATCAGGCTCCGGGTACGGCGGCGCTGGATTTCTCAAAGACCTATAACAAGCTCACCATCTTCGGGGACTTTACTTGCGCCAGTGGTGCACCGGCGCCCGCGGCCGACGAGATCTTCTACCTTGGTTCCTTCACCTTCGTGGGTGCCGCGGCCGCGGCGGCACCACCGTTATCACCGCCGGTGATCACGAGTACCTATCAAACGTTGACCTTTGACGACGCCGCGAAGACCTATCCGACGTCTGATTTTTCCGGGGACGTGAGTTCGGTGGTGGCTGGACCGACGGGGAGCAATGGCAACGTCTTGAAGATCGTGAAGAGCGCCAACGCGGCGCTCTATGCCGGTACGCTCGTGGGTGATGCGGGTATTCCGTCGGCGCCGACCATCGGTGCGATTCCATTCACCAACACGCGCACAACGTTCACGGTGCGGGTATGGGCGGCGCAGGCGGGTCTCGATGTGAAGCTGAAGTTCCAGGATGCTTCGGCGACCCACTCCGTTGAAACCGATACGCCGACCACGGTGGCCGGTGGGTGGAGTACCTTGACGTTCAATTTGGCGAATCCAGCCACGGGTACGCCCGCACTGGATCCCACCCAGACGTACACCACGATGGTGGTCTTTCCCAATTTTGGCAGTACGCCCACGGCAGACGAGCCGGCCATGTATTTCGACGATTTCACTTTCCTGCCGTGATCGCCGCGCCACGCCGATTTGCAAAGATCGGCGTGGTGATTGCAGGATCGGGATGTCTCGCACAATCACACGGTCATCTGTTCGGGTGAGGGGTTTCCCGACAGATGGCTCTTAAGGTGGACCGCAATCATGACAACAGCGAACGGACGGCTTTCGTTCTTCGACAAAATCGGCTACGGCTTTGGTGATTTTGCGTCGAACTTCTTCTGGCAGATGTTCGCGATTTACATCGCGAAGTATTACACCGATGTGTTCCTGCTCAGCGCCGCGGCCATGGGTACCATGATGCTGGTGACCCGCTCCGCCGATGCCATCATTGATCCGCTGATCGGAATTCTTGCGGACCGTACGCGCACGCGCTTTGGACGTTTCCGGCCCTATCTGTTGTGGATGAGCGTGCCTTTGGCGCTATCCGCCGTGGCGACCTTCACCGTGCCGGCCTTGGCGGGCGGTGCGAAGATGACCTATGCCTATGTGACCCTAACGCTGCTGATGTTCTTCTATTCAGCCATCAATATCCCGTATTCCGCCCTGTTCGGTGTGCTGACCTCCGACTCTGCTGAGCGCAGTACGGTCTCGGCGTATCGCTTCGTCTTTGGTTTTTTGCCGATCTTTATCCTCGTGAACGCCACCGATCCGATGGTTCGCTATTTCGGCGGTTCGAGCATTGCGCCGCGCGGCTGGCAGGCTGCCATGGTTGTCTACTCGATCGTGGCCGTGGTCTTTTTCGTGCTGACCTTCCTGTTGACTAAGGAGCGTGTCAAACCGGTGGCTGATCATCGCCAGAATCTGCGCGAAGACCTGCGCGACCTGCGCCGCAACCGGCCTTGGATGATCCTGAGTTTGGTGGGTGTGGCTGCGCTGACTTGCGGCAATATGCGCAGCGCCGTGATGCTGTACTACTTCGACTATGTGGTGCCGAATGGTCACGGCGCTTTTGGCACGGCCATGACGATCGGCGCGTTGGCCTTCCTGATCGGCGTGGCGGTCTCGGCACCCTTGGTGCATCGTTTTGGTAAGAAGCGCTTCTATCTGTGGTCGACAATGACCACGGCCGTGCTGACGGCCGGATTCTATTTCGTGCCGGTCGATAACTTGCCTGCGATCTGGACGATGCATGGCTTGATCAGTCTCTCGATCGCGCCGACCGCGCCGATCATCTGGTCCATGTATGCCGACACCGCCGACTACTCCGAGTGGAAGAGTGAGCGGCGTGCCACCGGCCTTGTGTTTTCCGCGGCCTCCTTCTCGCAGAAGGTGGGTTGGGCGCTCGGCGGAGCAGGGACCGGATGGTTACTCGCCTACTTCGGTTATCAGCCGAATGTGGCTCAGTCGGCGTCGACCTTGCAGGGCATTGTGCTGATGATGAGCTTGATTCCAGGTGCTATTGCGCTGCTGGCCGCCTTTGCGCTGCGTTACTACCCCTTGGATGAGGCGGCTGTGCAGGAGATGGCAACGGAGTTGGCGCCGCGTCGGGCGGCCGCAGCGCAGGCTCAGTGAGCAGGCGTCTCGTCGAGGTGCTTGCGTAACGTGAGCACGTTGCAGCCATCCACGGACCGATAGGTCACCTCATCCATCAGCGTGCGGATCAGGTGAATGCCAAGGCCGCCCACCGGGCGGTCCTCCATGGCGGCGTCCAGATCGGGCGGGGGCGCCGCCAGAGGATCAAACGGATTGCCATTGTCACGCAGAACCATTTCAGCGTGGTGGTGCTCATAGCGTAGGGTCACGTCCGCCCAGACGTCGTCGCGGCCATGACTGCCGTGCATGACGACGTTGATGAAGATTTCTTCTAAGGCGAGCTCAAACGGGAACCGAGCGGAGTCGGGAAGATGCTCCACCGTCCAGAAGTCCGACAGAAACGACTGTAAGAGCGGAAGCGCTGCCGCGTCCGCTTTTACCGTCGTCTGCGCAACGCTCACGCGCTGCGTCCGACCTTTTCGAGTGCACCGGCACGGTCGGCTAAGACGTCGATGATTCGACCGAAGCCGCTCACATCGAAGACTTCCTTGACCGCCGCCGTCAGCGAGTAGACGGCAAAGGGAACACTCGAGGCCTTCGCGGCGCGTGCGCCAACCAGGAAAACGCGCAGACCCGCGCTCGAGACGTAATCGAGTGCGGCGCAGTCGAGGACGAGTGCATGGCCGCCGGCGGCGGCATCCGCGACCGCCTGCTCAAGATCTTTCTGGAACGCGCCGGCAGCTTCGAAATCCAATCGGCCGGCGGCGTGGATGGTGGTGGTGCGGTTGTTGGTGTCGTGGGTGACGTTCACAGCGTAGCCTCGGGGCGTGTTCTTAGTGGATGGAAAGCATAATGGCATGGGCGCGGACTTCGGCATCGGCGCGAATGGCCGCCTCGACGCCGCGCACCACAAGGTCAAGTCCGCCGATTTCGGCAATGCGCTCGGCCAGACGGGCAATTTCAGACTTCGACAAGAAGGCCTCTAATAACCCGCCGGCAACGGCCAGACCGATCAGCATGGAGTCATCGGGAGTCGGCAGTCCGTCCGACAGCAACGCCGCCAGGATGCGCAACTTGGCCTCCTTCTGCTCCTTGCCGCCGTCGTCAATCGGGTAGCGGCGGGCGCGCAGTGCCCAGAGGAAGCGCTTCTCGGCTTGATGCAGGATGCCGCGCTTTTGTAATTGAGCAAGCGTCATGCGTACGAGGTCTGGCGAGTCGCCCTGCAACTCCAGCACCCAACGCTCGGTGGTTTGCACAGGACCCGCAGCGATGACTTCCAGAACGCGATCTTGAGCCGGCAGGCCGATCGGCTCGTGGCTCAGCACGTTCAGGCCGTTCAAGTCGGCATCGACCCGACCGGCCTTGTTCAGATCGACGATGCAAGCACCCACCAACGCCATCGCGAAGTTGGGGGAACCGGCCGTATAGGCAATCCGCCCGTCGTCTTCGACCGCGAGCAGCGTGAGTTCCTCAGTTAGGCTGATCAAGGCAGTTCTCCCATGGATCGGCGGATTATAGGCCCGATTGCTCCGCAGCGCCGAATCAAAACAACGCCCGGGGCGTTGGGGATGGCTCAGTTGGTGAGGGGTTGCCATGTGGCAAAGGTGGCGGCCTGGCCGATCCGACGGCCATCGCTGCCCAATACGTTCCAGACCGTGGCCCCGGAAATCCGAAACCGCCGCCCGGAAGACGCGATCCGAACCCCAGCGTAGTCGTCGCAGTAGCCCACGCGCAGCACGCGCGCCAGGAGGGCGTCGCGGGCGGCCTGCTCGTCCGGTTCGGCGGAGTGGCGGGACGGCATCCCGACGAGGTTGGACCAGGGCATCTCGAACAGTTGCTGTGCTGCGCGGTTGGCGTACGTGAAGCGGGGGTCCTCACCACCGTCATGCGCGAGTAGCACGAAGGGCGCGGTGTACGCTCGCAGTGCCCACTCGGTCACGGACTCGCCGCGTGCCCGGAGGAGGAGGGGACGGTCCACCAACGTTTCGTAACTGCGCAGGATCGGCAGCACCTGATCGGCACGGTAGTGATTGATGGCGCTCGGTTCGGCCGCGGCGGGGATGCTCATGTCGGCGTCTGAGCGTGGCTGGCGGTCGTGGGTGAACTGACGAGATGTTGTCTGATAATAAAGGACATGAATATAGAATAAGTATATGAAAAAATGAATTAAAAATAGAATTTACGTGTTATCAAAATCAGCTAAGAAGATCCGTTAATCGTTTTAATAGTTTTTGATGTACACGTATAAACGGTTTCGAACATGCGGCTCAGCGCGCGGGAGTGACTGAAAGGGTGCGCCCGCTTTGAGCATCTGCAGTCGCCCGGCGGCGACGTGGTCGGCGAGGGTTGCGTGGAAGTCGGGCTGATCCACATCGTCGCGGAGGGAGAACACGCCGTAGCCGCCCGGTCGGGTGATCCGCACCAGTTCATCCAAGGAGTGGGCGGGTGCGTGGCCCGGCGTGAAGGCGCCGGCCACCGTAAAGGCGTCGAAGCTGGCATCGGGATAGGGCAGATGCTCACCCAGCGGGGCGCACAACAGCGAACGGTAAGCGTCCTTGCGGCGGGCCACCTCGAGCATGCCCGCCGAGATGTCGAGGCCCTCGAGGTGTGTGAATCCGTACTGCTTGAGGTGGACACCGATCAAGCCGGTACCGCAGGCAGCATCGAGGATGCGGGCCTCACGCGGCAGCAGCCACGCCACAATGCCTGCCATGATCTCGGGCATGCGCCAGTCATGCTGCGTCACCAACACGGCATCGTAACTTTCGGCCACACGGTCGTATTCGGCCGCCAGTTCGGCCGGGGACTGTGCGGCGTAGACCCGTTCAGCATCAAATAGATCGGACATGATCTTCACCTCGTGATTCACCGAGAGTGTCGCCTGCCGGACGGCGTCGCTCAAGCGGCGCGCCGCGATGGGCGGCCGATGGCAGAATGTCGACCCTATGACGACTTTCGCCCACCGACCCCTCGCTGCCGTCCTCTTCGATCTAGACGGAACGTTACTCGACACGCTGCCGGATATCGCCCGGGCGCTGAACCGTGCCTTGATCGAGGAAGGCTTCGCGGCGCTTCCGATCGAGGACGTGCTCATCGGGGTCGGTCGCGGCGCTGCCGTACTCGTTGAGCGCATGACCGCCGGCCGCTCCGTGGATGCGGTCACCCAGTCGCGCATCTTGGATGGGTTTTTTCGTCACTACGAGGCGCTGCACCACAGCGCGGATGCCGCCGTGCGACCGTTTGAGGGCGTGCGCGAGTGTCTCGATCAGTTACGCGCACGCGGTTATCGGCTAGCGGTGGTTACCAATAAGCGGCGTGATCTGGCGTTGCGCTCATTGGAAGACGGCGGCGTGTTGGATGCCTTCGAGTTGGTGGTGGGGGGCGACACCTGTCGTGAGCGCAAGCCCCATCCGGAACCCCTCTTGCACGCCTTGCGGACGCTCGGCGTACCCACCGAGGCGGCGCTCATGGTCGGCGACTCGTCCAACGATGTCGACGCGGCGCGTGCGGCCGGCGTGCCGGTCGTGGTCGTCCCGTATGGTTATAACGGCGGCGAGGATCCACGCCTGCTCAACGCCGATGCGCACGTGTCAGGACTTGCCGAATTACCGGCCCTGCTGGCCGCCACGGCGGCGCGAGATTCGGCATAATCTCCCCATCTGTTTCGCAATCTCAGTCAGAGGACTTACCGCATGGCTTTCATCTCGCTCCGACAGCTCCTAGACCACGCCGCCGAACACGACTACGGCGTTCCGGCCTTCAACGTGAACAACCTAGAGCAGGTCGTCGCGATCATGAGCGCGGCACAGGAAACCCGCAGCCCGGTCATCCTGCAGGCCTCGGCCGGTGCGCGTAAGTACGCCGGTGAGCCGTTCCTGCGTCACCTGATGCTGGCGGCCGTGGAGTCCTATCCGGACATCCCGGTGTGCGTCCATCAGGATCACGGCACCTCGCCTGCCGTCTGCCAAGCCTCGATCCGTTCGGGTTTCTCGAGCGTGATGATGGACGGCTCGCTGATGACCGACGGAAAGACGCCGTCGAGCTACGACTACAACGTCGGGGTCACCAAGCTCGTGGTTGAGATGGCCCATCCGGTCGGTGTCTCGGTCGAAGGTGAACTTGGCTGCTTGGGCTCGCTGGAGTCGGGTGAGGCCGGTGAGGAAGATGGCGTCGGCGCCGTCGGCAAACTCACGCACGACATGCTGCTCACGGATCCTGAACAGGCCCGGGACTTCGTTGCCAAGACGGGAGTGGATGCGTTGGCAATTGCCATCGGCACGAGCCACGGTGCCTACAAGTTCTCGCGTAAGCCGACCGGCGATATTCTCGCGATCGACCGCATCGCCGCAATCCACGCGGCCTGTCCGAACACGCATCTGGTGATGCACGGCTCGTCGAGCGTGCCGCAGGAGTGGTTGGCGGTGATTCGTGAGTTCGGTGGCGTTCTCAAGGAGACCTACGGCGTGCCGGTCGAGGAAATCCAGCGCGGCATCAAAAGTGGTGTGCGCAAGATCAATATCGACACCGACATTCGCCTCGCGATGACCGGTGCGATCCGCCGCCACTTTGCGCAGGATCCGGCTGAATTCGATCCGCGTAAGTACTTGGCGCCGGCTCAGAAGGCGGCGCAGTCGATCTGCAAACTGCGTTTTGAAGCCTTTGGCACGGCAGGTCATGCGGATCGCATCAAGCCACTCTCGTTCGACGCCATGGCGAAAAAGTACGCCTGAGCTCAGACCGACGGGAGGGTATGCCGATCACCGGCCTATCCTCCCGGTTCATAGCGCGCACTGAACGGGGCCTTAACGGCCCCGTTTTCATTGGATGTCTCCGGATGGTGGCCGCGATGCTGCGGACGATGGCCGAGCGTCCGAGCGTCCGAGCGACGGCACGATCCGACTGGCCCGCGCCTCCACAAGCGCTCGCTGACGCGCTCGCCTTTCTCAAACGGCTGCAGGACCACGGCCAAGTCGCCCTTGCCGCCCGCAACCGACCTCGACCCCGTCGAGAACGTCTGCTCCGCCATGGCTTCATCTGACCGGGCGCGAGTCGAATGCCCGGCTTCTGCTACCTGCCACAGTCACGTCAGCGTCCTGCCTGCGCGGCACGCTGCCTCGCAGACGCTTCTTCTTACTTCGCCGATGTCACAGACGGTTTCGTCGTGAGTCCCGTGTAGTAGCCGAAGAAGGCGAACAAATCCGTGTACTCAGCGATCTGCTTGTCGGTCGGCTTACCCGATCCATGTCCGGCGCGAGTCTCGATGCGAATGATGCGCGGCTTCGGCCCCAAGTCCATGGACTGCAGTTGGGCTGCGTATTTGAAGCTGTGGCCAGGGACTACGCGGTCATCCGTGTCGGCGGTCATGACAAGCAGTGCCGGGTAATCGTGACCAATGCGAATGTTGTGGTAGGGGGAGTACGACAAGAGATTGCGGAAGTGCACCTCTTCCTCGGGGCTTCCGTAATCATCGACCCAATAGCGTCCGGCGGTGAACTCGGGGTAGCGCAACATATCCATGACGCCCACTTCTGGTGCTGCCGCGGCAAAGAGGTCGGGACGTTGATTGACCACCGCACCGACCAAGAGGCCGCCGTTGGAAGCGCCGAGCAGGGTGAGCTGCTGGGGTGAGCTGATCCCCGTCTTGACGAGATGCTCGGCGGCTGCGATGCAATCGTTGAAGACGTTTTGCTTGTTGAGCAAACGCCCACCGTCGTGCCACGCCTTGCCGTATTCACCGCCGCCGCGCAGATTGGCCTCTACCCACACACCACCCATATCGAGCCACGCGAGACGAACCGCCGAGTAGTTCGGTGTCAGCGACACATTAAAGCCACCGTAGCCATACAGAACGGTAGGGTGCGTGCCTTGGGGTAGATCACGCCGCGCGATGATGAACATCGGCACGCGTGTCCCATCCTTGGAGGTAACGAACTCCTGACGAACCGTGTAGGCCTTCGAGTCGAAGGACATCGGAGGGGCGTGGAAGACCGACGTGGCACCGGATGCCAGATCGACGTGATAAATCGTCTGCGGTGTCGTGTAGCTCGTGTACCCGTAATAGGTGTCCGTATGATCAGGGTCGGTTTCAAAGCCATTGGCACTGCCAATGCCAGGTAACTCGATCACACGGGCATCGCCGCCTTGCAGGTTGAAACTGCGTACCACGCTGTGCGCATCTTCCAGAGCGTTCACAATGAGGCGAGCGCCGATCATGGCGGCATCTTCCACGGTTCCTGCGCCTTCCGGAATGACGGATTCGAGAGCCGGGTTTTGAGCCGACGCGTCGACCGCGACAATCCGATACCGCGGTGCATCTCGGTTCGTGCGCAAGAACAGGCGATTACCCTTTGATCCGATCAAAGACCAGCTGTAGTCAAGACCCGCGAACAGCAGCCGCACCGGGCCACCATTTTTCAGATCCTGCACGTGAATCTCATAACGGTCATCGGTGCCTTCTGACGTCGAGATGAACAGCCAACGTCCATCGTGAGTGATCTCAACGTGGTGGGAGTGGCTGGGCTGATCGGGAGTTGCATAGATCAACCGGTCAGCCGATTGCGGATCACCGATCCGGTGGAAATAGACTGCGTGATTGAGATTCCGGCTCTGAAATTCAGCGCCGGCGGCAGGAGCCGGAAAACGTGAGTAGTAAAGGCCCGAACCATCTGGCGCCCAGACAAGGCCTGAGAACTTCACCCATTTCAGTTCATCGCTCAGGGTGTGGCCTGAGTCCACATCCAAGACATGCACCGTGCGCCAATCGGTGCCGCCATCCTGAACGGTGTAGACCACTCGGTGACCATCGTGCGAGGGCATCCACTCGGCGAGCGCCGTAGCGCCATCTTTTGCCCAGGGATTCGGGTCAATCAGAACGCGCGGGTGTGCACTCGCACCGTCTTGCACGTACAGAACGGATTGGTTCTGCAGACCCGAATTGCGCCGAAAGAAGAGACGCTCGCCGCGTCGCAGCGGCACGGTTTGGCGCTCCTGATTCCAGATGGCGGTCAACGATGCCTGGATGGCGGCGCGTCCAGGCAGCGCATCGAGGACTTGGCGGGTCACCACATTCTGGGCATCCACCCAGGCTCGCACTTGGGCATCGACGCGGACGTCATTTTCCAGCCATCGGTACGGATCGGCGACGTGCGTGCCGAAGCGATCGAGATGTTCATCGACCGTCCGAGTCGCGGGGTAATGTAGAGGATCGGTCACGGACGCGTCGGTCTTGGCGAAGGACGCAGACGGCACACAGGCGAGCGCCAGTGCGAGCAAAAATCCAGTGCGCATGAGGGCTCCGATGGTCGAAACATGACAGAGTGGATCATAGGGTCACAAGCATTCAGGGGACAGGCCGAGTCGTGATGGCTTCGGCCTCGATTTCAACACGATAGTCGCCGATGAGGCGGCTTACCTCGATCAACACATTGGCCGGGCGAATATCCCCAAAGTACTGCCCGTGCACCCGAGACACGGCCTCGCAATCGGCCGCATCCGCCAAATAAATGCGCGTCATGACCACATCCTCGAGGCGAGCGCCTAAGGCCGCGAGGCTGGCGGCGATTTTGTCGAGAATATAGGTGGCTTGCGCCGCTGCGTGACCCGGTGCCACCACCGTATCCTCGCGATGGGTTGCGGTGGTGCCGCTCACAAACACGCGATCACCGTGGCGCACCGCACGACTGTAGCCGCAGATGGGTTCCCAGCGACTGCCGCTGCTCACCCGCAGTCGTTGGGCATCGCCTGGAACGGGTTCTGCGGTATAGACACGCGGCAACGTCGATAAATGATGACTGAGATCGCCGGAGGCCGTCAGGAACGGTGGCCGTCGGTATTCGTCGCCACAATCCCCCGGCACGGGTCGCGTCGTGGCCAATGCCGCGTCCAAGCCATCTCGGTCTTGCGCTGACAAGGTCCAGCCGAAGGCGCGTGCGTTGTCGGCGCGGTGATCGCGCTCGCCCGGGCGCACGCCGATGATCGCGCATCCGACGGCGGGTTGATCCAGTACCCACCGATTGGCGACGTTAGAAATGGAGACGCCGTGACGACGTGCGATCGCGGCTAACGCGGCGAGCACGCCTTGGAAAACCGACCATCCGCCGATGCTGTCGATGAAGCGCCGATACTTCATCTTGCTCCAGTCGGTGATGTCCTCAGGCGCCGGCTCAGCGGCCCCGAGCCATCGCTCCGACAGAAGACCTCCGGCGAGGGTGCCGTAGGCCAGTAAGTGAATGCCATGGCGCGTGCAGACCTGACTCAGTTCGCCGGCGGCGCGACGGTCCAGAACAGAAAAGGACACCTGATTGGTCAGAATCGGAATGCCGTGTGCCGCCACCAAGTCCAGATGCAGCGCGTTGAAGTTGGTCACGCCTAAGTGACGGATCAGACCTTCTTCCCGCAGCAGATTGAGTTCGATCAGGGCATCGAGGTACCCGGGGTGTTCAAAGCTCCACCAATGCAACTGCAGAAGGTCGATGCACTCGACCCCGAGGCGCTGCTGTCGCTCTTGCACCCCGGCACGGACGACCTCAGGCGTCATGGGGCCCGGCGTCGGACACCATTTGGTGAAGGCAACGGGTCGATGCTCCCCCAGTTCGCCGGCGCGCGCGCGGGCCAATAACTGCCCCGTAATCAGTTCGGCGCTGCCGTAGTGGTCGGCCATATCGAACGTATCAAATCCGGCCCGCGCATAGTCTGCGAGCACGGCGGAGGTGCTGACCGGATCAAGCGGGGCACGGTCGCGCTCCATATCGGCGACCTGCCAGAGCCCTGTCACGATGCGGCTAACCTCAAAATCGGCGGCTAACCGTTGCCGGGGTAGTGGGATGTTCATCGGTGACCTGCCCGCGCCCGTAAGGCGGCCACGTCGTCAGCACTCAGTTCACCCATGGTACGAACCACACCGTGTTCAATACGCCATAGCCGGAAAGGTCCCGAGATGTCACCGGCAGCGTCGAAACTCACCGCACCAATCACGCCCTCGTAACGAATGGGTTGACCGGCCTTGAGGAGTCGGCGTGCTTTGCGCAACTCATCAGGGCCCGCGTGGATAACCTCACCCTTGGGGTCGGTGACGCGATTGAGGCCTGTGCGAATCCCGGCGCCGTCGCGTGTGCGAGCCGCCAGTACGGCAAGGCCTGCGAGCGCCGCGGCGTCGTAACTGCGATCCGCGGCAGGGCTCTCCGGGTCGTCGTGCGAACGGGTCCGAAAGGCGTGGGCAAAATACTGACTGGACGCACTGGGGAGCGTGCCGGAGGACGTGCCAAAAGCTTGCTCGAGGTATTTGGCGCCGACAGCGTGGATGAAATCCTGACTGTTCATGCCGTCATTCAGCAACAGCCGTCGTGAGCCACCGGCCGCGATCCAAGCGCGGGCAATCGTGGCGCCATCGACCGGTGTGGCCACGAGGTACAGGCTATCCGGATGCGTCGCCAGTGTGCGGGTCACTTCCGCCTGATAGCTGCCCTGATGTTCGTTATACGGTGTGAGGGTCAAGACCTGACCGCCCAAGGCCTCATAGGCGCGCACGAACTCCTGTGCGAGTCCGCCGCCGAAATCATTATTTGCGTAGATGACCGCGACTTTGCCCAGGTGCTGGTCCATCGCGTGACGGGCCGCTGCCGTCCCCTGCAGGGCATCGGAGGTGATGGTGCGCACGAACAGTCCGCCGGTCTTGGCAGCACGACCCAGTTCGGTGAGGCGAGGCGAGGAAGCCGCGGGCGAAATCTGCACCACGCGACTCGGTGCCGTGACGGCGGTCAGGATGGGCAGGGTGGTGGCTGAGATGATGCCGCCGATCAGCACAGGAACATGGTGCAGGGTGACCAGTTGATTGGCGGCGTCGACGGCGACCGTTGGGGAACTCTGCGTATCTCGCACCTGGGTTGCGAAGGTGCACTCACCGGCACCGGCTGCAGCGTTCAGGTCCTCAACCGCCAGATCAGCGGCCTTGGCCGCGGCTTGTCCGTAGGATCCGGCCGCGCCGGTCAACTCCATTACGACCCCCAGCGTGATCACGCAGGGCGGCGGTGCCGCTTGTCCATTCAACGATCCAAATAGCGTCACAAGGGCGAGCGCCGTGGCAGCAATACGCATCGGGGTCAGACCTCGGCGGGGAGTGTGAGGGAGCGGGTCATTGCGGCGGCGCTTGTGGGAACCGATCCGGGCCGCTACCGTTGAAAGTTTACGAAGGATTGAACACGGATGAAAGGCGAGACGCGGCAACCCCCAGCTGCCCCCGACCGCCCAGTGCTGTCGGCCCGTGGGCTGGTCACGGCCTTCAGCGGTCTGCGAGCTGTCGATGACGTAAGTCTGAGTGTGCCGCGCGGTGAGGTCTTGGGCGTCATCGGCCCCAACGGCGCTGGCAAATCGACGCTGTTTAACCTGTTGGCAGGCGAACGCGTGCCCTCGCGCGGCAGCATCGAATTGTGTGGCCATCGGGTCGAAAGGGAGCCTGCTGCGCAACGACTGGCGCGAGGCTTGGGTCGAACCTTTCAGATTCCGCGCCCGTTTCTGGCCTTGTCTGTGCTTGAGAACGTCATGCTCGGCGCTCAGCACCATCCGGGTGAGCGTGTCTGGGCGAACTTATTCGCTGCAGGCTCGGTGCAGGCGCGAGAGCGCGAATGCCGGGATCAGGCGATGGGTTGGCTGGATTTCATGACGCTGACGCCCCTGGCCCGGCAGCCGGCGCAGGTGCTGTCGATCGGGCAACGCAAGCTGCTGGAGTTGGCGCGGGTGCTCATCGCAAAGCCGCAGGTGGTTTTGCTCGATGAACCCATGGCGGGTGTGCATCCGGCGCTGGTCGAGACCTTGGGCGAGCGTATCGCCACGTTGGCTAAACAGGGCACGACCTTTCTGCTCGTCGAACACCAACTGTCGTTGATCGCCGCCTTGTGTGACCGCGTCATGGTCATGGCCAATGGACGCGTCCTGCTTGAGGGCACACCCGACGCGGTCTTGGCCGATCCGGCGGTGGCTGACGCCTACCTCGGTGGAGGAGTGCCATGAGCCCGTGTCTAGCGGTGTCCGGCCTGGTCGCCGGCTATGAGCGCGGCAATCCGATTGTGCGCGGCGCGAGCGTTACCGTTGAACCCGGACAGATCGTCACGCTGATCGGTCCGAATGGCGCGGGCAAGTCCACCTGCGTACGCACGATTGCAGGGCTCGTCCCCATTGAGGCCGGTCGTATCGAACTGGAAGGTCAGGACATCACGGCAGTCCCGGCGCACGGGCGGGTGGCGACGGGGCTGGGCTTCGTGCCGCAGAGCGACAATATTTTCGCGGATCTCAGCATTGAGGAAAATCTGCAGCTCGGCGTCCCACGTGGCGCGACGCGCGATGGACGCGCACGGGCTGAGGCTTTGCTTGCATCGCTGCCGGAGTTTCGCGACGGCCGGGCGCGTCGGGCCGGCGGCTTGTCCGGTGGCCAACGCCAGGTGTTGGCCGTGGCACGCGCGCTCATGGCGGCACCGACGGTGCTCTTGCTCGATGAACCAACGGCGGGCCTGTCGCCGCGAGCCGTGACCGAACTGTTGAGACAATGTCGACAACTGGCTGACGAAGGCCTCGGCATCTTGATGGTCGAGCAGAACGTGCGGTCGGCTTTTACGGTCTCCGACCAGGTGGTGATGCTGGTTCAAGGTGCGGTGGCGATGGCCGGTACGCCGGCGCAATTGATCGCGGATCCGCGACTCGCCGCGTATTTCCTCGGCGCTCGGAGTCCCGCATGAATCTGCAGGTGCTCCTTGATGGCCTCGTCGAAGGCTCGCTCCTGGCGCTCGGGGCGGCGGGCGTCACGCTGACCTACGGCACGCTACGCTTTGGCAACTTTGCCCACGGTGAACTCGTCTCGGTCGGCGCCTATCTAGCGCTCCTCGTGGCCTGTGCGATCGGGGCCTTGCTGCCTGACTCGCTCATGGCAGCCGATGGCTTCACGGCAACCCCGGCGCTTCTGGTCGGCTTTTTGTCGGGTGCCGCGTTGACCGGCCTCGTCGCCGTCGCCATCGACCGACTGGTCTATCGACCGTTGCGCGACCGCGGTGCGGCGATGGCTGTCTCCATGGCGAGCTTCGGCGTCTCCATGGCGCTGCGGGCGGCACTGGAGGTGGGCTTCAGCGCCCGTCCACGTTATTACAGCGACGAGTTGTCGATCGCTTGGGATCTGGGCTTTGCGCGTATCGCGCCGGATCGGGTCTTGGTCGGGGCATGGTCGGTGCTGATCTTTGCAGCCTTGGGGTTGTTTCTGACGCGCTCGCGTACCGGACGAGAAATGCGCGCGGTGGGCGAAAATCGCCAGCTCGCCGAAGTGGTGGGCATCGACGTGCGGCGTGTGCTGCGGATGACCTGGCTGATCGGCGGCGGACTGGCCGGTGCCGCAGGCGTCGGCATCGGCCTGTTGGTGCAGATCCGACCCTCCATGGGTGCCGAGGTGTTGCTGCCCTTGTTTGCGGCTGCGATCGTCGGTGGCTTGGGTAGTTTGCGGGGTGCACTCGCCGGTGGCTTGTTGATTGGGTGGGGTGAAGCGGTGGCGGTCGCGTATGTTGGCGCTGAGTGGCGTGCCGCGGTGTCGTTCACGCTGTTGGTTCTCGTGCTCCTGTTGCGGCCAACGGGACTCTTTGGGAGACGCGAATGACCGCGCTCGGTCTGTCGGGATGGATCAGTTATGCCGCGTCATTTGGCACGCTTGTGCTCGTGCAGTCGCTGGCTTGTCTCGGACTGAACCTACAGTGGGGGCAGACGGGCTTATTCAATGTCGGCGTCGCGGGTATCGTGGCGATCGGGGCCTATGTGTCGGCGATTCTGACCACGGCCGCTGTGGCGGGCCATATCGGTGGCTGTGGTTGGCCGGTGTTCATCGGGGCGGTGGCCGCGATGAGCCTGGCGGCGGCGGTGTCTGCACTGATTGGGATCTTGACCTTGCGGTTGCGCACCGACTATCTGGCTATCACGACGTTTGGTGTGGCGGTAGTCGTTGATCTGATCGTGCGTAACGTCGAATCACTGACGGGCGGCGCGCTCGGGATCGGCTTCATCCCACGGCCGTTCGAATCCTGGGGACTTACCCCCGATGGCTTTATTCGCCTCACCTTCGTCTGGATGGCGGTCGTGGTCTACCTGGTTTATCGCGTCCTGCAGCGATTGACCGCGAGCCCTTGGGGGCGCGTGTTGCGCGCCTTGCGGGAGGATGAAAAGGCCGTTGCTGCGTTGGGTAAGTCGCCAGCGCGATATCGGTTACAGGCGTTCGCGTTGGGCGGTGCCCTGATGGGCCTGGCCGGTGCGCTGCAGGCGCATACCTTGGGCTTTATTGCGCCAGAAAACTTCACGTCGGCACTGACGTTTCAGATCTGGGCCATGCTGATTATCGGTGGGTCCGGCAACCATCGCGGCGCACTGCTGGGGAGCCTCTTGGTGTCCTTCCTGTGGAGCGCCACCGGACTTCTGGCGGCGACCGTGCTACCCGCGGATTGGCAGGCACGGGGCGCGGCTTTGCGGATCGTGATGATCGGCGTCCTGCTCGCGGCCGCCATCCTCTGGCGGCCGCGAGGCTTACTCGGCGAAGAGGTGACGGTGTCCTCTCATTTGGACGAGCGTTGATCGGTGCCAGCGGCCTCCGGTTTGAGGTGGCGGTCAAAAAAATCGACGAGACGGCGAAACGCATAGCGCGTTTGCGCCAAGCCCTGCGTATCCCAACCATGGGGCGCATTGGGCAGGACAGCGATCTCGAAGTCCTTGTCGTCGAGAATGAGTCGTTGCGCGAGGCTGAGCGTGTCTTTGAAGAGCACCGTATCGTCGCGCATGCCGTGGATGAAGAGCAGGGGATCCTGCAACTGGCCGGAGTACAGGTAGGGCGAGGCCGCGCGGTAGCGTTCGGCACGGCTCACCGGATCCATCATCGTGCGCATCTCGCCGGTCTCGGCATGAAAGACGTTGGTGGCGGGTGCGCCGGCCACACCGGCCGCGTAGGTCCCGGGGTGTTTCATCAGTGACAGGGTGGTCAGAAGTCCGCCGTACGAACTGCCCCAGATGCCGATCCGATGTTCGTCGACGAAGCCGGTGCTGACGAGATAGCGTGTCGCACTGTAGAGATCGTCGACGTCGACGCCGCCGTAATCCTCGCGGATGCGTTGCCGGAACGCTTTGCCGTGCCCGGAACTGCCGCTGATATCGACGTTGAGAATGATGTAACCGCGGTGCGCCAAGTACTGATCAAGCGCCCACGTCGGATGATAGATGCGACCACCGAAGCGGTTGTGCGCCGTATTGCTGTACACCGACCCCAGAATCACCGGATAACGCTGATGCGGATCAAAGGTCGGCGGCAACGTCATGCGTGCATGGACCCAGGTGCCGTCGTGGACGTTGGGAAAGTCCACATAGCGTGCGACGGACCACGGGAATTGCTCAAAACCCGGTTGGGGAGAATAGGTCACGCGACGAGCCGCGGGTGCGGCACCGCTCGGGTCCAGAGCGCGTAGATACAGTTCCGGCGGGGTGCCGTCGTCGGAATCAACCTCGGCCAGCCAGCGACCATCCGGTGAGGCGATCGGTTCGTGATAGCCGTGTGCACGCGACAAGGGCACTGTCTTTCCCGTGAAGCTGCGGAAATAGGGCGTCCGGTCCTCGCTGCGACCGGTATTGGCGATGAACACAATGCCCCGCGCCTTGGGCACAACCGCCGCTGCGAAAACCGCTGAATGCGCATCGCTCAACGCCTCGGGTGGGCGACCATCCAAAGGCACCTGCCAGAGCTGATAGTCATCGCCGCGATCGGACGTGATGAACAGGCGCTGGCCATCCGGCGCGAAGTCTGCCCACCATTCTGCCGTCACATTGTCCGGATCCTTCTCTTCATACACCGTCGCCCCGGCGCCGGTGCGCGGATCCAGCAGCCGGATCCAGCGATGCTTGATGTACAGATCGCCGCGATCAATCAGCAGCGTTTGGCTGTCCGGTGCGAAGGTCATGCCAAAGACGAGGTCTTCGGGATGGCCGTCCATTTGCATCCAGATCGGCTCGCCACCGCTCACGCTCACCACGCCGACGCGATAGTGTTCAGATGGTTCCCCGGGAAACGCGCGTCGAATGGACGGCGCCTGCGTCTCCTCCGCCAAGTAGTCGGGGATGAGTCGTTCACGGATCGGTCGAGAATCCGTCTCCAGAAAGGCGACCCACTGTCCGTCCGGGGAAACGCGGAGGGATTCGATCGCGACCTCTGCCGCAACGGTCACCAAGACGTGCGTGTGTGGTTCAGTTGTGCTCAGGTCGAGAAGATGAAGGCCCTGCGCATCGGCATAAGCGACTTGCGCTGTGCCGGGAACCGGCAGGAGATCGTGCGCCCCCGGCGCCTGTTCAACCACGCGTTGCGTGTCTGCAGACCCGGACGTGGGGACCCGATACAGTGCGGATTCGCGACTGAAGACCAGTGCGCGTCCATCGCCGGTGAAGGCGAAGGCCGTCACGCCCGGATCTCGCTCCCGTGTCTCCACGTCCTTCAACGTCACTTGTGGATCGGCATTCGGTGGCGCCGGCAGATGCGCGACGTGTGTGAGCCGCGTCGGGCTGGCGTGATCGATATCGGTCCACCACAGGTCTCGCGTATTGCTGCCTTGGTCACTCCAGAGAAAGGCCACCCGACGACTATCCGGTGACCAAGCGGGTTTTTCAGGGGTCGTGCCAATCACCCACGGCAGACTGTAGAGCCGAGCCAGCGAGGGGAATTCGGCGGTCGGGCGAGCGTCTGCGGTTGCGGTTATCACGGCCAACACGCCGATTAAGGCCAGTCGAAGGTTCATGGGGTCACCGTGGGCATGGGCAATGGGGTGGGAATTTCACTGGCATCGCCCAGCCACTCGTAACGGGTGAGAGCAAAGGGAACATTGCCCTCACGCCAGAGGCGGTCATGGAAATTTTGTAATGAGAAGCGCGTGCCGTCGCGTCGGCGTACGTCGGCGAGGAGATTCAAGATCTGGCTTTTGCCGATCTGATAGGAGATTGCCTGCCCAGGTGTCGCAGCGAAGCTCGCTGCCTCTTCAAGAGCGGTGGCGTGATCCATCGGCACGGTGTGCTCGAGATAATCCGCCGCCTGCTCCAGCGTGAACTGTCCCAAGGCAAGTTTCACATCGACCTCGACGCGCAGTGCCCGTAGGCGCATGAAACTCGCGATGATGGAGCGAGTCCGCGGATGGTCATCGAAGAGGCCCGCTTGGAGCATCATCTCTTCGGCATAAAACCCGATACCCTCATTGGCCGCCGAGTCGTAGTAATGCTGTCGAATAGGATCCGGATGTCGCCAACCGAGCGCAAGCTGGAAGTAATGTCCCGGGACACCTTCATGCACGATGATCGGGCGTGGGTCTTGGGCGGTTGATCGATAGAAATACGGCAGGTCCGGACGAGGCTCGCGTATGTAGCTCGTCGCGTTCTCGCGCAGCCGAGAAGGCCCGGTCAGATCGTCACTGACGCCCAGAAAGGCCAAGGGCTCGAGATAATCTGGGAGTAATTGATTGCGGTAGTGAGCGACATCGTCCGGCACCGACAAAATATGTTGCTCCACCAAGAATCGACGAACGGCTGCTTCCTGTTCGCGCTCGGCGACCACTTGCGCGTCGCTGGAAGCAAACAGGGTTGCCTGCGGTGTGCCGTTCACCCGGTTTTCTTCGATGCTTTCAAAGGCAACGGCCCGTGACCATTCCGCGCGGGCCAATTCGAGCATGGCGCTCGGCTCGAAGGAGAGCATCGCGACGTTATGCAAAAAAAACCCGTACGCCTGCGCACCTATGGCCGTGTCCGGGCGAGCCTGTGGTCGTTGCGCGTCTAGCCAGTTGCGATAGTCGACCAACGCCCCCGCAGCCGCACCGATCGCGGCTTGCAGCCGCGTCTGTCGATCCGCATGAAACTGCGGCGTCAGGGTGCGGTTCAGTCGCTCGAGACGTGCTTCAATATCGTGCAGTGCATCCAGCGTGAGCGCCAGAAAAGGCGCGCGCACGTCCGTTAAGTTGTCTCGGGCGGCCATCAGCGTTGTTGGAATGCGCTCCAGGCGATCCAGTACAACCGCTTGTCGAGACGCATCGATTGGCGCCGGCGGCAACAGCACCTCGTAGACGCTGCCCAGCGTCTGATCCACATAAAAGCCAGGATGCCGCTGCCAACTCCGGCGCAGATCCAGTTCAAATCGAGCGCGGGCGATCGCGGAGCCCACCAGGCGATAGTCGACCTGCTGCGCGCGCGCGGCGGATGGCGCCGGCTGCAGGGATAGCCAACGCTGTTCGAACGCTCGGATGGCCTGACGGTAGCCTGTGATGGCGGCAGGCGACCAGTCGACCTGAAAGTGGGGTGAGCGCTCAATGCGCGGAATGTCATCTTCCGAGAACGGCTGCTCGCTCGCCCGCCAGGCCCAGTAGTCCGCGTCCAGTTGCTGCAGATCATCGGCCCGTGCAGTGGCCGTCATTCCTATCCAACACAGCAGCATCAGGCGCAGCATCTGGCTCATCGGTCGCTCCCAATAGACGAGTCCGAGTATATCGACGGGTTGTTGGTTACGGGCAACGTCGTGAGAGGACGGCGCGGTGGTATTGGGCTATTCTCGACCATCAATCTTAGGTGCCGAGGGGAGTTCGAGATGGTTGTGACCATGAGTTTGAGGATGCGTCTGTTGGCAGCGCTGGCGACTGTCGGATGCTTCGGGGGAGCTGTTGCGGCAGCGGCGCCGGCACACTTTCTACACTGCGGCGCCGTCTGGGATGGGGTAACTCAAGGGTTGCGACCCGCCAGCTACATCGAGATCCGCGATGACCGAATCGTGTCCGTCCGACCGGTGTCGGCTGGCCGACCGGAGGGCGAGATCACGGATTTGTCAGCGCTGACCTGTCTGCCGGGCCTGATCGATACGCATACCCACGTGCTCCTGCAAGGGGATATCACCGCGGCCGACTACGACGAGCAATTGCTCAAACAGTCTCCTGAACTTCGGACCATCTACGCGACGGTTAATGCCGCTCGCATGGTGCAATGGGGGTTCACGTCCATTCGCGATATCGAAACCGAAGGTGCTGGGTACGCGGATGTCGATGTGAAAACCGCTATTGAACACGGCATCATCCCCGGGCCTCGTATGCAGGTGGCCGGGCGCGCAATGGACGTGACCGGTGCCTATCCGTTGCTCGGTTATGCGCCGGCGCTTCAGATGCCCAAGGGTGTACAGGAAGTCGACGGCGCCGATGGTGGCCGACGCGCGGTGCGAGAGCAGTTGTCCCACGGGGTGGACTGGATCAAGGTTTACTCCGACCGTTCGTACCGGGTGGAAGACGGCATCCTCAACGACATCCCGACCTTCACGCTGGAGGAGCTCAAGGCGATCGTGGATGAGACCCATCGGCAGCGCCATTACATCGCCTCGCATGCGATGGCGTTGCAAGGCGTGCACAACTCGGTAGAAGCGGGTGTGGATAGCATCGAACACGGTGACTACATCGCCGATGCGGATCTGAAGACGATGGTGGCCAAGGGGATCTACTACGTGCCGACTATCTACGTGGGCGAGTATGTGGCCGAAGGTCGTGCAGCCGCCGGTGCGCCGGTTTGGCTGCAAATGACCCGCATCCATGAAGACACCTTCCGGCGCGCGCTCAAGGCAGGCGTCAAGATCGCCTTCGGCACCGACATCGGCGGGTTCGATTGGCACACGAATCCGGCGATCGAGTTTGGGCTGATGGTTCGTTACGGGATGACGCCAGAGCAGGCTCTTCGTGCGGCGACCGTCACCGCGAGCCAATTGCTGCACGTGGCGGATCATCTGGGCACGCTCGAGACGGGCAAGTGGGCCGATATCGTGGCCGTGCCAGGCGACCCTCTGTCCGACGTGACTCGACTCGAACACGTGGCCTATGTCATGAAGGGTGGGGTGACCCTCCGCTCGGCGCACTGAGCGGCTGACGTGACCCGCCTAGGGTGGGCGGGTCACGAGCTCGAGGAGTCCGACCTCACAAAAGCGGGTTGCGAGCGATAGGCGCACCGCATCATCAATGTCGCCGGGTATGTCTCGCACCCGCAGTTGTGCATTGTTCACGAGATAGAGAACGGCGGCTTCCGCGCCGCGGTGGATGTACAGATGGCCGCCCGGGTAGGCCACGTCGATCTTTTCCGGGTTGGCGGAGAGATGGCAGAACGCATCGGGGCGTTGGCGTAATTCGCTGTCCAGCGTCAGGCTGATTGAGCGTACGTCTTTGCTGCGCGCCAGCAGACCCACCGCGCGCGCCGAGCGACGCTGCAGTGCCGCCGCCGTGAAACCGGGCGCTCGCAGGGCTTCGGTCAGGGACTGTGTGGCTCGGCTCAGTAGGTCCGGCAGCGGTTCAAGGCGCCCGGTCAGGAGCTGTTGCGCAAGAAACGGCGTTGCCGTGTCGCGCCAACCGCGATCGAGATCGGAGAGATGGTCTATCGCCGCAATCAGGGCTTCGCGCACCGTGATCGGTGTGAATCCAATGGAAACATGGATGGACTCCTCATCTCCTTCGACGGCATGGACGGTGCCGCGCGGCAGATACACCGCGTCACCCGGTGCCACCGCAAAAGTGGCCGGCGTGCCCAGGGAAGGCGGGAGGCCGGGAATACGTTCCCAGGTGTTCTCCAAACTCGCGGGGCCCTCGGCGATGAACCAGCGCTTTCGACCGATGATCTGAATGACCAGCAGGTCGTGATCGTCACTGTGTACGGGGGCCTGCATGCCGCCCTGGCTCCAAAACGCGGAGGCTGTGACCGGCTTGTGCAGCAGGCACTCCAGCGCTCGGCACACGTGGTCCAAGGGCGCCGAGTAGGGGCGCAGTCCGGGGAAGCGGACCGAGTAATGTCGGTCATGGAAGTCCGCGATCTGCGCGCGGAACTCGGCTGCGTCTGTAAAGGGGCGGAGGGTGGGCGCGGGCATCTCGGCATTGGCCGAGTGATAGGTCAGTTCAGTGGCGATCCCGAATGCGCCGGTGAGTGTTTCACGGGCATCCGCTCCGAGCAGGTTGAGCCGTTCCCGGGTCGCGGCAGCCGGCAAACGCCGCCATGCGCCGGCCGCGAGGCCATTGAGAAAGCCATCGCTCGTGTCGGGTGCGAGGACGGCGTCAAGAGCAGCGAGGGCGTCAGGCAGGCGCATGGATCCACCGGGTGAACGGGATGGGTCATTATGCCGCATGCTGGTGCGAGCAAGGCTTGCCCAACACCCGCTCGCTCGTCCATTCTCCGACTCTCTATCGACCCTAGGGTCATTGTTAGGACACGTCATGCGTACCGGTCTTGCTTGTTTGCTCGCGTTGAACCTGTCGGTGGCCCTTGCGGCTCCCCCCGCTGCTGATCCTGCGCCCGCCGCAGAGGTGAAGACGGATACCAGCAAGACGGATGGCAACCGCTTCAGTCCGTTCAAAGTGGAATCCAAGACTGGATCGGGCAGTGTTGTCGTGAATGGGCAGACGATTGCCTATCAGTCGGTAGCCGGTACGCTGATCGTGCATCCCAAGGGCTGGGACGACGTCCCCAAAGATCCCAAGGCGGAAAAGGATGCGACGGATGCGGAGGCGTCCATGTTCTACGCCGCGTACTTCAAGCAGGGTGGGGGCAATCGACCGGTGACATTCCTGTTCAACGGCGGCCCGGGTTCGTCGACGTTCTGGCTGCACATGGGCGCCTTCGGCCCTAAGCGTATCGTGGCGGCATCCGACCGGCACCTACCCGCGGCGCCCTACGAGATCATCAATAACGTGGGCAGCTTGCTGGATGTGAGCGACCTTGTGTTCATCGATGCGCCGGGAACCGGTTTTAGTCGGATAGCGGGCAAAGATGCGGAGAAGAGCTTTTACGGTATTGATGGCGATGCGCACGCCTTCGCTGAATTCATCACGCAGTTTCTGACCAAGTACGGCCGTTGGAATTCGCCCAAGTACATCTTCGGCGAGTCCTACGGCACGCCGCGCGCCGCGGTGCTGGTCAACCTGCTGGAGAACGATCGCTCGGTCGATGTGAACGGCGTCATCATGCTGTCGCAGATCCTAAACTTCGATTTGTCACCGGATGGTCCGACGGGCAACCCGGGCATTGATCAGCCGTATCAAACGGCTTTGCCGACCTACGCGGCAACGGCGTGGTACCACCAGAAGGTCCCCGGTCATCCGCCGTCGCTGGAGGCCTTCCTAGCCGAGGTGGAGCACTTTGCGCTCGGTGAGTACGCCACCGCCTTAGCGCAGGGGGTTGATCTGCCCGTCGCGCAGCGCAATGCCGTCGCGCAGAAGCTCCACGATTACACGGGGCTGCCAGTCGACTACATTTTGCGCGCTGACCTGCGGATCGACGGCGGCGAGTTCCGTCAGCAGTTGAAGCTGGAGGATGGTGAGTCGACCGGGCGCCTCGATACGCGCTTTGCCGGTCCCACGCTCGATCCTCTGGCGCAGCGGGCCGGATATGACCCGCAGTCGGCGTCCATCTCCAGCGCCTACGTGTCCGGTTACAACGACTATGCGCGTCGGGAATTGCACTGGGGTGACGAGAAGATCTTCAAGCCGAGCATCGGCACGTATCGGACGTGGAACTGGCAGCATCAGCAGCCGAATGCCAGCAGCGCGAATTCACGCCAAGGCGCCAACACGATGCCTGACTTGGCGAACGCCATGAAGGTCAATCCGAATCTCAAGGTGCAGTTGCACGCCGGTTACTACGACTTGGCTACACCGTATTTTCAAGGCGTCTACGAGATGAAGCATTTGCCGATGCCGAGCACCCTGCAGTCAAATATTGAGTATCGCTTCTACGACTCAGGGCACATGGTCTATGCGAAGGAATCGTCTCTGAAGGCGTTGCACGATTCCGTCGCAGACTTTATTCGTCGCACCGCGGGAGCACAGCGATGACGGCTGCCTCACGGTCGATGAGGCTGGCCGGACTTACCCTGGTCATCTGGGGCGTCGGCGCGACGCTTTCAGCGCTTGCCGCCGTTCCCGCTCCGGTGGATCGCGAGTACCCGGGTTTGCTGCACGTCTCGGTGGATGCCAGTGACGTTGAGCGGCGCCTGGTCCATGTCAACGAGACACTCACGTCACCGCCTGAAGATCTGGTCCTCTATTACCCGAAATGGATTCCTGGCCAGCATGCCCCGGGAGGGCCCATCGATCGCTTGGCAGGGCTCGTGATTCGTGCAGGCGAGCGGGTATTGCCTTGGAAGCGCGATCCGTTGGACACCCACGCTTTCCACGTCGCGGTTCCGGCCGGCACTGCGACTTTGGATATCCGCTTCGATTATCTGTCGCCCACGAGTCACAAAGTGGCGTCCCCGGAGATGAGTCGGGACGTGATGTTCCTGGAGTGGATTCAAATGAGCCTGTATCCGGCCGGCTATTACGCCCGACGGATACCGGTTGAGGCCGCACTGACCTTGCCGACGGGCTTTGATTTTGGGTCGGCGCTACAGACGGCACACCGAGACGGCGCGCACGTCCAGTTCGCCCAGACGGATCTGGAAACCTTCTTTGATAGCCCGGTGTATGCCGGTCGGTATGCTCAACACATCGACCTGGACCCGGGTTCTGCGGTGCCCGTGCGCTTGAACGTCTTCGCTGACCGCCCTTCGGTGCTCGAGATACCGGCGTCGGAGCTGCGGATCCATCGCGCGTTGGTTCAGCAGGCCGACCGGTTGTTCGGTTCGCGACATTACGGTCATTATGACTTTTTGCTCTCACTGTCCGATCAGATTCAGCAGATCGGTACCGAACATCATCAGTCCAGTGAAAACGGTCAGGACCCGGAGTATTTCACTGATCGTGAAGCCACGATCGAAGGTCGCGACCTGTTGGCTCACGAATACACCCATTCTTGGAATGGCAAGTTTCGCCGTCCCGCTGATTTGTGGACGCCAAGTTATGACGTGCCCATGCAGAACAGTCTGTTGTGGGTCTATGAAGGCCAGACCCAATACTGGGGTCAGGTGCTGGCCACGCGGTCAGGTCTGTGGTCGCACGATGAGATGCTGGACGAGTTGGCCACGGTCGCCGCCTTTTACGATGAGCAGGCGGGTCGTCGTTGGCGGCCGCTCGTGGATACAACCCAGGACGAAGTGATGAATGGGCGGCGCCCCCAATCGTGGCCGAGTTGGCAGCGATTCGAGGAGTACTACTCCGAAGGGCAGCTGATCTGGTTGGACGCTGACACCCTTATCCGGGAGCGTTCTGGCGGTCGTCGATCGTTGGACGATTTTGCGCGCGGCTTCTTTGGTATCCAGAACGGACAAGTCACACCGGTCACGTATACCTTCGAGGACGTGGTGCACGCGCTGAACGACGTGCTCCCCTACGACTGGGCGACCTTCCTACACGAGCGCGTGTCGGCGGTCGCGCCGAAGGCGCCACTGGATGGGCTACTGCGCGGCGGCTACCGGCTCGTGTACGACGAGAAGGAAAATCCGTTTCTCAAGGCTGCGGACAAGCACAGGCATCGCCTGACACTGTCGTCATCCGTGGGGCTCGTCATCGACGCGGAGGACGGCACCCTGTCAGAGGTGAGCTGGGACAGCCCGGCGTTTCAGGCCGGGTTGTCCGAGGGCATGCAGATTGTGGCGTGTGATGGCCTGGCGTTTAACGAAGACCGATTTCTCGAAGCCTTGCGCGGCGCTAAGAACACCACGCAGCCGATGCAATGGATTGTCCGTCAGGGAGATCATTATCAGGTCGTGGCGATTGACTATCACGGCGGTGTCCGGTATCCGCATTTGCAGCGGCAGCCCCAAACGGCTGCCCGTTTGGATGACATCCTAAAGCCCCGATCGTAATCGGGGCTGCTAACACGCACTGGCCGGTCGCTGTCACGCGTGGGTGTCGATGGGGGCCGTTGGGGCGGCTTTGCGTGAACTGAGGGGGAGTGGCGATGATGAAGTTAGGCAGAGGGGCTAGCGTTGGAGCGGCCCTCGGGGTCCTTTTGGCACTTGTGTCGTTCGGAGCCGTACGGGCAGACGACCTTGTGATCCGCGCAGATGCGCGTTCGACACCGTTGCCACATTTCTGGGAACGCATGTTTGGCTCGGGTCGTGCTGTCTTGGCGCTGCGCGACGACTATCGGCAGGACTTGCGCGCGACCCGTGCCGCCACGGGTGTGCAGTATGTTCGCTTCCATCACATCTTCTCGGATGAGGTGGGGATCTACTCCAAGGATAAGCAGGGTCGCGATGTTTGGAATTTTTCCTACGTCGATCAGATCTATGACGGGCTACTCGATATCGGCGTGCGTCCATTCGTTGAGTTGTCGTTCATGCCCTTCAAAATGTCGTCCGATCCGAATATGAAGTTTGGATTTTGGTACGCGCCCAACTTCGCGCCGCCGGCCTCCTATGCCAAATGGGATGAGATGATGCGGCGCTTTGCTGAGCACTTGATTGAGCGCTATGGCATTGATGAGGTCGCGACGTGGTACTTCGAAGTTTGGAACGAGCCTAACATTGGCTTCTGGGGCGGCATGCCGCACAAGCCGACGTATTACGAACTCTATGAGCACACGGCTAAGGCTTTGAAGGCCGTCAATACGCGGCTACGCGTCGGTGGGCCGTCGACCGCGCAGGCGGCGTGGGTCGGCGCATTCCTGTCGGATATGTCCAAGAAGGGCGTGCCCGTAGATTTCGCCTCGACGCACGTCTACGCGAACGATAAGGCGGAAGATGTGTTCGGAACGCATGAGTCCGTGCCTCGCGATGACATGGTGTGTCGGGCGACCAAAAAAGTGCACGATGAGATCGCGGCCTCGGCGCTGCCAAAGACGCCGTTCGTGATGAGCGAGTTCAATGCCAGCTATTCTAATGAGCCGGATGTCACCGACTCCGTGTACATGGGTCCATGGATCGCGAATATGATTCGTGAGTGTGATGGCTATGTCGATGACATGAGCTATTGGACTTTCTCCGATGTCTTCGAGGAACAAGGGATCGTCAAGACGCCGTTCTATGGCGGTTTCGGTCTTATCGCCGAACGCAGTATCCCAAAGCCCGCCTTCAACGCCTTTACGCTCCTACACCGCTTGGGCAATGAGCGGCTGGCTATCGACAGTGATTCGGCCTTGGCGACGCGTACTGCGGATGGCCACCTGGTGCTCGCGTTATGGAACTATGCGCCCCCCGATGGCGTGGGGCCGGTCTACCACGGGCCGGCCGTGGGTGATCGTCCGTTGAAACACTTTTCGCTGCAGATCGAGGGAGTACCTGCGAATGCCGCGGTCAGCCTGTCCCGCGTCGACGCCGAGCATGGCAACGTCGTGAAGACTTTCGATCACATGGGGCGCCCACCGTTCCCGTCGCGCGCCCAGATCGCCGAATTACGCGCGGCCGCCCAGATGCCGGCGCCAGAAGCGCGACATCTGGAGAGCGGGAGGCTCGAGATTGACGTGCCGACCCATGGCCTCGTGCTCGTCGAGGTGTTGCGCTAAGCGTCCATTCGGTATCGAAACGCCCTGGGCCTCGCGCGGATTCGCCCGAGGCCCTTGACGCCCTAATTGTTACCGTCGTGTCACTTCCAGTTCACGGTCGCGTCACCTCCGCACCCCACAGTGAAAGTGCTCACCGGCACGGGCCGGTGCGCCATTCCAATTCCATAAGGGGAAGTCATGCGTCCGATCTCAACGATTCTCGCGGCGACCATCGCTGCGCTGGCGGCCGGCTGTGCCGTTGCCAAGCCTGTCACGCTCGCCGTTTACGGCGATGCGCCATACGGCACAAGCCCATCCGATACCGCCCAGGTTCTCGCCACCCCGGCCTTCGTGCAGGCTGTGAATGCTGATGCCGCCGTGTCGTTGGTGGTCCATGTCGGTGATATTCACTCGGGTAAGTCCTACTGCACGACGAGCTACGATACGACGGTTTACAATCTTTGGACCGCGTACACCAAGCCACTCGTCTACACGCCCGGCGACAATGAATGGGCGGACTGCCACAAGAAGAAAGAGGGCGGTGGCACCTACAATGCCGTGACGAGCCAGATTGATTATGTTCTGGACGCTCTCAACAATCCGGTGGACTACGCCTACGGTAATCCTGTCGCGAACTTGGATCTCGTGCGGTCGATTTTCTTCTCAAACCCGGGCCACACCCTCGGCGCCGATAAGAAGGTCGTTTCCCAGCGCCTCGCCCACGATCGCAGCCATCCAGAAGACGCCGCTTTCGTTGAAAACGTCTACTTCATGCAGGGCGATGTGTTGGTCGTCACGCTGAACGTGCCGGGTGGCTCGAACAACGATCAGGATGTTTGGTACGGCGCTCCGGTGATGTCGGCCGAGCAGTCGGCTGAGGCGCCGGCGCGCACGGCCGCCACGGTCCGTTGGTTGGATCGGGCTTTCAAGGCGGCCAAGTCGGAGGGCGCCAAGGCCGTCGTGATCGCAGCGCAAGCGGACATGTGGGACCTCGACGGTAACACCGCCGCCCACCTGACCGGCTACGAGCCGATCATTGCCGCGATCGCCAGCAACACGACGGCGTTCAACAAGCCGGTGTTGATGTTCAATGGCGACTCTCACGTCTACCGTTCGGACAACCCCTTGGTGGCCGGCGCTGCGTGTGTGACCGAAGGCGCCACCGCCGGTACGACCGCCGCGTGCGCATCGGATGACTGGGCGAATCATCCGTCATACAACGTGCCGAACTTCCATCGCGTGGTGGTGCATGGCAGCACGACGCCGCTGGAGTACCTGCGTCTGACGATCAATACGGAGAAGAAGGTTGCCGCGAGCGACACCTCTTTTGGTCCGTTCTCGTGGACACGCGTGAACCCGTAATGTCCGGAACCGCCGGATCCATTGGATCGCGACGGTAAGAGAACGCCGCAGACCAACTGGTCTGCGGCGTTTTCGCGTGTGTGATGAGGGCTGAGGGCGGCCTCGGCCTGGTTGGTAATGGCGGCGGGCGATGCTCAGGTGCGTTGTGTGCCTGGCAATTCGAGCCCATGACCGTTCGGGCCGCTCTCGCGCCGCCACAACAGGAAGACGGATGTCAGCGCCAGCAGGCTCACGGCACCGAAGAAGACCAACATCACTGAGTAGCCAGCCGGATTGTCCGCGCCCGCCTGTGCGGCATCCGCGAGTGCGCCCGCAGCGAGGTTCGACCCCAGAATGCCCAGCGCCTGAATGACGGTGATGACGCCGAGGGCTGTGCCCAGACGCGCAGGTTCCACGATCAGTGTCGTCGAGGGCCAGATAATGGCCGGCACAAGTGCCCAGCTGATGCCCATCAGAACCGTCGAGATCCACGGGTTCCAATCCGTGAGTCCGAGGACGAGGAGCGTGACCGGCAGCAAGACAGTGCCAAAGCACAGAAACAGCGCCCGACGCCCGAACCGGTCTGCCAGAAACCCAAAGAGCGGTGTCGCGAAGATCGCTGCGAAGAAGACGCCCGAGTTCACCGAGGCGGCTTCCTGCAAGCTCAGGTGTTTGGCGTGTTGTAGATACTCAACGGCATAGGTCTGTCGGAAGGGGAAAAAAACCGACGCGTAGAGTACGTGTAGACCAAGGATGTACCAGAACGACGCGTCGAACTGCAGCAACTCTCGCCACTGGGGCAATTGGTGGCCCCGCTCCGCGGCCGTAACGCTGGTGCGTCGACGGTCGATGGTAAACAGCAGCAGTGCCGCGATGAAGCCCAGTGCCGTGATGGCAGCGCCTAACCACAGCGGGGGCTGCCAACCGGCGTCATACAAGGGCTTGGCCCAGATCGTGGAGCGGTTACACATGAACGAACCGACACGGGCCAACGATAGAAAGAGCGATGTCGCCAGCGCAATACCGGAACGGGGAAACCACAGGGCCAGACCCGTGATGAGGGCCATGAAGATCGCGCCCTCACAGATCCCAAATAAGAAACGGCCGGTCCACATGACCGCGTACGGCTCGCCCACTGCCGTCAGGACAGCACCGGCAACGCCCACCGCGGCCGTCCAGCACGCCATGCGGGCCGCGCCAAAGCGGTCGATCAAAAGACCGCCAAAGAGCGCCAGACCCACGCTCGGCCAGTACATGGCGGCGTTTAAGTTGCCGATCTGCGCCTGCGTGAAGCCCCGTTGGCGACCCAAGAGGTCTGCCAATTCCCCGATCACGTCGGATTCGTAATACGTCGAAAAAATGGCCAGTGCGGCCAGTCCCAACGCCAACCAGCGCAATGGGGTGACAGGAAAATCGTGCTGATCGCCGGTCGGACTGGCAGCTTGGGTCATCGGATTCGGGCCCCCTGTCGGACGAGTTCGTCCTGAATGGCCTTGATGTTAACCTGATCCAGTGATTCACCGCGCCGGATAGAAATGGCCGCGGCTGCGCCGGCGCCCTGGCCGCCGACGGCGCAACACATCATGTTGCGCGCCGAGGCGTGCGAGAGGAGATCGCCACCGATGGCACGACCGGCCACGAGCAGGTTGCCGACGCCTCGCGGGAGGAGTGCTCGATAGGGTAGGTGCCAGTAGCGACCCGTCGTGGGCAGGATGAGAACACCGTAGCCATCGATGAATTCGGGAAAGATCCCAATGGCATCGTCGAAACGACCTTCGTGGCGCACATCCGACTCGGTCAGGTTGTAGACCGCGTCGATCTTGCGGGTGTCCCGGATGCCGAGCGTCATGCCGAAATTACGTAACTTGGCTGAGGCGCAGCCACCCATGTATTGGCGCAGGGCATTCATCGCGTGAATAGCCTGCGCGCGACCCTCGATCTCCCCGCGGGTCAGGTCATCCGGATTCGTGCCGTCCAGACCCTGAATGTGAACAAGATTGAGATACGTTAATTCACCGGTGTCCGACATCGTGCCCCAGGTCCCGGCAATGGTCTTGAGTTCCGGCGGGATCAGTCCGGCCTCGACGGCCTTTTCAAAGGGCTTGCGTAGGAACGGGGAGAACAAGTGGTCTTCCTTGCCGGAAGTTTCGTAATCCCACTCGTGATTGCCCGACCAATCACCGTACGTCTGCGGATCGGCGTGTACCGCCTCGATGAAGCCGCGCTTGTCGACCCCCGACATGGAGAACATCACCGAGACGGACATCATCCGTTCCAGCGGCGTCTTGACCGTTGGCGCCCCGGCTCGATAGGCGAGATCCGCATCACCGGTCGCGTCGATGACGCGCTTTGCGAGGATCGCCTCACGACCGGCTTTGCTTTCCGTTACGACGCCCTGCATCACGCCGTCAACGACGAAGGGCGATACCGCGGTCCGGTGCAGCATTGGATGAATGCCGGCCTCGGCGACCAACTGATCGGCTACGTACTTGAACATTTCGGCATCGAGCGCCGAGCTGTTTGACTGCGGTTCGGGCGAGGTGGCGCCCATGCTGTGCGCGCGTCGCTCAAGCTCCGGACCGATGCCTTCACAGTCAACCGTACCTTCGCGGCGATACCAGGCAAAGCCCTCGACGCCAACTTGCGTGATGTTGCCGCCGAAGCAGCCATAGCGCTCGAGCAATGTGGTCCGTGCTCCGGCGCGGGCGGCCGCCAGTGCGGCTGAGAGACCGCCAGGACCGCTGCCCACGACAAGTACGTCGGTTTCGTGGACCACATCAACCAATCGCGCAGGCTCTGGAATCTGTCGCATCGTTTTCACCGTTTAAACCGAAAACCCGATTTTGCTAGATCCACGTGACGGCGCTGAGTCAGCCGCGATGACGTCATGGAACTCGACAGGCTACTCTCGATAGCGCGTGAGTGCATCGCCAAGCTTATCTTTCAGTTCACCGAGCCACGGCTCGTAGTGACGCCATTGATCCAATCCTTCCCGATAGATCGGTTGACGGACCTGTTCGGAGCTCGCCGTTTTAACGCTCCGGACGTTCTTGTGAAACTCAAGGCACGCGTCCTCAAACGGCAATCCGAGGAAATCCAGGATACGTCGCACACTGCCCTCAAGATCATCGACGACGTCCTCGTGGTGGACGCGCAGTACTTGGCCCGGCAGGGCGTCGTTCCAATGTTTCATGAGGTCGAGATAGGTTCGGTAATAGCGTGCGATGTCATCGATGCTGTAGCAGAACTCCTGCCCGCGCGCGAATAACTGCTTGAGGTTGCCAAAACAGCAGGCCATCGGTTCACGCCGCGCATCAATGATCTTGGCATTCGGTAGGATCAGTTTGATGAGTCCCACGTGCCGGAAGTTATTCGGCATCTTGTCGATGAAGTATGGCGGTGTTGTGCGGTAGATGCGGGTATCGTCGATGAACTTCTGCCCGAAGGTGTGCACGTCCTCCGGCGTCAGTTCCGTGAGACTCTGCGGATAACGTGGGTTATCGAGGTCCGGATTCAATCCCTGCAGTTGCAAGGCATAGCGCGGGATGTTCGCGAGTTCTTGTGTGCCTTCAACGAGTGAATGCGAAGCAAGAATTTGCTCAAGCAGCGTCGAGCCTGCGCGCGGTAGGCCGAGGATGAAGATGGGATCCGGCGCCGGGCAGCCCCAGTCGCGACGCGATTCAAAAAACTCACGCGTGCAGACTTGTGTTTGATTGCGCGTATTCTGTTCGAGAATGTCCGCTCGGTACTTGCTCTCGGCGCGCTTCATGGCATTGCCGCGGGCGTAGTAGTGCCAGGAGAGTTCATACGCCTTGCGATCTTCGAATGCTTTACCGAGTGCGAAGCAGATGTGGTATCGGTCCATACTGTCCAGCGACTCGTCTTGCTCTGCAGCACGCAGATGGGCGATGTCCTCGTCGCTGAAACGATAGGTCTTCAGGTTCGCCAGACTCCAATAGGCGTCGCCAAAGTGTGGGCGAATGGCGATGGCGCGATGGTAGGCGTCGATGGCCTCCGGGCGGCGACCGACGGTCTTGTGCGAGTGCCCGATGGACAACAGCAGATCGGCTGCGCCTCTGGAGGTTGGATCGGTATCGGCCAGCACCTGAGTAAACCGACGGACACCGTCGTCGTGATCACCAAGGCCTACGGTCGCGGTGGCGCGCAGGGTGCGGTAGTCCTTGTTCATCGGATCGATGGCGAGCAGTCGGTCGAGCTCCGTCATGGCCTCGACATACTTGTGACGATCGAGCAGCACACACGCGTAATCGCGGCGCAACTCGATATAGTCAGGCGCCATCTCGAGTGCTGCAGCGAGCAGCACTTCCGCCTCATCCAGAATCTCGCGCGACACCGCAATGCGGGCCAAGAGTCGCATGGCTTCCGGGTGATCGCCGTGGGCGATGAGATAGGCGCGTACAAGGTTCTCAGCAGCGACTAAATCGCCTTCGCAGAAGAGGCCGGTTGCTTTGATGACGTCCGGATGCATCCTCTTGAGGCGCTGCACATGCTCGGCGGCCATGTCTCGCAGTGCATCCTGACGAACCATTTTGTAGAGGCCCTCGAGCATGCTCCAGGTTGCCGGCAGGGCGGGGTTGATGCGAACGGCGTGTTCGTATGCCTCGATCGCCCGCGCCGCATCTTTGCGCGCCACATAGCAGTGGCCTCGTTCCTGATACAGGAGGCTGGACTGCGGATGATGCAGTTCCATGACCGACAGGGTGGCGAGCGCGTCATCAATCAGGCGACTGTGCCGCTCCGCCAAGGCCTTCAAGTACAGCACATCGCGGTTTTCCGGGACCTGTTGGATCAGCGACTGCGCGGTGCTCAGAGCGTCGGCAATTTGGTTGTCCCGCAGCAAGGCGCGGATGCGCTCCACTTCGAACTCGACTGGAGAGAGCGGGCGGGCGTTCGCGGACATAGGCCATCCAACAAAAAAAGAGGGCGGACATCGCTGCCCGCCCTCTAGTTTACCGCAACCGGATTACCCGGCTGTGGCGCATCAACACGTCAATTAGAACTTGTAGCCCACCTTGACGCCAATCACGCGCGGACGCAGGGGCACTTCAGCCTTGATGAACTGGCCCGAGGTCGTGAACGTGCTCGCGTTCGAGTTCGACAGATTGCTGCCGTACAGGGTAGCGGTCCACGAATCCTTCGAGGTGCCGATCGAGGCATCGAAGGTGTTGTAGGCCGGCATCTTGTAGCGGAGCCACGTCGTCGTCGGGATCAGGACACCTTCGCCCGAGGGGAAGCTCGACGGGGTGTTGTTCTGATCGTCCATGTGGTTCATGCCCACGAGGACGAACGACTTGTAGTCGCCCGAGGTCCAGTCGTAACGCGCGTGCAGGTTGTACTGCAACTTCGGCGAGAACGCCGGCGTTGCACCCACCGAGCCCAGCGGATCTGGGATGTCGATGTTCTGGCCGCCCACGCGGACCTGCGAGATGCAGGCGCCCGCAGGGGTCGGGTTACCCGGCGTGTAGATGGTCACACCAGCCGAGCGGATGCACGGCGAGTTGGTCTGCTTGGCATCGTTGTTGGACAACGAGCCCATCAGGGTGAGTCCATCGGTCACCTTGGCAGTGACCTGCAACTCGACGCCCTTGACGCGGTACGTTGCGCCGTTCACACCGAACGTCGTGTTGCCATAGACCGGCGGGTTGTAGATCAGCGTCTGGACGTCCTTCCAGTCCATCTGATAGATCGACCCGTTGATTTGCAAGCGACGGTTCAGGAAGTCGGTCTTGAAGCCGATTTCCATGTTGTTCAGCGTGTCCGGCTTGTACGACAACGGCTTGACGTACTGCTTGACCTGGTGCGCGCCGTCAACCGTGCTGGCGAGCACGCCCGAGGGCAGTGCGACGTCATTGCCGTCGACCCACAACTTGGTCACACCCTTCGTGGTGCGGTTGAACGCGCCCGGACGGTAGCCCTGCGAATAGGTCGCGTAGACCATCGCGTCGGACGTCACGTGCCAGGTCAGGTTCGCGCGGCCCTTGAAGCCCGTGAACGTGGCGGTGTGCAACTCCGCGTTGCGAACGCCGGTGACCGGATCCGGATCCAAGCCGCCGCCGATCGGCGTTGCGAGGCAGTCGCCATTCGGAACGTTGACGCAACCGCCGCCCGTGCCGTACTGCGAGCCGACCTCGTTTTCCTCGTACTTGTAGTAACGGCCGCCGATCGTGGCGGTGAGGGTCTTCGGGATCAGATCGTAGTCAACCGACGCGAAGAACGCCGTCTGCTTGTAACCGCGAGCGAGATCTTCGCCGAAGTTCACGCCCGCATCACGGACGTTCGGGTTGATTGCCGCATTGACCGGCTTCACGTTACCCAAGCAGATCGGGCCGCCAGCGAGCGCGGCTGCCAGGTTGTCCGGGCTGCAGTCTGGAATCGACTTCTGGTAGAAGTCCATCGAGTCGCGAACCTGGAAGTCTTCCCAGAAGGCGCCGATGAGTCCGCGAACGCGCAGGTCGTCTGGCGTCGAGAGACGGAACTCGTGGCTCTGGTGGGTGTTTTCGATCTTGTCCTTCCAACCCATGACCGGCGAGTAGCAAATGGCCGGGCCACTGCCGCCGAAGTTCGAGCCGCCGCCGCCGACGCAGGAGTAGTAGAACCCGCCCGGTGTACGGGTGTAGTTCGTGTAGTCCATGGCCTGTTCAACGTTACGCGACAGGTACGAACCGGTGTAGACGGCCTTGAGAGCGCCGATCTTGCCGTTCACGGTCCACGACGTCAGCGACGCGCGGTCCTTGTTGTAGGCCGGGAAGAACGAGGTCTCTTCCAGTGCGTTGAGCGGGGTGAGGCCGACACCAATCGGCATCTGCACGCTCATGCCCTCGGCGTCCATGTTCTGGTACGTCTGGCTGACGAGCACATCCCAATCGTCGTTCACCTGGTACAGGGCCGAGACGCGGGCGCCGTTGTAGGTGACCGGGTTCTGCGCCTTCTTGGCGATCGAGTAGTTGTTGTAGGTGTCGAGGTGGGCCGGGTACGACGACGAGTACGCACTCGGACCGGTGTCGATCGCAGGGTTGCGGGTGAACGTGGTCGGCACGTTGTCGATGTAACCGCCGCGACGGTCGTTGTAGACCGCTGCGCGAACGGCCAGCTTGTCCGCAATGAGCGGCAGGTTGATCACGCCGCTGACGGCGGTGTTCGGATCGCCATGGGCGGTCACGCCGTAACCGGCTTCGAACGACCCTTCGGTCTTGTTCAACTTCGGCTTGTTCGTGATGTAACGGATCGCGCCGGCTTCGGCGCCACCGCCGAACAGCGTGCCCTGCGGACCTTCGAGGACTTCGACGCGCTCCATGTCGACCATGTAGACGTCCAGGTTACGCGCCGGGAAGGTCAGCGACTGGTCATCAAGGTAGGTGGCGACGTTCGGGAACGGCGCGATGGACGCCGACGACTGGCCGCCGGCGAAACCTGCCGACAGGCCGCGCATGAAGATGTTGCCTTGGCCTGGGCCGTTGGTACCGAACGTCACGTTCGGGAGCATCTTGATGACATCGTCGAAGGTCGAGATGTTCAGCTTGGAGAGCGAGTCGCTGCCGATGGCCTGGATCGTGATGGGCACGTCCTGGATCGACTCATTGCGGCGCTGCGCCGTCACAACGATTTCTTCGATGCCGCCCGAGTCGGCAGCGACGGCGACGCCGGTGCCGGCGCTCAGTGCCGCGAGTACGGCGTAGGCGATCTTGTGGTTAGCTTTCAAGAAGGTTCTCCCTAAATGGGTGAGTGTAAAAAACGCAACAACCGAAACTTCTAACGTCCTGCCAGCTTGGCGCGAAGCCTCATCAGCAGAGGTTGACCGGTCAGCAGAGGCGATCCAAAAGAGGAGTGAACTCCTTCTTGATGACCGCCGAACCCCCGGTCGGTACTTTTCGTCACGCCAAGTCCAAAAATCATCGGCATGGTGACCGAGCAAGGTTACAACATTTTGACAGCGTGAGCACCGTCACAGAATCGAAACACGGGCATGATGCGATAACTGACGGTGATTGCACCGGATTGGTGTGCGCCAATGCCATGACTTGCTGCGCCGCAGCAGGCTGCTGTCGTGGCGTACGCGCAACAAAGCGAGCGCGTCGCGACCGTGTCAGAATCCGACCCGGACATCGGCGGCTGCGGCCGTCGAGACAAGTATCGGCAGAACGCGGAAACGTCGATCAAGGGGGAGAACACGTGGCTCACACGTTGCGGCAGAGACTCGAGAACGCCCATCCGGCGATGTTCACACTGGTGGCTGCGCTGGCGGGCTTCTCCGCTTACTTTGCGATGTACGCCTTCCGTAAGCCGTTTTCAGTGGCGACCTACGGACACGTTACGGGTTGGGACTTCGGCCTCGATTATAAGATTGCGCTCGTGTTGGCCCAGGTCGTGGGGTACGCGCTTTCCAAGATGATTGGCATCAAGGTGATCTCCGAACTCCCGCCCTCCCGGCGCCCCTTGGCGATCGTTCTGCTCATCTTGGGTGCCTGGGTCTCCCTGATCCTCTTTGCGCTCGTGCCAGCTCCGTGGAACGTGGGTTTTATGTTCCTGAATGGGTTGCCGCTCGGCATGATTTGGGGGCTCGTGTTTGGCTTTATGGAAGGACGTCGGACGTCCGAGGTACTCGGCGCCGTCGTCTGCGCCAGCTTTATCGTCTCCTCAGGCGCGGTGAAGTCGGTGGGTAAATGGCTGATGACCAGTTTTGGGGTTCCCGTGGCATGGATGCCGGCGGCAACCGGTACGTTGTTTATTCCGCTCCTGCTGCTGTCCGTTTGGGTCTTGGCGTCGTTGCCGCCACCGAGCGCGCGGGATGAAGCAGAGCGGGTGAAACGGGTGCCGATGGACGGTCGCGCGCGAGCCGCCTTTTTGCGCCAATACGGTCTCGGGATACTGTTGCTGGTGGTGACCTATGTGTTTGCCACCGCGTTACGCGATTTTCGCGACAATTTCGCCGCCGAGTTGTGGTTGGCGTTGGGCCGCGGGGATGGGGTGGCCATCTTCACAGCCAGTGAGTTGCCTGTGGCTGCGATGGCGCTGGTCGTGCTCGGTCTCATTATTGTGGTCAAAGACAACGCGCGTGCGCTGATGGTTATTCACGGGGTGGTCTTTGGCGGTCTGTGTTTGCTGGGTGCTTCGACCCTGGCCTTTCGCTTCGGTCTGCTCGGACCGGTGGCCTGGATGATCCTGTCCGGGGCGGGCCTCTACATGGCGTACACACCCTTCAATGCGATGCTCTTCGATCGACTGGTGGCCGTGAGTGGCCGGGTCGGGACTGCCGGGTTTCTCATCTATGTCGCGGATACAGCCGGCTACTTTGGGAGTTCAGCGCTGCTGATCTGGCGCAACTTCGGCCTCGTGTCCATGAACTGGCTCGAGGTGTATGTGAAGAGCGCTTACCTCGTCAGCGTCGTCGGGATGGTCTGTGTCGCTGCCGCCGCCGTCTATTTCCGGCGGCGGCAACAGGGCGGTCATTGACCGCGCGTTAGCAGCGTTGCTCCGAGAAGGACGCGTTCGCCAGGTTCGCCGCAGACGCAGCCCCATGCTCCTTGATCGCGCGGATCTCGTTCACAAGTTCCAGCGCGGTTTTATCGCACGGCGGCAGGTCAACCGCGGTGGTGCCGAGCGGTGTCACGCGGTCACCCCAACGCAGCAGGTGTGACGAGAGCGTGAGTCCGCCGCCAAAGGCCGGCATAAGGATGAGATCGTGTGGCTTGACGCGGCCTTCCTCCACCGCCTCGACGAGCGCGACCGGTGCCGTCGCCGAACTCATGTTGCCGTACTTGTGGACCGTCAAATAGACCTTGTCCATGGGCGCGCCCGCATACTTGGCCACCGCTTCGATGATGCGCAGGTTGGCCTGGTGGGGGACGATGAGGGCAATGTCGTCAATGGAAACGCCAGCACTCTGCAGCACCTCGACAGAGGCTTCGCTCATGCCGCGCACAGCTTTCTTGAAGATTTCCTGACCATCGAAATCCCAACTGGTCTGGCCAAACTCGATGCCCTGCAAGGCGTACTGAGTTCCCATGCCGCGGACACGTAGGATCTGGCGTGCATCCGCATAGCACTGCAGTTTTTCCTTGATGACACCGGTTTCGGTTTCGCTAGGTTCAAGCAGCACCGCCGCCGCGCCATCACCGAACAGCACCGCCACGTTACGATTGTTCCAATCCATGTAACGCGAGATCAGTTCCACGCCAATGATCAGCGCGTTGCGCACGACGCCCGTCTTGATCATGGCCGTGCCGATCGACAGTGCGTACATGAAGCTTGTGCACGCCGTATTGACGTCCATGGCGGCCGCGTGGGTCGCGCCGATCCGCTGCTGCACGCCGGAGGCCGTATTGGGAACCGCCTCATCGTTGCTGACGCTGCCATAAATAATCATGTCGACGTCAGCCCCGGTCTTGCCTGCGCAGGCGAGGGCCCGCTCAGCCGCGACGATGGCCAATTCCACGCCCGGTACGTGAGAGATGCGCCGCTCGACCATGCCGGTGCGCGAACGGATCCACGCATCGTCCGTCGGTAGAAAGGTCGACAAGTCGGCATTGCTCAGCACGGCCGGTGGCAGGCACTTGCCCCAACCGGTAATCGCAGCGTAGTTCACGGAAAATCCTCATCTGGTCAGTCGAACAATTCTGACGGGAAGATGGCCGAAGCGCATCCCCCCTGACACGGCGGTCGGCCCATCGGGTGTTAAGATCAGGAGTCTTATGGAAACTCTCGGATCAAGCGCTGATGGCTCCTTCCGCACCGGCCCCCCTTTGGGCGCAACTGTTTCGTGTGGACCCGACGGGTCCATTGACGATTCAAGCGCAGTTGCGGGCGCAGATTGTCTCAGCCATCGGATCTGGCCGATTGCTGGCGGATGAAGCGATGCCCTCCAGCCGGGAACTCGCCCAACATCTGGGCATTTCCCGTAACACGGTCGTCGGGGCTTATGCACAGTTGGCGGATGACGGCTACCTTGAGGCGCGGCAGCGACGCGGGTATTTCATCAATCCCTTAGCGCTGGCCTCCCGGCCGGCGGCGCCGGCGGTCCCGGTGAGTGGCCCGGCAGTGGACTGGACGGATCGCTTTCGCGTTCGCCCGAGCCGCCAACGCAATATTTCCAAGGTGGCTGATTGGGAGCAGTACGAGTTTCCCTTTATTTACGGCCAGTTCGATCCGAGCCTTTTTCCGTCTGCCGACTGGCGTGCCTGTTGCCAAGAAGTGCTCGGTAAAGGCGGCGTGCGGGCGTGGGCGCAGGACCTGTTTACCCGGGATGATCCGGAGCTCATTGAGGAGTTGCGTAACAAGGTCTTGCCGCTGCGCGGCGTGTGGGCCGCCGCGGATGAAATCATCGTCACGATCGGCGCCCAGCAGGCGCTGTATCTGCTCGCGGATTTGCTCTTCGATGCGCAGACCGAGGTGGGGCTTGAGAACCCCGGCTATCCGGATGCGCGCAACATCTTCTCCCTGCGCACGTCGCGACTGCGCCCCTTGGCCGTTGACGCTCAGGGTCTCAAGGTCGGGCCCGCCTTGAAACACTGTCGCTATGTGTACGTGACGCCCAGTCATCAGGCGCCGACCACGGTCACCATGCCCGTCGACCGACGTGTGGAGTTGCTGCGTCGCGCGGATCGTGATGATTTTCTGATCATCGAAGACGACTACGAAACCGAAACCACGTTTTCGGGCTTGCCCAATCCGGCGCTGAAGAGCCTTGATCGGGCCGGAAGGGTCATCTATGTCGGCAGTCTCTCCAAGTCTTTTGCGCCGGGCATTCGGCTCGGCTACATCGTGGCGCCGCCGCCGCTCATCGCCGAGCTACGCGCCTTACGGCGCCTGAACATCCGTCATCCGAGCGCGTTTACCCAGCGCAGCATCGCGCGGTTTATTGCGCTTGGCCATTACGACCTCTTGAGTCGTCGACTCGTGGATGCGCACCGCGAGCGGGCGCGCATCTTGTCAGCGGCCGTTCGTGAGTTTGGCCTTGAGGCGACGCACGCGCCGGCCAATGGGGGCTCCTCCGTTTGGTTTGAAGGTCCGAGTTGGCTCGACGCCCGGCAGCTGGCGGATGTGGCGCGAGCGGAGGGGATCCTGTTGGAGCCGGGGGACGTGCACTACATGGACGAAAAACCGCCCCTCAATCGCTTCCGACTCGGCTATTCGTCCATTCCCCGAAGTCGGATCCGCGAGGGAATTCGGCGCCTCGCCGACCTGTTGCCGCGCGGGCGCGTGCGCTGATTGAACTGGACCTATCGGCACGCATCGACTGGTGCTATCGAGCCCTCTCAGGAATCCCTAGGATCCAGCGGAGAATCGGGGGGTAGGGTGTGAGCAGGGCGCGCTATTGGCGCACATGCTGACTAAAATCCCTGATTTGAATGATTTTATTGCCGGTGAAAGGCGCTCGGCGAACGTGCTTCGTGCGAGTGCCGCGCATCGGTCCACTGCAACCGGAGATGTCCGGTCGGGTGGGGTGAATTCGACCCGTTCAGACTGATCGGACAAGAGGAAACTGTCTCATGAAGATGACCACTGAAGAAGCGTTCATTAAGGTTCTGCAGCGCCACGGCATCGAGCATGCCTTCGGCATCATCGGATCGGCCTTCATGCCGGTCTCGGACCTGTTTCCCAAGGCGGGCATCACGTTCTGGGATGTCGCCCACGAAACCAATGGCGGCATGATTTGCGACGGCTACACGCGCACCACCGGCAAGATTGCCATGGCGATCGCGCAGAACGGCCCGGGCGTTACCGGTTTCGTCACGGCCATCAAGACCGCGTACTGGAATCACACGCCGATGCTGTTGGTCACGCCGCAGGCGGCGAACAAGACCATCGGTCAGGGCGGCTTCCAGGAAGTGGAGCAGATGGCCTTGTTCCGCGACATGGTCTGCTATCAGGAAGAAGTGCGGGATCCGTCGCGCATGGCCGAAGTGCTTAATCGTGTGATCTGCAAGGCCAAGCGCCTGTCGGGTCCGGCTCAGATCAACATCCCGCGCGACTACTTCACGCAACTGGTCGACATCACGCTGCCGGAAGTGGTCGAGTTTGAGCGTCCGCAGGGCGGCTCGAAGGCGATTGCTGAAGCTGCCGCGCTGCTGTCCGCCGCCAAGAACCCGGTCATCCTGTCCGGCGCCGGGGTGGTGCTCGGTCACGCGATTCCGGACCTCGTGGCGCTGGCCGAAAAGCTGGATGCGCCGGTCTGCAATAACTATCAGCACAACGACTCGTTCCCGGGCAGCCACCCGCTCGCCGTGGGTCCGCTGGGCTACAACGGTTCGAAGGCGGCCATGCGCCTCATCTCGCAGGCCGATGTCGTGCTCGCCTTGGGCACGCGTCTTAATCCGTTCTCGACGCTGCCCTGCTACGGCCTCGATTACTGGCCGAAGGGCGCGAAGGTCATTCAGGTGGACATCAACGCGGATCGCATCGGCTTGACGAAGCCCGTCGCGGTTGCGATTTGCGGTGACTCGAAGCTCGTCGCGCGGCAGATTCTGGCGCAGCTGTCAGCCGGTGCTGGTGATGCGGGTCGTGGCGAGCGCCGTGCGGCGATTGCGGCCGAGAAGGCGGCCTGGGCGCAGGAACTGGCCGGTCTCAACCACGAAGAAGATGATCCAGGCACGGTGTGGAACGCCGAGTGCCGTGAGCGCGAGCCGAATCACATGGCGCCGCGTCAGGCGTGGCGGGCCATCATCGCGGGACTGCCGAAGGATGCGATTATCTCCTCCGACATCGGCAACAATTGCGCGATTGGCAATGCCTATCCGTCGTTCGAGAAGGGCCGCAAGTATCTGGCGCCCGGTCTGTTCGGACCGTGCGGCTACGGCTTCCCGTCGATCATCGGCGCGAAGATTGGTAATCCCGATACGCCGGTCGTGGGCTTTGCCGGTGACGGGGCCTTCGGCATCTCGATGAACGAGATGACCTCGGTGGGCCGTGATCAATGGCCGGCCGTCACGATGGTGATCTTCCGGAACTACCAGTGGGGTGCCGAAAAGCGCAACTCGATCCTTTGGTACGACAACAACTTCGTCGGCACCGAGTTGGACCCGAACCTGTCCTATGCCCGCGTGGCGGAAGGCTGTGGTCACAAGGGTGTGTGTGCGCGCACGCCTGCAGAACTGACCGCCGCGATCAGCACGGCGTGTGCCGAGCAGAAGCAGGGCATCACGACGTTCATCGAGGTGGTCCTCAACCAGGAGCTCGGTGAGCCGTTCCGTCGCGATGCCATGAAGAAGCCGGTGGAAGTGGCCGGCATCAGCCGCGACGACATGCGCGCTCAGATCGTCGAGTGATCCTCGTGGGGTGTGCGGGTCAGCCGCACACCCCATTGGCGTTGTCGGGGGCGGGAGAACGCGTTTGAAATTTCAAGAAAAGCTGCCGGGGCTAGTCCTTGCGGCCGTGATCGCCGGAGTCGCGCAGTGGGGCGCCCTGAACCCCTGGATCAAGGCACACGGCTTCAGTCCCCTGACGATTGCCATTGTCTTAGGGTTGATCATCGGTAATACGGTCTATCCGCGCATGGCGGCTCAGGCCGGTCCTGGCATCGGCTTTTCTCGGCAGACGATTCTGCGCACCGGCGTCGTGCTCTACGGGTTCCGCCTGACGCTGCAGCAAGTGGCGACGGTCGGTTGGGCGGGCGTGCTGATCGACGCGGTCATCGTGACGTGCACGGTGATCATTGCCTACCAGATCGGCACGCGCTGGTTGAAACTCGATCGTGCGTCGGCGCTCTTAGTCGGTGCCGGCAGCGCGATCTGCGGTGCGGCAGCGGTACTGGCGACGGAGCCGGTGGCTCGCGGCAAGCCTGAGCAGGTGAGCGTTGCGGTCGCGGGTGTCGTGATTTTCGGCACGATCGCGATGTTCTTGTATCCGGTGCTCTACACGATCGCAGACGTGCGGGATTTCATCCCCGGTGGTCCGCACGGCTTTGGTGTCTATATCGGCTCGACCATCCACGAGGTGGCGCAGGTCGTCGCCGCGGGGCGTCAGGTGGGTGCCGAGGCCGCAGGTCCTGCGCTCATTGCTAAAATGACGCGTGTCTTCATGATGGCACCCTTTCTCGTCGGTCTGGCCATGTGGATGCGCGGTCGCAGCGAGGAGGGTGCGACGTCGCAGATGTCGGCCGGCAAGGCACTCGCTTCTGTCCCCACTTTCGCGTTCTACTTCGTCGGTGCGGTGTTGCTGAATTCCCTGAATACGACGATGGGTTGGCTTGAACCGACTACCATCGACAAGCTCTTCAATCTCGCCGTGTTCTTGCTGTCGATGGCGATGGGTGCGCTCGGGCTTTCCACGCACTTTGGAACGCTGCGCCGGGCCGGCGGCAAGGCAATCGTGCTGACCGCCATTCTCTTCGTCTGGCTCGTGGTGGGAGGCGGCTTGCTCAACCACTATGTGTTGGGACTCCTCGGCTGAACAAGCCCCCTCACCGTCAGGTCGTCGGGTCGCGCGCCAGTGCGGCCACCGTTTGGGCGTCGAGTCCTTCCACCGCAAGTCCACGACGCAGCCCGTCACGGTCTTCGGGTGCTCGGTTTTGACTGGCTTTGAATTTACCGACCATCGAGGTTACCTCGACGGTAAAGCCCACGATCGCTTTGAGCATCGCCTCCAGGTAGTCCGCCGGCGCGTCGCTCACCGCCCATGGGTGTGGTCGGGTCGACTCATGCCGTTCGGTCAGTGCCGTGACAATCGGCAATGTGTGCTCGGCGTTGTCGAGCCAGTGCAGTCGTCCTCGTACGTGGACGGCTTCATAGTTCCAGGTCGGCACGGCCTTGCCATGCAGTGCTTTCGACGGATACCAGTTCGGCGTGACGTACGCGTCAATCGCGCGAAACACGAACAACACCTCCGTCCCGTTGGGTACATGACGGTGCATGGGATTGGCGCGCGCGATATGCCCGCGCAGTTGCCATCCCGACTCGGTCGACTCGACTTCAACCGGGATATGGTCGGCGGTCGGCACACCGTCAACCAGCGTGACCATGACCGACAGAGGATGTGCGCGGATCACCGGCATTAAAAGTGCCGGGTCATCGACTCGGAAGTGGGGGGGTAGGTACATGGCAGCGAGCACGCTCGTTCAACACGATGCGAGGACGATGCCTATCTGCTATGGCGATGTACAGGGGATTTTCTTTACTACCGGTTCGGGACGCGTAATGCTTCACCGGTCTGGAATGAGGGGGAGAGGGACATGAGTCAGGCAGCATTGCCGGATAACCAAGCCGGCGAAACAGGACTTCAGCGCTCGCTCAAGGAGCGACATATGCGCATGATCGCGCTGGGGGGTGTGATCGGTGCGGGGCTCTTTGTCGGCAGCGGTGTCGTGGTACAAGCCACGGGCCCTGCGGCTGTGTTCTCGTTCGCGCTGACCGGCCTTTTGGTCGTGTTGGTCATGCGCATGCTCGGCGAGATGGCAGCGGCCTTTCCCGCGGTGGGGGGCTTTTATGAGTACAACCGACTCGCGCTCGGTGAGTTTGCCGGCTTCATGACCGGATGGATGTATTGGTACTTCTGGATCATCGTGGTGGCCTTCGAGGCCGTGGCGGGATCCAAACTGCTCATCGGCTGGTTTGGCGCGGCCTATCCGGCCTTGCAGCCTTGGCATTGCACGTTGGGCCTCACCAGTCTGTTTACGCTCGTCAACTTGCTCTCGGTGCGTTCGTGGGGCGAAGCGGAGTATTGGTTTGCCTCGATCAAGGTGGCGGCGATCGCGATCTTTCTCGTGATCGGCGCACTCGTGGTGCTCGGCCTGTGGCACGGCGTGCCGGGAGGCTTCCATCTGCTCACCGACAACGGCGGCTTCATGCCAAAGGGCATTGGCCCGGTGCTGACCGGCGCCGTGGCTGCGACGGGGTTTTACTTCGGCTCTGAGATCGTCACCGTGGCGGCGGCCGAATCGGCTGAACCGGAACGGGCCATTGCCCGCGCCACCCAGTCCGTCGTCTCCCGGGTCCTCGTCTTCTACGTGGGTTCGATCTTTCTGGTGGTGTGCATCGTGCCGTGGAACACCGATGCGATGGCGACCCCGTACGTCAGCGTGCTCGATGCGCTGCACATCCCGTATGCCGGTACCGCCATGGGAATCGTGATCTTGACCGCCGTTTTGTCTTGCCTGAACAGCGGCGTTTTTGCCTCGTCGCGCATGATGATGGCCCTGGCTCGTCGCGGTGATGCGCCACGGATTTTTGCGCAACTCGATCGGCGCGGCGTCCCGGTGGCGTCGATCATGGCGAGCATGACCTTCTCGTTCGTTGCGGTGTTCATGAACTACCTATCGCCCGATAAGGTGTTCAAGTTCCTCGTGGACTCTTACGGCACGGTGGCCATCTTCGTGTACGTCCTGATCGCATTCGCTGAGCTTGGGCTGCGGCGTCGTCTCGAGGCCGAGTGCCCGGAACGTCTACGGGTACGGATGTGGGCCTTTCCGTGGTTGACGTATTTGGCCATTACGATGATGTTCCTGGTACTGGGGGCGATGGCCTTTATTCCTGAGCAGCAAAACCCGCTGCTCTTTGGTGTGATCAGCGCCGCCGTGATGGCCGGGGGTTATGTCCTCTTCCGTCGCGGCCGGAATCTGGCCTAAGTCGCACGTGCCAACGAGGGGGTGCTGGCCCCCTCGTCAGAGCGGGACTGGATCTAACCCGTGGTCGGCCCGCATGTTAAAAAAGAGTCACGATAGTCTAGGAGTACGCTCATGAATGCCGTCTCAAAGCTCGATCCGATGCGCGACGTCATCGAGTCCGACCGCGCCCATGTCTGGCATCACATCAGCCAGCACAAGCAATTGGAGACCGTAGACCCGCGGGTCTACGTCGAGGGCCGTGGCATGCGCCTGTGGGACGCCGCTGGTCGGGAATACCTCGATTCGGTGTCGGGTGGTGTCTGGACGGTGAACGTGGGCTACGGTCGCGAGAGCATCGCGAATGCCGTGCGCGATCAGCTCGTCAAAATGAACTACTTCTCGAACGCGGCAGGCTCGATTCCGGGCGCGCTCTACGCGCGTCGCTTGATCGAGAAGATGCCAGGCCTCAGCCGGGTCTATTACGGCAATTCCGGTTCGGAAGCGAACGAAAAAGTCTTCAAGATGGTGCGGCAGATCGCCCATCGTCATCACGGCGGTCGCAAGTACAAAATTCTTTATCGTGAGCGCGATTATCACGGCACGACGATTGCGACATTGTCGGCCGGCGGCCAGCCGCAGCGCAGCGCCCAGTATGGTCCGCTGACACCCGGTTTTGTGGAGGTGCCTCATTGCCTCGAGTACCGCAGTCAGTGGGGTGCCATTGACAACTACGGTGAGCGTGCCGCCGATGCCATTGAAGAAGTGATTCTGCGCGAAGGTCCCGATTCCATCGGTGCGTTGTGCCTGGAGCCGGTGACGGCCGGCGGTGGCGTGATCACGCCGCCGAAGGGCTATTGGGAGCGCGTGCAGGAGATCTGCCGTCGTCACAACATCCTTCTGCACATCGACGAAGTGGTGTGCGGCGTGGGCCGGACCGGCAAGTGGTTTGGTTACCAGCAGTACGGCATTCAGCCGGACTTCGTCACCATGGCGAAGGGCGTGGCCTCCGGCTATGCGGCCATCGCCTGCACGGTCACGACTGAAGCCGTGTTCGACATGTTCAAGGATGACCCAACGGATCCGATGTCGTACTTCCGCGATATTTCGACCTTCGGCGGCTGCGCTGGCGGGCCAGCAGCTGCGCTCGAGAACATGCGCATCATCGAGGACGAAGGCTTGCTCGAGAATACGCAGCGGATGGGCGAACGCCTGTTGGCCAACCTGCGTGAGCTGCAATCGCGTCACGCGGTGATTGGCGATGTACGCGGTATCGGTCTTTTCTGCGGTGCCGAGCTCGTGGCCAACCGGGATACCCGCGAACCTGTCGAGGAGAAGAAGGTGCAGGCGGTGCTGGCCGATTGCCTTGCGAACGGCGTCATCATCGGTGCAACGAACCGCTCGTTGCAGGGTCTCAACAACACCCTGTGCTTGAGCCCAGCGCTGATTGCGACGGCAGATGACATCGATCGCATCACGGCGGCGATCGACGCGGCCTTGGGTCGCGTGTTCGGCTAAGCCGACGCTCGCGTCGAGCGACGGTTAGCGAACGCTACCGTCGCTCGGCGATATGACTCGCCCAAGATCGCTCGCGCGATCGAGACGATCAAAGAGGTCAAACGCGGCGCGCGAAATGCGTCGAATGGCTTCTTCACCGTCCGCTTCACGGCGCAGATAGGTGCCCATCACCACGATGACGTAAGGATGCCGCGGCAGAAACACAATGCCGGCGTCGTTGCGCACCCCTTCTAAGGCCCCCGGTTTGTTGGCGATCTTGAGATCCGCGGGCAAGCCGGAGGGAATTTGGCTGTCCTTGTGGGTGGCCAGCAGGTCGAAGTAACGCGCGGTCGTCTCACGATCGAGCACCGTTCCATCAGCACGCCAGAGAGTGGCCAGAAGGCTGGCCATCTCAGCCGGTGTCGACACGTTTTCCCGGCCCGCCTTGGCGGCATCCAGATCCAGCATCTTTCGCTTCAAGCGCGTCTGCGGTAAACCTAAGCGGTCCATCAGGGCATTGACGCGCGCCATCCCGACGCGGTCAATCAACACATTGGTCGCTGAATTGTCGCTCACCGCCACCATGCAAGTGGCGAGATCCCGATTGGTCAACGTGGTCACACCGGGCGTCAGGCCGAGCAGTATGTCGCTGCCGGAGACGAGGTCGTCCGCGTTCACGACGTACCGGTCCATCAGGTGAGCGCCGTCTCCTGATTGGTCTTGGCGTAAGAGCTCGGCAAGGACCGCGATCTTAATCGTGCTCGCCTGCGGAAAGCGCTCGTCGCCCCGTAAGGTCCAACGCCGACCCGTCGTGAGGTCCACAACGGCAACCCCGAGCACGCCGTCGGTGGCCTGCTCGACGACGGTTACCTTGGCTGCAAATTGCTGCCACAAGGCATCTTCTTTGGCATTGGATGGACTCACGGCACCGGCGCCGGAGATCCAGAGGGCGCAGAGGAGGAGCAAGGCCCGTCGACGGTGGGGCGCTCGTGAGGCGTCCATGCGGCTATTCCACGCCGTAGTGGCGGGTCAGGTAGTCGATGATCTTGGCCGCATCGTCATCACCGACCGGTGCGCCGTAGGTTTTGATCATCTTCTTCACTTCCGCCTCCCATCCGGCGCGCTTTAAAAAAGGCGCATTCATCTGGATGTAGTCGACGGAGTGACAGATGGCACATCGGGCCATGACAAGACCGGTATCGGCATCTGCGGCCAGTTTGAGGTGAGCCTCGTTGCCCAAGCTCAGCGAGGACAGCGCGAGGCCGAAAAGGCTCGCGCCGATGAACATCAACGGCTTTACGAATCGCATATCAGCGCACCTCAAACGACGGTGAGCGCCACGGCCTGGATCACGTTGTTGTGATAGCCGGGGTTGTTAAAGATGAGTTCAGAGACCTGGGTGCTGCCCTGCCGATTCATGGCGCGGGCCATCAACACCAGCGGTCCGGTCTCCGTCGGGGTCAGCGTGGTTTGCCAGGGTCTAAACGAAAACCGACCCAGATCCGTCCCCAGATCCGCCGCCTCCCAGCTACGGCCGCCATCGCGGGACACATCCACTCGACGAATACCAGCCCCGGAATCCCACGCGATACCCTTGAGCGTGAGCGGTTGACCGCGCGTCACGCGTGCGCCATCGGTGTGGCTCGTGATGATGGAGTTGACCACGATCTCCGTGATGGGTGTCGTGGTCTCGTTTTCCTGGGAGACGAACCGGTCGGCAAACGCGAATTTCCCTTTGGGAACCCGGTAAGCGCCGGCCATCCAGAAATTACTGAGCGGTTTGCTCAACGCCTGTATGGAGACGACCTGTTTCATCCAATAGGTGGCCGTCCAACCGGGGACGACGAGACGGGCAGGGTAGCCGTTGTGATGAGGCAGTGGCTCGCCGTTCATCTCGTAGGCGACGATCGTGTTTTCATCTAGGGCTTTCCAGGCCGGCAGGCTCTTGATGAAATCCGGGGTCACATCGAGTGCCGGACGGTCTGCGCCGTCGAAGGCGATCTCGACGGTCTCCTTACTGAGCCCCGCGCGCGCCAGGATGTCTTTGAGTCGCGCGCCCTTCCAGCGGGCATTGCCCATCGCGCCATAGCCCCACTCGACGCCAGGAACATGCGGATCGGATAATCCCCGTCGATTGCCTGAGCATTGGCAGACGGCCACGACCTCGACCGGATCAAAGTCGTTCTTAAGTTGTTCGAGCGTGAGTTCGAAAGGCTTGCTCGCCGCGTCGCCTCCAATGGATAAGCGCCACTCCCGCGGATCCACCTCGGCGATGCCCATGAGGTGCCAACGGACGAAGAAACGATCGTTCGGCGTGATCGCATCCTCGAAATAGCTGAGGGGTGACTCAAAATTGGGTGGGCGATAGGAACGCTTGATGAGCGGTTGCTTGCCCGGTAGGCGCTCCATCACGGCACTGTCCAGGGCTCCCTGCGGGAGGGCTGCCCTCGCGAGTTGACTGCCGAGGCCGCCTCCGGTCAAAGCCCAGCCACCCAATACGGTCTGCAATACGTTGCGCCGCGTCGTCATTATTGCCCCCTGACATTGCGCGGTCTGCGCCGCTCCGGGACGAGTGTGGTCGGCCCGGAGCGCGAAATCAAGCTACCAGGGGAGCGAGTACGTCTTGGTGTTGGTGAAGCTCTTCATGGCTTCTTGCACGCCTTCCTTGATGCCGGTACCTGAATCCTTAATGCCACCGAAGGGTGTGACTTCGAGGCGATAACCAGGGACTTCGCGCACGTTTACCGTGCCGACATTCAGTTCGGTCACAAAGCGTGTGATGTAGTCGAGTCGATTGGTGCAAACCGCAGACGACAAACCATAGGCCGTGCCGTTGACGAGTTCAATGGCTTCCTCAAGGGTGGAGAAGCGAATCACTGGCGAGACTGGACCAAAGGTTTCCGTCTTGACCACGGGCATGTCCGGTGTCACGTGGTCGAGGACGGTCGGGGAGTACAGGGCCCCCTGGCGAACGTTGCCCATCAGGAGCTTGGCGCCGCGCGCGATGGCATCGTTAACCTTGGCTTCGAACTCCATCGCAGCCGCTTCATCGATGACCGTCCCGACGTCTGTTTTCGGATCCATCGGATCGCCATAACGGATGGCCTTGGTCTTCTCGACGAGCAATTCGACAAATCGATCGGCGACCGAGGTGTGCACCAGCATGCGCTTGACGGCGGTGCAGCGCTGCCCAGAGTTCTTGTAAGAACCGGCGACTGCCAGCGTCGCGGCTTCCTCGATATCCGCGTCTTCCATGACGATGATGGGATCGTTGCCACCCAGTTCGAGCACTTGACGCTTGTACACAGCCTTCGCAGCAATGTACTTGCCGATAGGCACGCCGCCCGTGAAGGTGACCACGTCCACATCGGGATGCGTCAGCATTTCGTCAGCGATTTCCCGTGGGTCGCCCGTGATCACTTGGAACATTTCCGGCGGCAGACCCGCTTCCACTAACAAGTCCGCCAATAGGATGGCGGTCAACGGTGTTTTCTCTGAGGGCTTCAAGACCATGCGGTTGTTGGTCGCGATGGACGGCGCCACTTTGTGAGCGACCTGGTTCAACGGATGGTTGAAGGGGGTGATGGCACTGATGACGCCGAGCAGGGGCTCGCGCATCGTATAGACGCGACGCTTCTTACCGTGCGGAGTGAGGTCGCAAGAAAAGATCTGTCCGTCATCGACCAGCGCGGCATTACCGGCGAACGTAAAGACATCGCAGGCGCGGCCGACCTCGTAGACAGAGTCCTTCTTCGACAGACCGCTCTCCGCCGTAATGAGGTTCGCAATCTCCTCGGTGCGTTCACGTAGCAGTGCCGCCGTGCGCAGGCAGACTTGTGAGCGCTCATAGCGGGTCAAGGTCGGCTTGTACGCGCGGGCGGCTGCAATGGCTGCACGCACGTCCTCTACGCTTGCCATGGGAACACTGCCGGCGATACCGCCCGTGTAGGGGTTCATGACATTGGCCGTACGCTCGGCCTTCTTGCGGTCACGTCCAATGCGGAAGCTGTCGTAGTGCATGATGATTATCCAGCGAAGTTAAGGACCCAATCGAACGCATCGAAGTTGCGCCAGCGGCGCGCGCAATCGAAGTTCGCGACGGAACGATTCATGATGAGCGGCACGCGTTGTTCCGATACACCGCCGTGGGAGCGCAGCGGCGCATCCAGCCCCGACAGATCGTGCTTGGACTTTGACGTGCCGATCACGACCGACCGTTCGGAGACGACGACGAGATCGCCAATGCGATCAGCCGGTAGTTCGAAACGCTCAGCAGCCTGTGCCTTGGTCAGCACCGTTTCGATGCCTGATAGGGCAGCGATCTTCGCCGCCGTTTCGCTGACATCCACGTGTGCCGCGAGGTGCACGGTGGCATAGGAACCGAGGGCGCCGTGATGGACCACATAGGGATCCGTTATCGGCAGGATCACGCGGGTTGCGCCAGCGCCGAGCCAGGCATCGAGAACGTCCTGCAAGTAGGTGACGTACGGGGAAGCATCCATAAAGGTCTTCGCATTCATGCCGTGATCGGCGGTGAGGGCGATCACACAGCCCAGTTCATCGAGGCGTGACAAGTAGCCGTCCATCATCTGATAGAAGGCATTGGCGCCGTCGGTGCCGGGGGCGTGCTTGTGCTGAATGTAGTCCGTCGTTGACAGATACATCACGTCTGGACGGCGCGTTTCCATCAAGCGTACGCCGGCCGCGAAGACGAACTCGGACAGGTCCGCACTGTAGACGGACGGGACGGGCTTGCCGACGAGATCGAGCACGTTTTCGATACCGTGTTCATCGAGCGTCGTGGCGTCGGCTTTTTCAGAGGAGAAGCAGATGCCGCGCAGTCCCTTACCCAAAAGCTTGCGCAACTTGTCTTTCGCGGTGACAACGGCCACCGACGCGCCACGTTCAGCGAGCGTGGCCAGAATCGTCGGCGCACGCAGCCATTTCGGGTCATTCATCATGACCTCTGTACCTGTTTCGGGGTCCCACAAATAGTTGCCGCAAATGCCGTGCACGGACGGCGGGGCACCGGTGACGATCGACAGGTTGTTCGGGTTGGTGAAGGTTGGCACCACGCAGTCGGCGATCACGGCGGTGCCGTCAGCCATCAATCGCTTCAGGTAAGGGGCCACGCCGGCAGCGATGGCCTGTGCCAAGTAGTCCGGCTCACAGCCGTCCACGCAAACGACGACGACCGGCTGCGTGGGCAGGCGGTATTGGCGTCCATTGACTTCAATGTTGTTCATCAGATCACCCGATTCGGTCGATATGAGGGGTAGGGAGTGATTAGACCCGGTTCAGTTTAAATTGTCGACAGTTGACAATTCGCCTATGCCTTGCTTGCTTTGTCAGCCTTGCCAGCACTGGCCGCAAAGCCCGCAAGCCAGCGGTCCCACGGAGCCACGGGACGGTTGTGATCTTCCGCTTTCTCCTGACGTCGGATCGCGTTGCGGACCAGGATGGACCCGGTATAACGAATCGGCTCGGGCGGAAAGGCGCCGAGCGGCCCGTGCGTGAGCGGACTGCGGGTCCATTCGTTGTCGAGCCCAAGCGCCAGCGATGACAGCACAGCGCCGCCCATCCGGGTCGGCCCGACACCGTTGCCAGAATAGCCCAGCCCGTACCAGACGTTCGAATGACCCGGCAGCGTGCCGAAAAACGGCAGCCCCGTGGCGGAACGATCCGATGGTCCGTTCCAACTGGCTGCCATCGGTGTATGCGAGAACTCCGGCAGCATGCGCCGCAACGCGAGCATCAGTGCGCCGGCGTACCCCGAGGGCGCGTCAAATCCTTCATGGACGCGGCCGCCGTACGCAAACGTGTTGCCGCCTTTGCCTAACATGACGCGGCCATCTCGCGTGCTGCGGTAGTAATGCACGAACGTACGTGAGTCGAGCACCGAGATGCCGCGGTCCAGACCACTGCGGGCCAACGCGGACGGGTCGGGCTCTGTGATGACCATGTCAGACGATACGATCACGATGGAGCGCCGGAATGCCGGAAACAGTTCGCCCATCCACGCATTCACCGCGATGACCGCACGATCCGCGATCACGCGGCCACGGGGCGTGTGCAAGGTCAGCGGTTGGCCGGATGTTAACTCTCCGAGTGGTGTGCCTTCGTACAGACGCACGCCCAGAGAGAGCGCGACGCGACGCAGTCCGCGCACCAGAAGGCCGGGCTGCACGGTTGCGGCCAGCGGTGAGTACCACCCCTCCAAGTGCGCGCGTGAACCGGCTCGCCGGCGCACCTCGTCGATCGGCAAGCGGCTCCATTGCGACAGTCCGCGCGCTTCGAGTGCGGCCATGACGCTATCCGAAGCGCCCATTTGAGCCGCGGATGTTGCGGTGTAGAGAGTGCCGTGCAGGCGCCAATCGCAGTCGATTCGGTGCTCTTGTACAAATCGGTCAATGTCGAGGATCGCTTGCTCGGAGGCCACCGCGAGCCGCGTCCCTTCGGTTTCACCGTACAGCCTAATGAGAGAGGCGAGCTTCGTTGACCACGACAGGACGCAGCCGCCATTGCGGCCGCTGGCGCCGCCGCCGGAGACGTCCGCCTCGATGATCACAATGTCCAGATCGGGTTGCGCCTGTTTGGCGAGGATAGCGGTCCACAGTCCGGTGTAACCGGCGCCCACGATGGCTAAATCGGTGCGAACCGTTCCTTCCAAGGGTCGTGCCGGGCCACTGGGCTCCGCGGCCAGCGCTTCGCTGATCCAAAATGGGCGGCGATGGTTGTTCATCGGGCGCTTCGCGAGTACACGGGATCGGCCGCTTTATGCATCCGTGCGCGGCTATCCGCTGCGTGGGCTCGTAACAGTCGGCCCGCCCGCGCGGGGTCACGTGCCTCAATAGCATCCACAATGGCGGCATGTTCGGCGATCGAAACAGCCAGTCCGCCCCCTTCAGCCAGGCCACGTAAGCGATAGAGCAGCAGTTCCTTGGTGAGCCGACGGTAAGTGGCTGACAGGTGGCTGTTCCCGACCGCATCCACGAGAACGTCATGAAAACTCAGGTTGAGCGCATGGTAGCGCTTCACGTCACCGGCCGAGGTCGCTTCACTCATCTCACGCAGTAGCGCCTTCAGTTGCTCAAGCGGTTCTTCTGCGATGCGTTCCGCAAGGCGTCGACCGATGAATTCATCGAGCACTTCGCGCAAGTCGTAAACTTCATCGGCTTCGACCAGACTGACTTCGCGCACGAAGACGCCGCGGTTGCGCTCAGCGCGCACGATCCCGCATTCCTCCAAGGCTCGCAGGGCCTCACGAACAGGACCCCGACTGGTGCCGAAACGTTCCGCCAGCGCCACTTCATTAATCCGTCGGCCGACTGGGAGTTCGCCCCCTAAGATCAGGCGCTCGATTTCAGCCTGGACGGCAGAGGGCAGGGAATGCGCCTGGAGGATGGCCAAGGGACTGGACGTTGCATGCATGATCAGACCTCGGGCGGTCTACGCGAAGCGACCGAAAGTGTCGACAGATGACACTTTGGCAGTTTACAGTATTCATCACTGTCCGCCAGACCCCCGATGTCCTCGCTGAGGACCCGCAGGAGCCACATCATGACCGTTCCCTATCTGCTCACGCCTGGCCCGTTGACCATTTCTCGTACGACCAAAGAGGCGATGCTGCGCGACTGGGGATCGTGGGACGCCGATTTCAACGCGATCACGGGCCGTATCCGCGCCCGCTTAGTGGCGATCGTGCACGGCGAGGGCACTCATGAATGCGTGCCGATGCAGGGTAGCGGCACGTTTTCCGTGGAGGCCGCTATCGGCACGTTGGTGCCGCGGCAGGGTGGTCATGTCTTGGTGCCGCAGAATGGCGCGTATTGCCAACGCATCGCCCGCATGAGTCGGATTCTAGGCCTTCGGGTGACCACGGTTGATTACGCCGAAGACGCACCAGTCGTCGCGGCCGATATTGATGCCGCGTTGACGGCCGATCCGTCGATTACGCATGTTGCACTTGTGCATTGCGAGACCAGTGCCGGCATTCTGAATCCCCTCGAGGCCGTGGCCGCGGTGGTGGCGAAGCATCAACGTGGACTGATCATCGATGCGATGAGTTCGTTTGGTGCGCTCGAGATTGATGCCCGTAAGATCCGTTTCGATGCCGTGATCGCAGCCTCCGGCAAGTGCCTCGAAGGGCCGCCGGGTATGGGGTTTGTGGTTGTTCGTCGGGAAGCCTTGGAGGCAGCCAAAGACAACTGCCATTCGCTGGCGTTGGACCTTCACGACCAGTGGGTCTACATGCAGAAGACCACGCAGTGGCGCTACACGCCGCCCACGCACGTGGTGGCTGCGTTCGACTGTGCAATCGAACAGTATCTGGCTGAGGGTGGCCAAGAAGCCCGCGGCGCACGCTATGCGCACAACTGTAAAACACTGATTGATGGCATGGCGCGCCTCGGACTGAAGAGCTTTCTCGCGCCAGAAGTCCAAGCCCCGATCATCGTGACCTTTCACGCGCCGGCGACGCCGAACTATGCCTTCAAGCCCTTCTATGATGCGGTGAAGGCGCGCGGCTACATCCTCTATCCGGGCAAGCTCACCACGCTGGAAACCTTCCGTGTGGGTTGCATGGGACAGTTGGGTGAGCGCGGCATCGCCGGTGCCGTCGATGCCGTCGAGGCGGTGCTCGCCACGCTCTAAGCGTGGCGCGGGACTCGCGGTTACGGCAGGCTCTGTGGTACTTGCCGCAGTCGCCCGGGGTCGTAGCCGGCGGCTGTGATGATGCGCATGGCCTGCGCCACGTCCACCTCCGACATTCTGGGCGTTCGCGCCATCAGCCAGACGTAATCGCGCGCCTCGCGACCGATCACCGTCCAGCGGTAATCCGGTGCCAGACCGATGATGCGGTAGTCGGCACGGAATGGCCAAACGAAGCGCATACCCCAGACCGCATTGTCCGTGCCAGACACCACGAATCCTCGCGGGTGATACTCACGAGCCGGTCCATTCTTGGCGCCCTTACGAAACCGAAACGTCGTTGCGATCGACCCGTCCGCATCCAATCGATAGGACTCCACGGCTTCGGTGGCATCGCTTTCGATGAAGGTGGGGATATGCGCAATCACATACCAATCGCCCATGAAGCGATTCAGGTCCACAGGCCCGGCAAGTTTGAGCGGGGGGTGCGAGACCGACGCGCAACCGGTCAGGAGTAGGGAGCACAGCAGCACCCAGCGCTTGAACGAAGAGGACATGGCTTAAGGTTCCAGTTGATAGAGCATCTGCCGACCATCACGGGTCGGCGCGGCGAGTTGTAACCAGCGCCCATCGGGGCTGTACCAGAGTTGAATGCGCAGATCGCCCGCCTTGAGCAGATAGCGCTCTGCCGATTCCACGTGGCCGGCCACGGTCAGGGACTCGTTTCCTTGCGATTCCACCTGAATCGGCGTGTACGCGCCTGTTTGCGCATTCAGGAGAGCCGGTTGGGTCAGGATACGCTTATCCCAATAGGCAAAGCTCATCACACAACCCCGATGGCGCATTTGGCCTTGGGCCCCTTGCACCGTGAAGCCGTCCGCCTCTCGTCGGCCCGTGACCTTCTCGAGGTGGCCGTTGGTATGCGTATTGGCGTCGAGGCGGTCCAGACACCCATCGCGCCAGGTTTCGTCATCCTCGTGCCGGTACCGGAAGACGGGAATCCGCAGCCACTCCACCGAGAACTGTGCTCGGCTGACCACCCGACGCAGGGCGCCCACGTCTTCTTGCTCGAATCGGTGATGGCCGATCAGCCGTTGGTCCAGCATCACCTTGAAATTCCACTGCAAAGCCGCTGCCGGCACGCTCACCAGCAGCGCGCACGCGGCGATGCCGCCGCCGATCAGGCGCGCACGTGGCGTGTGGGTTGGCGGTCGCGTCATGGGCTGCCTTCAAAACCGAGAGGATCGAACGACAGATGTACAGGTTTTGTTAATTATAACCTGTGCAAGAGTATATCCAACTGGTGGGGCTTTCGCTTTGCGAGATGACCACGCGATTTCACCGCATGGTCGTGCGGTACCACGAGCCTACACTGAGTCGCCTCAACCCACGTTTATGGGGGGCTCATGGATCCGTTCCCACATCAATACGTTGTCGCCGCTCGGTCGGGTCTGACCGGCACGGTGTTGGTGAGTAGTGCGGGGCTTAGCAGCCTTGAAACCGCGCCACCGCCGTCCTTCGGCGGCCCGCAGGGCTTTTGGTCGCCGGAGACGCTGCTCACCGCTGCGGTGGCGGATTGCTTCATCCTGACCTTCCGCGCCATTGCCCGTGCCAGTCGCTTTGAATGGGCCGGTCTGGAGTGTCATGTCGAGGCAACCCTTGATCGCCTGGAGGGACAGTCCCTGTTCGTACACTTCCAGACCACGGCCACGCTGACGCTGGCTGCGGGCGCTGACGAGGCGCTGGCGCAGCGTTTACTGCACAAGTCCGAGCAGGGTTGCCTGGTCGCCAACTCGCTCAACGGGACTCGCTCACTGGTCGCGCAGATCCGCTTCCTTTAAGCGCGGGGGGGGTGGGCGTCAGGGATGCCGTGGCGAACGGCGTGGACGCCATGCTGACATACCAACCGTTCATTGACCGCCACTGTCCAGCGGCACCGATGTTGCTGACGCTTGTTCAGGGCCCCTGATCGAACGCGTAGTCCCGGACGATCCACCCGCGAAGGGTCAATTGACGACGCGCCTCGTCGCTCACATAGCCGCTGACCCACAATTCAGGGTGGAGTGCCTCGGCGGGAAGACCCGCCTTCAATGCGCGCTCGGCCGTATCGACCAGTGCAGTCCAATAGACGCCCTCGACCGCGGCTACGACGACGGCGCCTGTGCCATCGGCGTAAAGTGCGCCGGGCATCCGCAGTGAGGCGATGATCTGCGACAACGGGCGCTGGGCGTGCACGCGACTCAAGCGCTCCACACTCGCGACATAGATCTCCGCCTCGTCGGCGGAAGCCAACTGCGCAGATTGACGGAAAAAGACATCACGGCCTGCGACGCCCTCAAGCGTGGCGGTCGCGGTGACGAGTCGCAATTGCCGCGTCGGACTCAGGGCCAGCGTGCTCTCGAAGCGATCCACCTCATCCGGGCTGACCCCATAACCGATGAGCGTCTGCCGACGACGTTCACGCAAGATGGCGGGGTCTTCGCGGTAGACAGCGTCCATCACGTGCTGCAGATCACCGGCGTAGGGTACGGATGGTAACGACGCAAGTCGCAGCCCGAGCGAAGTGGCCGCTTCGACTTGCGCGAGGTGGTGCACCACGCGTCGCAGGGCGTCGTTGTCGTTATACGGATCCACGCCCAAGCGTTGGTACCAGGCACGCTCGTCGGCAGACAGACCCAAGTAGTGATCGGCGTACCGCGCGGCGGCGTGCTCGGCCCGCTGTCCGGTGCTTTGCGTTGCCGTGGCCGATGACGCAGATTTCGAGGCGGATCGGTCCGTGGCTTTTTGGGCATCGCGACTCAGTTCACGGGCTTGGGCTGCCGTGCCGCGAAAGAGATTGATGACGCCACGCGGCAGGCCCTGCACGAGCCCAATCGGATCGCGCGCGGCGTCGGCCACGGTTTTGAGCGTGCCCTCGACCCGTCGCTTTGTCGTGTCGGCCACCACATCCCAATCGGAGGTGGACGTGGCGACGTCGAGCGCTTGTATTTCGCGCAGTCGATCGACGAGTTCGGCATGACTGTAGGCTTGCATCGGCCCATACGTGGTCTCGAGCCAGTAGTGCGGCATCAGCCCGTCGGTTGTCACCGGGTCGATGACCCGAAAGAGGGCGCCGGATTGCTCGGGTGGGGGTAATACGTTGTCGGCGCGCCATTGGGGCGCTTCATACCCGGGTTGGGCTACCGCGATGGCAGAGATCAGGCAGAGAGTCAGACCTACACAGCGGAACATCGCGAAGCCCCTTTCACGACTGGCGACCATCCAACGTCGACAACGCGCCGTACAGATCAGGTCGGCGGTCGCGGAATACGCCCCAACTCAAGCGTAGCTCTCGGATCGCATCCAGGTCGACTGTCGCTGTGCAGACGCCGGGGTCGGTACGGTTCGCTTCTTGCAGCAACTCACCGGTGGGACCTGCAATGAATGATGAGCCGTAGAAGGTCAGGCTGGTCGCGCCCTCGGTCTCCGTGCCGATCCGATTCGAGGCGATGACCGGCACCAGATTGGCCGCCGCGTGGCCACGCATGACGTTTTGCCAATGCCGCATCGAATCATAGGTAGGATCCGCTGGTTCACTGCCAATCGCGGTGGGGTAGAGGAGGCATTCGGCGCCCGCCAGCACGAACGCTCGCGCGGCTTCCGGAAACCATTGATCCCAACAGATGCCGAGGCCTACCCGGCCATAGGCCGTATCGATGGCGTGGAAGCCGGTGTCCCCCGGGGAAAAATAATACTTTTCCTCGTAACCGGGGTTTTGTGGGATATGGCTCTTGCGATAGACACCCGCAGTCCGACCGTCGGCGTCGAGGACGACTGTGGTATTAAATCGGGCCACGCCCGCCCGTTCGTAGACCGAGATCGGCAAGACCACGCCCAACTCGCGTGCCACTCCGCGCATTCGTTCTACCGTCGGGTGGCGGTCCAACGGTTGCGCGAGATCCAAAAAGCGCGGCGTTTGCACCGAACAGAAGTACGGGGTTTCAAACAGTTCCTGCGGCAGAATCACCTGCCCACCGGCGGCGGCGGCGGCGCGGATCCACGTCTCGGCCGTGTCGAGTGTGTGCGCTCGATCCCAGCTGCACGCAAATTGCATGACGGCAAACGTAACCTGTCTCATCGCTCATCCTCTCGGTCGTGTCGTTGCAGCGTAGCGCGAACGAGTGCGCGATGCCGCCATTCCGGAGTCGGCCGTGTATGCTCAGGCTCTGGATCATTTTGGGGGAGAAACGTGATGCGTGGATCGGCACATCGGCGGGGTCTGGGATGGCGTACGGCGGCCAGATGGCTCATGGCCATCATGTTCGTCGGCGCCGCATGGGCAGATCCGGGCCCGACGGCAGTCGTCGACGGATTGCACTGGCGAAATGTCGGACCCTACCGCGGCGGACGGACACGCGCAGTGGCAGGTGTGCCAGGTCAGCGTTCAACGTTTTACGTCGGTGCCGTGAATGGCGGCGTCTGGAAGACGGATGATGCCGGTCGGACGTGGACGCCGATCTTCGACGAGCAGCCGACTCAGTCCATCGGTGCCATTGCCGTCGCGCCGTCGGCACCGGATACACTTTATGTGGGCTCGGGTGAAGGTCTGCATCGGCCCGATCTGTCGGTGGGTAATGGTGTGTACCGCTCCGATGATGCGGGTCGGCATTGGCGCTATCTCGGGCTACCGGACGCGCAGCAGATTCCGGAGCTGGCGATTGATCCGCGTACCCCTGAGACGGTGTACGCCGCGGTTCTCGGGCATCCCTTCGGCCCCAGTGAGCAGCGGGGCGTCTATCGCTCGCGCGACGGCGGGCGGCATTGGGATCTGGTGCTGAAGACGGATGCCCATACCGGTGCCAATGGTGTGGTCGTCGACCCTCAGCATCCCGATACCGTGTACGCCACGATGTGGGAAGACCGCTTAGGACCTTGGGAAGACGGTAACGAGTATCGAGGCACGGGTGGCGGCCTCTACCGCTCGGATGACGGTGGCGAGCATTGGCAACGCCTTGGGAACGAGTTCCCAGCCAACACGACGCAGATCAATGTGTCGATTGCGCCGAGTCGCCCGGAGCGACTCTACGCGATGGTGGCGACCACCGATCCCGGTGACTACAACTCCTCGGCAGGATTGAGCCTGTGGCGCTCGGACGATGGGGGGCATCACTTTGCACGCACGACGGATGATCCCCGCGCGGTCCTGCGGATCGGTGGCGGTGATCACGCTATCGTGCGGGTGGATCCGAATGACCCCGACTCCCTGTATACAGCCAGTATCGTCGCCATGCAGTCGCACGATGGTGGGCACACGTTCACCTACTTGCGCGGCGGCCCCGGCGGTGACGATTACCAGAATCTCTGGGTCAGCCCTGATGATGGCAAGATTCTTGCGCTCGTCGGTGATCAAGGTGCACTGATCTCACAGAACGGGGGGCGTACCTGGTCAAGTTGGCTGGTGCAGCCGACCGCGCAGCTTTACCACGCCAGTGTCACACCGACATTCCCGTACCGGATCTGCTCTGGTCAGCAGGAAAGCGGCTCTGTCTGCATCTCAAGCCGTGGGAATGATGGTGAGATTACCGAGCGGGATTGGCACCCGGTGGGTGCGATTGAGTACGGTTACGTCGCGCCCGATCCGTTGAACCCTGATCTCATCTACGGCGCGGGTCGTGCCGAAGTGACGCGGTACCACGTTTCGACTGGTCGCGTTGAAAACGTCACACCGTTCTTTGGCAAGAAAGACGGGATTCGCACCGTGCGCACAGAGCCGTTGATGTTCTCACCGCTCGACCCGCACACGCTCTACTTCGCCACGAGTCGGCTGTTCAAGACGGTCGATGGCGGTGATCACTGGTCGCTGATGAGCCCAGAGTTGTCCCGCCCGGACCCGGCGATGCCGGCGAGCGTGGGCGATCGGCATCCAGCGAATGCCGGCGAACAGCGCGGCGTGATTTACGCGTTGGCACCGTCTCCCATCAAACAAGGCTTGTTGTGGGCCGGTACCGATGATGGCTTAATCTGGCGTACCCAAGACGACGGCGCCACCTGGCAGAACATCACGCCGCCCGCGCTGACCTCGTGGAGCAAAGTGACGCAGATGGATGCCTCGCGCTTTGATCCGCAAGTGGCTTACGCCTCGGTGAGTCGACTGCGCATCGATGATTTAACCGCCTATGTGTATCGCACGACGGATGGTGGTCAGCACTGGGATTCAATTACCCGAGGTCTCGAGGACGCCGGTGCCGTGAATGCCGTGCGGGAGGATCCTATCCGCAAAGGCTTGCTCTATGCGGCGACAGAATTGGGTGTTTGGGTGTCGTTCGACGACGGTGAGCAATGGCTGCCTCTCAACAACAATTTGCCGCACACCTCGGCCCGCGATGTGATCGTCAAGGATACGGATCTGATTGTCGCAACCCATGGTCGTGGCTTCTGGATCCTTGATGACATCACGCGACTGCGCGCGTGGCAGCCAGGTAAGCTCGATCATCCGTGGCTCGTTCCGCCGGCGCCCGTGATTCGTGTGGCCCGCAGCACCTGGGGCGATACGCCCATTGCACCGGATGAACCCGTCGGCGAGAACCCACCGATCGGTGCGGTGATCGACTATGCCTTGCCAGCGACGGCGTCAGGGCCTGTGAGCATCCGCATTCTTGATGCGAGCGGCGGCGTGGTGCGTGAATACACCGACCACGATGCGCAGGACCCGTCCGAGGAAGAGTTACAGCGAGGCCTGATACCCACCTGGTGGGCCGAGATCCGCCGGCCCATCGCCAGCGGCAGTGGCTTGCATCGCGTGGTGTGGGACTTGCAGTTGCCCGCGCCGCGCGCGACCACCAAAGGCTATCCCATCGGCGCGGTACCGCACCGCACGCCGCGCGATCCGCAAGGCCTCTTCGTGCCGCCCGGTCGTTATACCGTCGAGTTACGTTCGCGAGAGGGTGTGCAGTCCGCTTCGCTGGAGGTTCGCGGCGACCCGCGCCTCGATGCCGTCGCCCAGGCGCGCATTGCGGAGGAATTCAAGACGCTGCGGCCGCTGTATACCGCGTTTGATTTGGCTGCCTACGATGAAGGTGTGCTGCGTTCATTGTTGCAACAGATCGAGGCAGCTCAGGGCGGGGCGGCGCGACGGGGCACCGCACATGAAACACTGGAACAGTACGCCAAGCGGTTGCATGCGGCATTGGATGACGGCCCCAAGGAATCAAATCGCGCAGGCGTTGCATCGTTGATGCGGGAGCTCGGCGAGCTGTACGCGGTCACCACGCGGGGTGACGGGCCACCGAACGAGGCACAGATGACGGCGCTGAAGTCGTTACTTGAGAGCGCGGGTCCAGCGCTGGCCCAGGCGGCACAGGTGATCGCGGACGTGCAAAGCGTGAATGGACGACTGCGGTCTGCGGGCGTGGTCCTCAACCTCAGCTTGCCACCGGTCCACGACGGGAAGTTGGCTGACGTCGACGAAGAGTAACCACGAGGGACGCGCGGCGGTTACGCCGCGCGTCTTTTCAGTCTAACGACGGTGCTTTCGACCAAGACAAACAAGAGCGGTACGAAGAAAATCGCCAACAGTGTGGCGGTGAGCATGCCACCGACCACCGCGTTACCGATCGCTTTTTGCGATCCGGATCCTGCGCCGGAGGCCAGTGCGAGCGGCAATACGCCGCCACCAAAAGCCAGAGAGGTCATGATGATCGGCCGCAGTCGAATGCGCACAGCCTCGAGCGCCGCTTCCGGCAAGCTGCGTCCCGAGCGATGCAGTGTTGTTGCAAACTCCACAATCAAGATGGCGTTCTTGGCGGCAAGACCCATGGTGGTTAAGAGACCGATCTGAAAGTAGATGTCGTTGTTCAGGCCGCGGGCTGCCGTCGCCAGCAGTGCGCCGATGACACCCAGCGGGACCACCAGAATCACGGATAACGGGATGGTCCAACTCTCATACAGTGCCGCCAGCATCAGGAAGATCACGAGGATCGATAACCCATATAGAAGGGGGGCTTTGGCGCCCGACTCCTGCTCTTGTAGCGAGATCCCAGTCCACTGATAGCCGACGCCGGGGCCGAGCTGTGAGACCAACCGTGCCATCGTACTCATGGCCTCACCGGTGCTGCGTCCAGGCGCCGCGGCGCCTTGGATGTCGACTGAGGGATTTGCGTTATAGCGTTCCAAACGGGGTGAGCCTTGGGTCCAGCTGGACGTTGCGAACGCATCGTAGGGCACCATCTGGCCGGATATGTTGCGGACGTACCAGCGGGCGAGGTCCTCCGGATTGCGCCGATAGGGGGCATCGGACTGCAGATAGACTCGCTTGATGCGCCCCTTGTCGAGGAAGTCGTTGACGTAGGTACCACCCCAGGCGCTGGCGAGGGCGCTGTTGACGTCGCTGATGGACAGTCCAAGCGCCGTGACTTTGGCCGCATCGATATCAATTTTGACCTGTGCGGTGTCGTCCTGCCCATTGGGCCGAACGCCCATCAGCGACGTCTCTTTCGCAGCCATGCCAAGCAATTGGTTGCGAGCGGCTATGAGCTTTTCGTGTCCGATGCCGCCGGTATCGAGCAATTGCAGATCAAAACCGGTTGCGTTGCCCAATTCCTGTACCGGTGGGGGTACGAGCACATAGACCGAGGCATTGCGTAGCGTCGAGAAATGTTTCATCGCTCGTGCCGCAATGGCTTGCGCTGACAGGCGAGGCTCGCGCCGTAACTCAAAGTCCTTCAGTCGCACAAAGGCGAAGCCCGAGTTTTGGCCAGTTCCCGCGAATCCGTAGCCGGTGATGGTGAACAGAGACTTGATAGCCTCTCCGTCGTCTTCGGTGAAGTAGCGGCGCACTTCCTCCAACGTTGCCAGTGTGTGCTCCTGCGTCGTGCCAGGCGGCAATTGGACGGATACCAAGATTGAGCCTTGATCCTCATCGGGGAGAAAGGCGCTGGGAATTTTGAGAAACAGCAACCCAATCGCGACGAGGATCGCGGCATAGATCGCCATCCAGCGGCCGCCTTGCCCTAAAATTTGTCCGACAGCGCGTCGATAGCGCTCAGCCATCCGATCAAAACGACGATCAAAATCCGCTAAGAGCCCCGTCCGTTCGACACCGTCGGCATGGGCTGCAGCAGGATTGAGCAGGGTCGCGCACAACGCCGGTGTCAGGATCAGCGCCACAATGACAGAGAGTCCCATTGCGGCCACGATCGTGACGGCGAACTGACGGTAAATGACGCCCTGAGATCCGCCGAAGAAGCCCATCGGCACGAAGACAGCGGACAGTACTAAGGCCACGCCGATCAACGCGCTCGTGATTTGATCCATCGATAGTCGCGTAGCTTCCAGCGCCGAGCGTTGCTCCTCGCGCATGATGCGCTCGACATTTTCAACCACCACGATGGCGTCATCCACCAAGAGACCGATCGCGAGCACCAACGCAAACATGGTGAGGGTGTTGATGGTGTAACCAAACAGCGCCAACACGCCGAAGGTGCCCAAGAGCACCACCGGTACGGCAATGGTGGGTATCAGCGTTGCTCGCCAACTCTGCAGAAAGAGGTACATGACGAGAAACACGAGGAGGATCGCCTCGATCAGTGTCTTGACGACCTCGTGGATCGATAGCCGAACGAATGGAGTCGAGTCGTATGGGACCACTGCGTGATAGCCCGCAGGAAGCGCGTGGGAGAGTTCTTCAAATTTGGCCTTCACAGCCTCGGCCGTCTCGAGTGCATTGGCGCCCGGCGCAAGGCGAACGGCGAAGCCCCCGGCCGGATGCCCGAAATATCGGGACGAAAATGCATAGGTCTCGGCACCGAGCTCGACTCGTGCCACGTCTTTAAGATAAATCGTGCTGCCGTGCGAGTCCGCCTTGATGACGATCTTTTCGAATTCCTCAGAACTTTGTAGGCGTGACTGTGCGGTGATCGTCGCGTTAAGACCCACGCCGGGACTCGCCGGAAGTCCGCCGATCTGTCCGGCGGTAACCTGAGTGTTTTGCGCGCGAATGGCCGCGATGACATCGCCGGGCACCAAGTTGAAGCCCGCCAGCTTGGTTGGATCAAGCCAAATGCGCATCGCATGCGGTGTGCCGAAAGAGAAGGTCTCACCGACGCCCGGTACGCGACTGACGGGATCAATCACGTTACTCGACAGATAGTCGGCGATGTCGGAGGAGGTGACGGACGGGTCGTCGCTGTAGATGCTGCCGGCCAAGAGAAAGTTGCGCGCCGTCTTCTGCACGTACAAGCCTTGCGCTTGTACTTCCTGAGGCAACAGGGGAATCGCGGCCTGCAGTTTGTTCTGTACCTGCACCTGAGCAATGTCGACGTTGGTCCCGGAGCGGAAGGTGAGGACGACATTCGCAGAACCCGAGGCGTCGCTCGAGGCCGACATGTACTTCAGTCCGTCCAGCCCCTTCATCTTTTGCTCAATGATCTGAGTAACGCTGTCCTCAATGGTTTTGGCGGAGGCACCGGGGTAGGTGGCGTTGATGCCTATCTGGGGCTCGGCAATCATCGGGTACTGCTGAATCGGTAAATTGAAGATCGCCGCCGTGCCCACGAGCATGATGACGATCGCGACGACCCAAGCGAAGATCGGCCGATCAATAAAAAAGCGCGGCAGCATGGTGGGGTCTCAGTGCTGTGAGGGTGCAGTCGGCGCGGCCGCAGGGCTACCGGCCGGTACGGGTTTGACGGGCAGACCTGGCCGCAGTTTCGCCAGGCCTTCGACCACGACCCGTTCGTGCGGATGCAGTCCCGACGCCACAATCCAGTCGCCGCCGTGGGCGGCCTCCAGTACCACCGGTCGAATTTCGATCTCGGCTTTTTCATTGACCAGCGTCAGGGTCGCGGCGCCACTGGGTGTGCGCCCCACGGCGGTTTGTGGCACGAGCAGCGCATGAGCCACCGTTGCTGTGCTGATGCGGGCGCGGGCGTAGGTGCCGGGTAGCAACAGGCCCTCCGGGTTAGGGAAACGTGCGCGCACCGTCACTGCACCGGTTCCGGCATCGACGGTGACTTCGGTGAACTCCAACTTGCCCTCATGAGCGTACGTCGAGCCATCTTCCAGCAGGAGTGTGACGGGCAGGGTGGCTGATGCGCGCGTGAGCCGACCGGCGGTCTCCGCTCGTCTCAATGCGAGGAGTTGGGCGGCAGACTGCGTGAGGTCGACATAGACCTCCGCATAGTCCTGTATGACGGCGATCGGCGTGCTCTGGCGCGCCGTCACGAGTGCGCCCGGTGTGACGAGGCTGCGTCCGATACGGCCAGAGATGGGCGCGCGTACCTTTGTGTAGTCCAGGTTGATCCGGGCAGTCTCGACTTGCGCGCGGGCCACGCCGACCGCGGAGTCTGCCTGGGCAGCCAGGGATTGGACCTCGTCATTGGCGTCGCGACTCACCGCACCGGTCTGGACGAGTCGCGCAAAGCGCTCCGCGCGTTGGTGGGCGACGTGTGCCGCTGCCTCGGCCGAGGCAGCGTGTGCTCGCGCGCTATCAAAAGCAGCTTGATAGGGGGCAGGATCGATCTGATACAGCGCTTGACCGGCATTGACGCGGGAGCCCTCCTCGAAGGGGCGGGCCACGATCAGGCCATCCACCTGGGGACGCACCTCCGCGGATTTCACAGCGTTGATGCGCCCAGTGAGTTCCGTGTCCAGGCTGACGGTTTGCTCATCGACGACCAGATAACCCACTTCAATCGGACCACCCATGCCGCCGGGTTTGCCGCCCGGGCCCCCGGCGCCGTTGCCGCAGCTGGACAGCGTGGCGGTGAGGCAGCAGAGCAGGGCAAAGCGTGGCGCGGCAAGTCGCAGGGTCAGCGTTGGCATACGATTCTCGGCGAGGTCTGAAAGGGGTCACGCGCAGGGTCGAGCGCGCCAGAAGAGCGGAAGTGTGCGGTTGGCAGGTCCCCCCTGTCCAATCCAGCGGCCTTTGGCATTTGGCGTTTGGCTGGGCTTGGGCGGCAACCAATTTGAGTTTCCAGGTTGCCGGGCGAGCAGTACAGTCGGGCGGGAGGGGCCGAGCGTCCCTGACGGGGACAGACCATGCGAGACCGAGCCGCTCCCGTAGATCCGCGCGCCGCGCTGCGCATCTACGCCTACTTCGTGCCCCTGGCGTTCTTGTTGTATGTGCTCGACCCGCTCGGGCCGTTTTTCGATATCGCCATTACTTACATCCTCAAAGATCATTTACACGTCGCCTTGGGAGACGCCGCGACATTCCGGGTCTTGACGGCTATCCCCGTCTACGCTGCCGTGGTTTTTGGGTTTGTCCGAGACCGCTGGAGCCCATTTGGGCAATACGACCGTGGCTATTTCTTGCTGTTTGCCCCGTTGTTGGCGCTGCTCATGCTCTGGCTTGCGTCGCGCCCCCTGACCTATACCGATCTGGTCTTGGGTGTGATGGCGGCCATGGTGCTGACGCGCTTTATCGTGGCGGCCTACCAGGGACTCATGGCGCTCTTTGCTCAAGAACATGCCATGTCGGGGCGGCTTGCGACGGTGTGGCAATTCACGACCTTTACCGCGGCTCTGACGAGTGCGGCCACGTCTGGAGTCGTGGCTCAACACATCTCGCCCCAGTCCATTTTCAAGGTCATTGCCATCGCGGCTGTCGCGACGGCATTTTACGCGTTGTGGAAGCCCAAAGTGGTCTATGCGCAGACCTATCGGGCCGCCGAAGCGCGCGGTTCGGACGTGATCGGCGACTTACGACGCCTGGCTCGCCACCGGGCGATCTATCCGGCGATGGCCGCCATGCTGATGTTCCAGTTCAGTCCCGGACAGGGCATTGTCCTGCAGTACTACCTCGTGGACGCTCTGCATGCGACCGATGCCATCTACGGCTACTGGTATGCCGCCTTTTTGGCGGGGTTCTTGCCGATGTTTCTGGTGTACGGCTACCTCTGCCAGCGGGTCCGGTTCGGCCGACTGCTGACCTTGAGCGCCCTGATCACCATTCCCCAAGTCATCCCGCTGCTCTTTATTCACTCGCCGATCGGGGCGGTCGTCTTGGCCGTGCCGATGGGCATGATGGGGGGGCTGATGTGGGCCGCCATCCACGATCTGGCAATGCGCTCGTGTCCGAGAGGCTTGCACGGCACGCTGATGATGTTTGTCTCGGGCATGAATGCGCTGGGCATTCGAGGGGGTGACCTGATCGGAACGCGCCTCTATGCCTGGGGTGCTGACGACGGCTTTCGCTGGTGCGTGGCCGTGACGACGCTCATGTACCTACTGCTCCTCGGCGTCATTCGATGTGTCCCGGAGCATGTCACGGCGACCGCAGACGGCGAAGTTTAAGTGGCCGAGTCCGCGGGCGTGGCCCGCGCCTGCAGCCAAGTGAAGCGGACGATAAAAATCATGCAAAAGATTCTAGTAAAAGTTCATAAACGATTAAAAAATAACAATAAAAAATAAAATAAAGTGATTGATTGGATCTTTATGAACGTGCTTATGTAAGTCCATCTATACTTATGCAAATGGCCGTTATTGGATCATCCGCGTGGCAACTTTCGAGCAGAAACTGAATGGATCGTTAGCGCGTCTGGACAGCGTCACTCGAGGTGGGCGGGCTGTCTTCGCCGCTCGCGAACTGGGGCGTGTGCACCGGGACCGCCTCATGATGGCCGGCCATCTGCAACGCATCATCGGTGGGTGGATGCTGCGCACCCCGCCGGGCTTGGAGGCGGATGACGGCACCCACTTTTGGGCTGCCTACTGGACGTTCTGCGCGGCCTACTGCGAGTCCCGATTTGGAACGGATTGGCACCTGTCGGCCGAACAGTCGTTGCTGCTGCATGTTGAGGACACCGTCGTTCCCGCGTCGCTGGTGGTGTGTAGTCCCAAGGGACAGAACAACGATCTGGAATTGCAGCACGGCACCTCCCTTTACGACCTTCGGGAAGCCACGCGGCCGCCGGCCGAAGACCTGTTGGTCCGGCAGGGCCTGCGCCTGTACACCCTCGACGCGGCGTTGGTGAAAGTGCCGGAGTCCTTTTATGTCGCCCATCCCTTGGAAGCGCAGCTGGCTCTGCGCGCCGTACCCGACGCCTCGGGACTCTTACGCCGGCTGCTGCGGACCGGGCAACCCATCGTCGCCGGACGATTGGCCGGGGCGTTCCGCCACGTGGGGCGCGTCGACTTAACGGAAGAATTGCTCACCACCATGCGCAGTGCGGGCCATGCCCCGGTCGAGAAGAACCCTTTCACCGCACCGCGGCTGCCGATCAGTCTGCGCCGGGGCACGGCGTCCATTGCAGCGCGTCTGGCCGGATTGGCGGCGCTGGGCCGTGCCTCTCTCGGCGATCAGGGCGTCGGTACGCCCGGACGGATCGCCGATCCGAACGCGTATCTCGAGTCGTTGACGGCACGACATGCCGACGATGCTTTTCACGGCCTTTGGCTGGATGGCCTCGTCGTCACTCGAGAAGCGATCGCGCAGGCGGACGACGCGGGCGCCCCCAAGACGCGTCGGGGCGATGTGCGTGATCTGGCGCAGTTGACCGCCCGCGGTGATTTGCAGGCCTTTCGGGCCGTCACACGCGCCATTGGCGCCATTCTGGCCGGTGCGCCGGTGATCGACGTGTTGCGCGAGGCGCATCGCGAGTGGTACCGCGAGTTTCTGCAGCCACGGGTGGCGGCGCGCCTGCTGCCCGTGGCCGCACTCGCGGGCTATCGTGAGGACCGCGTGTACCTTTCCGGGTCACGCTTCGTACCGCCTGAGCCACAGGCCATGCGGGCCGCCATGCCGGCACTTTTTGACCTGCTGGACGGGGAGTCAGACCCGTTCTTTCGAGCCGTGCTTGCGCGTTGGCTCGTATCCTATTTGCACCCGTACCGTGAGGGTAATGAGCGCATGGCGCACTTCCTCATGAATGCGCTGCTGGCCGCGGGCGGCTGGCAGTGGCGCACTCTGGAAGGCACGGAACAGGGTCGTTACCGGGACGCGCTGGATCGTGCGCACCTCAGTTGTGATCTTGGGCCGCTCGCAGCGTTGATCAAAGCTGATCTCAGGCCCGCCGACGTGCTGCGCAGTGATGCAACCGACGGGCTGTCGATCAGCCCCGAGCCTGTCGTCTTGGCGCCCGTGACGCCAGTTGAGCAGACGGTGAATGAGTCGGCAGTTGAACTTGTCGTTGAGCTTGTTGTTGAGCCTCATGTGGCGTCCGCTGTTGAAGTGGCGACACAGGGCACTGCTCAGGCTGACGGGAATACGCCAGATCACGTCGCGCCGGCGCTGCCGGCGAGCGGGGCCACATCCGTCGTTGCAACGCCCACAGCCTCTCCGACTTCGCGTAAACGCAAGCGGCAATACGCACCGATGCCCACGCAGATGGGGCTCTTCGGCGAATAGCGGGCGGATGATCACCGTCGGTGGCGAGCTAGGCGCCTGTCGAGTTCGTCGTTGCCTGATCAAAGGACCGCGCTGCGGCGATCACCTGTTGCAGACAGTCCGCAACGGCCAAGGTCTCGTGGGTGGGATCGAGAAATACCCGATGTGCCTTGAAAGCGAGACCCGCCAAGGCGATGGGGGACGTGGGTAGTCGCGGCGCGAGCGCCCGGGTAGTTGGGTGATTGAGGAACGCAACCGCTGACCGCATGGCCTGATGGACAGCCTCGTCGGCCGGTGTCGCATAGCTGAAGCGCCACCGGGCGATGCGCGCATTGATGAGTGGCTTGTCGTCACCTGCGGAGTGAATCCCGGTTGCCGTGAACAAGCGGCAGTCGAAATCACGGCAGGTCTGCGGGCGGTCGCTGTATACCGAGCAGCGACCGGACTGCAGCATCGGGCAGGTCCCATCTTCGCGATACCCCATATAGCGCAGGCCCGATGGCGCATTGTCAGGATCGATGAGCCACTCCACGGGGATGTGCGCGACAACCTTGGCATCGCTTGGGCGTAACGCAATTGGCCAAGATGAACTACAGCAACCGACGCAGTCGCCACAGGGCACATCATTGCCGGATTCGCCCAGCAATGAGGCAGTCATTGAGCGGACCCACTGGCCGAAGTCGCCGGCATCGACCTCTGTCGGTTGCCCGATGGCTGTCGCAACGTGGTTCGGCTGGATGTGAGCGCGGTGAGGGGGCATATCAACCATTGGATTATCCACGGCACTGCTCGTTCGGGTGCGGGCGCGTGGTGGGGATTATGCGGGCCAACCGCGATGGAAGAAACCCGCAGTCTGGCCGTCACAACGGAGACGGCGCCTGATGTAGTGCAGTGCAGTGAGACGCATAGGCACTTTCAACGATTATGCAGGCTCTGCAGACTCGTGATACAAAGTCTGGGATTGGCCTTTGTTAAAGTTTTGCTTGCTCAACCGAACTAAGACAGGATTCCCAATGAGTTGGGAGCGTGTCGGTAACGTAGTTGCATTCCCCGTTACGCCAGTCATGCGGAAACAGGGTTGTATTGCGAAAAATCGCTTGGCGGAGCTGCGGGTTCTCTTCGTTGACGATGACCCGTTCATGCGAGAGATTACCGCTGAAATACTGTCGACGATGGGCGTCGGCCACGTGCTTTGCGCGTCTGACGGTTCCGAAGCATTGGGGCTCGTTGATGATCCGATAACGTATCCCGATGTGATTATCTGCGACATCGCGATGCCGAATATGGATGGCATCGTGTTGATTCGGCACCTCGCTAATCGTGATTTCCGTGGCTCGATGATTCTGTTGTCAGGCACCAGCGATCGCATTATTGGCGCAGTGGCCGATCTGGTTCGGCGCCGCGGCATGCGTCTGCTCGGTGCGATGGTTAAGCCGATTAATCCAGCGATGCTCGAGCAACTACTGAGCGGGAGTCAGCACGCGGATTCCGAGGTCGATGCGGCGCGTTTGAGTCAGTTCAATACGATCTTATCCGGGGAAGAATTACGCCGCGGCCTAGAGTCGGGTAGCGTTTTTATCACCGTCCAGCCCAAGATCTCGACGGCGACGCGCGAGGTGGTGGGTGCTGAAGCATTACTGCGCTGGCGCGATTCTGTCCGTGGCACGATCTTGCCGCCTGCAGTCGTGTCGAGCGCGGAAGCCCATGGCTTAATTGACGATCTGACGCTTTGCATCTTTCGAGAAGCCGTAAGAAGCCTGGCTCAGTTTTGTGCTGCGGGGCATTCGATGTCGATCTCCGTCAATTTGTCAGTCGAAAATCTAGCCACATTGGACTTGCCGGAACGCTTGCTGAGAATTGCAGCCCAGGAGGGTGCTGATCCGAGGCGAGTGACGCTCGAGGTGACCGAGAGTCGTCTGATGGGCAACTTAGCGACGTCTCTGGAGGTGCTGGGACGCCTGAGTCTGGCGGGTTTCAAGCTTTCGATGGACGACTTTGGGACCGGCTATTCGACACTGGAAAAACTCAAGCAGTTGCCTTTTGACGAATTGAAAGTGGATCGGGCGTTTGTTTCTGGGGCTACACACGACACCGTTGCGCGAACTATCCTGCGCTCGTGTATCGAATTGGGTCACGCCTTGGGGTTGACCGTGGTGGCCGAGGGTATCGAGACGGGCGGGGATCGCGATCTACTCGCCTCGTTGGGTTGCGATGAGATGCAGGGGTACTATTTTTCGCGCCCGATGCTGCCGGAGGAGTTTTTGCACTGGGTTAAGGCCTTCCACGAGCAGCCGATCGGTCTACGTTAAAGATCCGGTGGATTCACGCCCAATTCGTGCGCTGCTTGGGCAAGCAGTTCGGGCAAATCCTGCGCCACCCGTTTGATTTCTCGTTCATCGTTAGCGGTACACGCACGCTCTAAGGCTGCGCAGGTGGATGCCAGCTTGGTTGCACCCACGGTTGCGGCTGCAGATTTCATACGATGCGCCACTTGGCCTGCCCCGACCCAGTCGTGATGGGTGAGGGCGGTTTGGACCTCGATCGCCGCTATCGTGCTCGTGGTGATAAATTTTTCGGCGAAATGGCTGATTTTGTCCGGATCATCCTGCAGTAAACGTGCGAGGACCTTGGGGTCTACGGTCGCGGAGCGCGCGCGGATGGTCGACGCCTTGTGGCCCACCCAATGCGCCAGCGTTGCGTACAGACGCGATGGCTCGATCGGCTTGGCCTCGAAGTCGTCCATACCGGCGGCTAGGCACGCTCGGCGATCTTCCGGCGAGGCGTTCGCCGTCATCGCAATCACTGGGATTTCCGTCAGTCGCGATTGCACGCGCATACGGCGCGTTGTCTCCATGCCGTCCATGTCCGGCATTTGGATATCCATCAGCACGGCGTCAAATGTGCTATTCAAGGCCAACACATCGAGGGCTTCTTGGCCGGTGGAGGCAATCGTCACACGGACGCCGACCGTTTCCAATAATTCGGCTGCTACTTGCTGATTAAAATCGTTATCTTCAACGACGAGAATGCGCCGACCACGAAGCGATCGCTCGGCCGACGCCAGGAAGGGACCGCGCGCGGGTAATTGCTTTGGACTGGCAGGATCAGTGCCGATGGCCGCAACGGTGAACCAGAAGTGACTGCCCTTCCCGGGCGTACTTGTAAAGCCGATGTCTCCGCCCATTTGGCGGGTGAGTTGCCGTGAAATTGTGAGTCCAAGTCCGGTACCACCATAGTGTCTCGTCGTCGATCCATCCGCTTGAGAGAAGGCCTCAAACAAGCGAGGTGCCTGCTGTTCGGAGATGCCGATGCCGGTGTCGGTGACGTCAAACCGTAAGGTCACTTTTCCATTGGCGGCTTGCGCCATGGTGCAGTCCACCTCGACTGAGCCATGATGAGTGAATTTGACCGCGTTATTGACGAGATTGATCAGCACCTGCTCTACACGATAAGGGTCACCGATGACGGCAATGTCCGTTTCGGGAGAACGATGGATGGAGAATCGGAGTCCTTTCTGTTCCGCTAACGTTTCCATGATGGATCGGACATTCGAGAGCACTTGGGCAATATGAAATGGTGTTTTCTCCAGCTGAACAGCACCGGCTTCAATCTTCGAAAAATCCAGCACGTCGCTGATCAGCATCATGAGATTGCGAGCGGCTTTGGCGACTTTTTCGACGTAATCTTTCTGCCGATTGTCGAGCTTCGTCTGTAGACATAAATGGGTCAGTCCAATGATCGCATTGAGAGGCGTGCGGATCTCGTGACTGACATTCGCGATGAACGAGCTCTTTGCAGACGTGGCTGCCTCCGCCTGTTCTTTGGCTTTCGCCAATTCGGCAGTTCGGTTCTGAACGCGCTCCTCCAGCGCCGCTTTTTGGTCCAGCACTTCTTGCATATAGCGCTTGCGTTCGGTGGTGTCCGACTGAACGGAGATGAAACGGGTAATTCGATCCTCGTCATCCCGAATGGCGGTGATTTGCAAGTTGACCCAATACGGTTCGCCGGCTTTGGTGTAGTTGAGAACTTCCTCCTCGATCGAGTGCCCCTGTCGCACGGCGTGACGGATTCGTGAGATGGTTTGGTGATCGGTGCCGGGGCCTTGCAGAAGTCGACCAGGAAAGCAGCCGCTCACCTCCTCGAGGTGGTAGCCGGTGCGTGTTTCAAAGGCACGGTTGACCCACTCGATAGCCCCTTTGGCATCCGTGATGATCACCATGTTGTCGGTTTTGCTGGCAACGACCGACAGTTTTGCCAGTTCGTCTTGGGCGGTCTTTTCGGCGGTGACATCGTGGATCACGCCCACCGTGCCACCGGTACGGATCGGCGCCGCGGACAATGCAATCCAGACGGACTGCCCGTCCGGTCGATCCATGCGGGTCAGCATACGGTTCGGGGTCGCGCTCGTCGGTGTCAGCCTCTCGCGCAGTGCCGCGCGGGAATCCACCGGAAAGAACGCTTCTAGCGGTTTGCCCAGTGCCAGCGCAGGATCACTCCCCACCAGCGTACGCCAGGCGCCGTTCAGAAAGACCAGGATGCCCTGCTCATTGGTCTCGAAGACGACTTCTTGAAGCAGTTCGATGCGCCGGCGCATCTGATTTTCGGCCTCTACCAGCGCCTCGGTGAGCCGGTAAGTCGCCTCGACATGCAAATCAGTGGCGAGCGTCCGCGGATCGGGAGGCGAGGTATTCATCAGCGAGCGCTACGGCGTCCGATCAAGCCGCCTGGGAAGTGAGCTCTGCGAGCACTTCGTGGCTGGTCTTGGTGCATCCATAGAGCGGAAACACGTTTTCGCAGAAGAATCGCTGTTCCGTTTCCGTCCGAGCGGAGGTGCAGTCCGAGAGAATGGTGACGTTGTAGCCGCGCTCGTAGGCGGCGCGACCGGTCGAATCGATGCACAACGAGGTGACCATGCCGGCAACGAGGACATCCTTAATCCCTCGCTCGGCCAAGACGTCAGCCAGTCGCGTATCCGAAAAGGCGTTGAAGCCGACTTTGCCGGTGACGTACTCGATACGATCACCGAAAGCGAGCAGTTCCGGGATGGTGTCCGCACCGGGCGTGCCGCGTTTAAATGCACCGGATTCTTTGATGGCATTCAGGATGCCCACGGGAGAGGCTAAGGCGCGATAGTCCGGCGTGAGCACGATGGGGGTGGAGATCAGGCTGGCTGCGGTGGGGGCGAGCGCGTTCAACAGAGCCACGGAGGCGGCGAGAACGGAATCGACACTGGAGGCGGGTTCGATGACGCCCCGCAAAATCCCGTCTTTGGCGAAATAGTCGTTCTGATAGCCGACCAAGATCAAGGCTGTGGTGCGCGGATTCATCGGTCATCTCCTCGAAAAATGTAGGTTCAGTAGCAGGCGCGCCCGTGCCGGTACACGCGCTGCTGACGTCCGTTGTGGTGCGTCCACCCCGGCAATATGCACGGCCAGCTGGAAATATTCGTGCGTAGTAGCCGAAAGGCGCGATCAAGCGGCGCCTCGAGATCAACACGATTCAACGATGCGGTTTACGCGTCTTCCATGGCCCGCGCGCGCGCACGGGCTTCGGCCGCCTCGCGTTCGGCGTCGATGGTGGCGAGGACAGCCGCCACGTCGGCCGGCGTCTCGTCCTCGATAAACTGACCCGTCAGAGGGCGCTCAGGCGTCAGTTGATTGGCTTCATACAGCGCCCAGATCTCGCGGGCGTACTGTGTGGTCGCCAGTTCCGGGGCGGCGCGGGCGAAGGTATCGCGCATGTTGTTGACGTCCCGCTCGAACATCGCGAAGGCATTGTTATTGCCCGCGGCATTGACCGCCTGAGGCAGATCAATAATGACCGGCCCATTCGGGTCTATGAGCACGTTGTACTCTGAGAGGTCACCATGGATAAGACCCATGCAGAGTGCGCGGACAATTTGTAAGATCATGAAGCGGTGCCACGCGATAGCCTGTTCGGCCGTCATCTCCACTTCATTGATGCGCGGTGCAGGTCGCCCCTCAGCGTCACACACGAGTTCCATCAGCAGAACACCCTCATGAACGCCATAGGGGGTTGGAACGCGAACACCGGCATTGGCGAGCCGGTAGAGGGCATCGACCTCGGCATTTTTCCACTCTGCTTCCTCGACCTCGCGGCCATGACGGCCGCGACGCTGCTTCGCGCGCGCGTCACGGCTGCCCCGGGACTTGCGCCCCTCCTGGTACTGGGCGAGCTTGTGGAAGCCGCGGTGTTCGGCATCCTTATAGACTTTCGCGCAGCGCAGCTCATTGCCGCAGGTCACGACGTAGACCGATGCCTCTTTGCCGCTCTTGAGCTGGCGAACGACAGAATCGATGATCCCCTCATCGAGAAGGGGCTGTAAGGGCTTCGGCGTCTTCATGCTGTATTCTGACCGACTTAGATGCCGCTGCCCATCACGATGCGGTGGGCTGGCGGTCAGGACATCCCAGATCCTAGGTAGGGGGTCCTTTTGAACGCAACATACCTGGCATTAGGGCGAGGTGCGTTCCTCGTCGATGAAGCGATGGATGTCGGCTTCCAGATCGGTCAGCGGGACCGGGCCGCCGGCGAGCAGGCGGTCGTGAAAGCGGCGGACATCAAAGCGGTCGCCGAGCGAGCGCTGCGCTTCATCGCGCAAGGAGCGAATCTTGAGTTCCCCCACCTTGTAGGCTAGCGCTTGGCCCGGGTAGGCCACGTAGCGCTCAACCTCGTCCCGTGCTTGCTCCTCTGTCATTGAGGAATGCGCCATCATCCAGCTTACGCCGTCGGCCACCGTCCATCCGAAGGCATGTAGGCCGGTATCGATCACGAGACGATTGGCGCGGAGGATGGCGTAGCTCAAGTGTCCGTAGTATTGCCATGGATCCTCGAACAGCCCCATCTCTTTGCCTAAGGACTCCGCGTAGAGTCCCCAGCCCTCGACAAAGGCCGTGTAGTTGCCCGAGCGTCGGAAGTCGGGCAGATCCGGCTGTTCGAGGGCGGCGGCGGCTTGAAAGTGGTGCCCGGGTCGTCCTTCGTGCAGGGAAATCGTCATCACGGTGTAGCGATCTTGCACGCCGGCGGCCACGACGTTCATCCACAGGATTCCAGGGCGCGAACCGTCTGCGGCCGGCGCAGCGTAGTCACCGTTACCTTGGAAGGTTTGGGACGACTCGGGTGGCAGTGGACGTATTTCGTACGGGATAGTGGGGATGTGACCGAAGAGCGTCGGTAAATGATCCACGATGCGTTCAGCGGCCGCACGGTAGGCGGGGATGACTTCCTCGGACGAGGTGAAGTGCAGCAAAGGATCGGTGCGGACATGCGCCAGAAATTCGGCGCGCGTGCCCGGGTAGCCGACGGTCGCCTGAACGGTATCGATCTCGTGGAGGATGCGCTCGACCTCGGCTTTTCCCAAGGCATGGATCTCCTCAGGCGAGAGATCGGTGGTCGTATGCAGGCGGATCAGATGACGGTATAAGGCCCGACCCTCTGGTAACGCCGATAGCCCCACGCTCTCACGCGCCTGTGGCAGATAGTCCGTCGCAAGGTAATCATGCAGCCGGCGGTACGCCGGCTGGATCACGGTGGCGATTTTGGCGCGATAGGCTTGCTCGAGGCGGTGTCGCTCCTGCGGTGCGATCGTCGTCGGGAGCGTCGCGATGGGGTGCCAGAACTCGGTGCGCTCCGGTGGGCCTTTCAGGTGAACCGCCATTTGCGGCAGCATTCGCTCAACGACCATGCGCGGTAACACCACGCCTGCCTTTGCGCCCTCCTGCAGTCTGCCGATCGCCTCGTCGACCCAGCGGCTAAAGGCATCGGCGCGGACTAAAGCTAGGTCGTAATCGGCGACCGTTTTGAAGGGCACGGCCCCGGAACCGGCCGCATCCTGCGCGTAGACCAGATGGGAACCTTGGAAGTGCTCGGTCGGAAGTCGACGCGCCATCTCGAACAGGGGGCTGTCGTAATAAGCCAAGTCCTCATCGAGCGTTTGCCGAAGGATCGAGAGACTGCGCTGATCTGCGCGGTTCAGGGAGGTCAGATCGACCTCACGTACTTGCGCGTCATAACGACGCAGCGTGTTGAGTAGATCCGAGCGCCACTGATCCTGAAGGGACTCGTCAAACCGACTGAGGCCGCTGCGGTCGCCCAGTTGCACCGCCTCGCCTGGGTGCAGGCGCAACATATCGCGCCTGTATTCTTGATAGAGGCCTGAGGGTGGTTCAGCACCGGCTGTCCACGCCACACCCACGGTAGCCCCGAGCAGGGTGAGCGATAGCAAGATGGCTCTCAGTGCGCGCATGGGTCACCCGGCAAAATGGGGGAGGATTCGGTCAAAATTTGACTCTACGGGGACATCCGCTGCGATGACAGTGGCGTGAGCCACGCGTGGCAAGCAGCCCGCCAAACGGGGGGAGCCTCCGGACGCGACAAGCGCGGCTGCTCGCCCTCATTTGAGCTTATAGAATATCTTAACCCACTCGCATTTTTTCGACGGTCAGGCCCCGATGGGCGCTGATAATATCGGGGCGCCGAGTGGGGCGATCGCTGACGGTCGGCGTCAGGGTCCGGCGAGACGACACGGTCATTGGAGTTGAAGGAATGAGGGAGATCTCACGCTACTCGGCTTGGTCGTTGGCCCGTAAAGCTTTGTTCGGCACCCGTTGGCGGCGAGCCTGGCGGGCAGCCGATCCGCGTCCGACCTATGACGTGGTGATCATTGGGGGTGGCGGTCACGGGCTGGCCACGGCCTATTACCTCGCTGCGCGTCATGGCATCACCAATGTGGCCGTACTGGAGAAAGGCTATCTCGGATCCGGGAACGTTGGGCGCAATACAACCTTAGTGCGATCCAATTACCTGTTGCCCGGCAACACGGAGTTTTTCGAGCACTCACTTAAGCTGTGGGAGGGACTCTCCCACGAACTGAACTACAACGTGATGCTCTCGCAGCGTGGCCAATTGGTACTGGCCCACGGTCCCGGCCAACTGGACGTGTTGGCCCGTAAGGGCAACACCATGCGTCTCAATGGGATCGACGCCGAACTACTCGAGCGGGAGGACGTCCAGAAGCTGGTCCCATTTCTCGATTATTCTGCGCAGTCGCGCTTCCCGATCTACGGCGGTCTTTACCAGGCGCGTGCCGGTACGGTGCGTCATGACGCCGTCGCTTGGGGCTATGCCCGTGGCGCTGATCATCTGGGCGTTGATCTCATCGAAAATTGCGAAGTGACCGGATTCTTACGATCAGGCGACCGCGTGATCGGTGTTGAAACCTCCCGCGGTACCATCCATGCGGGCCGAACGGCGATTTGCGTCGCCGGCCATTCGTCGCAGATGACCGCGAAACTGGGTTGGCGTTTGCCGGTCGAGAGTCACCTATTGCAGGCGTTTGTGACCGAGCCTATTAAGCCCTTTCTAGACCATGTGATCTCATTCGGCGCGGAGCTCTTCTACGTCTCTCAGTCTGATCGCGGTGGCATGGTCTTTGGTGGCCACATCGACGGCTTCAATTCCTACACCCAGCGCGGCCAACTGCCGAAAGTCCAGACGGTCGCCGAGTGCGCCGTGGCGCTGATACCGGGGATGTCGCGGCTGAAAGTGCTGCGCCATTGGGGAGGTATTCAAGATATGACACCCGACGGCAGCCCGTTCATCGGGCGGACACCGTTCGAAAACTTATACCTGAATGCGGGTTGGTGCTATCAGGGCTTCAAGGCGACTCCGGCAACCGGCTGGTGCCTCGCGCACACCATCGCCCATGACCAAGAACATCCCTTAATCCGTCATTTATCCGTCGACCGCTTTGAGCGTGGCAATGGCCATGACGAATATGGTCTCGGGCTCTGGAACTATAAGCAGTAACGCCATGCTTCGAATCCCCTGTCCTCAGTGCGGTCTTCGTGACTACAGCGAGTTTCGCTACGCCGGAGACGCGACCAAGTCGCGCCCGGGTCTCGAGTCGACGGATCCTCGTGAATGGCACGACTTCGTCTTCTTGTTTGATAACCCCAAAGGGGCGCACCGCGAGTATTGGCAGCATGTCCAGGGCTGCCGCCAATGGATTGTCCTTGAACGCGACACCGCGACGAACCGTGTCGGCAGCGCATCACTCGCGCGTGAAAGGGGACACGTATGAAGGCGCTGCGATTACCGGTCGGCGGGCGGATTGATCGATCTTGTCCACTGTCGTTCAAGCTCGAGGGCCGCGATCTGACGGGCTTGGCGGGTGACTCGCTCGCGTCCGCGCTGTTGGCGAATGACATCCAAGTCGTTGGGCGTAGCTTCAAATATCATCGACCGCGCGGGGTCCTCGCCTCGGGGATTCAGGAGCCGAATGCGTTAATGACGATCGGCACGGGTGGGCGTCGGACACCGAACCTGGCCGCCACGACCGTTGAACTGTCAGATGGGCTGGTGTGCGAGCGCCAGAACGGATGGCCCAATGTCGACTGGGATCTCGGTAGCGTCCTCGGGCTGTTTTCTCGATTCATCGGAGCGGGGTTCTATTACAAGACCTTCATGGGTCCGACCCGCCGCGCATGGATGTTCTATGAGCGCTGGATTCGACGTACGGCGGGGCTTGGCAAGGCAACGCATGAACCCGATCCGGATCGCTACGAAACGCAGCATCACCACGTCGATGTGCTCGTGGTCGGCGCAGGACCCGCTGGAATGGCGGCTGCGGTTGCGGCAGGGCGGGCGGGTGCGCGGGTGCTGCTGGTGGACCAAGACTCGGCGTTGGGGGGCAGCCTGCTCAACAGCGCAATAGGTTCGACGGACGATCACTGTCTGCAACAACTGACCGAACAACTGACGGGCCTGTCTCAGGTCAAGGTTTCCTTGCGGACGACCGTTTTTGGTCTGTACGACGGTGAAACGGTGGGTATGGTCGAGCGGCGTGCACACGCTGACGTGCTCCAGGGTTCTGCGCGTGAAGTCCTGCATGTGGTTCGGGCAAGGCACATTATTTACGCCACGGGTGCCTTAGAGCAGCCGTTAGTCTTCGGCAACAATGATCGACCCGGCGTGATGTTGGCTGAGTCAGTACGCGTGTACCTCAATCGCTATGGCATTCGTCTGGGTGAAACGATTGCCGTGGTGACGATGCAGGATTCGGCCTGGCGCACGGCCATGGAGCTGGCTGAAGCCGGTGCGAACGTCACCATTGTTGATGGTCGCGAGTCTGTCGACGCTCATTGGTTGGAACAGGCGCGTCAGTGCAACGTGGCCGTGCGACTCGCCGCGTTGCCTGAGCAAGCGATCGGAAGTCGTTGGGTGAGTGCGTTGGAGATACAGTCGCACCGTGACGGTCGACGCGAACGGTTGACGTGTGATCTGGTCGCCATGTCGGGTGGCTGGATGCCCACCATCCAATTGACGACCCATACCGGTATTCGGTCGGTATTTGATCCCGCACTCGGCGTTCATGTGTGTGGAAACCTGCCTGCCAACCAATCGGTTGTCGGCGCGATGACGGGGCGCCCCTTGGGATCGTTGGTGGAAGCGCATCGCATCGGAGAGCAGGCTGCACGTCTGTGTGGCGCAGTCGGCGAGGCGGGCGAGTCGAGCGAGGCCGCTTTCCGCTCGGCGCCCTTGATGGTGTCGCAGTCGGGTCAACCGGTTTCGACCCACCCTAAAGCCTTCATCGATCTTCAGAGCGATGTGACGGTCGCTGACTTGGATCTCTCTCTCGAGGACGGATTCGAGTCGCCCGAGCATCTCAAGCGCTATTCCGCACTCGGCATGGCCACCGATCAAGGCAAGAGCAGTCACTACAACGGGTTGCGCATTCTCGCCGCGCGACGCGGCATGACGTTGGATGTCCTTGGCACGACCACCCACCGTCCGCCGTTCACGCCGGTGACGGTCGGTGCCTTGGCGGGCCGATCCATCGGCTTGCATTTCCGACCCACCCGACGGACACCGCTGCATCACTGGCACCTGCAGCATGGCGCCCACATGATCGAGGCGGGTCTATGGCTGCGCCCCTGGTATTACGAGTGGGCGGGTCGTGATGTGGGCACGGCGTACATCGAAGAAATGCGCCACGTGCGTCGAGCGGTGGGCATTTCGGATGTGTCATCTCTCGGCAAGATCGAGATTGTGGGTCCCGATACTGGCAAGTTCCTAGATCGGATCTATGCAAATAACTTCTCTTCCCTCGCGGTTGGTAAGGCGCGTTACGGCGTGATGCTGAATGACGATGGCACGGTGCTAGACGACGGCACCACCTCTCGCTTCGGTCCGCACCGCTATTTCATGACGACGACGACCGCTCAGGCCGGTGAAGTCATGTCGTGGATCGAGTTTTTACTGCAGACGGCATGGCGTGATCTCAGCGTCCATGCGGTCTCCGTGACCGATCGGTGGGCAGGCTTTTCGATCGCAGGCCCGTTGTCCCGGCAGGTTCTGGCAAAGGCCTTCCCGCAAGCCGATGTCTCGGGTGAAAAGCTCCCGCATATGGGGGTTCTGGAAACCGATTGGCAGGGCGAGCCTCTACGGATCGCGCGTCTGAGCTTCTCGGGCGAGTTGGCGTACGAGGTCTATGTGCCGGCGGATGCGGGCGTTGCCATGTGGACGCATCTCCTCGAGGTCGGGGCGTTCGCCGACATTCGCCCCTATGGACTGGAGGCGTTGGCGTCACTGCGTATTGAAAAGGGCCACGTGGCCGGAATCGAGCTGGATCATCGCAATACGCTTGATGATCTCGGCCTTGGAAAAATGGCGTCGCGAGTGAAGCCGTACGTCGGTCAAGCGCTCAGTCAGCGAGCGGATTTGAAAGCGGCAGACCGCTGGAGTCTGATCGGCCTTGAGTTAATCGAACCGGCCGGAAAATTGCGGGGAGGCGCGATCCTGTTCGCCGCGGATGATCCGATTCAAGGCCATGGACGGGGTTACATCACGTCGGTCACCTGGTCGACCGTTCACGAACGGCTGATTGCGTTGGCTCTTTATCAGGGTGGCTTGAGTCATCAGGGTGAAGAGGTCGTGTGCGCGTTCCCGTTGCGCGGCGAACAAGTCAGAGCCCGGATAGTGTCACCCATGTTCTACGACCCGTCTGGAGAGCGACTCCATGCTTAATCGACAGTCTGCGATACCCGGGCCTTCCCGTTTTGTGGGTACGCGGGGCGCCGATGACCTCATCATCGAGGAAGGGCCGATCAGCCAATGGACGCAGTTGTGCGTCTTTGCGGGCGGGCACTCGGCGGTCTCGAGTGTGTGGCAAGACTGTTTTGGCTATGCGTTGCCGGAATCGCCCAGCCGTTTTCACGCGGTGGGCTCATCGCGGGTTTATCGCACAGCGGTGGATCAGTATTGGCTGCGGGATTTTTCGGCGCCGCAAATAGCCTCGTTGGAGACCGTGTTGTCGGAGGAGTCCGCCGCGCTGATTGATTTGTCGGATTCACGGGTCACGATCCGCGTTGCTGGGCGCTCGGCGCGGGACGTCTTGTCGCAATGGATTACGTTGGATCTGCACCCGTCGGTGTTTTCGGTCGGTACGTTCGCGCAGACCGGTATCCATCACGTTGGCGGGATGCTCGAGCGGAACGGTCCGGATGATTACTCATTCGTCGCGCTGCGCACGTTCGCACTCACGGTATGGGAAGCCTTGACGGACGTGGCCTATCCCTTTGCTTAACTCATCGTTCGTTCCTCGCCCGGCGTGGGCCGAACGGTTCGTGCACTTATTGACCTGAAGGATCGAGATATGAAGACGCATGCAAGAGTCGTGGTGATCGGTGGCGGAGTGGTCGGCTGTAGCGTGCTCTACCACCTCACCAAGGCGGGCTGGAAGGATGTCGTCTTGCTCGAGCGTGAGCAACTGACTGCGGGGTCGACCTGGCATGCGGCGGGTGGTTTCCATACCCTGAATGGCGATCCGAACGTTGCCAAGCTCCAGGGGTACACCATCGGGCTGTATGACGAGTTGGAGCGTATCTCCGGTCAGTCGTGCGGATTGCATCGCTCGGGCGGATTGCTCTTGGCGGATACGCCGGAGCGGATGGAATGGCTCAAGATGGCGCACGCACGCGCCCGCTATCTCGGTCTTGAGACCGAACTCTTAACCCCGTCCGAAGCCAAAAAGCTCCTCCCGTTGATCGAGGAGAAGTACTTCGTGGGTGCGATGTTGGACGCGGCGGACGGCAACCTCGACCCCTCGGGGACGACCCACGCCTATGCAAAGGCTGCCAAAATCGGTGGTGCGGAGATCTATCAGCAGACCCGTGTGACTGAGATCCAGCGTCGTTCCGATGGCAGTTGGGATGTCTTGACCACCAAGGGCACGATTCGCACGGAGCACGTGGTGAATGCGGGCGGTCTGTGGGCTCGGGAGGTCGGCCGCATGGTGGGCATCGAGTTGCCGGTCCTCGCCATGGAGCATATGTACCTCGTGACGGATGAGATTCCGGAGGTGGTGGCGTTCAACAAGGAGTTTGGTCACGAGTTGCCTCATGCCATCGACTTCCAGGCTGAGATCTACATGCGCCAGGAGCGCAACGGCTTGGTGCTCGGGACCTATGAGCAGGACTGTCGTCCGTGGCAGCCGAAGACCACGCCGTGGGATTTTGGCGCGCAATTGTTGGAGCCGGATCTCGAGCGGATTGCGCCGTCTCTGGAGATTGGCTACGCCCACTTTCCCGCGATGGCTCGGGCCGGCATCAAGCGCGTCATCAACGGACCGTTCACGTTCTCACCGGATGGCAATCCGTTGGTGGGCCCGGTGCAGGGCTTGCCCGGATTCTGGTGCGCGTGCGCGGTCATGGCCGGATTCAGCCAGGGCGGCGGTGTCGGACTTGCGCTGTCCCAGTGGATGGTCAACGGTGACCCCGGCTTCGACGTGTGGGCGATGGACGTTGCGCGCTATGGCGAGTGGGCAACTCGCTCGTACACGAACGTCAAGGTTCGGGAGAACTACTCCCGCCGTTTCTCGATTCGGTTTCCGAACGAGGAGTTACCGGCTGCCCGTCCGCAACAGACGACGGCGCTGTATGACGTCCTGCTCTCGCGCGGTGCGGTGATGGGGGATAGTTGGGGACTCGAGACTCCGTTGTGGTACGCGCCAGCCGGCGTCGAGGCGCGCGACGTTGTCTCGTTCCATCGCTCGAATGATTTTGAGCACGTCAAAAACGAGTGCTTGGGCGTGCGGTCGGCAGTCGGGGTCACCGAGATCGCGAATTTCGCGAAATACGAAATCACCGGCGCGGGGGCTGAAGCCTTCCTGTCGCGGCTCATGACAAATCGGATGCCGAAAGTCGGGCGTCTTGTTCTGACCCCGATGTTGAATCCGAACGGTAAGCTCATTGGCGATTTCACCATTGCCTGCGCGGCTGAAAATCGGTACCTGATGTGGGGCTCGTCGCAGGCGCAGATCTACCATATGCGCTGGTTTGAGGCGCACCTGCCGGCGGACGGCTCGGTGTCCATTCGCCGATACGATATGTCGATGGTGGGCTTATCAATCGCCGGTCCAAAATCCCGCGAGTTGTTGGCGCGTCTGACCGACGAAGATGTCTCGGGTGAGAATTTCCGATTCATGGATCACCGGGCCATGGATGTTGGTAACTGCCCTGCCATCGTCAACCGCGTGACCTATACCGGTGACCTCGGTTACGAGATCTGGGTGGCGCCGGAGTATCAGCGCCGACTCTACGAGGCGATCTGTGCAGCCGGCGCAGATTTGGGTCTGGTCCATTTCGGTATGCGCGCATTGCTGGCCCTGCGGTTGGAGAAGAACTTCCCGACCTGGTTCCGGGAACTACGTCCGATCTATGGCGCGTACGAGGCGGGTATGGATCGCTTCGTGGATCTCTCCAAGAGCGACTTTATCGGACGCGACGCCGCTGCCTTAGAAAAGGCCAGTGGCGGCACCTTGCGTCGTGTCAGTTTCTCCATCGATGCCGTCGATGCGGACGTCTTGGGTGACGAGCCCGTGTGGCATGACGGTAAGGTCGTGGGCTGGGTGACCTCCGGAGGTTTCGGGCACTGTGTCGACCTGTCTCTCGCGCAGGGCTATGTGCCGAAAGAGTTGGCCACAGATACCCGTTCGGGTGCCTTTGAAGTCGAAATTCTGGGTGAGCGTCGTCCCGCGAGCATTCTCCTAGAGCCACCCTTTGACCCGAAGGGTCTGAGAATGCGGTCGTGAGGATCTAGCGTGAGCGAAATCAGTTCTGATCGTCCGCGCGCGCGACGTCGGCAGACCGCTGAGGTCGCGTTGCCCCCCCGTAGCCATCGTTACCGGTCGCTCCGTCGCCCTTTCACGCCTTGGCAAATCTTCAGCCAAGACCAGGTGGAATCGCTGCACAACGCGGCGTTGGATTTATTGGAAACGAGTGGCGTCAAGGTATTGTCTGAGCGGGCGATCGGGCAATACCGTGCAGCCGGCTGCGAGGTTGAGACCGACACGGCGATGGTTCGGATCGACCGGGCGCTCGTCGCCCAAGCGATGGCCGCCGCGCCCAAGTCGATTTCCCTGCGGGCCCGAGGCGAGCACCGCTCGGTCATTCTCGACGAGCAATCGTTAACCTTTGGCCCGGTGTCGGGGCCGCCGAATGTCGCCCTGGCAGATGGCGGGCGACGGCCGGGTCGCTTGCAAGACTATGCAGACGGCATTCGCCTCTGTCAGAGCTTTGATGTGATCCATCTGCTCGGCTCCTTCGCGGAGCCCCAGGACGTTCCGGTCGAAGTTCGTCAACTCGAAATGTTGCACGCGCAACTGACGTTGTCTGACAAAGTCCCGCATGTCTACTGCCGCGGGAGCCTGCAAGTTCGCGATTGCTTTGAGCAGATTCGGATTGCCTATGGGCTCTCGGAGGACGAATTCCGAAATACCCCCTGTACCTATACGATCATCAACACCAACTCACCCCGAGTATTAGACGCGCCGATGGCGGAAGGCATCATGGATTTTGCCGCAGCCGGCCAAGTGCAGATGATCACGCCGTTCACATTGGCCGGCGCCATGGCGCCGGTGACCATCGCCGGCGCTCTGATGCTCGCCCACGCCGAGACGCTGGCAGGCTTGGTGTTGGCGCAATTGACACGAGCGGGCGCTCCGGTGGTGTACGGCAGTTTCACCTCAAACGTGGACCTGCGATCCGGGTCGCCGGCCTTTGGAACGCCGGAGTACGTACACGCACAAATCGGTGCCGGACAGATGGCCCGGTATGTTGGCTTGCCGTGGCGATCGTCGGGGGCAACAGCCTCGAATCTCCCCGACGCGCAGTCGGCGTACGAAAGCCAGATGAGTCTGTGGGGGGCGCTGGTGGGTGGGGCTAATTTCGTGTTGCACGGCGCAGGCTGGCTCGAAGGTGGCTTGTCGTCGAGCTTCGAGAAATTCATTCTGGATATTGAGCAGCTACAGATGCTCGCGGAGCTCTGTTCGCCGGTCGGCGCTTCCACGGCAGACTTCGCTGCGGACGCCATTTCCGAGGCGGGGCCGGGCGGACACTTTTTCGGTACGCAGCATACGATGGCGCGCTTTCGGGACGCTTTTTATGCGCCTTTTGTTTCCGACTGGCGTAATCATGGCACTTGGCTGCGGGATGGTGCGCAGTCGGCAACCGACCGCGCAGGCAAGATCTGCGAGGACGTGTTAGCACGCTTCACACCGCCGACGATGGAGACTGAGGTTGCAGAGGCGCTCTTGGCATTCAAGCAGCGCCGGACGGAAGAGGGCGGTGCGGCGCCGATGAGTTGAGGATTGACTGAAGGAAGGTCTTTTCGATGCGACAGGCGACAATTCAGGGCGTGAGAATCCGCTGGCGCATCTTTTCGATGCTCGTCGCTGCGGCGGGCGTGGTCTATTTTCAGCAACGAGCGATCTCGGTGGCGGCGGAGCGCATCATGCCCGAGCTGTCGCTCTCGCAGATGCAGATTGGCTGGCTGCAGTGGACCTTCGTCTTGGCCTACGGGCTACTGCAGTTCCCGGGCGGCATCCTGGGTCAGCGGATGGGTGGTCGGCGGGCATTGACCGCACTTCTGCTACTGGCGGTTGCTGCGACCGTGGCGGCGCCGTTGACGCCTTATGCGTTCCACGGCACCGCCCTCTTTGTGGCGCTCCTGTTGACGCAATTCGTCCTCGGAGTCGCCCATGCCCCCTTTATGCCGGTGTGCGCAGGCCTCATGGAAGCCTGGTTGCCGGCTGGCCGTTGGGCGCTGGCGCAAGGACTACATACGTTTGGTATGCAAGTGGGTGCTGCGTTGGCACCACCGATCTTGGTCGTGTTGATCGAGAGTATGGGCTGGCAGCCGGCGTTAATTTGGGCGGCCTTTCCGCCATTGATTCTGGTCGCCGTTTGGATGTGGTTTGGGCGTGACACGCCGCAAGAACATCCCAGCGTGAGCGTTGCCGAGCTCGAGGAACTCGCCGCGACGCCCGTGGCACCGCCCAACCACGACATCAGTTTCGGCCGAATTAAGCGGATTTTGGCCAACCGAAGCATCGCGGTCGCCACGTTCTCCTACGTGTGCATGAACTACGTCTTCTACCTGTTGTCGAGCTGGTCGTTTCTGTACCTGATCCAGGAGCGACACTTCGCCCTGTTGGAAGGCGGATTACTCGCCAGCTTGCCGCCCATCGGCGCGGCGATCGGTGCGGCAACGGGCGGCACCCTGATCGACGCGCTCTCCTTGCGCATCGGTGTGAAATGGGGGTTTCGTATCGTTCCCTTGATTGCGCTGCCGCTGGCGGGCGTCTTTCTCCTCGTGTCCACCTTCACGGACAATCCGTATGTGGCGGTTGCCGCATTGACGTTGGCGTACGGTACGGTCGAGGTGAACGAGGCCGCCTATTGGGCCGGAACCATGCGAATTGCCCAGGCAGACTCGATGGCAGCGACGGGCGTTTTGAATACCGGTGGAAATATGGGCGGCTGGATCGGCATCCCGATCGTCGCGTATCTATCCGGTGATGGGCATTGGACGGCAGCCTTTGTCATTGGCTTTTTCTGTGCCGTCGTAGCAGCGATCGGTTGGCTGTGGGTCGATACGTCCCAACCACTCGAGTCCGTGCACGTCACCGCCTGAGGCTCGGTTTCCATCCGGCACGAGCCGGCGGTATCCAGAATCGGATACCGCCGGTCTGAGCGGATTAACGACCGGAGAACTTGTAACTCAACTTGATCCCGATCACGCGCGGGCGAGTGACGGTCTGGGTCTGCACGGCTTGAGAGTCACTTAAAAAGACCTTGCCGCGCGTATCGGTCAAGTTTTGCGCAAAGACTTGCGTGCTCCAGGCATCGCGATTGAAGCCGAAAGACGCATCAAAGGTCGTATACCCCGGTTGGTCGAACGCCTGTGTGGGGTACACCGACGGTGCGATTGACGGGGCACTGCCCACCACGTTAAACGAATGGGCGATCGTGACGGCGCCTACCTGAGCGAACGCGGCATAGTCGCCCGCCGTCCACTCATAGCGCAGGTGCACGTTGCCTTGGAACGGCGGCGACATGGCCAAGGGGCTGCCCGGTGCGCCGTAGATATTCGGGATCGCGACAGACGCGCCATCGATGACCTGGTAGACAGGTTTGCCGAAATTTTCGCTATCGGGGTTATTCGCGATCAGGACAGGCGCATTCGTCTGTTTCGAGCTGTTCCAGGATGCGCCGGCCTGAAGACTCAAGCCTCCCCCGAGACGGGCCATGAGCTGCACTTCGAGACCCTTCACTTGATAATCAGGTCCGTTGGTGACGAAGGCTTGCGATCCCGTGTACGCCGGGTTGAACACCGGGAATTGGACGTTGCTCCAGTTCTCCTGATAGACCGCGCCATTGAAGAGAAACCGGTGGTTCATCCATTCGGTTTTCCAGCCCAACTCATTATTGACCAATTGATCAGGCGCATAGCCACGCGGCGTCGAGAACTGGTTGACGCCATTGAGATCGGCGATGAAAGGTCCGTTGCTCGTGCGGTTGAAGCCGCCCGGTCGATATCCCTGCGACCAGGTGTAGTACACCATCGCGTCAGGCGTGATCTTCCATGTGAGGTTCGCGCGGCTACGGAATCCCGAATACGACTGATCCAAATGCTCGGCGTCAATGCTGGCGCCGCCGGCCGTGCAGGGCGCAGAGCCCGCCTCGAAGCAGCCAAAGCCACCGCCGTAGGCACCCTTTTCGGTGTTGTTGAAATGGTAGTAGCGAGTCCCGAGTGTGGCCGTCAGAACCTTCGGCACCAGATCAAAGTCGGCGGACAAATAGAATGCATGCTGTCGATAACCGCGCACCGCGTCGATCAGATACGACACATTGGCGTTGCGGGTCGACGGGTCACCCACGGTGGAGCCTGGCGCCGGCGCGATATTTGACAAGCAGCCGACATTGTTCTCATCCGTACAGGCCGGTAACGTGCGATACATCCAATTCGTCTGCTCGTAGACCTTGAAGTCTTCCCAGAAAAATCCGCCGATCGCCCGAATGCGACGGTCATCGGGGGTGGAGAGACGTAACTCATGGCTTTGATGCGTCGAGTGTTCGTGATCGGACCAGCTGGCGCTGGGTGAATAGCACGTCGCGGTGCCCGTGACGGATGGGCCGTAGCACTGGTAATAGTCCGCAAAGTAGCCGCGGGAGTAGTTCGTATAGTCCTGATATTGATCGATCTTGCGGTCGAGGTATCCGCCGGCATAGACGAGCTTCAACAGGCCGACTTTTCCGGTAATGGTCAGTGCCGAATCCGTAAAGCGATCGCGCGCATCCGAGGGGTTAAAGACGGTGACCGATAGATCCGGTAACGCCTGTCCATCCGATCCGTAGGGCATCTGATAGAACACGCCCTGGGCGTTGATGGTCTGAGCACTCTCCGACAGGAGCACTTCCCAATCTGGGCTGGCCTGCCAAAGCGCCTGAAGGCGACCGCCCTGATAGGTCACCGGATTGATCGCGTTCTGCACCAAATTATTGTTGTTGATGACCGGGCTATTTTCAGGGACTGAGCCGCCCGCATAGCTAATTCCGACGTCTGTGTTCCGGCGCGTAAACGTGCTGGACACGTTGTTGATGTAGCCGCCGCGCTTGTCGTTGTAAAGTACCGCACGCAGGGCAAGGCGATCCTGGATCAGGGGGACATTCAGCATCGCGTCGACGGCCGTGTTGGGGTCGCCGTGTGCCGTCACGCCATAGGACAGATTGACGGCAGCTTCCGTCATTCCGAGCTTGGGCTTTTGGGTGATGTAGCGCACCACACCCGCTTGCGCGCCGCCGCCGAAAAGAGTGCCTTGAGGCCCTTCCAGCACTTCGATGCGCTCGAGATCGACGGCGTACAGGTCGAGATTGTGGCTCGGCAGCATCGACGACTGTTCGTCCACATAGACGGCGACATTCGGGAAATTGCCGGTGACGCCATTGCCCTGGGGGCCTTGGGTGCCGAGACTGAGACCCCGCATGTAAATCTCACCCTGGCCCGGGCCGTAGGATGCTGTCGTCACGTTGGGGAGCAGCTTGATGTACTCGTCGAAGGTCGCGACATTCATTTGCGCGATCGCCTCGCCCGTAATCGCCTGGATCGAGATCGGGACTTCTTGGAGATTTTCGGACCGGCGCTGCGCTGTTACGATGATTTCGCCGAGTGCGCCACTGGCGTCTTCGCCGGCGCGCGCCACCGTTGAGAGGGCAGGCGTCGCTAAGGCCATCGCCACCGCAGCGGCTAACGTTTTGCTTGTAGTCATCTGATTCATCCCCCGGTAGACCATTCTTTCAGCTTCAAGACACGGTGTATTGACTAGGAAACGCGGGCCGTTGCGCGACCGTAAAAGCCGACACGCTCCTCTTCGCTGAAGAGGACGTTGGGTCGATCATAGTAGGAGAAAACGGCGACCAGTCGTGATCGGTTGCCGCGCACCGTCGACACGCGGTGCAAGGTATTTTTGCCGGCGAAAATATTGAGGGTGCCGGCTTCAAGAGTGTTGATGTGGCAGTCGCTGTCCTCACCGGTGAGAAAGCGCCCGACCCCGTCGTAGTTCGGGTCGTTATCCGCGCGCAGTCCTGTCCGATATTCGAACTCGCCACCCGATTCGGCTGATTGCAGGAGCAACGTGGTCGTGTACCGCGACCGGTCGAAGTGCCAATTGAGCGCTTCGCCGGGTCGGTATTCCATGACGTTGAGTCGCGCCAGAGGGTCCTCCATCGGATACAAATGCTCGATGTTGAGCACGCTCGCGATGAAGCGGTGTAGGGGTTCCCACTCGTAAATGCGCGTAATGAGGTTATCCCGGAGTTGATCGCCACAGACCGTATGATTGATCGTCTCAAAGCGTGTTAACGCGGGATGGTCTTCGGGCAAGCCGGCGACCGAACGCAAAAAGTAGACATTATGTCGACGCTGGTGCGTGAAGGCGTCATGGGAGGCAAGGGGTTGAACGTGCTCGACCATGGCCGACAGCGCTTGCGGTTTCACAAACCCGACCAGGTTGAACATGCCCTCGCGTTCAAGTTCGTCGCGGCATTGTTGGACCAATGCGGCCGTCGCTTCCGGGCGATCGATCGGATACCGCTCGAGATCCAGAATTTCGTTCATGTTGCCCTCCTGCTAAACCCCTCCGCCGAGACTAGCACCGTGTAGACATCGGAACAGTCAGGAATGGGAGACCCTAACTTAGAAAAACTAAACTTTCTTGGCTTGAGCCATCAGCCAGTCGATGAACAGCTGCGCCGCTGGATTTCGGGTCCCGGCCGGTGTCTGGACAGCGCAGTATTGAAACGACAAGGCCGGCGCGATGTCGAACGGGGTCACGAGCTGGCCGGTTTGTAGGGCTTGCTCGGCGAGCAAGAACTGCCCAAGCACGATGCCGGCACCGGCAGAGGCCAAGGAGAGGGCCAAGGTGGCACTGTCGGTGCGGTGACCACGATCGGCCGGCGCGCTGCGCGGGTATTGAGCCGCTTGAAACCACAATTCCCACGATGGAAAGGTTGAGAACCCGGTGCGCCACTGAACGTGGATCAGGTCCTCTTCCCGGAGCGATTCCGGCTGACCTTGCTGCACCCGGCCATTGGCGACAAATTCGGGGGAACACATCGGCGTCACCCGGTCTTGCGCAAACGGTGTTGTCGTCAATTCGGGGTACAGGTGCTCCCCGTATGAGAGACGGACATCGATGCGATTGCGCACAAAGTCGACCGGGTCTTCCTCAAGGCGCAGGTCGATTCGGACGTTGGGTGTCTGGAGCAAAAAATCAGACAGACGATGGCTCAGCCAACGTATACCGACCGACGGCAGGACGCTGATCACTAAATTGGTCGTGCCGGTACCCCCCACAATCTGTTCGGTCAGCGCCGCTAACTCGTTCATGAGTTCCACGCACGTGGCGTAGACCGTTTGTCCGGTGTCGGTCAGCACGAGTTGGTGATGGCGCCGAATGAACAGCTGACGGCCGTAAAAATCCTCCAGCTTGGCAATCTGCTGGGAGACTGCCCCCGCGGTCACGCACAAATCTGCCGCAGCCAACGACATGCTGCCTAAGCGTGCGGTGGCCTCAAAGGCACGAACCGCATTGAGGGGAGGGAGTCGGCGAGTCATCCGGTGAAACCGTCGCCCGACAGGGCAGAAGAGAGCAAATGTATCTGGCGGTCCATCTGGCAACTATCGCTGAATCAGGGTTTCAGGTTCAAGGACACGCCGATCGTCGGGTTGCATAGAGACATCGGTTGTCGAAGACCCCTCGCATCCAAAAGTCAGTTCCCTGCAAGAGAATCCGCCGATGCTCTGATTTGGGACGACTCAGCCATTGTCGTGATGACCGGCTATTTACCGGATCAGCGAGAAAAACGGGCAACAGCCCACGGTCTGTGAAGTCAACCCGCTCTTACGAATGCCGCTGTTCAGCCGACAAATCCTGAGCTCGTCCGTCGGCTTGCCGACTGGCGTGAAGACGCCGTACGGCCGCCCAATCGGGATGCCGTGACGGCCCATGCAGTGGCTGACGACGCCACTGCACGGACATCACGCAGGCTTTCAGAATCGGTAATGCACCCGCACGCCAATCGTACGTGGGCGAGCCACGACTCGGGTCGCTGTGAAATTGGGCAGCGGCTGCAGGGTTGTGGGGTCTTGGGCCGTGCCTCGACCGCCGCTGTATCCCGCAGCATTGGAGACGTTATTCACGAACAGGTCGTACGTGAAAGGCCCGCCATTGTTCAGCGACGCCGAGAAGTTCCCCATCGTACTCGTCGGGATTTCCCAGTAACTCCGGGAAGTCGGGTCGATGACCGAGCTGGACGCACTTCGGTAGGCGACATCCGCGTGCCACTCCACCGACCAAGGGTTGCTGCCGCCGTCGGTGAGCGGCATGACGTAATCGAGTGCGGCATTGAGGGTCTGCGTCGGCACACCCGGGAGTTTGGCGCCTGCGCGTAACGACGCCAGCAGACAGGTCGGCGAGCCGCAAAATCCGAGGTCATACAGTTCGATGTTCTGGGTGACCGAGGCATCCGTGTAGCTATGCCCGAACGTTGCGGTCAGGCGTGGGGTGAGTCGGGCCTGCACCTCCAATTCGGTGCCCTTTGACCGGGCCGAGCCGCCATTGTAGGTTGCCGGAATACCTGCCAGCGTGCTGAACGCGAATTGGAAATCTTTCAAGTCAATGAGGAAGGCGTCGGCGCTGAAGCGAACTTTGCCGCCCAAGGCCGTGCCTTTGATGCCAACTTCATAGTTCTTGGCAAGATCAGGCTTGAAGGTCTGAAATTCCGGTAGCGACGCATACGCGCCGGTCGTCGGCAGTGCGTTGGCACCACCGCGGCGGAATCCTTCTGAGTAGGTGGCGTACGCCTTCGTTGTGGCGTCGATGTCATACGAGGTGTTGAGCTTCACCACATGATCGTTGATCGATGTATGCACGTTACCGATGCTGCGTCCGGTCGGATCGGTTCCGTCAGCTGAACAGCCGACGCCGCATAACGGAATCTGCTGAACGGTCGTGTTGTCGAATGTCTGATGGAAAAAGCGCGTGCCGGCGGTGAATTGCCAACGGTTCGTGGCGTGATAGGTCAACTCGCCGAAGAGTGCCTCGTCCACAAATCGCGTACGTCGGTCGTAATTGAACTCAAGGTCGGGCATGGCAGCCGCAACATCAGCGGGTTGGGGGTAGCCTACATCTGCGAGGTATTGGGTGATGCCCGGAAGGTACTGGCGAGTATCCGAATTGACGCGTTGGTTGCGGTAGAACGCGCCGACCACGTAATCGAATGTGGTGCCGTGGTTGGAGACAAGGCGCAGTTCCTGCGTGAAGGCGTTCTCGGTCACCGGTGTCATCTCGATGCCGAGGGCTCGCGGGTAGTTCTGGTAGTACGGATAGGTAAGAAAGTTGTTGGCACCGGGGATCACGAAATTGCCGATGATCTCTGTCGTGGCTTTGGACTCATCATGGTAGACCGATGTGGCGCTCGTGAAGGTCGCAAGACCCAAGTCGACGGTCGCCTCCAGGCTGCCGAGGTCCATCGTGTCTTCGTAAGGTTGTAGTGCCGCATTGGTGGCGTCGTACGTGCCGCCTTTCGGGACCGAGAACGATGCATTCGGGAAAATCGCACCATCGCCACTACCACCACAATCGCGGCCGATGCTCAGATCCACGACACAGCCCGGATAGGTGGGATTGGACGTTTGGACGTCATTCACGCGGGTTCGCTGGTGCAGATAATCGATTTGAAGATCGGTGGACTCCGATGCCTGCCAGCGCAAGGAGGAGCGCAGATAGCTCTGTGTAGATGAGTTTGTGCCACGTTGGGTCGGTGCGATGACCGGGCCACTGGTCACATCTCCGGCAACGCTGCGGGTGGCCGGCGCAAGTACGCCGGATCCGTCCCGTGCCCACAGGGCCACCTGATTGATGAAGCCGTCCAAATGCTCGGTTCCTGCGACGAGGCGCAGGGCAAGTTTGTCTGCCAGGGGGATGTTCAGCACGCCGTCGATAGCGCCATTCCCAGATCCTTCCGCTCCGCTGGTCTTGCTCCCCGTCACCGTCACGTCGCCACTGAAAGCATCGAAGCTGGGGCGCTTGGGGAGGAAGCGGATAGTGCCAGCTTGGGCGCCTGAGCCGTATAGCGTGCCCTGGGGACCCCGAAGCACTTCGATACGTTCAATATCGTGTAAGGCGATCGGGAAGAAGACGGGCGTTTCGCCAAAATAAGTCGAGACCGAGTTGACCGTCTGTGCCGGGATGTCCGCCCCGTTATTGCCGGCGCCACCCGGGCCATCGGTACGCAGGCCGCGCAGCGTGAGATCGTTGGTATTGCCACGCGCGGCGGGGCCAGCATCGACGCTGACAAGACCCGGGACAATGTGCGAGAGCGTATTGATACCCGAGATGCCGGTGCGCAGGAGTTCGTCCGCCCCCACGACGCTGATGTTGTAAGGGATGTCCTGCACGCTTTGGGCGCGCCGCTGCGCGGTGACCGTGATCTCTTCCAGGAGATCGGTTTTGCCCGGGGAGGCTGGCTGCGTTTGCGCAGTAGCGCTCGCGGCCAGAATGATGCTGACCGTTGCCGCCAGCGAGGGGCGACCAAGGCGACGAGGATTCAACGGGTGGGTTGCTGACAGCGTGGTGACGTGCATGCGAGGAATCCCTGATCAATTGTTATTGGAGTGACAATCGATTCCGAGTCTAACCAGTTTCCGGGAATCGTGCGCTGATCTGCCGGCGCAGAGGCTCCAACTCCGTAGCGTACTGACGCCAGTGACCGATCGACGTGCGGTAGATCGGCTGGCGGACTTGGGCAGCACTTGCGGTGGACACACCGCCTTGACGCCCGGCGTACGCCAGGCAGCCCTCGTGCCTGGATAGCCGACAATGAACGAGCAAACGCTCAGCCTGACCCGCCGGATCTGCCACCAGGTCTTCGTAATTCACGACCAGCCAACGGGAAGCCAGTTCGCGTTGCCAGTGTTCCATTAGGTCTCGCCAGGCAAGGTAATAGGTGCCCAAGTCGCTTAGGTCATAGGTGAATGGGTAAGCGGCCGTGAACAACGTTTTGTACATGGCGTAGCACGTATCCATCGGATCCCGGTGAACGGCGATGATCCGGGCATTCGGTAAGGCACGCGCGATGAGTCCGGCATACAAGTAGTTTAGTGGCAGCTTGTCGATGAAACGCAGGGTAGATCCTGTCTGTGGACGACTCATCGCGAGGTATTGGCGTCCGAGTTTCGCGGCCGGCAGGCCCAACGACTGCTCAACGAAAGCTAACTTGGTTAGATTCCTGAATCCCTGGTCCGCGAGCAGGTTCACGCAAGCGATTGGAAAGGCTGGCAATTCCCCGGGAGCAGTCACGTCCGGGTGTGCCGCCAAAATACTCTCAATCAGCGTGGTGCCGCTTCGCGGTAGGCCTACGATAAAAATCGGCTCCTCGGTAGGATCTCCGCCCTGATCAATCTTCAGGTCTTCCGCTGTATGCCGCCGGGTGAGAGCGGTCAGCGTGTCGACATCGGTACCGACGTCGTACCGTGATGTCGATCGCTGCAATGCGCAACCCGCCGTCAGTGCCGCGAACGACTCAGCGTAGCGGCCGACATCTTCAAGTTCCTTCGCCAAGGCAAACTGTAGGGTGATTCGATCCGCTTTTGCCAGGGAGTCGACGGCTAGACGGCTGAGTAGTTCTGGGATGTGATTGCGATCTAGAGTTTGGCGACGGATGTCGGAGCGCGTGAGGTACGCAGCGCTCAAATGTGGCGCCTGACCTATCACCTCATCCAACGAATTTTCAGCGGCGTCTAGTGCGCCGACCATGCGTTGGGCGGTGGCAAGGTTATAGCGGAAGTCGACAGACGAAGGATCCAGCAGGACAGCGCGTTCGAAATGGGGTAACGCCCGCGAGGGTTCATCACAATGGGTGTAAAGCGTGCCGAGTCCGTCGGCTAAGCCTGCGGAGGATAGATCCTTCGGGTCGATTTGGTCGGCTATTGTGAGCGCATCTTGGCGGCGCCCAAGCCGCGCCAAGACCTGCCCGATGCGAATGCGCAAACTGAAGTCTCGCGCGGCAAGATTGAGTGCCTGTTCCAAACAGGAGAGGGCGCGCTCGGGTTGGTCTGCAGCCAGGTGGACCGACGCCATCAGACTGAGTGGGCGAGGATCCCTCGGATGTTGGCGGATCAGGTCTACCGCCAACAGAGAGGCATCCCGGACTCGACCGACCGACAGATGGGATTGCGCTTGGTTTAAAGCACTTTGGAAAGCTGCAGAGTCGTGAATAACCACCATAACAAGCTCAGTTTAGCGTGAGTGTGTCTGTAGTGTCGTCCTCTGGGCTTGACCGTGGCTTGCAAGCCGGAACCGGGCAGCTGTGTCTTCGACAACCGATCCATCGTCGGTTATCCGCGATCATGGATGCGCAGACGAAGCGGCTTGAGGCTCGATTCGAATTAACGCAAAGCCTCCCGGTGCGATCCACATTTGCTCTCCTTCGAGTATCTCCTCATGGCCGGTATAAGGGTTAATCCGCCAGGCTCTGCGGACAGGTTCCCGGTAGTCGATCTCGAACTGAAATGAATAGGTCAAATCTTTATTGACCAGCATGATGTAAGGGCGTGCCGTCTCATCCGCAAATTCACCAACGAGGAAGCGAGCTGCGACCGATGGCGGCACAAAACCATCTTCATCCTTGTTCATTGAAACCGATTTCACCCAACGGCTTTTCAGGAGGGCTTCGCTCCGTCGGGGTGTGTCCGGGTAGTGATAGACGCCCGTGCTGCGTAGACGGATGAGCGTCGGCGCCAACGCCGCGATTTGGCTGTTGACGCGTTGCAAGGACCAGAACATGGATCACCCATCAAAGCGGCGAAGCGGGCAGCCGCCACCGTCCGACCTTGGCCGGACAGCGCGCCCGCCTCACGCAGCTTGTGAATAATCTCTTCCGTCGTAAACCGTTGTTTCGGCAGATTCCCAACCCTCCATTCCACCATTCTAGGGAACATCGGGCTGGACCAGGAATTGCAGGTTAGGTCAAGTTTGTCCGGCGAGTGAGTTCGTCTAAAGCATTCAAGATGGTGTCGCTATGACGATCAAGGTTGGTGACTAATCGTCCTAGTTCGCTGCAGGGAATGGACACTATCTCGAG
>CANGOP010000009.1 GCA_947455595.1 Gammaproteobacteria bacterium
CCTCGCCTGAGACGCCGGACGTGGCGCCGCAACCGCTTTGCGTGCTCCTAAAAGGTGCAGTGGCCAGGTTTGTGCGCCTGCAGCTGCAAGATCGGAATTACCTGCATCTTGATCAGGTGGAAGTGTACGGACAGGCCTGGACGGGTAGCTAACGCCGAGAGGCGCACAAGGCCGATTCGGCGCAACGGTTGGACCCTACGGCGGACCTTTCTGAGTAGGTTGAATAGTACAGTTAACATAACATACATTATGCGAAGTAATGATATAGCAGCCAAGTTAAGATGTCCGCTTTGAGCCGAGTTCAAATGTCCGCTCTGGACGATTAGCCCGCACTCTCTCGTGCCCTTGTCGCCTTCCGGCGCCGTCGTCGTAAATGCCACCAAAGTGGTGCCCGTCGATCGGTATATCGGCGAACTCGTGCCGTAGGTGCCGCTCCACGACCCGATTCCCGCCGACAACGGCTTACTCGCGGCCACCGAATCATTAACGACCGCCGCACCCAATCCAAAGCCCCAGCCCGGACCGAGCCACGTCTGCAGTAAGCCGATCTGATGGCTCTGCACGGATTCGACGGTGGCCAGGCGCATCACGCCCTCGCCTCCGAGCCGGATCGCCTGGAGAAACTTCGCGTAGTCCCCCGCGGTCCCGGCCATGCCTTCACCGCCGGACGGAAAAGAACGACCATCGAACGCGGGTCCCGGAAAGACACGCAGAAAGATGGCGTACCCGATCGCCATCGCCTACCCGGCCGACACCCGCGCCAACTGGCCCCACCTTGTAACGCCACGACCAAAATTGAGTAACGCCAGCCCGAAAATTCTTGCGATAGCGCACTAGGCTCAAACTGCGTGGTCACGCACGGTCACTGCGCCATACCGGCGATGGGTGTCGAGGGGAGAAACAAAGATGAGAACGTCGACTGCGGACGGCAGCTGTACCCGCAGCGCCCGTATGGTGACCGGCACGCTGGCGGCCGTCATGATGCTCGTCGGAATCGCCGCCCTCGGCGCACAGGCGGAGCCTGCTTCAGAGCCCACTCCCTCGGTCAGCATCTTGACGACTTGGTCCGGGCCTTACGGCGGCCTGCCGCCCTTGGATCGGGCAACGCCTGCAAGCCTTGAGAGCGCGATCCGAAGCGGCATCGAGGCCAAACGCGCCGACATCACCGCCATCACCTCGAATCCCAAAGCCCCCACCTTCGAAAATACAGTTCTGGCGCTCGATTCCAGCGGCAAGCCGTTGGCCCGCGCCCAGAGTGTGCTGCAGGAACTGCTCTCCACCGCAAGCACCGACGAATTGCGCGCCGTGGCCGGACGCGTGCTCCCGCTCTCGGCGGCGCTCGAGAATGAGATTGCGTTCAACGATGCGCTCTATGCCCGGATCGATGCCGTGTTCCGGGGTCTCCCGGCGTCGGCACCGACGCCGGAGGCGCGCCGGCTGGTCACGGTCATGCGTGCCGATCTGCTGCACCGCGGCGCCGGACTCGATGCGGCCGGGCGGTTGAAACTGAAATCTGTCAATGCCCGCCTCACGACGCTGATGTCCGAATTCGCACAGAACACCTCGCGTGAGGAGGAGGCCCTCGTCGTCTACGTCGACGACGTCACTGAACTGAAGGGGCTTCCGGACGACAGGATCGCGGCGGCGAAAGCGGCGGCAACCCAGCGCGGCAAGCCTGAGAGTTGGGCGATCCCCATGCAAAGGCCGGCGGTCTGGCCGGTACTGACACGCGCGGAGTCACGGCCGCTGCGCGAACGGGTCTTCAAATTGTGGGAGTCGCGTGGCAACAACCGGGGCACCTTCGACAACGGGCTGATCATCACCGAAATCTTAAAACTTCGCGGGGAGCGTGCCCGTATCCTCGGTTACCCGACCTACGGCCACTACGCCACCGCGAGGCGCATGGCCGGGACGCCGGACGTTGCACTTGCCATGGTGGAGCGGGCGTGGAAATTGCTCCTGCCGGTCACGCGCCTCGAAATCGCGAACCTACAGCGCGTCGCCGACGCGGAACACGCGAACATCACGATCGAGCCTTGGGACCGACTCTACTACGCTGAAAAGTACCGTCAGCAGGAGTTCGGCCTCGACAGCGACGCTGTGCGCCCCTATCTCTCTTTGCAGAACACGCTGGACGGCATGATGTGGGCCGCAGGCCGGACCTATGGCCTCAGCTTCCGTGAACTGAACGGGATCCCGGTGATCTCGCCCGACATCCGGGTCTATGAGGTGTCGCGCGGGCAGGACGTCGTCGGCGTTCTGTACCTCGACCTCTTTCAGCGCAAGGGCAAGGGGCCGGCCTCGTGGACGACCGAAGCACGACCCGCCGAGCACAACGGCGCTGCCGTCCTGCCGATCGCCATGATGCACTCCAACGTCGTGCACCCGGCCGACGGCAGCGAACCGCAGCTGTCCTGGGAAGTCGCGAATGTACTCTTCCATGAGTTCGGTCACGCGCTGCACATGCTGTCCAATCACGCGCCGTATGTCGGCCTTGGCAGTCTGCAGGTCCCGTGGGACTTCATCGAGGTGCCCTCGCTGCTGAACGAGCGCTGGCTGCTCGACCGCGCGGTTCTGTCCCGCTTTGCCCGTCATCGTGAGACAGGGGAAGCGATGCCGGCGGCGCTGATCGACAAGGTCGAGCGAGCGCTGCGACATGATCGCGTCTTCAGCGTCAATTTAGAGTTTCTGGCAACGGCCTTGGTCGATCTTCATCTGCACGCCCTGCCCGACACTTCCGCCATTGACGCGGTCGACGAGGAACGAAAACTGCTGGCGAAGATGGAGATGCCGTCTGCCGTCACGCCGCTGCTGCGGGTCTCTAACGCCTTCCACATCTTCACGGAAGCCTACGGCGCGGGCGTCTACACCTACCTGTGGTCGGACGCCATCGCGGCCGACATCGCCGAGGGGTTCCTCGCCGCCCCGGGCGGTCTTTACGACCCCGACGTCGCGGCGCGGTACCGGCGCACGATCCTGGAGGCCGGCGCCACGCGACCCATGAGCGAGGCCTTCCGTGAATTCCGCGGTCACGATCCGGATCCGGACGCGCTCTTCCGCCGGTTCGGCCTGCTGCCCGATACTGGGACGCATTGATGGGATCGACGCAAACCCATGAGGGATCAGGAATGCCGCCCGTAACCCCCGTAAGCCGACCCGCGTATCCCGGTCGCATCGTGATCAACGGGCTCGACTGCTCCGTGCCGAGCGAATCCTATGTGGAGAAGCTGCGCGCAGGCGGCGTCGACTGCATGCACCTCAGCATCGAGGACATGGACGGACGGGGTAACGTCCACCCCTTCGTCTTTGTCTACGAAACGCTGGACCGGCTCGCAGGCTCCCTCACGCTGGCGCGCAGCGCGGCTGAGATCCTTGAGATTCAGCGTCGCGGCAAAATTGCGCTGGTGCTCGGGTGGCAGGGTGCTGACCCGATCGGCGTGGAGCACGGCACGCTGCGCGCCTACTATGAACTCGGCCTTCGGATCATCGGCATCACCTACAACATCACCAACCGCTACGGCAGCGGCTGCCTCGAGCCCGGCGGACGCCTCAGTGAGGACGGTAGTGCGCTCGTCAAGCAGGCGCACTCCCTCGGCATGCTCATGGACATCGGCGGACACACCGGCGAACAGACGTCGCTCGATGTGATTGCGCTGGCCGACGGCCGACCGGTGATCTGCTCGCACACGGCGCTCGCCGCCCTCAATCCCAATCCGCGCAACACCAGCGACCGCGTCTGCGAGGCGATCGCCGCGACCGGCGGCGTCGTCGGTGTGCTCTGCCTCAACGACTTCCTGGTTCGCAACGCCGCAAATGCAACGCCCGGTCAACCGAACCCGCAGGCAAAGCTCGGCGTCTACCTCGATCACCTTGACTACCTGAAGCGACTCATCGGCGCAGACCACATCGGCATCGGCCCCGACTTTGTGGACGGGCAGGACTTCACCAAGACAGGCGCCTGGCCGGGTCTGCGGTTTACGCCCGATATGGTCGGCGGTCTGACGCCTGATGGCACCATTCTCTACGCGGAGGGCTTCAGCAGCATCGACCAACTGCCGAACGTGGTTGCCGGCTTAGACGCCCGGGGCTGGAGCGCCGCCGAGATCGCCAAGCTGCTCGGCGAGAATTGGCTGCGTGTGTATCGGGAAGCATGGGGCGGTTAAGGCCCCACCCCTCGCCGCCTCCACACGCACGCTTGCGGTGCGTCAAATGGCAGGGTCCCGGCTCCTCGGCGTGAGCGTTGCGTGCAGCGCCGCACGATGACACGATGGGATCGGACTCCACGAGGTATGCATGCTCCGTTCCTCCGACGCCCCGCCGGCCGTTCCAGCGCGCACCTATGCGCTCTCGCTGACCGAAATGCAGGCGGCGGCGGCGCGCGGCGGACATCCGCAGCCGCGCCTGCTGCACGGCTGCGAATCCGAACAGTTCTCCGAATCCATTGGCCTCGGCTCCAACGGCGCGCTCGTGCCGTGGGGCTCGCAGGAACTCATCACGCTGTCGGATGATCTGATGCTCGTGCGCTCGGATGTCACGTCCACGGAACTCTGCGGCGGACGCGATGCCGCGTTTGAGATCGACACCCGCGGATGGCTCTATCTGCACTTTCGGCTCGACGGCATCAGCATCGACTGCTTCCCGGACGGCAGTTCCCGCACCGTCGGCGGCGGATCGTTCTTAGTCGGTGCGTCCTCACGGCCGACGTCCTTCACCCGCCAGGTGCTGTCGGATGCATGGCAGGCGGTCACGGTGGCGTTTCGGCCGTCGGACTCGTTTCAGAGTCTGCCGGTGACGGACAGCATGCTGCCGAGCGAACTGCGCCGTTTTAGGGCCGGTGACCCGGACATCGATTTCCTCTACGCGAGTCCGTTCACCGCCGACATGCGATCGGCAGCGGGCGCTCTCGTGCGCCCCATGGTCAGCGGCGGCATGCGGCCGTTTTACCTCAAGGCAAAAGCCGTGGAACTCGTGTGCTTGGCCGTCGAGCAGGTCGGCCGGCCGGCGCCGCAGACCGACGCGCCGCTGCAACTGAGCTACCGCGACGTCCGGGCGCTTGAGGAGGCGAAGCGGCTCGTCGACAACGCGACCGAAAATTACTCGCTCGAGCAGCTCGCGCGCCGGGTCGGCATCAACCGCCGCAAGTTGGCACTCGGCTTCAAGATCCTCTTCGGTGAGACCGTCGGCGAATACCGCCGCGACGTCCGCCTCGAACTTGCCCGCCGGCTGCTCGAGGATCGGACGACCTCGGTCACCTATGCCGCAACCGTCGCCGGATACAGCGATGTCGGCAGCTTCGGCAAAGCGTTCAAAGCCAAATTCGGCTGGCTCCCGTCGCAGTCAAGGCCCGCCGGCAGCCGGCATGCCCGCTCGCCTAAAAGTAACGCCAGCCCGATTTCTGAGTAACGCCAGCCCGATCACACGCGCGACCGTCTCCCTACTCTCGACCTCAGTCTGACCCATCTGGCAGCACGGGGGGAGCGCTTGCGGCTCAGTGCTAAGCAATGACGGCAACATCAGCGCTGCGGACACTCGCAGACGAGTACTGGGAGTTCCGGCTTCGGGAATACCCGATGCTGGCGCACGACGTCGGCGACGCCCGCTACGCTCACGAGCTGTTCCATGAGTCGATCGCGGATTTCGATCGAAGGGCAATCGAACAGCGGCGGATGTCCGAACGCCTCGCGGCGATCCCGCTCGTCGAATTAAGCGCTGCCGATCAGATCACCCATCGCCTGCTCGCGCGCGAGATCGGCGAAGAGCGCGAAAAATACGCCTTCAACGCCCACCTGCGTCCGGAACTCTTTCCGACGGGACCGGAGAGCATGGTCGGATTTGCCATGCAGAAGACCTCGCTCCGCCATCGCGACGACGCCGAGGCGTTTCTTGCGCGCCTGGCGACTCTGCCTCAATTCTTCGCGGCGCATCGCGAGCGGCTGCGCGCCGGCCTTGCCGCCGGCTATCGCCTGCCAAGAGCCGTACACACGCGCATCGTCGCGAGCGTCACGGCGTATTGCGACGGCGCCGTGCCATCACACGCCTGCTATCGACCGCTTGCCGCGGCCGCCGAGCGGGACGCGGGCGCCTTCGCGTCCGCACTCGCGCAGGGTCAACGACTGATCGAAGACGAGGTTCTGCCAGCGTTGCGCGGCTGGCGTGAGGCGCTCACCGACTATGCGCCACACTGCCGCGACGCCGACAGCGTCCGCGGTGAACCCGACGGCGAAGCGTACTACGCCTTCCTCGCGCGCCATTTCACGACGACCTCCCTCTCACCGGGCGAGATACACGCAACGGGTCGCGATGAAGTCGCGCGGATCAGCGCCGCGATGCACGCCGCCGCTGCGGAGGCGGGATTTGCCGGAGACCTTGCCGGCCTGCGGACTGAGATCGCAACCGGCGCGCGCTTCGTTGCGAAGAATCGGGACGAGCTGCGCGAACGGATGCAGGTGCTCGCCAAGCGGATCGAGCGTCGCATCCCCGAATTCTTCGGCCGCCTGCCGCGGATGACCTATGGGATCGAGTCGATCCCAGATGCGCTCTCCGCGCAATTGCCGCCCGCCTACGCTCAGCCCAACCCGCCGAGCGGTCTGACCGCCGGCGTCTTCTGGATTACCGGCTTGCCGGAACGTTGCCCGACGCCCATGCACGTGCCGATCACGCTGCACGAGGCCTGGCCCGGTCATCTGATGCACATCGCCCTGCTGCAGGAGATGACCGAGCTGCCGGCGTTCCGCCGCTACGGACTTGCCAATTACACCGCCTACCTCGAGGGCTGGGCGATGTACTGCGAGCAACTGGGCTACGACTTCGGCCTGTATGAGGACCCGTTTGCCCGCTACGGTCAGCTCGACATGGAAATGTGGCGCGCGGTGCGTCTCGTCGTGGACTCCGGGATTCACGCGATGGGCTGGAACCGCGCCGAGGCGATCGCCTTCATGAGCGAGCACGTCGCGCTTCCCCCCGACACCATCGCCGCAGAAGTGGACCGCTACATCGGCTGGCCCGGTCAGGCGCTCGGCTACAAGATCGGGGAGCTGAAGGTGCGGGGCCTGCGCGAGCGAGCGGCGCGCCGTCTCGGCGATGCGCTTGATCTGCGCGCGCTGCACGACCGCTTCAGTGATGCCGGCCCCGTCACGCTTGAGATCCTGGATGAGCACGTCGAGGCCTGGATCTCGGCCGCCGAAGCGCGGGTGGCCTAGCGTCATGAGTGCCCGCAACGCCGTGAATCGCCTGGCGGACGACTACCTTGCCCACCTGCAGTCCACGAGTGCGCAGGTGCGCCGTCGCTGCGGCTTAGCCGTCGAACGGCTGGACGATGTGTCCTTTGCCGCCGCGCAGCGCGAGGCCGACTACTGCCGCAACGGGCTCGCGACGCTGGCAACGATTCCCCTCGAGGAACTCGATGAGGAGCACTGGCTGCTCGCCCAACTGCTGCAGCACAGTTTCAGCAGCGGTGTCGACGCTGAACTCGACTACTGGCTGACCTTCGCCGTGACGCCCTACTCAGGCGGCTGGGTGCTCGGGGCCGTGCACGACCTGCTTACCGCCCAGCCGGTGGCAACGTCTGCCGATCAGCAAGGTTTCCTCACCCTCGTGCGGGAGTACGCACGACTGCTCACGCAGGTGGCGGAGAAGACTGAGCAACAGGCCGCGCGCGGCATCCGAGTGCCCGTGCCGGCGATCCCGGGCGTACGCGCGACGGTGCTCGGCTTAAGAGACGCTGCCGAGGCGCTGCTGCGCGTCGCGACGGTGGCACGCGCGGCCGCCTCGCCGACCTGCGCGGCATTCACCGAGGATCTGCACCGGCTGCTGGATCGCGAGGTTCACCCGGCCTACGCGCGGCTTCAGGACTTCCTCGGCGACGCTTATGCCGCAGCGGCCTCGGTTGAGGTCGGTCTCAGTCGACTGCCGGGCGGCGCGGAGAGTTATCGCCGGCGCATCCTGCGCTCGATGGGCACAGCGATGGAGCCGATGGCGATTCACCGACGCGGACTTGAAGATGTTGCGGCCCTTGAGGCGCGCATGCGCACCCTGCGCGACGAACTCGGATTTTCAGGCACTCGCGAGGAGTTTCACGCGCAGCTGCGCCGCGATCCGCGGTTCCTCGCCAAGACGCCCGAGGACGTGGAGCGCCGTTACCTCGGCTACATGGCGCGCATCGAGCCCGTGCTGCCGCAGTACTTTTCCCAGCGCCCGGCGTCGGCATACGGCGTACGTCGCGTGGATCCGGCCGCAGAAGCCGGCATGACCTTCGGCTATTACCAGGTGCCCACCCCGAAGGATCCGGTCGGCTATTACCGCTACAACGGCTCGGGACTTGAGTCCCGGCCGCTGATCAGCGCCGCGCACCTCATCTACCATGAACTGATCCCGGGACATCACTTCCACCTGGCGCTCGAATTCGAGGCCGGCCACGTCCACCCGCTGCGCAAGCATCTCTACTACGGCGCGTTCGCCGAAGGGTGGGCGGAGTACGCGGCGGGACTTGCGGAAGAGATGGGTCTCTACGATGACCCCTATGATCTCTACGGGCATCTGGCGTGCGAGATCTTTGTCGCGACGCGGCTCGTCGTCGATACGGGCCTGAACGCTTTCGGCTGGTCCCTTGAGCAGGCGCGCGCCTTCATGCGCGAGCACGTGCTCGAATCCGACGCGCTGATCGCAACGGAGACCCTGCGCTACTCCACGGACCTCTACGGTCAGGCGCTCGACTATCGACTCGGGTTCCACTGCTTTCGCGATCTCAGGCGCGAGGCGCAGGCGCGGCTCGGCGATCAATTCGACCTCAGACGATTCCACTCGGTCGTGATCGGCAGCGGCGGCATGCCGCTTGAAACGCTGGGCGCTCACGTCGAACGCAGCCTGCGCGCACCTGAGGGAGCTGACGCATGAGCGCACACGGCGCGCCGCCGGCTGTCACCTCCGGCACGACGCGATCGGGCATCTACTTTGAGGTGCACGGCCGTGCAGGTCCGCTGCTCTTCCTCGGCTTTCCGGTCACCGCGTCGCCGGACGCGATCCCGAGCATGGGCGGGTCGCCGGCGGGTCCGCGGTTTCTGGCCGGGCTCACCGACCGGTACCGCGTGCTCGTCGCGGATTATCCGAGCCTCGGACGCAGCAGCACCATTCCGTCGGCGGAATTCACGGTCGATCGCGTGTGCGCCGATCTGCTTGAAGTCGCCGATGCCGCCGGCTTTGCGCGCTTCGCGTGGTGGGGCGGCACTTTCGGTGCCATCGCGGGACTTCAGCTCGCCACGCGGACCGACCGCATCACCGCGCTCGTCAGCGCCGGCTGGCCGCCGCTCGGCGGCCCGTACGCCGCGATGCTCGAAGGCACCCGGATCAATGCGATCGACCCGCCGCCGCACGCGCGCATGATCCTGCGCGAGCCGGCTCAGTATCAGCAGTGGGTCACCTTCTACGAAAGCCTCGCCGGCTGGCCCGAGGAAGCGGCCGCCGTACGGCGACTCTCCTGCCCACGCCTCGTGGCCTTCGGCGCCAACGCCGAAGCGGACGTCGCCGGCATCCCGCTGCATCCGGCGGCGACGATCCGCGCCAGACGCACGGAACTTGAGGCACTCGGGTGGCAGGTCATCGAAGTGCCTGATCGCGACAGTGCTCTGATTCTGGATCCGGAGACCCTCGTCCCGATCGTGCGCAGATTTCTCGATACGGTTCTTTAAATCACTTCAGCTTGGACAATACACGGGGAGCGTGCCATGAAATCGATCAAACTGATGTCGTCCGGTCCGTTGGCGGCGGCGATTGCACTCGCGGTGAGCGGCAACGCGCTCGCCGAGTCCGTCGCCACGCCTAAGGACAGCCTCGAGGAGGTGGTCGTCACGGCGCAGAAGCGTAGCGAGAGGCTGATCGACGTGCCCATCTCGATGGCGGCGTTGACGGAAGGGGTGCTGCGCGATGCGGGCGCAAGCCAGCTCGGCGAAGTGCTCGGTACGGTTCCCGGCGTCGGCATCGTCGACAGCGGCTCCGGCACGCAGAACATCGAAATCCGCGGCATCAACTCGGTGTACGGCAACTCGCCGGTCGGGTACTACCTCGACGAACTGCCGTTCACCTACCTTGGCAACACGCAGCTGCCGGACGTGCGCATGTACGACGTCGAGCGCGTCGAGGTGCTGCGCGGCCCGCAGGGGACGCTCTACGGAGACGGCTCTCTCGGCGGCACCATCCGCGTGCTCACCAATGATCCGAACCTCTCCAAGCTGCAGTACGGCGTCGACGTCGAGGGGCTGAACACCAAGTCAGGCTCCTCCAGCAATTCCGAGCAGGGCATGCTCAACCTGCCCTTGGTCGACAACTCGGCCGCGCTGCGTCTCGTCGCCTCGCACGAGGATCTCGGCGGCTGGGTGGATAACCCGGTGACCCACGTCAAGGACCAGAACGGCCGTATCGCCGATACCTATCGGGGTAAGTTCCGCTACGCGCCGAACGATCGCCTCGACATCGTGCTGTCGGCATGGCACACGAAGGAACACGTCCTCGGAGACTCCTCGTCGATGAAGGACCTGACCTCGTTCGACCCGGTCACGGACAATACGACGCTCTACAACCTGTACGCGGCCACGGTGCGGTATCGGTTCGACTCCGTCGACCTCGTCAGCGCAACCTCCAAGATGCAGTATCACAACGTCGCGGACATCGCGGATTACTTCGGCTTCGGTGCGTTCAACATCGAGAACCACATCGATGTGCTCAGCCAGGAACTGCGCCTCGCCTCCCGCGGCACCGGGATGTTCCGCTGGACGTCGGGAGTCGCCTACCGCAGCGTCAAGGAACACACCAACCTTGAACTGCCCGCCTTCGGCATTACGCAGGATCAGGCGCACAAGAGCGACTCCTACGCGATCTTCGGCGAGGGCACCTGGAGTCTGTCGAAGAAGCTCGACCTGACGCTCGGCCTGCGACTCTTCAAGGACGATCAGGAGTTCCACGAGCCGGTGGATCCGGCACTCCTCGCCTTCATCCAGAGCGTCAACCCAAGCTTTACCGGCACGACGAAACCAAGCTTCCAGACCGTCAATCCGAAGCTCAACGTCGCCTACCACTTCACCGGCAACTGGCTTGGGTATGCGACCGTCGCCAAGGGCTTTCGCACCGGTCAAGCGCAGCCGGTCATCTCGCTGGAGAGCGCCATCCTGCACAATCCGCCGATCGCGATCCCGGTCGGCATCGATCCTGAGACGCTCTGGAGCTATGAGGTCGGCACGAAAGGTCAGTTTGCGGACGGCAAGGTGACCGTGGAGGCCGACGTGTTCCAGAACGACTGGAAGAATCTGCAGACGGTGGTCTTCCCCGCACCGCGCATCGGCGCCTTGATCAACGGCGGCCCCGCCCGCACCAAGGGCTTTGAGTTCGGGCTCGGCGTGCGGCCGGTGAAGGGTCTGACGCTGCAGCTGACCGGCAGCTTCATCGACGCGAAGTACACCTCCGACGTCGCAGGCTCGAACGTGCACGCCGGTGACTCGATCATCTCGGTCCCGAAGACGCAGTTCGCCGCGAGCGGCCTGTACCGCTGGCCGATCACGGGCGGGCTCTCGGGCTTTGCGCGCGCCGAAGTGCAGCACACCTCGCCGCGCAGCGGCACGATCCTCGGACTCCCTGATTCCGACTCGATTACGGCGGTCAATGCGCGCTTGGGTGTGGAGACCGGTGCCTGGGGCGTGTACTTCAGCGCGAACAACCTGACCAACGAGTCAGGCGGCGTCGACATCGCCCAGTCGGGCAACGTCGGTGTCCCGCGTCTGCGTCCACGGACCCTCGGACTGCAGGTCACCTACAAGCACGATTAGTCGTGGACAGTCTCGCTGCGCTGCTCAGCCACGACTCCGCCGGTCTTGCCGCCGTCGCGATCCTGCTCGCGCCGGCGGCCTGGCTCGTGCGCCGCGCACGCTCGAGGATGGGGCGGGTCGGCGCATGGGGTGCCGTGGTCGTGCTCGGCGGCCTCGGCATCGGCGCGGTCTACCACCTCGTTCACCTCGCGGGCATCCGGGCGGCGTTGCCGCCGCCCGGACACCTCGTCGACGTCGGCGGCTATCGGATCCACGTGCTCGCCGAAGGCCCGCGCAACGGCGCAGCGACGGTGGTCTGGATGCCCGGCGCGCATGAGGCCGGCTACGCGCTCTACCACCTGCACGCGGGACTGCGCGGCGAAGCGCGCTCCGTGCTCATCGACCGGCCGGGTTCCGGCTGGAGCGATCCCGGGCCCTTTCCGCGCACGACTGCGCGGGAGACCGAGGAGATCGTCCGCGCGCTGGCGGCGGCCGGCGAGCGCGGACCCTTTGTGCTGGTCGGGCATTCTTTCGGCGGACTGCTGGTGGCGAACATCGCGCGCCGCTACCCGCAACGCGTGGCGGCCGTCGTGCTCCTGGACGCTACGCCGCCCGATGCCATCAACTACGCGCCCCCGAACCCCTATCTTTCCGACATGCGACGCGTGGCCCTGCAGACGAGCCTCTTGCGCCTGTTCGGCCTTCATCACGACACGCTGGCGCGGCTGGCCGGCGAGGACGCCGATGCGGAGGCGCGGCGCGTCAATGGCCTCATGGCCGATCAACTCGGATCACGCATGAGCGCGATGCTCGCGATTGAAGACACCTCGGCGGTGGGTGCGGCCGATTACTCGATCTTTGCAGAACTCAATCGGGGCGGACTCGGCTGGGAGAACAGTGTGTATGACGGCGAGCTCGGCGCACTGCCGGTGTATCTCGTCGCGCCGATCGGAATTCCGAACTTCGACACGCTCGCGCGCGTGATGTACGCCGCCGGCGGCGGTGCGGCGGCCCTCGGGCCTGAAGCGGACTATCACGAGCGGCTGCGCAATTTCTGGGATCGTTCGCGCGAGCGCTACCTCGCCGTGTCGACACGGACGCAGCGCATCGAAGCCGCGCCGGGCGCCAGTCACAATTTTATCTACGAGGATCCAGAGTTCGTGCTCAACGTCATCCGGCGCGTTCTCGCCGAACACTCCGCGGGCACACACTGATGGCGGTCAGCCCGGTGGTCTTTCATCTTGTCATCCGAAGCACGATCGTCATCGACGCCTCCGCGTCGGTCGTGTGGCAGTACCTCGAGAGGCCGCGCGACTGGAAACCGAGTATCGTCTCCCTCGAGCACCTGGCAGGCGAGCCGGGCCAGGTGGGCGAAACGCTGCGCCTCGGTCAGCGACCGGGCGATGAGACGGTGTACGTACGCATGCAGACCTTACAGGCGGAACCTGCGGTGCGCCGCGTGCAGACGCTCACGACCGAGGCGGACTCTTCCATCGACGGCTTCGTGATGTATGCACTGACGGCCGTCGGCAACGGGACGCACCTCGCCTGCGATGTCGTCGCGCGCTGCACGCTGCCGAACGAGGCGCTCTCGGGGCGCTCGGTGAGCGACTTTGCGCAGACGGTCAACGAGGCCACCGCCGCGAAGCTCGACGCGGATCATCGGGCGCTGAAAGCGCTCATCGAGCAGTGGGGCTGAGGTGCTGAACGTGACGGCGAAAGCGGCCGCGCTGAACCCTGAGACACCGAGGCGGTTCTGCCGAACGGATCTATGACCGACACTCCGCCAAGCCGCAGCGCACTTGATTGGCTGGTCCTGGCCGCCTACGCGGCGCCTGCCTTTTCCCAATCGCTGATCCACGGCCCGACCGGGGGTGTGATTCAGGGGATCTATGCGCGGGACTTCAGCGTTTCACTTCAAAGCATCGCCACCGTGCTGCTGATCGCAAGCCTGTTCGATGCAACGGTCAATCCTCTCATGGGACTGCTCTCCGATCGCCATCGCGCCCGCGGGGGAACCCGCAAACCCTGGCTGCTCTTCGGCTCGCTGTTCAGCGCCGTGGCCTGCTGGTTTCTGTTCGCGCCGAGCCCGCCCGTGACGCCGGTGTATTTCGGAACCTGGCTGCTGCTCGCCTATGCGGGGTGGGCCATCGCGGAAGTGCCGTATGCGGCCTGGATGTCGGAAATCTCCAGCGACTACGACGACCGGACGCGACTTGCGACTTGGCGCGGCGTGGCCATGTACGGCGGTGCGATGGCTTTCGTGGCGATCCCGTATCTGCCGATGTTCCCGACCACGGAGTTCTCGCCGGCAACCCTGCGCTGGACGGCGATCCTCGCCGCTGCGGCACTGCCCCTCTTGGCCGTATGGGCGATCTTGAAGGTACCCTCAGGCGCAGGCGCCTCGCGAGCGGGCGTGACACCCAACGCGTTCCGCGGCGTGATCGGCAATCGCCCGCTGCGCCGGTTTGCGCTGCTCTTCTTCCTCTACAACCTCGCCTCCGGGGTGATGAACGGCGTGATGTTCTTCTACATCGACAGCCACCTGCACCTCGGGTCTTTCATGGCCGGCCTTTTTCTGCTGACCCTGCCGCTCGGCGCCATCGCCGTTCCGCTGTGGGGTGCGCTGTGCCGCCGCTATGGGAAGCAGCGAACGTGGGCCGCGGGCGCTGCGGGCAGCGCGCTGTGCATCCTGTTGTTCCTCGCAGTGCCGGCAGGACCCGGCGGCACGCTGTGGCTTGCCATCGTGCAGGTGCTCGTGATCCTTCTGTACGCCGGATTCCCCGTCGCTGCACCGGCGGTGCTTGCCGATGTGATCGATTACGGCCGTCTGCGTTTCGGCGTGGACTACGCGGGAACGTATTTTTCGATCTACAACATCATGTACAAGGCCGTCCCCGGACTCGGCGGGGCGCTTGCGATCGCGCTGCTCGTCCGCGGCGGGTTCGATGCGAGCCTCGCCGAACAGTCGAGCCGCGGCACGATTTCGCTGCTGGCAACGTTCTGCGGCATCCCGGCGCTGCTGCTGCTGATCGTCACGCCGATGCTGTGGTACTTCCCCATCGATGCGCGTCGCCACCGCATCATCATCAAACGCCTGCAGCTGCGCGAGGCACGGCGTGCCGCACTGCCGGCATCGGCCCGCTTGAGCGCATAACTCACAAGGATCTTGCCCATGGCCCCTGCCCTCACCGCCCGCCTGGCACCGCTTCGCGCCGCGATCGCTTTGTTCGCGCTCGCCCTCACCTCGGCGACACAGGCTGCACCGCGAACGGAGGTGGTGACCGATGCGGACGTGACGCAGTGGGCGCGCACCCACCTGCATGCGCTCGACCGGGTGACGGCCGATGAGGATTTTCGCGATCTTGAACCTTTGCGGGCGCTGATTGGGGACGCACACATCGTCTCCTTCGGCGAAGGGATGCACGGTGCCGCCGAACCGCTTGAGTTTCGCAATCGGCTGTTCCGGTTCTTGGTCGAACGGATGGGCTTCACAGCCATCGCACTCGAATCCGGCATCGTGGAGGGCTTTGAGGTCAACCGGTACGTACTCGGCGCCGGCCACGATCTGGAGAACACCGTGAAGCGCGGCTTCAGTTTCGGGTTCGCGCAGTTGCCGCAGGAGGCGAGCCTCGTGCGCTGGATGCGCGCCTACAACGATGATCCGAAGCACGCGCGCAAGATCGAGTTTTACGGCGTTGACGTCTCAGGCGGTGACGACAGCATGGAATTGCCGCTGCGCACCGCGCTGGCGTACCTCGCGGCGCGCGAGCCTGCCAAGGCCTCGGTGTTCACCTCGCGCGTCGCGGACCTGCTGTCCCACCTGCACCTCAATCGGTTGGCCGAGGCGCCGAACCAGTATCCGGAACTGACACAGGCCGAGCGCGATCGGCTGACCGGCACCATCGCTGATCTGATCGCCGAGTACGATGTGCACGAGACGGAATGGTCGGCCGCCACCTCGCGGCGCGAGTATGAGACGGCACGACAGGCCGCCATCGCCGCGCGGCAGGTCGACAGCTACCTGCGCTGGGTGCCCGTCGGCTGGAAGCCGAAGGACGGGTTCGGCGGCATCTTCCCGACGGTCGCCTCGGCAGATCGGACGAAAGGCGACAACCTCGAGTGGGTGCGCAGTCAGATGGGACCCGGAGCGCGTGTGCTCGTGTTCATGCACCGCGGCCACCTCATGTACACGCCCTCGACCATTCGGCTGCCCCCGCCCACCGGCACGGTCACCCTGCCGCCCATGGTGGGTGTGTACATGAACGAGCGCTATCAGCGCGACAACGTGATGATCGCGCATCTGTTCGGCACAGAGTCCACGCGCTGCGGCGAGCCGCCGCGGGAGGCGCCGGCCGATACGCTGGAGGGGCAGTGGTCAACGCTGCCAGCCCCGCTGTTCGTGCTCGACCTGCGCACCGCCCCCCGGAGCATTGCCGAGCGCCTGCAAATGCCGCGCGAGGAGTTCGGCATGCCGCCGCTGAACACGATCGGGATCGGCAAGTCGTATGACGCCATCCTCTACTCACGCGGCGTCACGCGGGCTGTCCCGTGTCCGGCCGGGTCGGTCCCGTGACGGAGTCAAGGAGTCGCACGCCTTGTCCGTAACGGCTTAGGCTTCAGCGTGAAGTCCCGGCTCCCGCCGATGAACATCGGCGAAGGGAAATCGGCCAGGATCGAAGGAGCGAGGCACGGCATCACTGCAGGATGGTCGAACGGGGCCCCCTGTCAGTACGGTTCGAGCACCGGCGCATTTAAGGCGTCATCGGTCTGTGACAACGTGCGCGCACCGCACAGTGGCGCCCGAATATAAGTCCGCCGTCGCGAAGACTCCGGCACTGACGAGGCTCGCATACTCGGCGCCCGGCACGCACGGCAGCGCCGACAAGTCTTGCTAGAGCCCCTGCACGCTCATCGGGTCCGGACAGTGGAGTGCAGTGGCCGTTACGGTGACGCGCCGCTGCAGCGCGTCGAGCGGGTCCATGGGGAGTCCGTGTCATCGTGCTTGCCCTGCCTCACCGCCCTTGCGCTTTGATACTCGATCGCTGCGTCATCGTCCAAGCACGGGATCCGCGACTCGCGTAAGAGTGACCGTACCTTGCCAATTCAGATTCGCAATTCAGCTGGGAGCGCATCGTGCACCTCAAATACGCCATCCATTGGATGCGGCGAATGAAGCGCCGGCCGCGCTGCCTGACGCCGATGTCGTTCGCGGGCCTGCTCTGCGCGGCGACCCTGTCGGTCGCGGAGCCGCCGGCGCCGGCCGACCTCATCCTGACCCACGGGCACATCCATACCGGCAACGCGGCCCAGCCCTGGGCCGAAGCGGTCGCCGTCGCGCAGGGCCGGATCATCGCCGTCGGCACGAACGCGCAGGCGGAGGCTGTCGCCGGCGCGCAAACCCGCCGCGTCGACCTGCAGGGTCAGTTCGCGATGGCCGGTCTCATCGACGACCACGTGCATCCCGTGATGGGCGGGCTCAAGCTCCTGTACGAGTGCAACTTTCCGTTCTCATCCGGGCCCGAGGATGTGGCCCGCGCCGTGGGTCGATGCGCCGCAAGCGCCCCGCCCGGCGCGTGGATCCGCGGCGGCCAGTGGGACAGCGGCTTCTTCGACACCCACCCCTTGGATGAGCCGAGGCGCCTCCTCGACGCCGTCAGCGGCGACCATCCCGTCATGCTCGTCGACGACAGCGAACACAATGGCTGGGTGAACTCGCGCGCGCTGCAGCTGGCGGGGATCGACGCGGGCACGGCCGATCCGCCCGGCGGGCGCATCGTCCGCGATGCCGCCGGCAGCCCGAACGGGGTGCTGCTCGAGAGCGCCTTCCGCGTCCTCTTCAAGCAGGTCCTGCCTGCATGGACGCCGGAGCAGCACGTCGCGGCGGTGCGCGAGGCGGTGCGCCGCGCCAATGCCGTCGGCATCACGGCCTTCAAGGACGCCGGGGCCTACGAGGAGTACCTCGCCGCCTACAACGCCGTGGACGCGGCGGGCGACCTGACGCTGCACGTCGCGGCGTCCCTGCGCACACCGTCGGGATCACGGTCGGACGGTCTCGACTACGCCGCGCTGAATTCCTGGCGCAGGCAGAAAGTGCTCGAGAACAGATGCTGCAGACGGGTGAAGGATACGACGCAGATTGCGTGCACCAGTACATCCGCGAGCGACTCGCTGGGGGCAAGCCTTCCCGCCCTCAGCCTGTAAAATGGCGCGGCTGATCTACTCAGATCGAGCGCTACGCGATCTTGAGCGTCTCAGCAACTTCCTAATCGAATCTGACCCCTTAGCGGCAATCGAGACATTTGCCCTCATAGAGGAAGCTGTCCGCATCACGACTCGTCACCCTTACATCGGTCGACCCGTCGGAAAACACATTCGCGGACTGATCATTTCACGAGGCCGGTCGGGCTACATTGCCAAGTATGACGTCGACGAAAGAGAGAACGTCGTGCGACTGCTCGCCATACGACATCAACGAGAAGTTGGGCTCTTGGTGGCTTTTTAGTCGTTATGAGACCCATCAGGACAGGAAAATTGTGATGAGCGTATTCCAACGCCCCACTGCTCGATGGGCAGCGTTCGCCGCGCTGACGGTCTCTGCCATTGCCGAGTTCGTTCGCGTGCAGAAAGCGTCCCACTCGGTGTCGGACACCGTCCTGGGCGTCGCGCCCCTATGGGTGGTTTGCGTGATCGCGGCTTGGTGGATTATTCGACTAGGGCGCTCGAAGCGCCCCTAGTTGCCGAGGCCGACTAGCGGCCTTCGGTAGCATTCGGAAGGATCCCGCGGCAGACCGCCGCCAGCTTGTTCCCGTCCGGATCCCGCAGATACGCCGCATAGAAGTCCGCATTGTACTGCGGCCTAAAGCTCGGCGGACCTTCACATCTACCGCCTAATTCCAACGCAACCCGATGAAATTCATCGACTTGTTGCAGGGATTGGGCTTTGAGGGCCACCATCGTCCCATTGCCGCTGTGAGCGGGTTGGCCATCCAATGGCGGGCACAGCCACAGCGCCAATTGGTCCTCGCCATGGCGTTCGTAATGGCCCCAACCGACCCAATCGCCAAAGTCTTCCCCGGGCGTCAGGCATCGGCGGATGCCCAGAGCACCCAGAACCGCGTCATAAAAGACTTGGGATCGTTTGGGGTCGTTCGTGCCCAGACAGATGTAGGCAAACATCATCGGCGCCTTTTGTCAGACCTATCACAACCCCATTCGACGCTTATTTCGGCGCAGCACACGCCCAGTATTCAGCCTTGTGGTGCTTTCCCCGACCTTTCTGGAGTCGGGCCTGCTCAGGATAGGCGCAGACCGGTCGCTCAAAGGCCGGCCCATCCTGGTCGGCGGCATGCTTGGCGGGCAACGCGCCCGGCGCGCGTCCGGTCTCGACCCAGCTGTCGAGGGCATGCAGCCAGTCGATGTCCCCCGCTCCAGCGCCACCGGCGCAGTGATCCATCCCCGGTACTTCGTAGTAACGAACACCCTTGGCCGCGCGATAGCCCACCGTGCGCTTGACCGACCAGTGGTAGGCCCGCGTGTTGCGGTAGGGAATTAAGCTGTCGGCAGTACCGTGATAGGTCAACAACTTGCCGCCATGTCCGAGGAACGGACTCAAGTTAGGGTCCATCGCGCTCATGGATCCATGGTCGGCAGCTTCCGCAGCCGCCTGGTCACGATCGACGTCGAAGGACTGCGCGCTCCACTTCGGGTTGCGATAGACGAGATACCGATAAGCGCTCTCGCCGATGAGGAAGCCGGGGCTCGCGAAGGAGTCCCAGTGCAGCTCGCTGCCCGGCCCGGTGCCCGGATAGACCTGCCTCCCCTTCCCGTCCACGACACCCGCATACATCCGTCGGGCCGAGGCTATTTCATCCCGGGTCAGGCAGCCCTCGGTCTTGTTGGACTTACAGAGCAGCGTCCCCGGATCAAACCGACAGTGATCGGGGTTGGCGATCACGCCATCCTTCACGCCATCATTCAGATCACACGCCGCGACGGCCGCCTGATGCAGGAGCGGCAATTTCGCGGGCGGAAAGCCCGTCGGCGAGGTCAATTCACGCTGCAGGATGACGGCAAGGCTGCCTTCGGGTACCCAGTTAGCGACCGGCGCGCCAGCAATGATCCCATCGTAGTCATCGGGAAACCGCTGCGCCTCCACATAACCTTGGCGTCCACCGGTGGAGCATCCCATCCAATAGGACAGTCGCGGCCGGTCGCCGTAGTACGCCTGCACGAGTGCCTTGCCGGCGAGAGTGACTTCATGCACGGCTCGGTAGGCGAAATCGGTGACCTTTTCAGGGTGGCCAGCGGCCCACGAGAAATCGCCACCCCCACCCACGTGGCCGGTGTCGGTATGGGCCACCGCATAGCGTCGCGCCAATGGCGCTGCAAGGACGGGATAGATGAGAGAGCCGGCTGCGCCGCCGTTACCGGCTTGGAGGAACTTACCGTTCCACCCACTGGCCGGCAGCCACACTTCAAATCGGATATCCGAATCCGGCGTCGGATGCAGACGTCCGGCGACCCGACAGAAGGCCGGCAGGTGGCTGAAGGTTTCCGCGGGCCACCAATCGGGGTGTTCGGGGGCGGTGAACGTGCCGGCGGGAACGACGACCGCGGTCGTGATCTCCGTTCCCTGCCGATGGAGGTTGCGCAACTCGGCGCAGTCGGTGGCCGCGACAGCCGATCCGCTGAGCAGCGTCCACCCCAATAACCATGAGTAACCGACCGATACGATCCGTCGACTGACCATCCCAAACCCCTGAAATTGCTGCCCCAACCCGGCGCGGACATTAACGCACAAAGTGGTTGATTCTCCACCTATTTAGCAGCCCGCAATGACCATAGACCGACCGACAGACAACCGTGCGCACGGTTGTGCCCTGCGACCTTCAACGGAAGAGGTTCAGGCAATCGCAAGACCAAATAAATTCCTCTTAGCGATTAAAGGCCATGATGGAGGAGACGGCTAAGGCGATGAAAACGCTCACGCCCACCGTCGTTGCGAGCCGTCGCCAACGATCGACTTGGGGAAGCGGCGCCCAGCGCTGATGTAAGGCACCGCAGGCGCTATAGAGCACCACGTTACCGAGCACGGCGATCGCGATTGGTCCGACGAGACGGGGCCCCTTGGGGCCGAAGTAGACCACGGCCGCGACGGTGCCAAGGGGGCGGAGAAGAAAAACGGCCCCGCCAGTCCCTCCGAGAGAGAGCTAAAACCCGCCTGATAGGCAAGCCATGACCCGCCCCCCCCAATCCGATCGGCACGACGAGGCCGGCCATGATCCACATCAAAATCAGACGCTTGTATCGCATTCTGGACGTCCCTTGGGGCATCTCGAAGCGCTGCACGACCCTAGCGCAGAGGGGGCCGAATCACACCTCAAAGGATGCCCACGGCCCGGCGCCGGTGACATCCGTATTGCTCACCGCACCGAAGGCCGAACACCAAAGCAGAAAAAACTTGTGGGTAGCGGCCGATGGCGACAGACCGGGATTCACGTCACACCTTGTCACAGAAAATTTGAAAAAAATGACGTTAGCCCTTGATTACTAGATACTCTCTTTCGTAAGTTCTCATCCACGACCGCGCGGGAGGGGAATCCCTGCGCAAGGACCCGGCCCGTCTCTACTGAGCGAGACGACCGGTTCACGGCGCTGATCGGGCGTTACGGTTCCGGAGATTGACGATGAACCACGTCCGAACACTGCATGCTGCCGCACTGGAACTGGTGTCTCATCTGCCGTTAAAACAACGGCTTATCAACGCTTATTCGAAGCACTTGGAAACGTTGGAAGTCGACTTGCTGCCCAGTGCCGCCGCCGATGAATGGTCGCGCTTGCAGGCAGACCTGACCGCGCATGCGCCGATGCGTGGCGAAACCGCCATCCAGGCGACCGTGCGCAAACTGAGTCAGTCCGAACTCGAGATCCTCGCCGCCCGTATTCTGACGCTCTACCGCGATGCCGGCAGCCTCGGAACACTGCGTGTGATGGAAGACACCCGCTTCTCCGAGGGTACGCCGACGGACATTCCGTCCAGCTTCTTGGCGCGGGCCTAGTCAGTCCAGCGTGAAGTCGATCGTGTCCCAACGCGCCCCAGACTCACCACGGGCCTGACGGCGGATGGCATCCACCAAGGTCCGTTCATTCCAGTCAACGACCGCAGCCGCCTGACGGCTGAGCGTCAAGGGCGGCGCTAGCACACTTCCAAAACGACGCATGACGAGGACCGGCTTCCCAGCCGACCGTGCGAACCTCACCTGGAACTCCATCGCCTCGGCATCGACGTCGGCCAGCGCACTCGGCGCGATCACCACTTCCGCGGCTTGAATCTGAGCACGCCAACGATCCCGATCCGCCTCCCGACCACCGGTACGGGGCGCCACCGGATCCGACACCACGTGGTAGGCAAAGCGGCGCGCGCCATCCAGATATTCCAGAACACGCAGATACTCTTCGTCCGCCCGAAACACATGGCAGATATAGAGCTGGATCGGTTGGTCTGTCGTACTCATCCTGTCGCCCCAAGACTGTGCGCTAACTGTAACGCAGTCGTGCCGTGAAGCCGTTAAGATTGGTCCCTGACGAGGCTTCCATGCGCATACTGGTTTACAACATTCGCTACGCGACCGGCACGGGCCCGTCGTTTCACCTGCCGCTCCCGGGCGCCGGGTATCTGCGATCTAACCGCCAAGCGCTCGAAGACATCACCGCCTTCATTCGTCGCGAGGATCCCGACATTGTGGGCCTCGTGGAAGTCGATACCGGCTCGGTGCGCAGCGGCATGATCAATCAGGCCGACTACATCGGCGCGGCGATTGGCCACTACTCCACCTACGAGTGTAAATACGGCGCGGACTCCATCAGCTCGATGGTTCCGATCGTCCGTAAACAGGCCAACGCCCTGCTCGCCGCGCCCCGCGTCCACGGTCAGCGCTTCCATTATTTCGACACCGGGATGAAGCGGCTCATCATCGAACTGGAACTCGAGAATGCGGTGGTGTTTCTGGTGCATCTATCGCTCAAGTACCGCACGCGGCAGGAGCAGTTGCGATTCCTGCACGATCTGGTCCGTGCCTCAACCAAGCCGGTGATTTTGGCGGGCGACTTCAATACCTTCTTCGGCGAGGACGAGATGTTCTTGTTCCGAGAGGCCACCGGCCTTCGCAGCGCCAATCTGGCAGGTTTGAAGACCTATCCGAGCCATCAGCCGCGGATGGAACTCGACTTCATCCTGTACGGCGAAGGCATCGAACCGGTTGACTTCCGAATTCCGCAGCTACGCTACTCCGACCATCTGCCGCTGGTCTTCGACTTCCACGTCAGTCGACGCTAAGCCGCCCAAGCGGAGCCTCGAACGCGCGCCCGGCCGTTTGATCGGTACCGCCCACGTTCCGGCGGATCATCCGCTACCATGGTCCCACGATGAGCGTTCGGCTTGCGGACCCTCGCCCCATTCGAATCTCAGAACCGACCTTGATGGATCCCTATCCCGCGCTTTGAGGACTTGCCATGCGGAAGAAGAGCGGTCGCAGCTTGAATGCCCTCGTGTGCGATGACGTGCGTGAGGAGGTTGGACACAAATCGACCTTGGTCGGTGTGTACCAGGGCGACCTCACCGTACCCGAAGCACCGACGATCTTGCCGAAGCTCAGCTTCTTCTTTCGGGTTGTGGCGCGGACCGAACGGCCGATGACGCGGCTTGTGGTGCGGGTTCTGAAAAATGGGGAAGACTTCCTCACGGCTGATTTTGCCGAAGACGCCTTGCCGAAGCCCGACTCAAAAGATGGGACGTATCACGTGCAGATCGTGTTACAGGCCCAACCTTTTGAAGTCACGGGACCTGCGGATCTGCGGTTTCTCGCCGACACGGAAGACGAAACCCTCGACGGTGGTCATCTCATCATCCGGGTCGCCGAATCGGGATCGATGACGTTGCAGTAAGCGCGCACCGCGAATCAGGCGCTGCGTTGTCCGGATCACCCACCCACTGCTCAACACTCAGTGGACGTTCGAGAGTTCGCGCACCAAGCGATCCCGCCAGACACGATATCCCGCCAAGCTCGGGTGCAATCCGTCGTTGAAATACTCGGTGATCTGTTCACCCTGGGCATCGACAAAATCGGCGTGCAAATCCACGAGCTGCAAATAGCCTCGGGATTTGTCCTGAGCCAAGGCGATTAAGCGAGCATTTACCGGCTCCACGACCTCACGATTACGAGCGCGCTCGTTAGTGGGCAGCAGCGTCTGCAGAACAATCCGTGACATCGGCTTGCGTGCGTGGACCGACTCGATCACGGCAACCATACCGGCATACACGCTGTCGGCCGCTGGCGACTCCGCGGCCCACGAGTTGTTAATACCAATCAGCAGCACAACCGCATACGGCTGCAGCTCGGGCGCATCCAGTTCCCCACCGCCACCCTGTGTGCGCGGTAAGAGTCGTTGTAAGACGTGCTCCGTACGATCGCCGGAGATGCCGAGATTAATCGAGGTCAGACGCGGGTCTTTGCCGGCAAACGTTTCATCCCAAAGCTGACGACCGCAATAGCGCCCCGGCATCCACGGGTTTTCGTCCAACGACCAGAAGTCCGTGATGGAGTCGCCCAAGAAGACGAGTCGCACCGCAGGTAGATGCGCCTTGTCAGCCAACTCCTTCGTGATTTGCGCTTCCCGCTTCTGCCAGTACTCGATGCGCACTGCCGGCTGTGTAGCCAAAAAACGGCCTTCTGCAGCTGCAATACCAGGCCAGACAATTACGGAAGCGATGAACGAAAGAAAACTTATCCCCGTCCGGAGAATGTCCGCACTCAGACGCCTTCCCATCTTGCACATCCTTTTCAAGTAGCAACTAGCCGCAGTCGCATTCGATGGGAATTATGGCGTGGCTGTTGTGTGATGACGCAACCAGTCTACGAGATTCTCGAAATTGAAGGCCTTGCGTTCGTACAAGTCGATGAGAAATCGATACGTTTCATCAGGATCGGACGAAATGAACGTTCCGTTGATCGCTAGGAATGTGTATGTCGCTGCAAACGCTGCCCGCTTGTTGCCGTCTATAAAGGGATGGTTCTGGGAAAGACTTTCCCAGAGAGCAACAGCTTCCTCAACGAGGTCACCGTAATAACCGGTTTGCGGACGATACAAGGCCGCTTCAAGCTGGCCCGGATCGCGCACACCACTTGATCCACCGTATCGCGCGATCTGATCCTCATGGATCGCGAGAACTTCGATGATCGTCAAATAGTCCGTCATTTGGCCAAATTCTGGTAAAGCGATGCATATCGTTCATGACTCGCCTGATAGGCGGCCATGACGGAGGCGCGCGGCCGAGCAGTGCGACGCTTCTCAATTAAGTCCACCAGTGCCTCTTCAACAAGCATCTGCAATTGGCGCCCTTCCTGTTGCGCCAACTTGCGGACCCCGGCCAACACATCGGACTGCACCTGCGTAGCAAATTTTTCTCGAACTTCCGACATGTTGACGAACTCCTTGTGGATGCGCGCAGTTTGTCATGACAAATCATGAAATATCAAGAAAGCGTAACGAGCTCGCGGAACTTCCAAAGGCCAGACCAGATCACCTGGGCAAGTAAAAAAACGGAATTTCTTATTATATCAGAAGGTTATTTTCTTCCAATAACCGTTATTCCCGGCCGATCACCGCGCGAACGATGTGCTAGCAAGTTCTCCCAGATACCTCACATCGTGTGCGTGGCCTTATCCCCACCCAACGCACCAGCCAAGTACGACTCAATGCGCTTTTGGGTATTGCCGCGGTCTTGATCCGAGAACTGCACCCCAATCCCGGCCACCCGTCGACCGGCAACACCCTTCGGGGTCACCCAGATCACCTTCCCCGCCACCGGCAGCTTCTCATCCTCACCCATGAGGCTTAGGAGCATGAAGACGTCATCGCCCAAGCGATACGGGCTGTTGGTCGGGATGAAAAGGCCACCGTTCTTCACAAAGGGCATGTAGGCCAAGTACAGCGCCGATTTGTCCTTGATGGTGAGGTTCAAGAGGCCAGGTTTTCCCAGATTGGTCGACATCGGATCCTCTTTAAGCGCGGCGCGAGGCCTGGCGCAGTGCATCCATTTCACGGGCAATCGAGACGAACACCTGTTCGAAGAGTAGCGCGACGGCCGCGTTGGAACTTAAGAGACTACGCGCCCGACGCACCTCGTCGAGCAATCCGTATAAACGCTGAATGTGACGACGCCGCACCTCGGGCGAGACCGTGGGCTGACCGGGCGCGCTCGGCGCCGGTGAGGTCAGGCCATAACGAATCCGCTCGCTGATCCAAAACTCAAGGCACCGGAAGCGCTCGGCCGGAAAGTGTTTCTGGCAGCGTTCAGCCATGGCCGGGATATCCGCATCCGGACGACTCAGCATCTGCGGGACTTCCGCCATCTCCGACTCCACCTGCGGAACGGCCGAGAGCGCCAACGCCGCCAAGGGGGCACCCGCACTCAGCTTCAGGGGCAACGTCCAGTCTTCAGCCTTGCCGTGGGCGTCAAGCCAGGTGCGGGCGACCGCCTCATCCGGGGCCTGCAGTTTGACGCGCTGGCAGCGGCTCGCGATGGTCGCTGGCAGTCGCTCAGGACGCACCGCGACCAAGATCAGCAGCGCGCTGCCCGAAGGCTCCTCTAACGTTTTCAGTAGCGCGTTGGCGCCATTCACATTGAGCGCATCGGCCGGTTGCACGACGGCGACCTTGCGCCGTCCCCGATAGCTCGACAGCGCCAGCGCCCCGATCATGTCGCGGATGTCATCGATGGCAATCTGCTTCTTGCCCTCTTCCACGCCGACCCGCAAAAGGTCTGGATGATTGCCAGCCTGATAGAACTGGCAGGACGGGCACTGCCCGCAGGCATCCACACTCGGCGCATCGCACAGCGCGTAGCGCGCGATCCATTCGGCTAAAGCAGCCTTACCTAGGCCCGGGATGCCCTGCAGCAGCAACGCCTGCGGCAAGCGGTCAGCGGCGCAGGCGCCAGCAATCGCCTCACGCGCGCGCGCAAGCCACGGTGCCGACGCGGCAAGGTCAATGGGGTTGGGTAGGTTCGCGTCGCTCATCGTCCGAGTATGGGCCGAATGAGGGTCTGAATGCGCGCGGCAACCGCTTCACGCGATCCGGTCGCATCCACCACCTGAATGCGGCCGGGTTCTGCCGCCGCCCGCGCGCGGTATCGATCCCGCACCCGCTCGAAAAATGCGAGGGTCTCGCTCTCAATACGATCCGTCTTGCCGGTGCGTGCCTTCGCCCGCTCCAACGACGGCCCGACCGGCGCGTCCAGCAAAATGGTGAGCGCCGGCCACAAGCCGCGCTGGGCGAGTTCCACCAGCGGATCGATCAAGCGATCCGCAATGCCGCGGCCGCCACCCTGGTAGGCGTAGGTGGCGTCCGTATAGCGATCACACAGCACGATCGCGCCGCGCTCCAGCGCTGGACGAATCAGGTTCTCGGTATGCACGGCGCGAGCGGCAAACATCAGCATCAGTTCCGCCGCATCCGGCATGGGTTCTGAGCGGTTGTGCAGCACCAGCGCACGCATCTGTTCCGCGAGCGGCGTGCCGCCGGGCTCGCGCGTGACGACCACGTCAAAACCGTCGCTCACGAGGCGATCTTCCAACAGGCCCAACTGCGTGGACTTACCCACGCCCTCAACGCCTTCAAAGGTGATGAAACAACCGCTCATGGACCCTGATCCTTCCGCCGCCGCTGGCTCGCCACATAACTCGCCACCGCTGCATTATGCGCCGCCAAGGTCGGTGAGAACGTATGCCGCCCGTCGCCTTTACCGGATGCCACGAAATACAGATCCCCCGTCGGCGCCGGATGCAGCGCCGCCTCGATGGCCGCCCGCCCGGGCACTGCGATCGGCGTCGGCGGCAGACCGTCCCGGGTGTAGGTGTTCCAAGGCGTGTCGGTCTGCAGATCTTTCTTGTGCAGCACACCGCTATAGCGCTCGCCGAGCCCATAGATGACGGTGGGATCGGTTTGCAGGCGCATACCTTTGCGCAAGCGATTCACAAAGACACCGGCAATGCGGGGCCGTTCATCGGGGTTGCCGGTTTCTTTTTCGATGATCGAGGCCAGCGTCAGCGCTTCATACGGCGAGGTGTACGGCAGTTGCGGATCGCGTCCTGCCCAGGCCGTCGCCAGTTCTCGGGTCAGACGCCCGTGCGCCCATTTCAAGACATCCAGATCCGTCGTGCCTTTGGGCACGAGATACGTATCGGCAAACAACTGGCCCTCGAGGCTGCGTTGCGCCAGACCCAAACTCGTCTGGATCGCAGGGTCACTCGCAGACGTCACGCGCGGCCGGATGAAGGGCAGTGCGTGCAGCGTCGCGAGCACCTCCCGCACCGTCCAACCCTCGACCAGCGTCACGGGATGCAGTACCACCTTGCCGGACACCACTAAGGCTAAGATCTCGCGCGGCGTCGCCTGAGCCTTGATCTCGTATTCGCCGGTGCGCAGATGTCCTGCCTGCCCGCGCAAGCGCGCCTGCCAGGCCCATAGCGTTGGATGGTCGAGTACCCCCAGAGCACTCAGGCGCTCGGATAGCGCGCCGACCCGTTCGCCCGAGGCCACTTCGATGACCACGGGCGCCGTGAGACCCGCCAAGGGCTCATCCCACCACTGAAGCGCGCGATAACCGATGCCGCCCACGATCGCGACCACGACCGCCAGCACCAGCAGCAACCGACCGCGTCGCACCCTCACTCTGCCCATTGCGCGATCTCCGTCTGCAACCGCCTCGCCCACGGTCCGATCGGCAGCGGCCGTCCATCCAATTCGATCACCGGCCACACGCCGAGCAACGCATTGGTGAGAAACAGTTCACTGGCCACCGCAACCTCCGCCAGCGCCACATCGCGCACGACAACCGGTGTCCCGCGCCGCGCCAAATGGTCCACAACCGCGCCCCGCATAACGCCCTCGATCCCGCAGTGCTCAACGGCTGGCGTGACAACCACGCCCTCGATCACGAGGAAGACATTGGTCATCGCACCACTGATCACGCGACCCGCCGTATCCGCAACGAGCCCTTCATCGACACCCTGTTGCGCCACGTCATCGCGCAGCAAAACTTGCTCGAGACGATTGAGATGTTTCAAGCCAGCGAGTCTTGGTGAGGCGGCGATGGGCGTCGACAGGCACACGATCCGCGCGCCGTCGATTCCGGGACGAATCGCCGCGCGTCGTGGCGCCGAGGTCACCACATACACGCGGGATCGTGAGTGACGGGGCATGGCATACCCCACCCCGCCCTCGCCGCGCGTCACGATGACCTTGATCACACCCGTGTCGGGGGTCGCAGCGGCCACTTGAATCTGCTCGCGCAGCGCATCGAGATCGGGCGTGTGTAGCCGCAGTCGCTCGCAACCGCGCGATAAACGATGAAGATGCCGATCGAGCAGTCGTACGCGACCGGAGACGACGGCCATCGTCTCGAAGAGGCCGTCGCCAAATTCGAGCCCCCGATCCAGAGGCTCGGCAGCGGCCACCGGGTGGCCATCGATCCAGAGCATCAGGCCTCCTCGGCTCCGAGCGCCCGCAACAGACCGCGCGCCTTGGCACGGGTTTCCTCCAGCTCTCGCTGAGGATCGGAGTCTGCCACGATGCCGGCGCCGGCGAGTATTGACAATTCACGACCGGTGGCAGACTCGGTGACCATCGCCGTGCGAATCAGAATATTGAGGTCCATGCGGCCATCACAACCGAGGTAACCGAGGGAACCGGTGTAGGCGCCGCGCGGGCGACCTTCCAAGGCGGCAATGATCTCCATGCAGCGCACCTTGGGGCAGCCGGTGATGGTGCCGCCGGGAAACAGCGCGCGCACGATGTCGCCCGGCGTGGCATCGGGGCGCACCTGACCCACCACATTCGAGACGATGTGGTGCACGTGTGCGTAACTCTCCACCACCATGTACTCATCGACGCGCACGGTGCCGCCCACCGACACACGCCCCAAATCATTGCGCTCGAGATCGACCAGCATCACATGCTCAGCGCGTTCTTTGACGTTTTCGATGAGTTCGCGAATCACCGTCGCGTCATCGCCGCGGCGCGCGCGCGTCCCCGCGATGGGGCGGCTCTCGATGCGACCGGAACGCACCGCCACCAGACGCTCCGGCGAGGTCGACAACACCGAGGTCCCAGGCAAAGTCGCCAAGGCGGCGAAGGGGCCTGGATTGGAACGCCGCAAGTGGCTGTACAGGCGCTCGGCCGTCACCGACTCCGGCAGCGCCACGCGCCATTCGCGTGCGAGGTTCGCCTGATACACGTCGCCGGCCGCGATGTGCTCGCGCGCCTGACGCACCGCCTCGCGGTAATGCTCTGGATCATCCTCGGTGATCGTCAGCGGCGGCAGTGGGGCGACCACCGCGCCTTCAACAGCCGATGTGAGGAGGCTCGCGAGCCAATCGGCATCGGACTCAGCGCCCGCCTCATGCACGATCGAGAGCTGCTGCGCCGCGTGATCCCAGATCGCGGCGGTGCGCACCCGGCGCGCGTAGGCTCGCGGCGCTTCACCCACAGGCAGGCGGAGTTTCGGCTCCACTTCGCCGGCGAACTCATAACCAAAGTAGAGGAACCATCCGCCGGCAAAGGGGAGACCCTCGCCGGTCTGCGGACAGCGTTCGCGGCCATACCAGGCATCGAGGGCGCTTAAGAAACGCGCGTGATCGGCAGCACCCACGCCGCTCAAGTGGCCCGCACCGTCCAAGAGCAGCGCCTCTTCAGAGGCCAGCATGAGGATGTCGTAGCGCCCGATGGCTGTGCCAAAGCTCGCGCTCTCGAGCAAAAACGGGAGCTTCGCGCGGTGCTCCGCGTGGGCTTTGAGGAAGTCGGGGCGTCCGCCGGGCAGATCCCGGCGCACGACCGTCGCTGAATGGCCGTGGGTCACGGCGCGATTACTGCAGGCGACGGAATACCAAACTGCCGTTCGTGCCGCCAAAGCCGAAGGAGTTCGAGAGCGCCACATCGATCGACATCGGGCGGGCGATATTCGGCACGTAGTCGAGATCGCACCGCGGATCCGGGTTGTCGAGGTTAATGGTCGGCGGCGCAACCTGGTCGCGGATCGCCAAGATCGCAAAAATCGCTTCCACCGCACCGGCGGCACCCAGCAGGTGCCCCGTGATCGACTTGGTGGCACTGATCGCCACGTGGTAAGCGGCGTCTCCGAGCGCGCGCTTCAGCGCCGTCGTTTCACCCACGTCGCCAAGCGGTGTCGAGGTCGCGTGGGCATTGATGTGCTGCAGTTCGGACGGGTTCACGCCCGCGTCTTTCAGCGCTGCGATCATCGAGCGCCGTGCGCCATCGCCGTCCTCGGGTGGCGCCGTGATGTGGTGGGCATCGCCACTCATGCCAAAGCCGACGAACTCGGCGTAGATACGCGCGCCGCGCGCCTTGGCATGCTCGTACTCTTCGAGGACGATCGCGCCGGCACCGTCGGCCATCACAAAGCCGTCGCGGTCGCGGTCGAAGGGACGACTCGCCTTGGTCGGCTCGTCGTTACGCTCCGAGAGCGCCTTGGCCTGACAGAAGCCCGCCACGCCGAGCGGGTTGATGGCCATCTCGGCGCCACCGGCAATCATCACGTCGGCATCGCCGTACTGAATGGTGCGCGCCGCGATGCCGATGCTGTGGGTCGAGGTCGTGCAGGCAGTGACCATCGCCAAGTTCGGGCCCTTGAGGCCGTAGGCGATCGAGACGTGACCGGAAATCATGTTGATGATGCTGGCCGGGATAAAGAACGGGGACACCTTGCGAGGGCCCTGCGCTTCGGTCAGCTTGAAATGCGTCTGCTGAATGGTGTCGAGACCGCCGATACCCGCGCCCATGGCCACGCCAATGCGCTCAGCGTTCGCCTCCGTCACTTCAAGGCCGGAGTCCTTGAACGCCTGCGAGGACGCGGCAAAGCCGAACTGAATGAAATGATCCATCCGGCGGGCTTCCTTCGCCGGGAGGTAATCCTCGACCGCGAAGCCGCGCACTTCACCGGCAAACCGGGTCGGATACGCCGAGACGTCAAAACCCGTGATGGGCCCGATGAACGAACGGCCGTTGAGGACATTGTCCCACGCCTCCGTGATCTGACTGCCAACCGGCGAGACAATGCCGAGACCGGTGACAACAACACGACGCTTGGACAAGGCAGCCTCCCGATCCGGGATCCGGACGTACTGGGTATCAGCAAAGAATAAACAAACGCGCCCGGCCCTCGGGGGCCGGGTCGCGTCTGCGCCGGGACTTAGGCCTTGGCCTGGTGCCCAGTGACGTAGTCGATCGCCTGCTGGACGGTGGTGATCTTCTCCGCGTCCTCGTCAGGAATTTCAGTCTCGAATTCCTCTTCGAGCGCCATCACGAGCTCGACCGTATCGAGCGAGTCGGCCCCGAGATCATCCACGAACGACGCGTCGTTGGTGACTTCCTCCGACTTCACCCCGAGCTGTTCGGCAACGATCTTCTTGACCCTCTCTTCCACGCTGCTCATCGTTAGGTTTTCCTTTATGACGCAAAGCAAACTGAACCGCGGGCCGGTGGGATCCCCATCCCGAACCCTGCCGCGGACGGGCGCATTTTAGGGCAATCCCGTCTTGCCCGCTACGGTCAATTTAGTCTTTTAATTCAAAAGGTTAAAAATTTATGCCTTCAGGGCATGTGCATGCCGCCGTTTACAGAGAGGGTTTCACCGGTGATATAGCCCCCTGCCGGGGACGCCAGGAACACCACCGCCGCAGCGATATCCTCCACGCTGCCGAGGCGTGCCAAGGGGATTTGCACCGACAACGCGGAGCGCTGTTCGTCGCTGAGCGCGCGGGTCATATCGGTATCGATGAAGCCGGGCGCCACGACGTTGGCGGTGATGCCGCGCGAGGCCACCTCCCGGGCGAGCGAGCGCGTGAAGCCGATGATGCCGGCCTTGGCAGCGGCATAGTTAGCCTGACCGGCGTTGCCAATCTGCCCGACGATCGAGGCGATGCTGATGATGCGACCGGTCCGCGCCTTCATCATGCCGCGCAGAACGGCCTTGGACAGCCGGAACACCGAGGTGAGATTGGTGTTCAAGATCGCATCCCAATCCTCGGTCTTCATCCGCAACAGGAGCGTGTCCCGGGTGATGCCGGCGTTATTGACGAGGATGCCCACCGCCCCTTCGGCCGCCTCAATGTTCTTCAAGGCCGCCTCGACGCTGGCCTCGTCGGTCACATTGAGCACGAGACCGCGACCGCTCAGACCGGCCTCAGCAAGGCCCGTCGAGATGGCCGCCGCACCGGATTCCGTCGTTGCGGTCCCCACCACGGTCGCGCCTGAGGCGGCCAGTGCGTGCAGGATGGCCCGACCGATACCGCGCGAGGCACCCGTCACCAAGGCCACTTGGCCGTCGAGTCGAAACGAAGGTAATGACATGTTCAAACTCCCGTGCCCAGCACCGCCTGAAGGCTCGCCGGGTCTTCCATGCAGATCATCGAAATATCCTTGTTGCGCTCGATGCGTCGGTTGAGCGACGTGAGCACCTTGCCCGGACCGCACTCGACGATCTGGGTCACGCCGGCGCCGATCATGTCGCGGACCGTGTCAGTCCAGCGCACGGCACCGGCCAACTGCGCCACGACCTGGGCGCGAATCGCGGCTTCCGAGTCGTGTCGCTTAAGCCCCATGGCATAGACGGGGATCGACGGCACGCGCACCGGCACGGTCGCCAGATACTCGGCCAGACGATCAGCAGCGGGTTTTAACAGTGAGCTGTGCGCGGGCACGCTCACCGGCAGCAAGAGTGCGCGCTTGGCGCCGCGCGCCTTGGCCGCCTCGAGCGCCCGACCCACGGCTGCTGCCGACCCGGCGATGACCAACTGGCCCGGGGAGTTGTAGTTCACGGGCTCCACCACCTCGCCTTGCGCGGCGTCGGCACAGGCGGCTTCCACGTCGGCATCCTCCAGCCCCAGGATCGCCGCCATGGCGCCGGCCCCGGGCGGCACGGCTTCTTGCATCACGCGACCGCGAAACTGCACCGCCGCAATGGCATCCCGGAAGACCAGCGCCCCGCTGGCCACCAGTGCGGTGAATTCACCCAAGCTGTGCCCGGCCATGACGGCGGGCACGGGCTTGCCCTGCTCGTTCCAGACGCGCCAGACCGCCACACCCGCGGCCAGCATCGCCGGTTGGGTGCGCTCCGTCGCGTTGAGCGCCTCGTCGGGGCCTGACTGCACGAGCTGCCACAGGTCGTAGCCGAGCACCTCGGACGCTTCGGCGAAGGTCGCCTGCACCGTCGGGTACTCGGCCGCGAGCGCCGCCAACATACCCACCGACTGCGAGCCTTGGCCTGGGAATACCACCGCTAACGTCATCTCGGATCCTCGTCTGGAAAGGCCGTAGTATAACCGACACGGGCTTAGACCCGCCGTGTCACGGCGCTGACGTCTGGGCTTGCTATGATCCGTCTAGGTTTTGAAGGGAGTCGCTCATGCATCGTCGTCAACGTGGATTCACCCTGATTGAGATCATGGTGGTCGTCGTGATCCTCGCCATATTGGGGACGCTCGTCGCCCCGCAAATCTTGGGTCGCATCGACGAAGCGCGCATCACCAAGGCGCGTGAGGATATGAAGCTGTACGAGAGCGCGCTCGATCTGTACCGCATGGACAACTTCCGGTACCCCGGTAACGAGCAGGGACTCGATGCGCTCGTTCACCGCCCCAATGATCCAAACCTGAAGAACTGGCGTGCCGAGGGGTACGTCAAGCAGCTGGTCAAGGATCCCTGGGGTCATGACTATGTGTACGTCTCGCCAGGCACCGGTGGTGCGCCCTACGACCTCATGAGTTTTGGTGCGGACGGCGCGCCGGGTGGCACGGGCAATGATGCCGACCTCAGCATCCGCGATCCCAAGTAATTTGTGACGCGCGCGTCGCGCCCGCGACAGGGCGGCCTGCGTGCGCGCGGGTTCACTCTGATCGAGATCCTCGTCGTTCTGGTCATCATCGCGGTGATGACCGGGGCGGCGTTGTATCGCATCACGGTGACGGGCGTGGACCGCGGACTGGATCTCGAGGGTGACCGGTTGAGCGACGTGATCGCAGCGGCGACGCAGCAGTCGGGCTTGGAAGGGCGGGATCTCGGTATCCACTTTTTACCCGACCGTTACGAGGTGCTCGCCTACTCCGCATTCACCAACGAGTGGCAGACGCTGCCCGATGATCGCACGTACGAGCGGCATGAACTGCCGGAGGGTGTGCACCTGGCGATCGAGATCGAGGGCAAAGCGGCGGTCCTGAAAATGCCCGTCGACAAGGAGCCCTTGGTGCCGCAGGTCATCCTCTCGGCCGCCGGTGATGCCACGAGTTACCGCGTCACGTTCAGTCGCGAGGGCACCGACCACGAGTTTGTTGTCGAGGGTCTGGCCGATGGCACGCTCAGCGTTCGACGCCCCGGAGCCGCGCCATGACCCGCCGCGGCTTTACGCTGATTGAAGTGTTGGTCGCACTGGCCATTGCGGCGATCGGCTTGGGCGCCGCCTTATCGGTCGTCACCAACGCGACGTCGAACACCGTGTATTTGCGCGACCGCGTACTGGCCTCGTGGGTTGCCGAAAACTTGATCGCGGAAATGCGCCTTGCGCCCAATTTGCCCGACCTGACCCGTCGCGATGGCGTCGTCGAGTTCGCCGGCCGTAAGTGGAAATGGGAAACCACCGTGACGCAAACCCAAGTTGAGGGCTTGCGGCGCATCGATGTGGAGATACGCGACGGCGCCGTGGAGTCTGGATCCACGCTCGGGCGCATGAGCGGCTTTGCCAGCCGTGCGGCCCTGAACGCTTCGATGGCCATCACCGGCGATCCCTTTGATCCCGCGACCGCGATGCCGCCCGGTGGCCCGGGCGGTGGGCCCGTGGTCCCGGCGACGGCCCCAGTCCCGGGCCAACCCTCGATTCGGACCCGATGATGCGCCAACACCCTCGCACGGCCGGCTTTACGCTCATCGAAGTGTTGGTCTCGGTGTTTCTGATGGCCGTGCTGTCCGGACTGGCCTACGAGTCGCTCAACTACGTGCGCCGCTCACGGGAGGTGACGCAATCGGTCTACGCCCGCCTCGGTGCCGTGGAACTCACCGTGCATCTCCTGTCGAGCGATTTTGGCCAACTCTCGCCGCGACCCGTGCGCGACGTGGTCGGCACCTCGGTGGTCCCCGCGCTCTTGGCTGACTCGCGCACCACGAACCTCGCGACGCTGACGCGCGCCGGCTGGATGAACACGGCCGGTCTGCCGCGCTCGACGCTGCAACGGGTGACGTGGCGCTTGGATGGCACGCGCTTGTTACGCGAGCACACCACGGTGCTCGATTCCACGCTGTCCACACCGCCGGTGCAGCGCGAGATGCTCACCGATGTGGTGTCCATCCACCTGCGGTTTCTGGATGCGCAGCGCAACTGGCAGGAGACCTGGCCTGCCGCGTCGGTCGGAGGACCGGCCGGTGCTGCGCTCTCATCACGACCACGCGCGATCGAGATCACGCTGGAACTGAAGGATCTCGGGATCATTCGCCGCCTCGTCGAGGTGCCGGGATGATGCGCCGTCGCGGAGTCGCCCTCATCATTGCGCTCGTCATTGTGGCGTTGGCGACGATCTTTGCCGCGCGCATCGGTGCGGAGGGAGCCCTGGATCAACGCCGCGCGTCGACCCTGTTGGCACAAGAACAAGCCATGCAGGTCGCCTTCGGCGCCGAAGACTGGGTGATGGAGATCCTGCTCGAGGATGCCCAGCACTCCCAGCAGGTCACCCTGAACCAAGTGTGGGCCCAGCCCATGCCGCCACTGCCCGTCGATGGCGGGCAGGTGGTCGGCCGAGTCGAGGACCTGGCGGGTCGATTCAATCTGAACAACCTTGTCACGGTGCAAGGCACGCGCAACGAATTTGCCTTCGCCTGGTTTCAACGTCTGCTCGCGCGACTGCAATTGGAGCCCAAATGGGCGGCTCTCTTGCAGGACTGGATCGACCCGGACAACGTCACCAACGGCGCGGACGGTGCCGAAGATGGCGTCTACCTCGGCATGAATCCGCCCTATCGCCCGCCCAACCGGCCGATTTCGACCACGAGCGAATTGCTCTCGCTGCCCGGCTTTGGCATCGAACGGTATCGCCGTCTCGCGCCTTATGTCGCGGCGCTGCCGATCGGCACGCCGTTGAATGTCTGCACGGCGTCAGGCTTCGTCCTCGACACGCTCGCGCCCTCCATGTCTGCCTTCGCGCAGGACCCGAAGCTCCTGATGTCCTACCGGGCCAAGGGCTGCTTTCCGACCCTGCGAGATGTCACCACGGCCGTGCAGGCCACCCTGCCGGCGGCCGAGAAAGCCGCGGCCAGCTCGATGCTGGCAGAAACCTCCAGTTGGTTTCGTCTGACGACCTCGGTGCGTATTGGCACTACCGAAGTCACCCTGTACAGTTTGCTGCAGCGAAACCCCGCCGGGCAGTCCCGCGTTGTCTTGCGCAGTCTCGGGACCGAGTGAATATGTCCGACCATCTGATCCTGCTCTACCCCCTCATCGACGCCGCCACCGAGTGCGAGTGGCTGCGCGTAGACGCCGACGCCAGCGTCATCGGCGAGCAACCGCACGGTGCCGGCTCGCTGGCCGATGCCGCGCAAGCCGCCGCGGGTGCACGCGTCATCCTGGTGCTGCCGGGCAACGAGGTCTCCTTGAGCCGACCGTTGTTACCGCCGAAGAGCGGCAAGCGACTGGCGTCGCTCGTGCCTTTTGCGCTCGAAGATCAGGTGGCCGCAGAAATCGACACCCTGCATTTCGCGATCGGCACGCAAGCGGACGATGGCGCGGTCGACACTGCGATCATCGACCGCGAGCAGTTGGCCGGATATCTCGCCGCCTTGGGCGAGCACGGCCTGATGCCCGTCGCCGCCTATGGCGCGCCGCAACTCACGCCGGTGACCCCGGGCACCATCACCATCGTCACCGATGGTCCGACGATGAACGTCCGCCGTCCGGACGGCGTGGGCTTTAATACCGACGTCATGTCCGACCGTCCGGTGCGCGAGTCGCTCACCCTGAGCGAATCGGATCCCAAGGCCTGCCTCGTCTACACCACCGCGACGTCCTACAACGCTCGGCTGTCGTTGCTGCCTAACGACACCGGGTTACCCGACGGCGCGCATTACGTCGGCGGTGCACCGCAGTTTCTGCAGCACGGGCCGCTGCAAAAATATGCCGAGGTGGCGCTGCGCGATCATCCGGTGAGCCTGCTGCAGGGGTCGTTTGCACCGGTGAGCACCGGTGCGGCCCACTGGGTTCGTTGGCGGGTACCTGTCTTTCTGGTGCTCGGCTGCGTGCTCTTGAACGTGATCGTCTCAACCGTCGATCTGATCCGCGCCCACCGGATGGAAGCCACCCTCGACCCGCAGTTGTACGCCGCGTATGCGCAAGCATTGCCGGGCATGGATCCCGCACGCCTACCCGCGCCGCGACTCCTGGTGGAATCGCGCGTGCGGCGCATCGCCGGGACCGGTCAGGGCGGATTGATTGGCGCCCTCGACAGCTTAGGGGTTGCCGTCATCGCGACCCCGGGCATCACGGTGAAGTCCATCAACTATCACGACGGCGCTTTGGAAGCGGTGCTCTCGGCCGGCGACTTGGCCTCTCTCAATCAAGTACAGCAGACCGTGGGTCCTTCATCGCGCCTCGCCGGCGTGTCGACGCCCGATGCCCAGCACGCCGAAGGTCGTCTTGAAATCACAGGCACCGCGCCATGAACGTACTCTTGCAACGCTTAGAAACGGCGTATGCCGACCTGCAGCCTCGCGAACAAGTGTTCGTGCGGGTCGGCGCGATCCTCGTCGCCCTACTTCTCGTCGTGGTGCTGCCGTGGCAGTTGCACGGGCGCGCTCAAAAAGCGCACGCCCGCGTCGCCGCCAAGCAGGCTGATCTTGCGTACTTGGCATCGGTCGCGCCGGTGCTCGCCGCGGCACCGGCCACCCAAGACGCCGTCCCGTTGGTCAGCGTCGTGGACGCCACCACGCGCGATGCGGGGTTGGCCGGTGAACTGCGGGGCACCGAGCCGTCGGGAAGCGATTCGTTGCGGGTGCGGTTTGAAGGCGCGTCCTTTGCGCAGTTGACGACGTGGTTTGTGCAACTGAGTCAGAACTACGGCGTGACGGTACAGCAGGCGACGCTTGAGCACACCGACTCGCCGGGCCGGGTCAACGCGAGCATCGTGCTCGTTCGTCGCTGAGCCGATGCGCGCCCTGCGCGGATATCTGCTGCTCGGGGTTCTGGTCTTCGCTGTCGTGATCGCCGCGACCTTACCCGCCCGGGTGGTGGTGCCGTTCCTGCCGACACGGCTCGCCTTGCATGATGTGAGTGGTTCGATCTGGGAGGGGGCCGCGGCGCAGGTGAACCTTGATGGCGCGCCGCTCGGCCAACTGCAATGGCATCTCTCACCGCTCGAGGGTCTGCGCGCGCGGTTAGCCGGTGACGTCACGATCACCCGGCCCGACGGGCATCTCTCAGGGCATCTCTCCGTACAGCGCGATGGCCAACTCGAGGCGCAGGGACTGTCGCTGGACTTGCCTCTCAACACCCTGCATCCCGAATCCACACAGGCCGGCTGGCAAGGGCGCCTGCGCGGCGAGGTGACCTATGCGCGTCTTGAGCAGGGTTGGCCGGTTGCGCTGGCAGGCCACTTCACGATCGAGCATCTGCGGGCGCCGAATGCACCCGACGACCTCGGCCGCTTTCGCCTCACCTTCGATCCGCGCGACAGCACGCCGCAGGCCCTGCTGGGCCGTCTGCAGGACGACGGCGGCCCCTTGAGCGTGATCGCGCAACTGCGCTTAGAACCCGCCCGTGCGTATCAACTGGCCGGAGATGTGGCGGCGCGAGGCGCGCTGTCCGATGAACTTTCGCGGGCACTCGCCTTCCTCGGCGCTCCCAGCGAAAATGGCCGTCGGCCGATCAGTCTGAGTGGCACGTTCTGATGGAGACGCACCATCCGATCATCGATGTACCGGAGCGCTCGCGTTTCGAGTGGGTGATGGGCGAACACGTCGCCGTCGTGACCTATCGACGGGAGGGGTCGGTCTTGTGGTTGAACCACGCCGGCGTCCCGCCGGCGCTCGGCGGTCGGGGCCTCGGCAGTCAGTTGGTTCAGGGTGTCTTGCACCTCATCCAGGCGCGCGGCGAGCAGATCGTGCCGGTGTGTTCGTTTATTGTGCGGCACTTGGAACGGCACCCGGAGTTTCAGGCGCTCATCGCGTTGCGCTGAGCGGGACGAATCGCTCTGTGCGCGCGGCGAGCAAGCGCGAGAGTGCCGGCGGAGTGGCAGACGCATATAACGCATCGGTCTCGCCATCCGCCACCAGGCGCCCCGCTTCCAAGACGAGACACCGTCGCGCCACATACGCCACGGCGGCCAGATCATGGCTGACGATCACGAACGCAGTGCCCGATTCACGGGTCAACTCGCCCATCAGATTGAGGACCGATGCCGCGGCGGACGCATCCAGCGCACTGGTGGGCTCGTCGAGAATGACCAGCGCCGGCTTCAGGATCAGCGCCCGGGCCAAGGCCACGCGCTGCGCCTCACCCCCTGAGAGCGCGTCCGGCCAGCGCGCGGCAAACTGACCCGGGAGTCCCACTTGCGCGAGCGCCGCCGCCACCCGGTCTTGGCGCTCGCGCGCCGAGAGGGCACGCGCATGCGCAAGGAGCGGCTCGCCTATCGACGCACCGATCAAGCGACGCGGATTGAGACTCGCGGCCGGTTGCTGGAAAACCGCGCCCAGACGGGCACGCGCGGCACGCCGCGCCGCCGTCGACAAGGCCCAGGGATCGTCGATACCCCACCGCACGGTGCCCGAGTGCGGCCGTTCAAGCCCGAGCGCGACCCGCACCAGCGTGCTCTTGCCCGCGCCAGACTCGCCCACGAGACCCACGGTTTCGCCTGCGGCCACCTCCAGCGACACCTCGGCCAGCAAGGCACGTGAACCCCGCTGCACGCTCACCGCGGCCAGGCTTAACACGCTCATGCGGCCCCCAGCGGCCAGTGACAGGCCACCTCGCGGCCGGCGATCGTTCGCCACGCGGGTGGCGTCTCGGCGCACACCGACTGCGCGCGCCCACAGGTCGCGGCAAAGGCGCAGGCCCTGGCCACGCGTGCGCACGGGGCTGGCCGCGGCGCTTCGGCTAAGCGCGCGGGGCGCGGTGGGGTGAGCGGCGGACACGCGGCCATGAGAGCGGCCGTCAACGGATGTTGCGGCTGGCTCAACACCGCCGCCGTCGCGCCGATTTCCACGAGGCGACCGCCGGCCAGGACCGCCACGCGATCCGCCGCGTGCGCGGTCGCCGACAGATCGTGGCTGACGATCAGCACACCGCGCCGCTGAACGCGTGCCTGTGCCTGCAGCAAGGCGAGGAGTTCGTGGGTGGCCCGCGGATCGAGCGCGGAGGTCGGCTCATCCGCCAACAGGATGGCCGGGTTGCCGGCCAGCGCGAGCGCCACCAGCACCCGTTGCCCCTGACCGCCGGAGAGCGCGTGCGGATAGCGCGGCAACAGTTCGCCCGTTAAGCCCACCGACGTCAGCAGGGCCGCCGCCTGCTCGGCCCGCATCGGCCGCGTCGATCCGGGCGCGTGCGTCGCCAGCACCTCGTCCAGATGCTGCGCCACCGTGCGATGGGCCGACAGCGCGGTCTGCGGATCCTGCGGCACAAAGCCGATGGTGGCGCCCCGCAGAGGCGTGATATCCCGCCGCTCCCGCAAGCCGCCGTCGGCCTGCGCGAACCGCAGCAACCCCCTGGTCTGCGCGGTCGCCGGGGACAGACCGAGCAGTGCCCGCAGCAACGCACTCTTGCCCGACCCGGACGCGCCGATGAGCGCCACGACCTCCCCCGCGTGCACGGACAACGCAATGTCCGCGAGTATGGGCGTCGAGTCGTAGTCGACCCCGAAGCCCTCGGCCTGCAGCAGGACGCGCTCAGTCGGCATGGGCGATCCGATCCCGCCAGGCTTCACCCAACGCCGTCAGAGTGCCGACCACCGTCACGAGTAACGCGGCCGGGGCGATGAGCAGCCACGGCGCGCGCTCCATCTCGCGCGCACCGTCGTGCAGCAGATTGCCGAGGCTCGCACCCGGCTCTTGCACGCCGAGTCCCAAAAACGACAAGAAGCTTTCCAGCACCACGAGGGACGGCACGGAGACGGTTGCCTGCACCAAGACCGGACCGAGCAGATTCGGCAGGACGTGGCGCGTGAAGATCCGCACGCGCCCCACACCCATCACTGTCGCGGCGAGCACATAGGGCGCGCAGGCCAGTCGGCGCGTCTCGGCGCGCACCATGCGCGCGGTCGACAACCAACCCACGGTACTGGCCGCAACCACCAGCGAGCCGGTGCCGCGACCGAGGACCACGCTCAACAACAAGGCGAGGAGCACCACCGGCAACGCATAACCCACATCAACCGCCCGCATCACGAGGGCGTCCACCCCACCCCCCACCGTGCCCGCCAACGCGCCTGAGAATCCGCCGATCAGGAGGCCGATCCCCGTGGCGGCGAGCGCGATCCACAACGACACCCGCAGCCCCTCGCAGGTGCGTACCCACACATCGCGCCCCAGGGTATCGGTGCCGAAGAGGTGCGCATGCCAAACGGTGGGACCGACCGCCGGTGCGTCCCAATCGAGCTGCGCGGCCGTCCACGGGCTCAGCAGGGGACCGACGAGCGCCACGAGAACCATCAGCACGAGCAGCGCCTGCAGAACCCGCACTCGGCGCGTCATGATTCGGGCACTCCTCGGTACACACGCTCGCGCAGACGCGGATCCACGCCCAAGGCCGCCAGATCCGCCGCAAGGTTCAGGAGCAACACGAGAACGGCGTACACGACGACCTTGCCTAAGACCAAGGTGTAATCGCGGTTCAAAGCGCCCTCGACCAAAAAACGCCCCATGCCGGGCAGTCCGAAGACCGTCTCGACCACCAAAGAGCCACCCAAGAGCGCCGCCGCCGCACCGCCGAGATACGCGATCACCGGCGACAGCGCCGGCGGGAGAACGTGTACCAAGAGCACGCGTCGCGCCGACAAGCCGCGCGCGCGTGCGGCGAGGATCGCCGGCGAGTCGAGGACATCGAGCGCACTGGCGCGCAAGAGCCGCATGAGACCGCCCGCGGTGGGCAAGGCCAACGCGATCACCGGCAGCACGAGATCCGCGGGGCGACCGGCTTCCCAACCCGCCACCGGTAACCAGCCTGTGCCCACCGCGAAGACCAGGACGAGGAGCGGCGCCGTGACATACGGCGGTAAGGCCACGGCCAGCACCGCCGCCCGACCCAGCCAGCGATCCACGGCGCGACCGCGCGCCACTGCGCAGAGGAGCCCGCCGCTCACGCCGAGCAAGAGCGACAGCGACAGCGCGAGGCCTCCCAACGTCAAGCTCACCGGCAAGCCCTCACGCACCAGATCGACAACCCGACGATCGCGCTGGCGCAGCGAGGGCCCAAGATCCCCCTGCACGAGACCGGCAAGGTAACGGGCGTACTGGACCGGCAAGGGTTGATCGAGGCCGTAGGCGCGATCGAGGTTGGCCCGCACGGCCGGCGGGAGTCGTTGCTCGTCCTCGAACGGACTTCCCGGCGCGAGGCGCACGAGCAAAAAGGACAGCGTCACGACGATCCACAGCGTGGGAATTGCCGCCAGGAGACGTCCGGCGACGAGGCGCAGCCACGGGTGGCGCGTCACGGGGCGCCGCCGGACGAACCGATCGGTGCACCGTCGCAGCGGCGATCAGCCATAAAAAAAGCGGCGCCGTGGCGCCGCCCCTTAGTTACCCAGCGGCGTCTTGCGCGCACCGGTCCCCCCTCCCATCCCGCTTTGTCGTTTTTGAATCCACGCAGGACGGTTTCCAATTCGCGACGGACAGTAACATCAACGAAAATAAGGCGTAAAGCTGCACTGCAAAAAAGCGTGTTAGCCGAGGGGTTGGCGGGCACGCCACGGCGGAGTTGCCGCAGAGTCATTGACACCTGCGCGCCCTTCCCATAGCGTGCCGCATCGCAAAAATTGGCGGGCGTGGAGTACCACATGCGCAAGATTCTGGTTGGAGTGAAGCGGGTCGTTGATTACAACGTCCGGGTCCGGGTCAAGCCGGACGGTTCGGGCGTTGCGCTCGAAGGCGTGAAGATGAGCGTAAATCCTTTTGATGAAATCGCGCTGGAAGAGGCGCTGCGCATCAAGGAACGCGGCGAAGCGGCGGAAGTCGTGGCCGTGTCGATCGGTCCGGATGATGCCCAGCAGCAGCTGCGCACCGCGCTCGCGATGGGCGCCGACCGCGCCATCCTCGTGAAGGTGACGGACGCCGTCGACCCCTTGGTCGCCTCGCGTGTGCTCACCGAGATCGCGAAGAAGGAAAACGCTGACCTCGTGATCCTGGGCAAGCAGGCGATCGATGACGATGCTGCGCAAACAGCGCCGATGGTGGCCGCTCTGTGGGGCCGTCCGCAGGCCACCTTCGCCTCGAAGATCGAGATCAACGGTGCAACGGCCGTCGTGACGCGTGAAGTCGATGCCGGCCTTGAGACCATCGAAGTCGATCTGCCGGCTGTGTTCAGCGCAGATCTGCGCTTGAACGAGCCACGCTATGTGAAGCTGCCGGACATCATGAAGGCCAAGAAGAAGCCGCTCGATGTCGTCGAGTTCGCCTCCTTAGGTGTGGCGGCGGACGTGGGCTTGAAGACCACGTTTGTCGAACCGCCCAAGCCACGCGCGAAGGGCATCGTGGTCAAGGACGTCGCCGAACTGGTCGACGCGCTCAAGAAGAAGGGGCTGGTCTGATGAGCAAGATTCTGATCGTTGCCGAACACGACGGCACCACACTCAACCAAGCCACGGCCCGCGCCGTGACCTGCGCCCGGCAGATCCCGGCGGCCCATGTCACCGTCGCCGTCTTCGCTGCGGATCCGGCGGCTGTGGCCGCGGCTGCCGCCGCGCTCGTCGGCGTCGATGCGGTCGTGACGGTGGCACATGCGGCCAACGCCTCCCCTTTGGCCGCCACGCTGGCGCCGCAGGTGGTTGCCTTGGCGTCGGGCTACACGCACGTCTTCGCGGCCTCCACGGCGTTTGGCAAGGATCTCTTGCCGCGCGTCGCCGCCTTGCTCGGCGTGCCGCAGATCTCCGACGCCATGGCGGTGGTGGGTGCGTACTCCTTCAAGCGTCCGACCTACGCGGGCAACGCGATCGTCACCTTGGAAGCACCGGCCGACCGCACGCTCGTCGCGACGGTGCGCAGCGCGAGCTTCGAGCCCGCCGCTCAGGGTGGCAGCGCGCCGATCAGCGCCGCCACGGTGACGGCCGACCTGCCGACGCACACGCGCTTTGTGGGTCTGTCGGCGTCGCCCAAGAGCGATCGCCCGGATCTCGCGTCCGCCGCGAAGGTCGTCTCGGGTGGCCGTGCGCTCGCCTCGAAGGAAAACTTCAATATCGTCTATAGCCTCGCCGGCAAGATGGGCGCAGCGGTGGGTGCGTCGCGTGCAGCGGTGGATGCCGGTTACGCGTCGAACGAGTTGCAGGTCGGTCAGACCGGCAAAATCATCGCGCCGGATCTGTACGTCGCGGTCGGTATCTCGGGTGCGATCCAACATCTGACGGGCATCAAGGATGCCAAGACGATCGTGGCGATCAACAAAGATCCTGAAGCCCCGATTTTCGAAGTCGCGGACTTCGGGCTCGTAGCGGACTTGTTCGTCGCGGTGCCTGAGATCGAAAAAGCGCTCGGCTGATAGCCGCGACGCCCTGCGGGGGTCATGCCTATCGGTTGCGATTCACGGCCCGCCTCGTGCGGGCCGTTTTGTTTTGCAAAGCCCGCAACGCGCGCGCGTGTGCCTGGCTGCGGAAACTCCGTAGGCATAGCTCACAATCCGTGAAGGTTCAGTGCGGATACCCCTCCGTAACCGCACCAAACACACTACTCCCACGCCCAACTCCGTCGGGCATGAGGAGATCCACGATGCGCCTATCCGTCACTCCGCGTCTGCGCCGGCTCGCCGGCTGGGTGTTCGCGTTGAGTCTCGCCGCCTCGACGGCGCAAGCCGTTCCGAGCTTCACGCGCCAAACGGGCGTCGCCTGCGAGCAATGCCATACCGTGGCTTATGGCCCGGCTCTGACACCGTACGGCCGACAGTTCAAATTGAACGGCTACACGTGGGGCACGAGCGCACTGCCGTTATCCTTCATGGTGCAGGGCGGCTACACCCACACCGGGAAGGATCAGCCGGATCCGCCCGCCGATCACACGTCGGTGAATAACAATCTATCGGTCGATCAAGTCAGCCTCTTCTACGGCGGCAAGCTGAGCGAGCATCTGGGAGCTTTTGCTCAGTTCACCTACAGCGGACCGGATCGTGCGTTCTCGTGGGACAACCTCGATGTTCGCTACGCCCGCGCCGTGTCGTTCGGCAACCACTCGGCCGTAGTCGGCGTTAGCCTGAACAACAACCCCACGGTGCAGGACTTGTGGAACTCCACACCTGCCTGGGGCTTCCCGTACATCAGTTCGGCGCTCGCCCCGGGTCCCGCGGCCGGAACGCTGGTCACCGGCCTTGGCGGCACGGTACTCGGCACGAGCGCTTACGCCATGTTCGACGATCACTGGTACGTGGAAGTAGGCGGCTACCGCGGCCTTGCCGACCGTTGGCTCGGCAATGTCGGCGCCGGTGCCGATGCCAGCCCCCACCTTGACGGCGTCGCACCGTATGTGCGGGCGGCTTATCAATGGGACGGTGAAGTTCACCACGGTTCCATCGGGGTGTTGTCGCTGGCCGCGAATCTGCACCCGGATCCGGCCGACCCCGCGACCGACCGCTACGTGGACACGGGCCTCGATGCAACCTACCAGTGGGCACCGGGCAATGGGCACGCAGTCGCCGCGAACGCCGCGTTCATCCACGAGAAGCGCTCACTGAATGCCAGTTTCGCCCAAGAGGCGGTGTCGAGCGCGGACCAAACCGTCGATTCCCTGCTGATCGATGCCACGTACGTGTACCGCGCGACCTGGTCAGCCGGGATCGGGTACTTCGATATCCACGGCACGAGCGACCCCTTGGTGTATACGCCCGACCCCTTCAGCGGCAGCGCCACCGGCAGCCCCGACAGTCGTGGCACAACGCTGAAGCTCGAGTACATCCCCTGGGGCAAAGCCACCACCACAAAACCGTCCTGGCAGAACCTCCGGGTCGGCGTGGAGTACACGGCGTATTCGACCTTCAACGGGGCAAGCCGCAACTACGACGGCGCCGGACGCAACGCCAGTGACAACAACACGCTCTTCCTCTACTTCTGGATCATCCATTGAGGTCTCATCCCATGCGCACCTGGCCACTCTCCTCGCTCGCGGTCCTCGGTCTCCTGAGCTTAAGCCCCGTCGTCTACGCGGATGGCTGTGCCTTAAGCATTGATGCGAACGATGCGATGCAATATTCCGTGAAACATCTGGAGGTGCCGGCCAGCTGTACTGACGTGACGCTGACCTTGCACCACATCGGCAAACTGCCCGTCAAAGCGATGGGACATAACTGGGTGTTGACACGCAAGGCGGATGCGGCCGCCGTCGCGTCGGCGGGTGCGGCCGCGGGCGCCGCGAAGGAGTATCTGCCCAGTGGCGACGCCCGCGTCATCGCCGCCACCAAACTGATCGGCGGCGGCGAAAGCGCCTCCGTCACTTTCTCGACCGCCGCGTTGAAGGCCAGTGAGGACTACAGCTACTTCTGCTCCTTCCCCGGTCATGCCTCGATGATGAAGGGAACCCTCACGCTCGCGAAGTAACGGCGCCCAACACAAAGGCCCGGTCAGTCACCTGACCGGGCCTTTGCTTTTGATCGACGCGATGCTTAGAGCGACTCGAGCACGTGCTCCGCGGTGCTGACCTTAAACTCACCGCCGTTCTCGACGTGCAACGCCGTGACCACACCATCCTTGGCCACCAGCGCGAAACGCTTACCGCGCACGCCCATCCCAAAGCCGGTGGCATCCAACTCAAGACCGAGCGCGCGCACGAAGTCTGCATTGCCATCGGCGAGCAGCGTGATGGCCTCACCCGCGTGGCTGGCCTTACCCCAGGCGTCCATCACGAAGACATCGTTCACCGCCGTGCAGGCGATGGTGTCGACGCCCTTCGCCTTCAACGCATCCGCATGGCTGACAAAGCCCGGCAAGTGCTTGGCGTGACAGGTCGGCGTGAACGCACCCGGCACGGAGAACAACACGACGGTCTTACCCGCCGTCAACTCAGCCACCGTCACGTTGGCAGGGCCATCCTTCGTCATGTGCTTGAAGGTTGCTTCCGGCAATTTGTCACCGACTTGAATCGTCATGGAGTTTCCTCATCTGTGTCTGTGGGGGCCGAACAAGGCTTGGATAATACTCGCTCAGCCGCCTATTCGTCGGTCGACTGCACGCAAGCCGCCACAGGGGGCGCTTGAGGCGCGAAACCGCCACGAGAAGGGGGAAGCGTCACCCGAAACGGCCGGCGCCGTCGCAAGCCCCGAGCGACCCTTAAGCCGTTCCCTTCGCAGGCCGCGCCATGAACGCCGACAGCGCCGTCACCAATCGACGCGGCAAAAAGCCCACACTGATGGCCGCGAGTTGATTCAACACACCGGGAATGACGATTCGACGACCCGCGATCGCGCCTTGATAGCCGACGTGAGCGACCGCCTGGGATCGAGACACCGGCAGTAGACCGGACATCAGCCCCGACCGATGGGTGCCGGCGCGCTCATGAAAGCGCGATGTGGTGGGACCTGGGCACAGGACGGTGACCGTGACACCGGTGCCTGCCAACTCGTAGGCCAGTGCTTCCGAATAGTGCAGGACGTATGCCTTCGAGGCGTAGTACGCGGCCATCCGAGGTCCCGGTTGGAAGGCCGCCGTGGATGCGACGTTCAGAATTCGCCCCGAACCCCGACGAACCATGGCGGCTTGAAAGGCCTGGGTGAGACGTGTGAGCGCCCACACGTTGACCGCCACGATCGTCTCTTCACTGCCCGCAGGTAACTCGCGTGACAGGCCATACGCCCCGAGACCCGCGTTATTCACGAGCAGGTCCGGCACAATCGCGAGACTGCTCACCCACTGCAACAGACCCTCAACGCCCTCTGCCGTCGCCAGATCCGCCACGTGGGTCTGCACGATCAACCCAGGCCTCGCCAGTTCGGCCGCCAGGGCCGTCAGCGCAGCCCCATCGCGACCGGTCAGAAGGAGCCCAGAAACGTCAACGGCCGCGCGTCTGGCGACGTCGCGGCCGATGCCGTGCGAGGCGCCCGTGATGAGCGCCCAGCCAATCACGATCAGCCCTGCGGCGCGTCGAGCGACGGCAACGCGATCAGCCAGAGGTTAGCGGCGTTTGCCATCCGCTTGTCCGACTTGGCCTTGTTGAAGGCCTCGATCGCTTTGTCCTTCTTGCCGGCGTGCAGGTAGGCGATGCCTAAGGTCATGTAGGCATCATCCACGCGCTTGACCTTGACGATCCGCTCGTCGGTCAGGCCGCGCTCGATGGCTTCGATCGCCTTGTCGTACTCGCCGAAGCCCAAGTACGCGAGACCCACCTTCACGTCCGCCTGCCCGTTCTTGCCCGCGCGGGCTTCCTTATCGAGCGACGGCAACAACTTCTTGTCTTCAGCCGTCAGCGTCTTGGCCTGTGCCAAGAGCTTGCTGTTGCGATCGGTCGCCGCAATGAACTTGACCACATCGCGCTTCTGACCCTGTTCGATGACCTTGAGCGCTTCCGCCGGTGCACCGGCATCGATCGCGCCGTCCGTGTAGTTCACGTACTCGCTCTCGCGAGTCATTTCGTTACGATCGAACAGCAGGCGATACATGTTCAGCATCGCCAGTGGCTCGGAATCGGCTTCGTAGATGCCGATCAGATCCACTACGTACTCCCGCTTCGGGAACTTCGTCACGAGCGTTTCCATCACTGCAAGGCGCTTGGCCTTGTTCTCGGTGCGGTAGTACGCGACGTTCAACTGCTTGAGCGTGTCTTCCTTCGGCTCCGGCGTGGCGGCCGCAATTTTCTCAAGCCAAGGGATCGCGCCCGGGTAATCCTGTTGGATTAACATGATCTGCGAGCCCAGCGTGTAGGCATCGACGCTCTTCGAGGCATCGGCCCACTTGCCCACCCAGACCAACGCCTTGTCGTACGTCTTGTTCTGGGCACTGATCTGGGCCAGCGCCTTATAGTCCTTGACGCGTTCGTCATCGGTCATGTTCGGCGCGGCGTCGAGCAGCTGCTCCGTGAACTCCGCATACAGGTTGAAGTCCTGCTTCTTGGCCGCGGCGTAGGTCATCATGCGCAAGGAGGTTTCCTTGTCGTACGGCGTCTTGGCAGCCGCCAAGCCCGCCTTGGCGAGCGTGAGCCCGCCATCGAAGTCACCCTTCGCCATCGCGTCCTGCGCCGGCTTCAACTGCTTGGCGACGGCTTCCGTCAGAGATTCCTTCTTCTCCTTCTCTGCCGCACCCGCCGAGGTGGCGACCATGATCGCCAGAAAACCCGCCATCAGCGGGGCCTTCATTCGCGTAACCCAGTTATTCATGTCGCACCTCGTCGGTTTAGCGTTGGCTTCAGTTGCCCGCCCACATCTTCGCAGCCACGGCCATGCGCGGGTCGGCCTTCGCCGCAGCGAACGCCTTATCCGCTTCAGCCTTCTTCTTCAACTTCGTGAGGCAGATACCCAGGACCAAGTTGGCTTCATCTGGACGACGAACCTTGGCCACGTGATCGGCCGACAGACCGCGGGTGAGTGCTTCTGCTGCCTTGTCGTACTGACCCATCGAGTAGTAGCGCAGGCCGAGCTTGACGTCGGTCTCGCCGTTCTTACCGGCCTTTGACTCCGCATCGAGCTGCGTGACGGTCTTCGCGTCTTCCGCAGCGCGGTCCTTTGCCTGCTTCATCAGGCTCTCAGCCTTGTCCTTACCCTTTGCGCCGATCGCCTTCTTCGAAAAGGCCTTCTCCAGCACGTGCTGGGCTTCCGCCGTCGTGCCTTCCGAGAGCGCCAAGTCAGCGAGCTTGGTGTAGTCGCCCTCGTCAGCCAGGAAGTCACGCTCGTAACCGAAACGGAGCACGCCGAGCATGGCCAGATCATCCGGCTTCTTCGGCTCGAGATCCGCAAGCACCGCCTGGAACCATTCCTTCTTCGGGAAGCGGCGCAGCAGCTCCTCCGCTACGCTCGCCGCCTTCGCCGCCTGCTTACCCTGCGTGTAGCAGGTGTAACGCAACTTGAGCGCCGACTCACCCGCTTCCTTGCCTGCCGGCGCCGCGCGGTCGATCGACTCCAAGGCACCCGTGCAGTCGTGCGCACCGTACTGCAGCTGAGCCAAGAGTTCCCAATCGGCAGGGCTACCGGCGCCGGCCGCCATGTACGACTTCATCTCGGTGACCGCCTTGTCGTAGTGGTTCGTCGCCGCATAGATCGGCGCCAACGACTTGTGGAACTGCACCTTCTCAGCCGCCGAGACGCCCTCGGTGTTCAACAGCTGTTCCAACGCTTCCTGCTGGTCCTGCACCTTGCCCGACGCACCGGCCACGACGAGGAGCAACTTCAGCGCGGCGCTCTTCTCAAAGCCCGACTTCGCGACCGAGTGCGCTTCCTTGGCCGAACTCAGCGCCTTGCCCATGTCATGGGCTTTGTACGCCGTCACGCCCGCGTTGTACTTCTCAGAGAACTCCGCGGAGGTCTGCGCCTGCGCATAGGCGCCCTGCGAGGCCAAGGTCGCGACGCCGAGAAGACCGGCGACAAGGAGTCCGCGCGTGGCGCGCGAAAGAACAGTGGCGAGCTTCGTCATCGTATACCTCGGTAAAATCACTGAAAATCAAAAATCTGGTGTTGGGTCGTGCCACGCGATCGGTAAAGACCGCCATCGACACCCCGAAAAACGAATGGGCCGACAGAGCCGGCCCATTCTTCTACTCTCGACTCCTAACCGCAAGGCCCCTCGGCCTACGGTTAGAGGTTTCCGCTCGCGTCAGCGACGAAACCAATCTTCTTCAACCCACCGCGCTGCACCGCGAACAAGACGTTCGCTGCGAAGTCGTAGCGGGCGCGGCGATCGATCTGCAGCAGGACTTCCGGCTGCGGATCCTGCGCGGCCGACTCCTTGATCTTCGCGATCATCTCGATCGGCGCCATGTTCTGACCATCCCACGTTACGGCGCCATTGTAGGCGACCGCAATGTTGATCGGCTTGGCCGGATTGGCCGGTGGCGGATCGTTCGAAGCACGCGGCAAGTCGATCTTCACCGAGTGCGTCATCACCGGAAGCGTGATGATGAAGATGATCAGCAGCACGAGCATGATGTCAACCAGCGGCACGACGTTGATGGTCGTGTTGTAGTCGCCGCTTTCTTTTTCAGAGGAAAATGCCATCTGGAGCTGCTCCGGTCTTATTCCTGGTGAGGCGGTTCAGCAATGAACGCGACCTTGAGCAGATAGTTCCGCTGCAGGGTCGTGAGCACGTCCGCGACGTAGGCATAGGTCACGCGCTTATCCGCGCGGATCTGCACCTCAGGCTGCGGCTGCTGGGTCGCCTCGCTCTGTGCAAGCTTCGCCAGATCATCAAGCGTGATCTGACCGTCGTTCCAGTAAACCGTGCCGGCGAAATCGACCGAGAGACTGATGTTCTCGGGCTTCGTTTCCGTCGGCACGTTCGCGTTCGTCGGGAGCACGACCTTGATCGCCTTCGTCGCCACCGGGATGGTGATGATGAAGATAATCAGGAGCACGAGCATGATGTCGACGAGCGGCACAACGTTGATTTCGTTGTTCAACTCGCCATCTTTAATCGGACCACCACCGCCTGCCATGAACGTGCTCCTCGTCTAAACGCTTTCTACTGTAATGACTCTTACTTCTTCGCCGCCGCTGGGGCCGCCTTCGAGCTGGCCACGCGGCCGCCCGAGAGAATGGCCTGGTGCAGATCGTGCGAGAAGTGGGTGACCGCTTCGCTGATCGACTTGTTACGGCGGGTCAGCCAGTTGAAGCCCAACACCGCTGGGATAGCGACGCCGAGACCGATAGCCGTCATCCAGAGCGCCTCACCGACGGGACCGGCGACCTTTTCGATCGACGCGTTGCCCGACATGGCGATGGAGCGCATGGCGTTGAGAATACCGAGAACGGTACCGAGCAGACCGACGAACGGCGCGGTGGCGCCGACCGAGGCGAGCACGGCCATGCCTTCATTCAGATCGCTATTGATCTGATCGACGCGACGCTGCATGTGGGACGAAACCCAGTCGTGCATGTCGATCGTTTCGGTCAGGCGACCCTTGTTCTTCTCGTGATGGTTGACCGACTCCATCGCCTCGACGGCAACGGTGCGGAACACATTCTCGTCGCCGCCCTTGAGACGGGCAATGCCGTCGGCGATCGACGAAGCGCCCCAGAAGTCCTTATCAACCGTCGACGCGTACTTATTGAGCGCGTTCTGGTCGAGAAGCTTCACGATGAGGACGTACCACGAATACAGGGACATGATGACGAGAATCGTCAGCAGGACCTTGCTAACCGGACCGGAGTCCCAAAGGTCCTGAATACCAAAGTTGTGATTCTCCGGAGCAACAGCTGCGTCGGCCATGATCAAAGACCTCTGATGGGTTCAGGTAAAAAGAACGAAGTTAACTATCAAAAAATCGGAACGGCGTATCAGTTCGTAAGACGCCATGTCCACTTCATGCGCTGCCAAGAGCCAATCGCTTCATTACCGACCTTCGTCGGCTCAAAGCGACCCTGGGCGGTCACGCACTTGGCGGCAGCATCGTCGAGGCGCTGAATGCCACTCGATGTTTCCACCTTGGTCTCGGTCACTTTGCCGTTCGGCGCGATGAACACGAGAAGCACCACCGAGCCCTCTTCGCTAAGACGCTTAGAGGCGGACGGATAGTATGAGGCGCACGCTTCGCCGAGGTTGGAACCCTTGGCGACCTTCGCCTGCGTGATCGGCGGCGGCTCAGCCTTCGGCGCCGGCTTCGGCTCCGGCTTCGGCTCCGGCTTGGCCACGATCGCCTGCGGAGGCGGCGGGCCTGCCACGATCGGCAAGTCGACGAGCGGAGTCGTGACCGGTGGTGGCTTGAAATCGGGTGGCGGCGGAGGCGGAGTCTTTTTCATCTCCTCCTCGACCTGCTTGACGAGGCGCATATCCAGCGCGTCCGCCAGCTGTGGCACGTACTTGAACGCCGTGGCAACAATGATGCCCAAGGCGAGCGCAACGTGCAGTCCGATGACTACGAATCCAACGATAGCTTTACGAGAATACTTGCCGCTAGACATGTCGCAGGGAGCCCCTAATTCTCCCGACTCACTCTCAAAGTCCGATGTCACCGATTCGTGATTCGAATCGACTCCACCGGAGTGACGTCCAACCGAGGTCGGACTAAAAACCGCTGGTGCTCGACACTCGCTGAGGGAGACGCAAATCACCCCCCGGCTGCGTCAGCGCGGATGGACGATAACCGCTGATGCGCGTCTCTGCAAGAGTCAATTCACGCGCTCGCACTAAAGAATGTAACAAGCGGTTGTTCTCTCTCATTTGCTGCACTGCCCACAACGCCTCAACGAGACGTTTTTTTAGCCTTTTTCGATGCGGTTGCAACGACGTCGGTGACGGCACCCAGTGATGCGCTGGACACTTCACGCGCGTACTTTGCCAACACGCCTTTGGTCACGGAAGCGCGTGGCGCCACCCACTTCGCGCGCCGACGCTTCAATTCCGCGGCGCTGACCTTGAGGTCCAACGTACGGTGCTGCGCATCGATGACAATCTTGTCGCCGTCGTGCACCAGGGCCAGCGGGCCGCCCACAGCCGCTTCAGGCGAGACGTGGCCCACAACAAACCCGTGGCTACCGCCCGAGAAGCGGCCATCGGTAATGAGCGCCACTTTATCGCCTAAGCCTTTGCCCATGATCGCGCCTGTCGGGCTCAGCATCTCGCGCATACCCGGCCCACCCTTGGGGCCTTCATAGCGAATGACCACCACGTCACCGGCACCCACCGTGCCGTCGAGGATCGCCTGTAGACTCTGTTCCTCGGAGTCGAAGCAGCGGGCCGTGCCTTCGAAGCGCAGGCCTTCCTTACCGGTGATCTTGGCAACCGCGCCCTCCTCGGCCAAGTTTCCGTACAGAACAACCAGATGGCTGTCTTTCTTAATCGGATTCTTAAAATTACGAACGATGCTCTGGCCGGCCGGATAGTCCTTCACACTCTTCAGGTTCTGCGCCACCGTCTTGCCGGTGACCGTGAGGCAATCCCCGTGCAAGAGGCCGGCCTTCAACAGACGCTTCATAAGCGGCTGAATCCCGCCGATGTCAATCAACTCCGACATCAGATACTTGCCGCTCGGCTTGAGGTCGGCGAGCACCGGCACCTTCTTGCCGATCCGCGTGAAGTCGTCGAGGCTGAGCTTCACGCCCGCCGCCTGCGCTATCGCGAGTAAGTGCAGTACCGCATTGGTCGAGCCGGCCAACGCGATCACCACCGTGATGGCATTCTCGAAAGCCTTACGGGTCAGAATATCCGAAGGCTTGATGCCCGCCTTCACAAGCCCCAGCACCGCGGCGCCTGCCCGCTTGCAATCATCGAGCTTGTTCTGCGAGACGGCCTCTTGGGCCGAGCTATTCGGTAAGCTCATTCCCAGCGCTTCGATCGCCGAGGCCATCGTGTTGGCCGTGTACATCCCTCCGCAACTGCCCGCGCCCGGGATCGCGGTCGCTTCCACTTCGTGCAACTGCGCATCGGAGACACTGCCGTTGGCGTGGCCACCGATCGCTTCGAAGACCGAGACAATGTCCCGACGCTGCGCGCCGGGGCGGATGGTGCCGCCGTACACGAACACGGCCGGCCGATCGAGCCGCGCCAGCGCCATCATGCAGCCGGGCATGTTCTTGTCGCAGCCGCCAATCGCCACCACGCCGTCAAAGCCCTGCGCACCCACCACCGTCTCGATCGAGTCGGCGATGACTTCGCGCGAGACGAGCGAGAACCGCATGCCAGGCGAGCCCATCGAGATGCCGTCCGAGACGGTGATGGTGTTGAAAATCCGGCTCTTGCCGCCGGCGCCATCCACCGCAGACGCCGCTGCCGCGGCGAGGCCGTCAAGGTGGACGTTGCACGGGGTGATGTTCGACCAGGTGGTGGCTACGCCCACCGAGACCTTATCGAAGTCGCCATCCACGTAGCCCACGGCTCGCAACATCGCCCGCGCAGGGGTCTGCGCAACGCCTTCGGTCACGAGGCGCGAATGGGCTCGGGGATCAACAGTCTTCGTCTTGCGGGTCATGATGGCGTCCGTAGTAAAAAGGAGATCAAGCCCGCACCCGATCGGGCGCAGGGCTCAGTCGTATTGTGATGGTGAGGACGGTCAGCGGCAAATCAGGTCAATGCCGTGCGGTAGCGGCGCTGCAGCCACTCAACCACCGCCCGCAATGTGTGCGCTTCCGCACCGACGGGTCGCCCGGGTCGATCCTTGGGATTCCACGCATACAAGTCGAGATGGATCCAGTGCTGCCCGCTCGGCACAAAGCGGCGCAAAAACAGTCCTGCAGTAATCGACCCGGCGAAACCCGATGACGAGGCATTCTGCAGATCCGCAATTCGCGACTGCAACTCATCCTCATAACCGCGCCACAGCGGCATGGGCCACACCGGATCCGCCGCGGCGGTCGCGGCCTCGGTCAGTTCCGCAAGCAGGGCGTCGTCACTGCCGTAGGCGGCCGGCAACTCCGGCCCGAGCGCCACTCGCGCCGCGCCCGTCAGAGTTGCAAAATCGATGATCACATCCGGGTGGGCCTCGCTTGCCCGGGTTAACGCATCGGCCAACACGATGCGGCCTTCGGCATCCGTGTTGGTCACTTCAACCGTCAATCCCGCGCGTGTCTTCAACACATCACCCGGCCGGTAGGCGTGCGGGCCGACGCCATTTTCGACCGCGGGTATCACGAGCAAGAGCCGAACCGGTAGCTCCAAGGCGAGAACCAGTTCAGCGACCGCGAGGGCAATGGCTGCCCCGCCCATGTCTTTTTTCATGAGGGCCATGCCACTGGCGGGTTTTAAGTCCAGACCGCCGGTGTCAAAGCACACGCCCTTGCCAACCAGCGCCACGAGCGGACCGGTCGACCCCGCCTGCAAGGTCAGTAAGCGCGGCGCTTGGGCACCGGAGCGCCCGACAGCATGCACAGCCGGATAGCCTGCACTCAGCAGGTCATCACCGACGATCGCCTCAAATTGCGCAGCGTGGCGCTGCGCCACGGCAGCAACCGCCGCCGACAGTTCGCTCGGCCCCATGTCCTGCGCGGGCGTGTTGATGAGATCGCGGGCCAAGGCATCTGCCCGCGCAATCGCCGCGACAACATCACCCCCTGCACCCGTGGGGCCGACGAGCCGCGCGCCCGCGTGTGCGACCGCTTTGTAGCGCGCAAAGCGATAGGCGCCGAGCGCAAAGCCCAACGCGAGGGTCGTCGTGGTCGCCTCGGGCAGCGTTTCGTCGAGGGTGTAGTCCCCTGCCGGCAGACGATCCGGCATGCCCAGCGCCAACGTCAGATCCACCCGACCTGACCCCAAGCCGACCCAGACCTCCACGGGAGCCCCACCCGCCGCGTCAGGGAGCGCCAACACGCGACCGCGCTCCGCCAGGAAACCGTGCGCCTCCACCCAATCGCGCGCAGCTGGGCTCAGCCCCGCCTTGCAGGCGGCAAGGCCCGCCTCGTCCACCCAGCGTAGCCGTCGCGGCGCGGTCGTCATGTTCATAGTCATCGGTATCCTGGTCGGTCTCGGCAGGGCCGCGCACGCAGCGCGCAACGCCTCAAAAAGTCGCCGCGGGATGCAAGGCCGCCCCGGTGCACGGGTCATCATATCAAGCGCGAACCGAGGGCCGATCACTTGAGCGATGGCGAACAGCGCACCGGCGCCACTCAACGCAACCGCCTTGCGCGGCCAAAGAGGCCGTTTGCAGGCGATCACGCAGGCCGCGAAAACGTTGACAAGTCCTCGTTCTCTATGGTGATATCCCAACCTCCCGTTTGCCTTTTCGAAGACGAATCCGCCAGTGACCCACCTGCCCGCCAACGCTGCTTTCTCGCTGACCCACGTCGCGCTGCGTTCTGTGCTGCTTGCGGACCTCCTTCTTCTTCGACCACAGGGGTGCGGGATCCACGGCTGAGCGACTATCGCCACCAACACAGGAACCCCGCACCGGCTAGCCGAGGCGGGGTTTTTTTTAGGTTTTGCTTTCGCGGTTTCTGATTCGGAATGTGGTTGAAGTTTTTTTGTTTTACGACATCACTCTCGGAGTACATCAATGCGGATTTATTCGGCTAAGGACGTTGATCAAAAGGCACTCAAAGGCGCCACCATCGCCATCGTCGGTTACGGCAGCCAAGGCCGTGCGCACGCGCTGAACCTCAAGGACAGCGGGTTCAACGTGGTGATCGGCGCCCGTAAGGGTGGCGCGAGCTGGAAGAAGGCGCAGAAGGACGGCCTCAAGGTCGCCGAACCGATCGACGCTGTGGTCGGCGCGGGCCTCGTCGCCCTGCTCACCCCGGACATGGCGCAAGCCGCGGTGTACGAAGAGATCAAGGGCCACCTCGCCACCGGCGCGGCGCTGTTGTTCGCCCATGGTTTCAACATCCACTTCGGCCAGATCAAGCCGCGTAAGGATTTGGACGTGGTGCTCATCGCCCCGAAGGGCCCAGGCGACCTCGTGCGCCGCCAGTATCAGCAGGGCCGCGGCGTGCCTTGCCTGATCGCGGTCGCGCAGAATGCCACCAAGAAGGCGAAGGCGAAGGCGTTGGCCTATGCCCACGGCATCGGTGGCACCCGTGGTGGCGTCCTTGAGACGACGTTCGAAGAAGAGACCGTCACGGACCTCTTCGGCGAGCAGGTTGTACTCTGCGGCGGCGCAACGGAACTCGTGGTCAAGGGCTTCGAAACGCTGGTGGAAGCCGGCTACAAGCCGGAAGCTGCCTACTACGAATGCTTGCATGAGCTGAAGCTCATCGTCGACCTGCTCCAGGAAGGCGGCATCACGAAGATGCACGAGTTCATCTCCGAGACGGCCAAGTGGGGCGCCTTCGTGACCGGCAAGCGTATCGTCAATACGGCGACCAAGAAGGAAATGAAGAAGGTCCTCACCGAAATCCAGAACGGCAAGTTTGCCCGCGGCTGGATCCGTGAGAACAAGACCGGCAAGAAGCGCTACCAGAAGGAGCTGAATGCCGATATCAAGCACCCGATCGAGAAGGTCGGTCGTCAGCTGCGCGCGCGCATGCCGTGGCTGGAGCAGGGCCGCTAAGGCCCATCAGGAGACTCGACATGTCGAACCAAGATCCCAATCGCGTCATCATTTTCGATACCACCCTCCGCGACGGCGAGCAGTCCCCGGGCTGCAGCATGACCCCGCCGGAGAAGCTTCGAATGGCGAAGGCGCTTGCGGATCTCGGTGTCGATGTGATCGAAGCGGGTTTCCCAGCCGCCTCCCGCGGCGACTGGGAGTCCGTGCAGACGATCGCCCGCGAAGTGCGCGGGCCGATCATCTGCGGACTGGCCCGCTGCAACACAGATGACATTGACAAAGCCTACAGCGCGGTCAAAGAGGCGCCGCGGCATCGCATTCACGTCTTCCTCGCCACGAGCGCCATCCATCGCGAGCACAAGCTCAACATGGCCAAGGAAGAGATTATCCGCACGGCGGTCGAGGGCGTTCGCTACGCCAAGGCGCTGTGTGAGGACATCGAGTTTTCTCCGGAAGACGCCTCGCGCACGGAACTCGAGTTTCTCGCGGAAGTGGTCACCGCCGTCATTGCAGCCGGCGCCACCACGATCAACGTTCCCGACACGGTCGGGTATTCCACACCGCAGGAATATGCCGAAATCTTCCAGTACTTGAAGCAACACGTCGCCGGCATCGACGCGGTGGTGCTGTCGGTGCACTGCCACGATGACCTCGGCATGGCGGTGGCCAATAGCCTCTCGGCGGTCCACGCCGGCGCCCGGCAGATTGAGTGCACCATCAACGGGATCGGCGAGCGGGCCGGCAACTGCTCCTTGGAAGAAGTCGCCATGGCACTGAAGACCCGCGAGGGCTTCTATGGCCTGCATACGGGCATTCAGACCACCCGCCTCTACCCTACCTCGCGCTTGCTGTCGACCACGACCGGCATGCTGGTGCCGCGTAACAAGGCGATCGTCGGCGAAAACGCCTTCGCGCATGAATCGGGCATTCACCAGCATGGCATGCTCAAGCATCACTCCACCTACGAGATCATGCGCCCCCACGATGTGGGTCTGTCGCGCACCAATCTTGTGTTGGGCAAGCACAGCGGTCGTCACGCCTTCCGTGACCGCGTAAAGGATCTGGGTTTTGAACTCTCCGAAGAGGAACTGAATCGGGCGTTCACCGAGTTCAAGGCGCTCGCCGACAAGAAGAAAGAACTCTTCGACGGCGATATCGAAGCGATCGTGCTGCGCACAGGCGACGCCGGTGAAGGCCCGTGGTCGCTCGTCCAGCTGTGGGCCTCGGCCACTTCGGGCGAAGCCTCGGCGGTGGTGCGTCTCGTCCATACCGACGGTCGCGAGGTGGAGCAAGGTGCCACCGGGGACGGTCCGGTCGACGCCGTCTTCAAGGCGATCGAACGCGCGACCGGCACTCCGGCCAAGCTCGTGACCTTCGATGTCCACGCGATGACCGAGGGCGAGGATGCGCTGGGCGAGTCGATCGTGAACGTCGAGTACAACGAACGCAGCTATCGCGGCGTCAGTTTGAGCACCAACATCCTCGAATCAAGCGCCAATGCGTTCATCGAGTGTGTAAACCGTATTCAGTCGAGCCGTTCAGAGGGCCGCCGTACCCACGCGCAGCTGTCGGCCGACGCTTCCACCGTGAAGGTGATGGCATGAACCCGACGACCCTGTTCGAGAAGATCTGGCGCGCACACGAAGTCGTCGCGCAGACGGCCGACACGCCGGCCGTTTTGTATATCGACCTGCACCTGACGCATGAAGTGACGAGCCCTCAGGCCTACTCTATGTTGCGGGAGCGTGGCCTGCCGGTGCGCCGCAAGGATCGCACGTTGGCCACCATGGACCACTCGACGCCCACCGATGCGGACCAGCTGTTCGGGCGGATTCCCATCAAGCTCGAAAGCGCCGCGCAGCAGGTCTCGCAGTTGGAGAAGAACTGCGCAGAGTTCGGTGTGGAGTTGTTTGCCGTCGGCAGCCCGCACCGCGGCATCGTGCACGTGATCGGCCCGGAACTGGGTGCGACGCAGCCCGGCAAGACCATCGTCTGTGGTGATAGCCACACCAGTACGCACGGCGCGTTCGGCGCGCTCGCCTTTGGCATCGGCACCACCGAAGTCGGCCACGTGTTGGCGACCCAGTGTCTGCTGCAACGTAAGCCGAAGACGCTGGCCGTCAACGTGGAAGGCGCGCTGCCTGCGGGCGTCACGGCGAAGGATCTGGTGCTCGCCATCATCCGCCAGCTCGGCGTCTCCGGCGGCACCGGCAGCGTGATCGAATACCGGGGCAGCACCATCCGGGGGCTGTCCATGGACGAGCGCATGACGGTCTGCAACATGTCGATTGAAGCCGGTGCTCGCGCCGGACTCGTTGCGCCGGACGAGACGACCTTTGCCTATCTCAAGGGCCGTCCGCGTGCGCCGCAAGGTGCCGATTGGGAGGCTGCCGTGGCCCGTTGGCGCACGCTCGTCACCGACGAGGGCGCGACCTTCGACCGTGAGATCCACATCGACGCCACGACGTTGCGTCCGATGATCACCTACGGTACGCACCCGGGGATGTCGGTCGCGATCGACGAGGCCATCCCGAGCGATGGCGATGCGGTGTACCAAAAGGCACTGAGCTACATGGGCCTCACGGCCGGTCAGAGCATGCTCGGTCAGCCCGTGCAGTATGTGTTCTTGGGCAGCTGCACGAACGGCCGCCTGTCGGACCTTGCAGCCGCCGCTCACCTCCTCAAGGGCCGACGCGTCGCCGCGGGCGTGAACTTCCTGGTCGTGCCAGGCTCGGATGCGATCAAGCGCGAGGCCGAAGCGCTCGGTCTCGATCGGATCTTCAAGGACGCCGGTGCAGATTGGCGTGAGGCCGGTTGCTCGATGTGCCTAGGTATGAACGGAGACACCGTGACCAAGGGCGCGTATTGCGTCAGCACCAGCAACCGGAACTTCGAAGGTCGTCAGGGCGTCGGATCGCGCACCCTGCTCGCCTCACCGGCCACCGCCGTCGCCGCCGCCATCGCCGGTCACGTTGCCGACGCCCGTCAGCTCTCCTGAGGTCTGTCATGGAACCCATTCGCATGATCCGCTCGCGCACCGTCGTGATCGCGAGCACCAATATCGATACCGACCAGCTCATGCCGGCGCGCTTCCTCACCACGACGACGCGGGAAGGCTTGGGTCAGCATCTCTTTGCCGACTGGCGTTATGACGCCGCCGGACAGCCGATTCCCTCCTTCGTACTCAATCAGCCGCAAGCCAAGGGCTGCCAGATCCTCGTCGCAGGGCGGAACATCGGCTGCGGTTCATCACGCGAGCATGCGCCCTGGGGGCTCTATGACTACGGCTTTCGCGCGGTGGTTTCGACCGAGATCGCCGACATTTTTCGCAACAACTCGCTGAAGAACGGCCTCGTGCCCGTGGTGGTTGACGAGGCCACGCACGCGTGGCTCCTGGAGAACCCGGGCGCCGAGATCAGCATCGATCTTGAGAGCCGCGTACTGCGGTTACCGGACGGTCGCGAAGTGACCTTCCCGATGGAAAGTTTTGCGCGCTACTGCCTCTTGAACGGCGTTGATGAGACCGGTTATCTGCTCTCGCAGATTCCGGCCATCGAAGCGTACGAGCAGAGGATCGGCGCATGAAGGCCCTGATCGCGCTCATGGCCGGTGATGGCATCGGTCCGGAAGTCACCGCCGAAGCGGTGCGTTGCCTCAACGTCGTGGCCCGTCAGCACGGCCATGATTTTGCATTTGAGGCCGCCCCGGTGGGCGCAATCGCCATCGAAACCACGGGCTCACCGCTGCCGGAGCCCACGCTGGCGCTCGCCAAGCGCTGCGATGCGATTCTCTTCGGCGCCATCGGCACGCCAAAGTACGCCGATCCCACCCTGAAGGTGCGCCCCGAGCAAGGGCTGCTCAAGCTGCGCCAAGAACTCGGGCTGTATGCCAACCTGCGACCGGTGACCTGTTTCCCGTCGGTGTATGACGTCTCACCGCTCAAGCCTGAACTCCTGGCGGGCGTTGACATCATGGTCATCCGCGAGCTGACCGGCGGGATCTATTTCGGTGAGAAGACCCGCACCGAGACCTCGGCCACCGACATCTGCACGTACACCGTCGCCGAAGTCGAGCGCATCGTGCGTTTGGGCGCGACCTTGGCGCGTGCCCGTCGCGGCAAGCTCTGCTCGGTCGACAAGGCAAATGTCCTAGAAACCTCGCGGCTGTGGCGCTCCGTCGTTCAGCCCATCATGAAGGACGAGTTCCCGGACGTCGCGCTGGAGCACATGTACATTGACGCGGCCGCGATGCACCTGCTGCGTCGCCCGTCAGATTTCGACGTCGTGATCACCGAGAACATGTTCGGCGACATTCTCACCGACGAAGCCTCAATGCTGCCGGGGTCGTTAGGGTTATGTCCGTCGGCATCGCTCGGCACCGGCACGCGCGGCCTGTACGAGCCCATCCACGGTTCGGCGCCGGACATCGCCGGAAGGGGTATCGCCAATCCGTACGCGACGATCCTCTCCGCCGCCATGCTCCTGCGTCATTCGCTGGGGCTTGAATCCGAAGCCCGACAGATCGAGGCAGCGGTTGCGTCGGCGCTCGCGGACGGCGTGCGCACTGCCGACTTAAAGCCCACAGGCCAGCCCGCCAACACGCGCGAGGCCGGCGATGCGGTGGTCGCCCGCCTCTAGGGGCGACCGGGCATCCGCCTAGCGGGCGGGATCGTTTGCGCCGCGCCGCACCGCGTTCACGATCGCGAAGAAAACGTCCGTATTGTCGATCACCCCATGGAAGCGTCGGCTGCCGGCGCCCATGGCCGACAACGGCACGTCCGCACCCGTATGCGTTGCCGAATCTCCCTCCACTTGTCCGGTGACGAGAAAGTCGCCCCGCACATCGCGCTGCAGCGGCGTGGTCGGATAGTCCTTGGGATACACCGGAAATGGGGACGGCGCCTGCGAGGGCTGCACGCCATCCGCCAAGGGACGCGGATTGGCCAACCAGTCTTCATGCCGATCCGGATTGGCGCCATAGCCGATCAGCAACTTGTGATCCGGATCCATGGACTGTGGGAAGCCGTCGTCCAAGATCGCGTATTGCGGAAAACCCGCTTGCTCATACGTGCCGACAACCCCGTTACGTAGCGCGGTGCCAGAGGCGCGTTCGGCCCGTTCGTGCAGCTCGGCATTGCTCACTCGCGAGGCCCCAATGATCGAGGAACCACCGGTCTCGTGATCGGCCGTGACGATGACCAGCGTGTCTGGATGGCGCTGTGCAAACGCCTGAGCCACGGCGACCGCACGATCGAATTCCAGAACCTCATCGATCCAGCGGTCGGCATCCATCGCATGCGCCTGCTTGTCGATTGAGGCACCCTCGACCATCAGGTAGAAACCCTTGGGCGCGCGCGCCAAGACCGCTAACGCCTTCTCGGTCATCTCATCGAGCAAGGGCTGATCGGTCAACCCGAACTCATCGGTGACGAGCCCTTGGCCGCGCCGGCCGGCAATCTTGTCGTAGGCGACGTTCATGTTGCCGTAGGCGAAGAGTCCCAGAATCGGCTTGTCGGCAGATGCACTCGACAGTTCAGTCGCCGTCGACACATATTGAAAGCCCGCGGCTGCAAAATCATCGATCAAATGCCGCTCGGGATCGATCCGCCCGGCGGCCATACCCCAACCCGCGCGCAGTGCGTCGGAGGCCTGATAGTCATGTTTGGCGCTGCGCGAGGAGCCCGTCGATCCGGCCGGCAGAAACCAACGCCGCCCGCCGCCCATCAGCACCGACAAGCCCGTGAGGCCCCGATCATCCAGATACTGGTCAACGATCCCGGTCCCGGCACTGCGATTCGAACTGTGCACCGCATTGGCCGCCGGCGTCGCGTCGAACACGTCGGCCGTGGTCACGAGCCCGAGTGCTTTGCCCTCGGTGCGATGCAGGTACTCTGACAGATACTCCACCCGTGGATTGTCGAAGGGGTCGACCGTATCGTCTGGCCAAACGCCTTCTTCATTGTTCGCCGCTTTGTTGCCGGTCACGTAATTGGACATACCGGGCGAGGAGTCCGTCACGATGGAGTTGAGACTCGCCGTGCGCACGAGTGCGACGTCTGGGAACGTGTCCATCGCCAGCAAACTCTTGGCTTTGCCCTGCGTATAGCCGTGACCCACGATCCGCGCCGCGGTGCGATGCGCAATGCCCATCCCGTCACCGAGCAGCAGGATCACGTTACGGACGCGACCGCCCTGCCCCTGCAACCTCTCAATCAGAAACTCGCCCTCAGCCTCGGCCGACTGGCCATCGCTTTGCGCCGCGACGACCGTGAGGCGATGACGCCCCGCCTGCAATACGCTGCAACCGCGCCGCGAGGCCACGGTCGTCCCCGCGGGCGTGGGTCGATGGTCAGCCAAGGTCGCATTGAGTCCACTGCGGACCATCTCGGCCGCGCCGTCGCTCAGCGAGTGCCCGTCGATGCGAAATTCGACACTGCGGATGTCGGTACCCGCATCGGGCACCACCGTCGCCTGCACGTCAAAGCGTTGCCCGGGCATGAAGCGGGCGACGATCGGGTCCGCTTGGCCACTCCGAAAGCGCTCACTCGGCGGCGTGAGCCGAACAATCTGGGGAGCCGCGAACACCGGCAGCGCGAGCGGCGCCAGCGTGAGAAGGGTCCATAACCGCCGTTGCGTGATCATCCTGTCTCCTCCCTTCCAGTGTCCGCTTCGCCGCGCGTCGTGCATCCGCGAGTCGCCAACTTACGCCGCTGCGAGCGCTCTGGCGAGCGCATCGTCGAGATCCGCACACAGGTCAGCGCCAGCCTCGATGCCGATCGACAGGCGCAACAGGCCGTCCACGAGGCCGGCGCGCGCCTTCGCGTCTTCCGTCATCGACGCATGCGTCATCGTCGCCGGATGCGCAATCAGGCTTTCCACGCCGCCGAGCGACTCCGCCAGCGTAAAGCACGTCAATTGCGACACAAACGCGCGCACGGCGGGCAGACCACCCTTGAGTTCAAAACTGAGCATCGCCCCATAGCCGGACTGCTGTCGACGGGCCAATGCGTGTTGCGGGTGGCTCGGCAGTCCCGGGTAATGCACCACCTGGACCGCCGGGTGGGCGACCAACCGCTCGGCAATGAGCGCCGCATTACGGGCGTGAACCTCGAGGCGTGCGTGCAGGGTACGCAGACCGCGTAGGGTGAGATAACTGTCGAAGGCGCCCCCGGTGAGGCCCAGACAATTCGCCCACCAAGCGATGTCCGCATGCAGGTCGGCATTCGCGCTGACGATCACGCCGCCAACGACATCGCTGTGACCGTTCAGATACTTCGTGGTGGAGTGCGTGACGATATCGGCACCCAAGGCCAACGGTTGCTGCCAGAGCGGCGTCAAAAACGTGTTGTCGACGGCGACCGTCGCACCGACGTCTTTCGCCGCCGCGATGACGGCGCTCAGATCCGTAATGCGCAACAACGGGTTCGACGGCGTCTCGATCCACACCAGTTTTGGGCGCAGGGCCATCGCCGCTGCGGTGTCGGCCGCATCGGTGAAATTCACGAACTGCACCCGCAAGGCGCCCTGTCGCTGTAACGCATTGAGCAGACGAATGGTCCCGCCGTAGCAGTCATGCGGTGCCAACACTAAGTCGTCGGCGCGACACTGCTGATGCAGAACGACGCTCACGGCGCCCATGCCGGAAGCCGTGACCACGGCACCGACACCCCCTTCCAGCGCTGCGAGCGCCTCGGCCAGTTGATCGCGGGTCGGGTTGCCTGACCGTGAGTAGTCGTACGGACCTTTACCGTCAAAACCGTCAAACGCGTAATTCGACGACAGGTAAATCGGCGGCACGACCGACCGATAGGCCGGGTCCGCCGCGAGCGCTGCGCGCACTGTGCGCGTCTGTCGAGTCGGCGTCTTCATCCCTCCGTTCCTTCCAAGGCGGCAGCGAAGATGGGTTTTAAGGCCTCACCTTCTTTCAAAAAGGCGTCGTGCCCGTAGAGCGAATCGAGCGTCACGAGCCGACCCTTCGGCAGTCGATGGGCATACGCCTGCATATAGGTGTACGGGACAAGTTCGTCTTCCGGGACGGCGACGGCGACGGTCGGCACCCGGATCTCGCTCGGGTCGATCGCAAAAAGGTCGATGGACTCGGACAAGGCTACGAACGACTCCGGACGATACTGGGCCACGTACGCATCGCCCCGCGCGAACAAATAGTCTTCGACCGGCAAGCGGTGACGATCTTCATCGCGTCGCGCCGGACCTGAGAAGCGCTGTTCGAACTCGCGCGGCGTCCGGTAGGTGGTCATGGCCAGCGCCCGCGCGAGTTTCAGTCCCCCTTCGGGATCGCCCCGCTGAATTCCAAAGCGGACGATCTCGCGCTCGACGGCGCGCCAGCCCGAAGCCAAGGGATGTACCCGCTCTGCGGCGGAAATGACGAGCAAGCGCGGCGCCAACTGCGGATAGCGCGCCCCTAAGGCCATCACCACCTGTGCGCCGTAGGAGGCACCCACAGCCGCTTGCAGCGTGATGTTGAGGTGTTGCAGTACCTGCGCAATCGCCTCCGCCTGATCGTAGGCGCTGATCGCAGGAAAGGCGGATCCCCCGCGGGCAGGGCCCGTCGATTCGGCGCTACCGCCCAGATAGTCGATACCGAGGGCCCGATAACGGCTCGTGTCCAAGGCCCGACCATCGCCGACCACCGGTGACCACCAACCCATGTCCTCGAAGCCCACGCGCTTGTGACCGGAGATACCGCCCACCGCGAGAACCACGGGTGCCCCCGCAGGCCCGACCAGACGCCAAGCCATTCGCGCCTCTTCCAGCACACCACCGTGGTGCAGAGGAAAGACAGGCGACAACGCCACCACGCCTTGCGTGGCCTGTGAATGGGCGGTTGCGGACTCAAACAAGGCGGACATCCCGGCTCCTCAGGGCTTCCCAACACAGCACTCCTGAGATGCGCCCGTGGCGCGCCCCATCCGGTCGGATGAAGCCCCCTATCTACCGACACCCGAAGGGCGCCGCAGGAGTTGGCACCTGAACGCAGAGCGCAGGTTGCCCCGGCTTCAAAGGGCCAGTCCCTCAGCCGGTCTAGATAGGCGCGCGAAGTCTACGGCGCAACCGCCGGTGGGTCAACGACGGGGTTCCCGACGCGAGGATCAGCCGACAGGCGCGCACACTGAGGGGGGCGTGTGGCCCTGATGGACCGAACAGCGGCACCGCGATCCCACGCGCGACCCCGCCCCGGGGACGCACGCGTGACGCCGGTGGCATCCGCTAACGAATGGGCTGACCGGCGCGCGCCATCCACAAGCTCAGGGCGCCCAGCGCGCTCACGCCTGCGGCCAGTTGGAAGGCAAGCGTGGGCCCCATCGACGCCCAGATCGCTCCAAAGGCGATGGCACCCGGCAACACCCCGAGTCCCGACAATAAATAATACGCGCCATAGAGACTGCCGCGATGTGCCTCGGGCGCCGCATCGGCCACCAAGGCGCGCTCGGCAGGCTCCGCAACGGCCAGACTGCCGCCGTATAGCAGCACGATGCCCAGCGCCGACCATCCCGTGACGCTCGGACTCGACAGCGTCCACAGCGCCGCCACCCGCGCCAGCCACGCCACCGCCAGGACCGGCAGCCGCCCGACGCGATCCGCCAACACGCCCGCTGGAATCGCCACCGCCATCTTCACCGCACTGGTCGCCGCCCACAGCAGCGGCAAGCCAATCAACGCGACGCCGTGTAAACGTGCCCACACCATCAAGAACGCTTCCGGCACGGCCGCAAAGGAGAGCACCGTCGCCGCCCCCAGCAATCCCCACAACCGACGATCCAGCGCACCCCACCGCAACGCCGGAAGCGGCAAGGGCGGCGCCGAGGCAGCCGCCGGCAAGGCGCGCCACAGCATGACGAGGAGCACGGCACCCGGAACGGCAGAGAAGGCAAAGACCGCCGGCACGGACGCGCCAAGCGCCAGCAGCCCGGCAGCCAGCAGCGGGCCTAACATTGCGCCCGTATGATCCAGTGAGCGTTGTACCCCAAAAGCCACTCCGCGTTCGGCCGGCGCAACGGATGCGGCGATCAAGGCGTCTCGTGGCGCACTGCGCAGCCCCTTACCCAGACGATCGATGAGGCGCAGACACAAGACCAGCGGCCAGACCAAGCTCGCCGCCAAGAGCGGTCGACCGACATTGGAGAGTGCGTATCCGCCGCGGACCAGACGCCCGGCCGGCACACCACGATCCAACAGTGCGCCACCGAGCAGTCGCAGCACACCAGCGGCCGCTTCTGCACAGCCCTCAATGACGCCCACTATCAGCGCACTACCCCCCAGGGCGCCGGTGATGAACGCCGGCAACAGTGGCGCCACCATCTCGCTGGCTGAGTCATTCAACAACGCCGCGAAGCCCAAGACGTAGACCGTCTTCGGTAATCGGAGGGCGAGACGCCAGTTCATGGCGATGGCTTAGGCGCGTTCCAACAGAATCCGCAACATTCGCCGCAACGGTTCCGCCGCACCCCACAACAGTTGGTCACCGACGGTGAAGGCCGTGAGGTACTCGCCACCCATTGGCAGCTTGCGGATACGGCCGACTGGAATGGAGAGCGTGCCCGTCACCGCAGCGGGCGTGAGTTCGTTCATCGACTGCTCGCGCTCGTTGGGGATGACACGCACCCAATCATTGGCCGCGGCCAGCATCGCTTCGATCTGCGCCAGCGGGCGATCCTCGGTGAGCTTGATGGTGAGCGCCTGACTGTGGCAGCGCATGGCGCCGACCCGGACACAGATCCCATCGACCGGGATCGGACGATCGCTTCGGCCGAGGATCTTGTTGGCCTCAACCCCACCCTTCCATTCTTCACGGCTCTGGCCGTTGCCCAGATCTTTATCGATCCATGGAATTAAGCTACCTGCCAGAGCGCGCCCGAATTCTTTTTGCGGTAACGCATCGCTACGCAGGTGCGCCGCCACCGCGGCATCCAGATCCAAGACCGATGAGCGCTCATCGGCCAGCAAGGCCGCTCCGGAGGCATACACCGAACCCATCTGTGCCACGAGCTCACGCATATTCGCAGCGCCGGCGCCGGAGGCCGCCTGGTACGTCATCGCAGTCACCCACTCCACGAGGCCTGCCTTAAACAGGCCGCCGAGTGCGAGCAACATCAGTGAGACGGTGCAGTTGCCGCCCACAAAATCTTTGCGACCGTCCGCGAGCGCGGCGTCGATGATCGGCCGATTGACCGGATCGAGAATGATGGTCACGCCCTCGTCCATCCGCAGCGTGGAGGCCGCGTCGATCCAGTACCCCTGCCAACCGCTGGCGCGCAGCGGCGCATGGATCGCACTGGTGTAATCGCCGCCTTGGCAGGTGATGATCGCATCCATCTGCGCGAGCGCCGCAAGGTCGTTACCGTCCTGCAAGACCGCCGTGCCTTGACCGACGTCTGGCGAACGTTGGCCGGCTTGAGAGGTGGAAAAGAAGATCGGCTTGATGAGCGCAAAGTCGCCCTCGGCTTTCATCCGATCCAGCAACACCGAACCCACCATTCCCCGCCATCCAACGATTCCGACCTTCATCTACATTCTCCTTAACGAACGACCACGGCCGCTCAGATCACCCGCTCGACCGCCGGTTCCCGCAGGTTATAGCGCGAACTCATCCCGTATCCGTAAGCACCGGCGGTCGCGATCAACACGACATCGCCCTCCGCGCTGGTGGGCAGGATGCGCTCGTGGCCGAGCACATCCCCCGACTCGCAGATGGGACCCACCACGTCATAGGTTTCAGAAGCCGCATCGTTCAGTCGCGTCAAATTCACGATCTCATGGTGCGCGCCATACAGAGCCGGGCGAATCAACGAGTTCATGCCGGTGGCTACACCGAGGTACTGCTTGGCGCCCTTGCCTTTGACCTGCGTCACGCGCGCGAGCAGCACCCCTGCGTTGGCGACCAGGTAGCGGCCCGGCTCAATCCAAACCGTATAGCCCGGGTACTTGTTCTTAAAGGCCAAAAGCCCTTGACCCACGGCCGCAAGATCCACCGGGCGACGGCTGACTTTATCCGGAACACCGAAGCCGCCGCCGAGATCCAGCACGCGCACCTGCGTAAAGCGCTGCGCGAGCGTCGCGAGCGCTTCGGCCACTTCCAGCCAGTTGCCACTCGTGAAAATGCCGCTGCCGGTGTGGGCGTGTAGACCCACGACGCGTGCGCCGGCCGCCTCCACCAGACGCGCCAGTTCATCCGTCTCAAACAGCGGGACGCCAAACTTCGAATGCACGCCGGCGGTGCGGACGTGGCGGTGATGGCCGTGCCCGCGACCTGTATCGATGCGCACGAAAATGTCACGACCCCGGAATAGCTCCGGCCACTCACGCAGCGGATGCAAGTTGTCCAGCGTCACCATCAGCCCGGTCTTGAGCGCCCATTCGTACTCGTGCCGAGGCGCAAAGTTGGGCGTGTAGAGAACGTGCGACCAGTCCAAATCCGGCACCGACGCGCGCAGACGCTCGACCTCACCCGGCGATACACAATCAAAGCCCACGCCCGCATCGGCCAGTGTCTGCAGGACCTGCGGATGTGGATTCGCCTTCATTGCGAAATGGACGGCATCGACACCCGCGATCGCGGTCAATTCTGCGGCTGCGGCGCGAACGCTGGCCAGATCGTAGACATAGGCGCAGTCATCCTCACCCAGCACGTCGAGCAAGGTGCTTCGGCGTACATGCCACCACGGCGCAGCGGCCGGCGGCTCCGACGAGGGCCCCTGCAACTCGGTCCACGTGGGACCTAAGACCCGATCGTTGATCGCGACTTGGATGAGCAGGTCGTGCAAGGCCGACACGAGCCGATCGCCTTGCGCCTCGTCGATGACGAAAGTGAAGTTCAGGTCATTCGCTGCCTGACTGACCAGATAGATGCGCTCCTCCTCGAAGAGGCTCAGCGCATCGCCAAGCTCGTGCAAGATGCCGCGGATATTGCGCCCGAGGAGCGACAAGGCGGCGCAAGGACCCACCACCTCGGCACGGCACAGCGGTTCAAGCGCCTGCAGCAGGCCATCCAGCGCCAGCCGATCCAGCGTATTCGCAGCGGGGTCCAGGGTGACGGTGACGTTCGTTTCCGAGGTCGAGACCAGGTCGACCGATAACCCACGCGCCTTGAACACTTGGAAGACATCGGCAAGGAAGCCCACCTGATGCCACATCCCCGGGCTTTCCAGGGAAATCAGCGTGATGCCCTTCTTGAGGGCAATCGCCTTGACCTGGGCTGCATCGCCACCATCGGGATGGGCGCTGATGTGCGTACCTTCTACGTCCGGCGTCTGCGTGGCGTAGACGTAGAGCGGAATGTTGTACTGCTTGACCGGCAGAATGCAGCGCGGGTGCAGCACTTTCGCGCCCGAGGAAGCAATCTCCTGGGCCTCGTCGTAATGCAGCTCGCGCAGCAAGCGCGCGTTCGACACACCTTTGGGATTGGCGCTGAACATGCCCGGTACGTCCGTCCAAATCTCAAGACGTACCGCCTGCAACTTAGCGGCAAAGTACGCTCCCGAGGTGTCCGAACCGCCTCGGCCGAGCAGCACGGTATTGCCGCGCTCATCCGCGGCAATGAATCCCTGGCTCAAGTACACCCGTCCGGGCACCGTTAGCCGGGACTGGAAAGCCGCATCGGGCGCGTAGTCGCACGTCGCCGAGAGAATCCGCGCCTTTTCCGTGGCACCCGTATGTTCGTCCGCCCGTAACGCGGTGCGCGCATCGATCCATTCGACGTCAAGCTCTTGGGTAGCCAGCCATGCCGCACCCAGTTCCGTTGCCATCAACTCCCCGGTGGACATGACCCGCGCCCGAACTCGGTCGGAGATCTCCTTCACCAGCGCAATGCCGGCGGCGATCTGAGCGAGTTCATCGAGGTGACGCTGGACACTGGCGGGCAACGCCATCCCCATCTGCGCCGCCAGTTGACGGTGCCGGTCGGCAATGGACTCCAGTACCGCGCCATACCCGCCATCGGCGGCAGCCGCGAGCAGCGCTTCGAGGCGATCGGTAATACCCGAGAGCGCGGAATGGACCACAAGAGGGGTATAGCCCTCGGCCAGGCGGCGACGCACGACGTCGCGGATGTTGCACCAGTTGGCCGCAGTGGACACGCTCGTGCCACCGAACTTGAGGACCACGAAACGAGGCGATTGGGTTGTCATCTGAGTGGGCTGCCCAGGTCGGGCGTTCGGCTGAGAGGGCGCGCCCGGCGTCCGGTGCGCGGACGGAAAGAGGACTTTCGATGACGACTCAAAGGTCGTCTTCGAAGTCCTCGAGCTCTTTTTTGAGGCGGCGCTCCGCGAGCACGTCCTCGAGCTTGCTCCAAGCCGCCTTGCCCTTTTTGCCAGGCGTGGCTTTCTTGCGATCGACGCGATCCATCAGGCGATCGTAGTCCGGCTCCTCGGCCTCGGCATCGGCGAGAAACTCCTCATCGAGTTCGAAGTGCTCGTCGTCCCGTTCCATCATGCTCAGACTGCCTGAAAACCCCGTTAAATCAAGGACATGTATTCTGTTCGGCCTTACGGCGCAAGCGCACTATACAGAAAAGAAGGGCAACTGCAACTGCACAGTTGCATATTTATTGTTGGAACGCTCGGGGGCGACCAGATTCGCCCCCTCGATTCAGGCCCTTGCGGGGTCGCCCCCGATCAGCCCTGGCCCTGACAATTGCGCAGGCAAGTATCGTAATTCGTGTCGCACTGGCGCTGCTTGGCAGCATCCTTGCCGGCCTCGATGGCGCACTTGTCCGAGGCGGCATCGCAAGCCGCATCGCACTTGTCATCATTCAGCGGTCGAATCGGCGACATGTCCTGCGGTGCATGGACCGTCCGGCCGGCCGCCCACGACGGGCCCATCACCGCGACGCACAACCCCACCAGAACAGTGGCCATCAGACCACGCATCAGGCTATTCATCGTCAGACTCCTCTTCGCATGCCTCAACCACAGGGCACGCTTGCGCAGGTCTGAGTGTGCGACCACGGCACGTCGCTTGCAACGGCGATCAACCCCGCTCCGCCGTGAAGGCGGACGGGCGGTCTCCATAAGCGCGACCAAGCGCACAATCTTTTCAGATCGACTGAAGCAGAATGTCAGCATGATGCGACCGAACTCCCCTGTCCTCACCCACTCCCTGCTGGGGGCTATCCTGGCGCTAGCCTTAGCGGGGGCGCTTCTCCCCGCTCAAGCCGAACCGGCCGCCTTGTGCACCGATCGGCCGACCAAGTCGACGGGCACCTGTACGGCCGACGATGGACATGTGCAGATCGAGTCCGACCTTGTCAGCTTCAGTCAGTCCCACGAAGGGGCTGTCACGGCAACCACCTGGGTGTTGCTCAACCCCACGATCAAGTACGGCGTGACCGAGTCGTTGGACGTGGAAGCCGCTGCCGCTCTGGCCGTCGAATCGCGGACCACGAGCACCCACACCCGCGATTCGACGTCCGGCATGGGCGACTTGTATCTCAAGCTCAAGCAGCGCTTTGCACTCAATCCGACAACAGACCTCGCGGTGATGCCGGTCGTGAAGCTGCCCACCGCGCGCCACGGCGTCGGCAACGGAGCGGTCGAATGGGGTCTATTGACGCCGCTGATCGTGCGTCTCAACGATGACTGGACGCTGAACTTGAGCCCTGAGATTGATCGACTCAAGAATGTGTCGGGCTCTGGCTATCACACCGCGAGTGCGCAGCTCGTCAATCTCGGGCGCAGCCTCCCCCATGATTTATCACTGTCGATCGAATGGTGGAGCGGTTGGGACAGCGATCCCAGTGGGTCGACCCGGCAGGCCTCCTTTGACGTGGGTCTTGCCTGGCTGGCCAGTCGGGATATCCAGTGGGACATCGGCATCAATCGCGGCCTCAACGCGGCGACGCCACGCGTCCAGGCGTATCTGGGTGTGGCTAAGCGCTACTAAGGTCCAAGCCGTCGCCCGTCGCTCGCCCGTGGTGCTGAGCACCGCCAGCCTGCAAATTTTTTCACATTGTCACATGCTCGATCCACGGTAACACTGACGATTCTTCGGTTCTGTGGAAGCCATCGTGACGACCCGTATTGCCCGCTTGCTTGCCCTCCTCTCCTTGGTCTCTCTCTACGCCTGCGGTGGCGGCGGCGGTGGCGCCAGCACGCCGCCCGTCGCTCCACCCAAGCCCACGGCGGTCAGTTTCGCCGATGCCAGCGCGTTGTGGATCTCACAAGGCACCATCGCGTGGCCCAGTGCGGCGAGTGGACATACGTTCAAACTGCTCTCCGCAAATAATGCCGGGTTATCCATCCTCTCTGATGGCACGGTGGCAGGAGCGGATCTCAACGTGGACTTAGGCGCGCTCGGCGCCATTCCTTCCAACCTTGCGAGCCGCTACCCACAGTTGACGGGCAACATCGCGCTGACCGTTCCTGTGGCAACGGTCTCATCCATAAAAACCATCCTGAAGAGTCAGGTGGTGATCGTGGAACTCAATGGCAGCAGCGTGGTACGCGCCACGCATCTGCAACTGCAGGGCGTGCTGGATGACACCTACGGGGCCGCCGCCGTACAGGTGCCACTCGGCCCGGTATTCAATGCCGGCACACCGATGTTCAACCTGTGGGCGCCCACCGCCCAGTCGGTGTCGATCATTGTTAACGGCACGACGTCGCCGATGACCGAGGACACGACGACGGGTATCTGGTCCTACACCGGTACGTCGAGCATGCAAAACACCGCCACCTACAACTACCAAGTCAAGGTCTACGCTCGCACGGACGGTCAAGCGATTCGCACCTACACCACCACGGATCCATACGCGACGGGTGTGGACGCGGCCAACCCCTCCGCCACCCCGGCGCAACGCGCCGTCGCCGTGGATTTGTCGAGTCCTGCAACTTTTCCGGCAGATTGGGCGGGACAAGGCAGCAGCCCGGTCACCCGAGCAGCGGATGTCGTGCTGTATGAGTTGCATGTGCGGGACTTCTCGGCGAACGACGCCTCCGTGCCGGCAGAGGACCGCGGCAAATTTCTGGCCTTCTCGCACCCCAATTCCGTGGGCATGCAGCACTTAGCGCAACTGGCTCACGCGGGCCTAACCCATGTGCATCTGTTACCCGTCTTCGACATCGGCAGCGTGCCGGATACCGGCTGCACCACGCCGACGATCTCTAACAGTGACCCCGCCTCGCAAACACCGCAGGCAACGGTCGCTTCCACAGCGACGTCGGACTGTTTCAACTGGGGTTACGATCCGCGCCATTTCGGTGTCCCCACCGGCGCGTATTCGACGGATGGCTCTGCGCTTGAGCGCGTCCGCAACTTCCGTGAGATGGTCGTGGGCCTGCATAACCTCGGGCTCGGCGTTGTGATGGACGTCGTCTACAACCACATGTACACGAACCAGCTTGACCAGATCGTGCCGGGTTATTACTACCGCCTCGATGCGACCGGCAAGATCACGACCACGAGTTGCTGCTCCGATACCGCGACCGAGTACGTCATGGTCGAAAAACTCATGAACGACACCTTGGTGCGCTGGACGGCCGATTATCGGGTCGACGGTTATCGCGTGGACGTGATGCAGAACATTCCGCTATCCGCCATGCTCGATGCCAAGGCCGCCGTTGAAAACGCTGCACAAGGCCGCTTCGTCTACCTCTACGGCGAAGGCTTTCCGAATGCTGAGAATTTCATTCAGGCCAATATCGGGCATTTGAACAACACCCATATCGGCGCCTTCAACTACTGGATTCGCGATGCCGTGCGCGGTGGTGGGCCGTTCGACAATGGCAACAGCCTCATCACCAACCAAGGCTTCATGAGTGGACTGTGCTACGACGTCAACGCGACGGCGGGCGGCAGCTGCACCACCGCCATGCAAAACAGCCTGCTTGCTGCGCAAAGTGCGATTCGTGTCTCGATGGCCGGTGCGGTATCGGTATTCCCGGGCGCCGCCGGGATCAGCTTCAATGGCTCAGCGGTTGCGTTTGCAACGAATCCCGATGAGAACGTGAATTACATCGGCAGCCATGACGGACAGACCGTCTGGGATATCGCCCAGTACAAGCACCCCACCACTCTCGCGACGGCGGATCGAGTGCGCGCCCATGTGGTGGGTCTGTCGACCGTGCTGCTCGGTCAGGGTGTGCCGTTCCTCATGGCCGGCGATGAAATCCTGCGCTCCAAGGCGTTCAGTGCCAACAGCTACAATTCGGGTGACTGGTTCAATCGGATCGACTGGACCATGAACACGAACTACATCAGCGCCGGTACTCAAACGATGGGATTACCGGCGAGTGATCCGAACAGCCCCAATTGGTCGGTGATGACGCCGTATTTGAATAACCCCAACATCAATCCCAGCTTCACCGACATCTCCCTCGCGAATGCGATGGTGGGTGATTTACTCAGCATCCGCAGCAGCACCTCCTTGTTCCGCCTCGCGAGTGCTGCGGACATTGCGCAGTGCGTGACCTTCCCGGACAGCGGCGCGCAGAAGAATGGCCTCATTGTCATGCGCATCGACGCCATCGGTGCCGATAACCGCGCATGCGGTGACCAGCGCTACGCGCACGTGGTCGTGCTCGTCAACGCGAACAAAACCGCCCAAACCTTCACGGTCAGTGCGTTGGCCGGTGCGACGATGCAGCTGCACTCTGTCCAACAGCACAGCGCCGACACGACAGTACTGGGCGCTCGCTTTGACAATGCTTCCGGAACGTTCTCCGTGCCGGCGCGCACCACCGCGGTCTTCGTCCAATAGCCCATGCACCGAGTCCGCTGGCCGCGAGGCCGGCGGCGCTCACGTCCCTCTTGCTCGGCGTCAGGCCGTCCCCTAGCCTGACCACCTCGACTGACCCGAAAGGTACGCCCATGCTCCCTGCACTCGTTCTCGCCTCTGCGATCAGCGGCGGTTTCGCGCACCCCACACCGACCCCTTCCGCTGAACTGCCTGCTGCGGTGTACCAGGCTCGCCGCGCCAAGGTCATGAAGGCGCTCGGGGGCTGCGCAACGGTGATGTCTGCACAGGGTGAGACCTCCGGAATCACAGAGGACTTCCGCCAGGACGGCGATTTCTATTGGCTCACCGGCGTCAACGAGCCGGGAGCCCATCTCTTACTCCAGCCCAACTCCCCCTATCGGAAGGTCACGCTGTTCCTCAAATCCCGCGATCCCGAAGCCGAGCGCTGGACCGGACCGCGCGAGCCGATCTCCCCAGATCTCATTGAAAAATACGGCGTGGACGTGGTACGTCGCGGCGCTCCGGACGCCGCGATCGCCGCGGCGGCGGAGCATCACGCCTGCCTGACGGTGTTGGCACCCGGCACCGGGGCGGCCGAGGATCGCGCGGATGCGCGCTTGGTCGCCCGGATCGCCAGCCGTTTTGGCCTGCAGGTGAACTACCAGCGCGGACTGCTGGCACAACTGCGGGCCGCGCACGACGCGCCCGAACTGGAGCGGATGAAGCAAGCCATTGCGATCACGGCGACCGGGCACGCAGCGGCCGCTCGCGCCACGGTCCCGGGCGTCTCCGAGCGAGACGTGCAGACGCAACTGGAGTACGCCTTCTATGCCAACGGGGCGACCGGCTTGTCGTACCCCTCCATCGTCGGAAGTGGCCCCAATGGCGCCGTGCTGCACTGGGACCAGAACTCACGCCTGTTGCGCGACGGGGATGTGGTCGTGATCGACGCCGCTGCGGAATATGGCCGCTATGCCGCCGATGTGACGCGCACCTACCCCGTGTCTGGACACTTCACGGACGCGCAAGCCAAAGTGTATCGGGCGGTCTATCAAGCGCAGGAAGATATCTTCGCGGCCATTAAGCCGGGCGTCACGATGGCGGAGCTTCAGCATGTGGCTGAGCAGTCCTTGCGCCGCAGCGGCTATCTCGCCGCCTTCATCCATGGGTTTGGACACTTCGTGGGGCTCGATGTGCACGACGCCGGTGATGCGGAGCGGCCCCTACCCGTCGGCGCGGTCTTCACGGTTGAGCCCGGTGTCTACCTACCCGCCGAGGGCTTTGGGGTACGCATTGAAGATGAAGTCCAAATCACCGACAGCGGCTATGTTGTGCTCACTCGCGATATCCCGCGCAAACTCGAGGACGTCGAAGCGTGGGTTCAGAAGGCGCGCGCGTCTAGCAGCGCCCCTTGACTGCGCCCATGCTCATCGCAGACCTGCAGGCGCTCCTCGGCATCGGGGTCTTCATCGCCCTCGCACTGCCCTTTAGCGATGACTACCGACGCATCCGCTGGCGTCGCGTCGGCATGGCGGTCGTGCTGCAATTTGCAGTGTGTGCCGCCCTGCTGCGCATACCGGTCATTATCCGTGGCCTTGCGGTACTGAATGGCGGCGTGGCTGCGCTTGGAGATGCCACGCGCGAAGGTACGGCCTTTGTGTTCGGCTATGTCGGCGGTGGCCCCGCACCGTTTGTCGTGTCGGATCCCACCCATAGTTTTGTACTCGGTTTCCAGTCACTCACGTTGATCATGGTGATTTCTGCGCTGTCAGCCGTGCTGTGGCAATGGCGACTCCTGCCGCTGCTGATCGGCGCCATCGCCGGTTTCTTTCGCCGGTTTTTGGGCACCGGTGGACCGGCGGGTTTTGCGGTCAGTGCCAATGTGTTTCTCGGTCAGGTCGAAGCGCCGCTCGTGGTGCGTCCCTACCTGTCATCCATGTCCCGGTACGAGTTACTCCTGCTGATGACGGCCGGGATGAGCATGATCGCCGGCAGCGTCATGGTGCTGTACGCCCTGATCTTGGCTGACCAATTTCCAAACGTGGCGGCTCACTTGCTCACCAAGTCCTTGATATCCATTCCGGCAGCGATTCTGTTCGCCCACCTGATGGTGCCAGAGGCGGCCGACGACCGACCGCTGCCGTCTCCTCAGCCTTACGCCGGCACCATCGACGCGCTCACCCGCGGCACCGCGGATGGGCTCATGATTTGGCTGAACGTCCTCGCGATGCTGCTCGTACTCGTCGCGCTGGTCGCTCTCGCCAATCGCGGTCTGTCGAGTTTGCCACTCTGGGCGGGTCAACCCTTGTCGTTGGAACGGATCGCAGGATGGGCCTTTACGCCACTGGCCTGGCTGATGGGGATCGATTGGGCCCAGGCTGGGGTCACGGGTCACTTTTTGGGTATCAAAACGGTCCTCAACGAATTCATCGCTTATTTGCGGCTCGCGGCCGCGCCACCCGATGCCTTGGACGGCCACGCTCGCCTGATCACGATCTATGCGCTGTGTGGCTTCGCTAACTTTGCGAGCATGGGCATCCAAGTCACGGGCATTGCCGCCATGGCGCCCGAGCGGCGAGCCGACCTGATTGAGTTGGCTCCGCGCGCCTTGTGGGCCGCTACACTGGCCTCGTTGATGACCGGATCCGTCGTTGGGATCGTCGGTGCACCCTAGTCAATAGACGGAGACTTACGATGATGGAACTCTATGTACACACCGTTGGCGCAACCGCCGTTTTGGTCGTCAGCGGCCGCGTCTCAGCCGAGGACGCACCCCTGCTCAAAGACCGGTTGGCGAGTGAACTCGCCGCACACGCGCATCGCCTGGTGGTCGATCTGTCGCGCGTGGACTTCATGGGCAGCGCTGGCCTTGGCGCCCTCATCACGGGCATCAAAGAGGCGCGCGCCCATCAGGGTGATGTGATCCTGACGGCGCCGTCTGCGGTCGTACAAACGCTCCTGCACGTCTCCGGTTTGCTGGGCTACGTCTCGCATGCGACCACGGTCGCGGATGCCGTGACGAGCATCGCTCACTAAGCGGCACCTCACACGCCGCGCAGGCGGTGGCCGTCAAAAAAAACGGGGCCCGTAGGCCCCGTTTCGGATCTCAGCACGATCCTCGGTCGATCAGTACTTCAGGATGAAGTCCAACTGCAGACGCTTGTACGACTCGTCATGCGGTGACTTGACGGGGTCGGCGGTGCCGTTGATGTTGAGGTTGTTCAAGAAGTAGGTTGCGTTCAAGGTCCAGTTCTTGAGCGGCGAGTAGCCGATCCGGAAGATGTGCCCCTTGCCATTCGTCACGCCGCCCGCGAAGTCGGAATCGACGAACTGACCGAAGTACGCGTCGCGCTCCAACCGCTCGTACGCGTAGCCGGCTTCCCACTTGCCCTTGTCCGACGCCTTGCCGATCTGGAAACCGCCCGTGTAGGCCGTATCCTGACCATTCGACGCGCCGCTGTTGTGGGCGTAGTTAGCAAACACCTGGAACGGCAGGTAATCGAACAACTTGGTGTTCAACTCGAGGCTGCCTTCGGTCGTCTGGAACTGATACAGCAAGTTGCCGTTGGCATCCACACTGTTTCCGTTCGCCGACGCACCAATCTGCGCGGTCGTCGCCGCCGAACCCTGGGAGACCCAGTACGGCTGGTGGCCCTTGCAGCCGCCGCAATTCGTGTACATCGCCGCGGCCGTCAGCGTGGTGACGTCACCGAGGTGGAAGCGATAGCCGACCTGCGCACCGTTGAAGTTCGCGCCGTTACCCTGCTTGCTCAGGGCCGCCGTCTGTGCGCCCGTGACGGGGTTGATCGCCGCCGTCGCGATTTCAGACAGCCAAATGCCAAAGCCGCTGCCGAAGAAGTCGCCGTTGCGGTAGGTCACCGACACGCCTTCCGGATTGATGTCGCCATCGTTCAGCACGCTCTGACCCGGACGGAACCAGGGGTACGGCTGGCGGCCTAAGACCACCGAGGTGCCCGTCAGCGGTTTCCAGGTGGCGTAGTACTGATCGAGGCCGATCGTGCGACGCGCCATGCCGGTGCCCGAGGCACCAATCGTCTGGTTCGGCGAGCGCGGGTCATCGCCGCCCGTCGCCAAGCGCAGATCCACCGACAACTGGTCATTGATCTTCGCGCCGAAGCCAAAACGTGCGCGGATACGGTCACGGACCTGGTCGGTCTTCACGTCGCGCTGAATCGACTCATTGCGGTAGCGGAAGTCGCCCGACATCTTGATCTTGCCAGCCCAATCCGCAGCCGCCACCTTGACGGCCGTCTTCGCGAGCGCATCGCTCTGGTCGTCACGCGCCTTCTCGGCGGTCGTGATGGCCTTCTCAAACTTCTCGTCCTGCGCCTTAAATGCCGCGTTCTGCTCCTGCAACTGCGCATTGGCCTGCTGAAGCTGCGCATTCGACTGCTGCAGCTGGGCATTGGACGCTTCGAGCTTGTTCAAGCGATCCACCAAGGCCTGCACCTGATCACGCACCGACGCGATCTCGGTCTGCTGTGCCTTCAGCTGTTCCTTTTCCTTCGAGCCAGCGGCCTGAGCCGACAGAGGCAACGCGATACCGAGCGCAAGCGCGACAGCACCCCGCACCATAAAACGATTGAACTTGGTCATCAAATGGCCCTCCGGAGCCTTTGGGACGAGCACCTGCCCGCCCGAACGTGCACCTAAAGTGTCGGGTGTCCGCACGCCGGGCACCCGAGAAGTGCGCGTAGTATTCGTTCGATATGTTTCATTTTGATGAAGGCTCGCCTGAGTGCGGCGGGAGCCGCGCATGCGGCAGACAGGACCGACGGCAGCCACCGGTGCGACAACCCGTCCGGCAACCCGCCGCTACGGCCGCCGTGAACGGACGAACGGATCGCGTACCGGACAGTCTCAACCACGCGTTCCGACTGGATGCGACAAACCAAGTCGCTCTTTTTTCTAATTATTCTGAGACGGCCTTCATATTTCTGACACATCAGATGCGTGCCGTCATGTTGGAGACATACAGCATTCTTGGCCACCCAACGCGCCCGGAGTCGCCGGAACCCCCTCGGAGCGGCGCGTAATACCCCCCCGGAGTGACGCGCATTTTTTTCATTTAACCGACATCTAGCGATGGGCAGCGCGCGGATGCTGGCGTCCTGTACCGCTGCTGCGCCCCGCCTCCGCCCGCCGACCGGGGGCCGGCTGACATGCAAAAGGCCCGCCGGGGGTGAACCGGCGGGCCTTCCTTTTGGAAGCGTCAGCTTCCGAGCCGTTGACGATTAGTGCGTGATCACACTGATCGAAACGTTGCCGGCCGCCGTCGCGCCGAGGGTGGTACCGACCACCGTCGCTGCGCCGAAGCCTGGCATGCTCTGCACCGAACCCGACACGCTCGCCACGATCGAACCGGTGGCCACCTGCGCGGTGTTGATACCAATCGAACCCACACCATACCCGGAGGCGCCGGTGATGCTGTTGTTCGCCTGGTTGCCAATCGCGCTGGCCGTCATGGAGTTGCCCGCCACGACCGTGCCACCTAAGCCCTGCGCGTTCAACGTGCCGCCCACGGTCGCCGAGACGCCGCCGGTCATCGTCTGGTTCATCGCAATGTTCGCACTGCCGCCGTTCAGCGGGCCGTACATCGTGATCGAGTTCGACGCCATGTTGGCTTGCGCGGCGGCATTCAGCGCGTTGCCCGTCAGGACAGCCTGGTTGCCGATCGACTGGAAGGCACCATAGACACCCGCCGACTGCAGACCGTCATTCGCTTGCGAGACGTTGACCGACACGCCCGTTGCCTGGCCGAGCGCACCGACCGTTACGCCGTTCTGCGCCATGTTGCCCAGCGCCGTCGCCGTGGCAACGTTGCCCGCCACGAGCGCCGAGTTGCCATTGGCCGAGGCGATCATGGGCTGCACACCCATCTCACCCACCTGCGCCGTTGCCGCCGCCGTGCTGGACACCGACTGGGCGGTCGAGATGCCGATCGACGACGAGGCCACCAGGCCTGCGGACTGGACGGTCGTCACCATCGAGTTGAGGTAGGCCGACGCGTTGACGCTGTTATTGGCGACGACGCTGGCGCCCTGCGAGTTGCTACCGAAGAGGGACGAACCGGTCGTTGACCAGTCGACCAACGCGGTGACTTCACCACTGGCGAGCTGCGCGAGCGGCGTCTCCGGCGATCCGAAGTACGCAGCCGCGTTATTCAGATTGCCGAGGGCCGAGGCGCCGCTGTAGGCGTTCGCAGCCGCAATCGCGCTGACGTTGTTACCCAGAACCGTGCTCGACGCCAGATCAACGGCCTGCATACCGATGCTCGTCGAACCCAATCCCACCAACGCCCCCACAACACTGCCTTCCAGCTGCTGCTGATCCAGGCTGAGCACGAGGGTCGCACCGTCGGTGGCCGAGCTCAGCGAGGCACCCGAAGAGGCCAGGTTGCCAATCGCGTTCGTGCTCATCGTATTGCCCAGCACGTTGGCGCTGCTACCACCCAAGGCCGAGAAGAGGACGTCGTCGGCCGCTGCCAGAACGGTACCGCTATTCGCCTGGGAGATCGCGAGCGACTGGTCGACGCCGATGATGCCGGACGTCTGCAGCGTGAGATTGGCCACATCACCGCGAGCGGCGGCGACGGCCGTGTTCCCGGAGACGCTCGAGACATCGCCCTCGGCAGAGAAGTTCACGCCCTGTGCGGAGGACCCGGTCGTTGCCGTCACGACATCCGAGGACGACTGTGCAATCGTCGTGGAGGCCTGCACGGTGATCGGACCGGCCAGCGCAACCGCCGCGGCAGCGCTGTTGGCGATCGCAGCCGACGAGGCGCGATTACCCGACACCGTCGCCGTGGCGAGGCCTTCGGCATCCATCGAGACAGCCGCAACCGTGGCGGCCACACTGCCGGCGTCAGCAGACTGCTGCAAGAAGCCGAAGTTCGCGATCCCTGACATGTTATTGCCGACCGCTTGCGCCGACATCTGGTTACCCAGAATGGAGGCGTAGGAGCCGTTGGTCTCGATGCTGGTCTCAGACGGCGCAGGACCCATGCCCACCGGCGTGCCGACCACGGCGCTGATCGCCGTGCCCGACTCCGTCTGGACCCAGGTACCGGTGACATTGCCACCCGGGTTCGCACGGGTGCCGAGCGATGCCTGGCTGACCGCGTTGTTACCGAAGACCATGGCCTGGAACAGGTTGTCTGCAGCCGTCGCGTTGCCCGGAATGAGTCCGGACTCATCCGGCACGGCGCTGGTCGCGCTCAACGACGTCTGCACCTGAGCGCTCAGCACGCTGTTGGTCAGCGTCTGCGTCAGATCATTCGTCACGGTGGATCCATTCACCAGAGTGCCGATGGCGGCATACACCGTCGCGGCGTTGCCCTGCACCACGGCATTCATCTGGTTGGAATCGATGCTCGTGGTGCCGGTCTGGCTCGTGGCCAATCCGCCGATCGGCGCATTGATCGTTGCCGAGGCGTTCAACTGGTCGGCCCCCTGCATCACCGTGTTGTAAGCCGTCGGCGTGCCGAGCGCCGAATCGGCCGCGAGACCGTAGGTCGTGACGAGCGTGGCCTGGTTGCCCACGGCCTGCGCGGCGACGGAGTTACCCGCCACTGCCGCGCTCGCTCCGCCGGAAGCGATGAGGAGGCTGCCAGACGCCGATGGATCTGTTGTCACGACGGAGGCTAAGACCGTGTCTGCCGTCGAATTCTGCAAGAGAACGCCCGAGAGCATGTTGCCGGCGACACCCGGCGAGCCGACGCCGATGTTGCCCTGGTTGACCGTCGCGCTCGCCACGACACTGTTACCCAGGACCGATGCCATGCCCGTGCCCAGCAGACCGGTTACCGAGGACGGCACCTCGTCCGCTGCCGCCAGGAACTGCGCCGACACCACCGACTCGGTGGTACCGCCGACGCTGCCTTGACTCAGCACGGCGTTGAAACCGAGGGGGCCTGGCGTAACCGCCGCCACACCCGAACCGGAGGCAACCATCAGCGAACCCTGATTGGTGACCGCGTTCGCGCTCACCGTGTTGTTCGTCACCGCGAAAGATGGTGAGCCATCGCCTGCCATGCCAACCGCGCGGAAGGTCGGGTCGTAAACGAACGCGGCCACCGTCACCGGAGCCGCCGTGTTGATGCCGCCACCGGCCAAGGAGTTGGCCGTCGACGAATCGCCGCCGGAATTCTGGACAACCGTCGTCGAGACGTTCGCCGAACCGGTCGGAGCCGTTGCGAGAACGGTTTCGGACACGCTGTTACCGACGGCCGATGCGCCAACCGAGTTCGCATTGACGCTGAACGTTGTGCCGGCACCCGCCACCGTACCGATCTGACTCAAGCCATCGACCGGCGTGCCGGCAGAGGCATCCACGGTACCGGACGCGGAGACGTCGAAGGTCGCGTTGATGACTTGCGCGATCACCGCACTGTTGGCGATGTCCTGGCTGGTCAGCGTTGCGAGGCCGAGCGAGTTACCCGTCCCAGCGACATTCGCCGACACCTGCAAGGCGTTGCCCTGCGCGGCCGCCGTGGCGCTGTTACCAGACACCATCAGCGTCGAACCCGTCAGGTCAACCTGACCGGGATTGACGTTGATGCCATCCGTCAGACGACCATTCAAGTTCGCAGTGGCCGAGAAGGACGACGACTCATTGTTTGCAACGATCGAGGCTGACAGCAGCGTCTGCGACGCTTCCACGACGGCGACACCGCTGTTGGTGTCGTACTGCAAGCCGCCGACGGCACCGCCATCGGCAGCAACGCCGAGGTTCGGGGCGCTGACGCCTGAACCGAACAGCGAAGCCGGTGCATTCTGTGAACCGACCGAAACGGCCAGCGTGTTTGCGGTGGCCTGCGCGGTCGCGGTATTACCCGCAACCGTCAGGTTGAGACCCGACACCGGCGCAGAGGCGTCGATCAGAGCGCCGAATTGATCCTTGCCACCCGCGTTGGCATCAAACTGTGCGCTGACCTGCGCAATGTAGCCGCCCGGCAAGCCGCTATCCGCCGTACCCACAAACGTCTGATTCGCGGCAATGGCGACCGACGACTGCAGAACCGCGCCGGCATTCGGGGCGTAGGCGTACTGGGCCTGGTTACCTTGGAACTGAGCCGAGGCCGTGTTGTCAGCAACCACCACCGGGGCAGCCGCGTACGACAACGGCGTGGTCGCCGCGAACTGAGCATCGGTTGAGGCGACGACGCCGCCCATCGACGGATCCACATAGACGCCGGGGATGCCGACGCCCAATTGGGACGCAATCACACCGCCGTCCGACGCAACAGACGAGAAGACCTGCAAGCCCGCGATGGCAACGCCACCCTGGGCCGCCGCAGAGCCGACGCTGCCGTTCAAGTTACCCAACTCCGCCTGTGCAGAGGTCGTACCCGCTTCCGGCGCAGCGCCGACGGTCGGCGACCCAGTGATCGTGATGCCATTCACCGTACGGCCGCCGGCCGATACCGTGGTGGTGTTGCCACGCGCGATGGAACCCACCGCATTACCCTGGACCGACAATTCACCGGCCACCGGGCTCGCAGACGGATTAGAGGCCAACAGAATCACCGGCGCGCCCTGCGAGCCAACACTGGCCTGCAAGGTTGCATAGCTACCGTCCGCCGTGATGGCCTGGTAGTTGGCATAGCCGAGTCCGGTGCCTGCGCTCGCGCCACTGCTGGCATCGATCAGCGCACCCTGCTGGTTCATGGAAGCTGACGCCACCACCGAGGTGCCACCCACCGCAGCACTGTCGGTCGGGGTCGCGGCCAACGCCAGGACGTCAGCAAAGGGGACGCCCGAGAACGGCGCCCAACCCGTGGAACTGATGACCGCAGCGGCCGTGCCACCGATATTGACCTGAGAAGACAACACAGAAGCCGACGGCGGCGTCGCTGACCCGTCATAGGTCACCGGCGTTCCGGAGGTCGGATCAATGACGACGCCGGACGTCGGCATCGACTGGGCTAGCGCTGCGGCGCTCAAAATGAGATTGACGGCTGCGGCCAAACCCAACGTGCGTCCAACACTCAAACGACTGACCTTACTCATAAGTGAACCATGCCTCATGTCGATTTCTGCAGAAGTTCTGTTCAACCATGGTCGGAGTTTCGGCTCCGGCCTATGGGAACGGATCCTGCAGAAGTGAAAAGCAGGCTTGCAGTTGGTTGATACCTCAGGAAGGTAGGGTTTGCGGGTAGGGTTACGTGCGGGTAACCCCGATGCGTCCATGGCCCTAAAATTCGCTCCGGAACGGTCTAAAAAAGCACCGCAGTTCTATTTTTTCCCCGTTTTTTTTCTGGTTAAACCCGAGAGGTGAAACCCTACCTCATGGATTCGACTCGATTAGCGTGCAAAACGATTGAAAACAATATTGTTGGACGGAAGTCGGAAATGACGTCCAAAGAAGATCGATCTGTGTACGGTCTTCAGAAAAGATCCAATACGCGACCTGTCGGCCGTGCAGATCGTTGGACCGCTAACGTGCCCTCACGCAAGGTGCGTTATTTCTTTTCCCAGCAGCCAATGCCGGAAAACAAAACGGCCGCCTCGTGGAACGAAGCGGCCGTCGATTGAACTTGTCGCTTTAGCGAATTCGAGATCAGCGAATCTGCTCGAAGACGCCCGCGAATTTCTCCATTGGAAAATCAAATTTCACCAACTGCCCGCCCACGTGCGCGGAGAGACTAAACACCGTCGCGGACTTCAATTTCGTCAGCGCTGCGCTCGTCAAATGGGTGACCAACACGCACCCCTGTGGCAAACAGGTCCGCAACGACATCGGTGATTCGGGGCCGCGATCGACTGAGTAGGTGATGCCCTCCGGCAAATTCAACCCCAACGGCAACACAGCATTCAGATCGGCGCCATTGTCTTGGATCGACAGTACCAGCGTGGCCGTCAATTTAGTCGACGGCAATACCTGCACAGCCTGAGCGCTGCACTGCATGGGCGCATGGCGACCCTTACTCGTGCACTGCGGTTGCCAGTCGATCGACGCCAACGCCGTCGAGTCCTGCGCCAGCACCGGTGCACATGACAACGTACAGAGCAATCCTGCAGCAAGGGCTTTCCAGCTCATCAGAGTGTCCTTAAAAGTCGATCAATCAATCGTCGGGTTACTTGCCGCGATTCGGCAAGGTCACAGGGGCGCGTTCGACCGTCAAACGACCCACCACCTGCATTCCGGGACCGTCTGCCACCATCCCCGAATCGGACGGGTCTGGCAGCCAAGTTACCGACACCCGTGCCGTGGAAACGCCCTCCGCATCCAGGGCTGCCTTGACCGCACTCGCACGCTGCTCGGCCAGCGACCGACGCTGTGCTGGGGTGATGTTTTCCGCGACCCGTGCGACCAGTGTGACCGTCACGCGCTCGCGTTTCTGCGACTCGACCACGCGCTGCAAGGACTGACGCCCGGCGGAGGACAACTCGCCGACAGTAATATCGAAGGGAATCTCGATATCTGCACTGGCGCTGTTACCAAACTGACCCACAATCATCATATTCGTCGGCGCCGGCGCGACATCTACTGGCGACACCACCGCCTCACGGGCAGGCGCGGCCGGCGCCACGCGCGCCACGTCAACTGGGCGCACCGGCGCTGCAACGGCCTCCGGTGGCGCAGGCTTCAGAATAGGCGCTTCCGCCGCTTTCGTTGCTGCCGCCTTCGGTGCCGATGGCTGCGACGAAAACTTCCAATACTGTGATTTGTCGACGCAGCTCGACAGATCCTGATGGGTGACCGCTGCCAAGAGCTCGATGACCCCTTCCTGCAGGGCCGTTCGGACACCTAACTGCATCGGCTCCTGACTCTTTTCGCCGACATTGAGGTTCCAAAGGTCGCTGCCAAAGAACTTGAAGACGTTCGCTGCCACCTGGTAGCCAACGATCTGCTTGCTGATACTGACCGTCTTAACCACCTTCAGCGTCGAGGTATCGACAATGCGCAGATCAATCGCAACGCCAGAGCGATAGACGCTCACGTTGGGACCGATCTGGCTCACCTCTGCAATGGCGCCACCCGAGTGAATGTTGTAGTTGAGCTCGGTGATGCCGCCGACGATGTAGTAGTCGGACTTCAGAATGGAGCCGCCGTAGTAGGGAATCCACGGCACTGTTGGATCTTGCGGTCCACCCGAATGGTGCAAACTGCCGTCACCGAGCTGGCGACGATCGGTATAGCCCAATTCCTTTTCAGCAATCTGGGTATCGTAGCGCTCAATTAGATCGATCGAGTCGTGGAATCGACCCAATGCCGAGTACACCATGAGCGCGCCGCCCTGGGAGATGGCGTTACCCTCATTGATACTGTATTTCGCGGTGTAATCCTTGACATCGCCCACGGCTACCCGAAGATGCGGCGACCCGCTGCTGGCCAGCTGCTCCGAGAAGCAATCGAGCACACCGTCCAGCGGCGTGTGGTTAGGGCCGACGGGCGGGCCGGCCACCAGGACGACCGGCTTGGCAATGGCGGTGCGATTCAGCCACGGCGCAAAGGAACAACCGCTACTGGCCGCAGCGACCAGCAAGACCGCTGTTCGGATTAACCATCGCTGAGCATTCGATCGAGTCTTCATAGTGATCTCAAAAACTTCTTCAGCCAAGGGTCAACGGGCGGTCACGCCACTGCACGCGGTGGAGTTATTCACCTGTGCAGTCACCTGGGCGGTGTTGGTCTGTGTTGCGGTCTGTTGATTCGTGGCCGTGCCGGTCCCGTTGGTGACGGTTGTGGTGCCGCTGACGTTACTGGCCACCGTTCCGCTGTTCGTCTGGGATGTCGACGGTGAATTGAGCGGCTGCGTACCGGTATCGCTACCGGTCACCGTGCTGGACTGAGAGGTACTGGTGTTACCACTGGCATTACCCGTCTGGCCGTTGATATTCGGCGAGTTGAGCGCGCCGTTTTGGCTACTGGAGTTGCCGGATGCCACCGGCGCCAGCGTACAGTTCACTTGCGTGCCGATATTGTAGACAATCGAATTACCGACCGCCGCCAACGTGCCGTGCTTGGCTTGAAACACCATGTTGGCCACGGTCGCGTGGTCGGGCTGCGCTGAGACCGGCAACGCATACGGCGTGTTGGAACCGTAGTCATTCGCCAGCACGACGGAGCAAACGCCAGCACCTATCGCAAGGGCCGCGAGGACGGACTTGGAGACAGGCAACTGCATAGATTCGCCTCTAAAACGCACGTTATGTTGCAACCTTACCCAAGTCGTTCAGGCGTCCGCTGCGACGTCTTGAGTTCTGTGACACACGTCTCTTCGGCTGGAGCATTCTTGTTAAGTCCGTCGCAAAACGGGCCCCTCCCCATCGCACTTTTGGTCCGCGCGGTCGCAGGCCCGCGCATCTTCGTCATCACCTAATCCACCGAATAAGGTGTTGCGCTTGTTCGGGTTGCGAGTGACCTTTACAGTCACTCGGGCGGCAGGTCAGCCGCCATGTTTTGGACCGTCCCATGACTGCTGCCCTACGCATCCTTCTCTTCGCATTGCGCTGCGCTCTGCCATTCATCGGATTCACTGCAGCGGCCACGGCGTTGCACCCGGCGATGGGTGATGCGCTGGCAACCGGCAATGAGTGGCTGGCTCTGCCGGACATTCGTGCATCCGACGGCGCACTACTGAGTTTCAACGTCTTATCGTGGCGCGACCGTGGGCTTTTGGAGGTCCGCGGAGATGGCAATCGCGCTGCGGTGGAGCCGCATTTTGCCGTCGACGGGCATACCGTTGTTCTGCACGATCCGGCTTGGCAGTTGCTGGCGGAGTGGATCCCGCAGGCCACGCAAACGATCGATGGGATCGAATACACCCTTACCTACTGCGCGCCAGATGGATTCCGCGGCGCGTTTCTGCGCCTGACGGCAACCAATCATCGGGCCGTCCCGGCGACCGTGCTCCTGGGAGTCAGGAGCTCATTCGGCGCCTTGCGGCGGGTCACCTACGTGCCCGTCTCACTGCGCGGCGAGCGGCGTGTGGGACCGGCGCCCTGGGTCTCGCCAGGCGAGGCCTACAGCTTTGTGACGGACGACACGCGTTTCAGTTGGGCGATCATTCACCCGGGCTCGAGCGGTGTCATCGGGCTCCCGCCAGCCTCGCCCTCGCCGGAAGCGGACGCGACGCAGGCGCAACTACTCGTCCCGGGCGCCCACCTGGAAGCTGATTTTGTCTTGTCGGTCGGCAATGAGGAATTCAGTGCCGCGCACGCGGGGCGCGCCCTGCGCGAAGCGCTGGATCGATTGGGCAGCGACACGCTCATCGACCGGACGATGGCGTGGTGCCGAGCCCGCAGTCGCGCCACGGGCCGGGAGGATCTGGACGCCCTCATGAACCGGAATTTTCTGTTTACTCGCCTCTATGCTTGGGGCCGCACCTTAGACACTGAGCAGCTGGTGGGCGTGACCTCGCGCAGTCCGCGCTATTACGTGTCCGCCGCCTATTGGGACCGCGACGCGATGCTCTGGAGCTTCCCCGGCTTGTTGGATGCCGACCCCAGCTTCGCGCGAGAGGCCCTCACCTACGCCTTGACAGTGCAGCGCCGCAATACCGGCACCCACAGCCGCTTCATCGACGGCACGGTGCTGGAGGATGGCTTTCAGCTCGACGAGGCGGCGGCTCCGTTGGTGGCCGTAACGCAGTACGTCCGCACCACGGGAGACGTCAGCTTCGCGCGGGAACAGCGAGCGGCGATCGGCGATCTGGTGAGTCGCCTGTTGACGCGCCTAGATCCCAGGACGGGCCTTTACGAGTCGATGCAAGACGCGCAGGACGAGTATCAGAAACGGCCGTTTATCACCTACGACAATGTCCTGGTTTGGCGCGCCCTGACGGATCTGGCGTCTCTGTTTGGAAAACTCGGTGAGAGCGAGGAAGCCAGTCGCACGGCGCAACGGGCGGACCGATTGCGGGCAGCGATCTTCAGGCACACGCTGACAGGTCCACCCGAGGCACGACGTTTCGCCGCGGCAACCGATGGAACGGACTACGCGGAAACGGATATCCCGCCCGGCTCGCTCATGACCTTACCGAGTTTAGGCTTCATCGCCGAGACGGACCTGCGGTTCGTCGCCACCTACGATTGGCTCCATTCCGCGGCTTACCGATATGCCTACGCCGACAAACCCTTTGGATTGCCTGGCAGTTATCGGTTGCCCTTCACCCCCGTCTGGACGATTTCAGCGGAACTCGGCCTTGCGCGCGGTCGAGAGCATGCCCTCGCCATCCTCCTCGCCAGTCGCTGGGATAATGGGATTGCCACCGAGGGCGTTGATCCCAACACAGCGCAACCTGATCCTGCCGGGCGAGCGTTCGCGACTGCCGCCGGTCAATTGGCGCATGCCATCTGCCGTGTCTATTGCAGCGACAGTACCCGCCGGCACCCGTGAAACTGTCTGGAGTCACAACCCACCCCACGCACCCCCGTTGCCCGCTGCCATCCGGGCAACGCGGCTACTGCATGCACCCAAGGCTACGCCCATGACACCCCCCGTCTTATTGATCGAACGACACGGCGCCGTGGCCCTTGTCAGCCTGAATCGGCCCCAATGCCTCAACGCACTCGACCATGCGCTGGCGAGCGAATTAACCCGCATGGCGGGCGAACTGGCCGACGATGATGGTGTTCGCGCCGTCGTCCTCACAGGCATCGGCCGGGCATTTTGCTCCGGCGCTGACCTGAGCCCCGGGGCCCTGCCGTTGGTCGGGTCGACGCGGGGTGCGGCCGTCCGGTTTCTGCTGGAGACCGTCTTCAATCCGATCGTCGAGGCCTGGGTCCGCCTGCCCAAGCCGGTAATCGTTGCGCAGAACGGATTGGCGGCCGGTGGTGGCGTCGGGCTTGCGCTCACGGCGGATTTTCTGTTGATGGCCGAATCGGCCTCGATGGTGCAAGTGTTCGTACCGAAACTTGGGCTCGTACCGGACATGGGGGTCTCGGTGCTCCTGCCGCAATTGATCGGTGCGCAACGAGCCCAAGCACTGGCCTACACCGGCACCCCGCTGACCGCCCAAGACGCGGAACGGGCGGGCGCTGCCTTTCAGGTCACGGCGGACGCCGACCTGCTGCCCCAAGCGCTGGCCTTGGCGGCGCGCTTAGCGAGCGCCCCGCGGGAGGCGCTCGCTGCCACCAAGCAACTGTTCAAGATTGACCTCGCCACCCTGCAGGCAGGTCTCGCGCGGGAAGCCGAACTACAAGAGGCGCTAGCCAACACCGCCAACCACCAAGAAGGCTTGGCCGCTTTTGCTGAAAAGCGGCCGGCTCGATTCAACTGAACGTCACACCATCTTGCGGTCGTCAAGCCCAATGCTGCGCGCAATGATTTCTTTCATGATCTCCGACGTGCCCGCATAGATTCTTGAAATGCGCGCATCGGTGTAATACCGACTGATCCGGTATTCATCCATATAGCCGGCGCCACCGTGTAACTGTAGGCACTCGTCGGTCACCCGCCCCTCGAGCTCACTGCAGAACAATTTGCCTTGGGCAGATAACTCCGCCGTGAGTTTGCCTTCGACGTGCTGCATGACGCAGTGATCCACGAAAGCTTGGGCGACATCCAATTGGGTGCGCATCTCGGCCATCTTGAAACGCGTGTTCTGAAAGGCGCCAATGGGCTTACCAAAGGCACGACGCTCTTTGACGAACGCCAGCGTCAGATCCCAAGCCGACTGGGCCGCTGCGGTGTATTGCACCATGCTGATCAGACGTTCTTCCGCCAAAAAATGCGCCAAGGCTTTAAAGCCCTTCGTTGGATCGCCCAACACGTTGGCCTTGGGAACCTTCACGTTGTTGAAGTACAACTCGGAGGTGTCTTGGGCGTGCATGCCGATCTTCTTGAGGCGTCGGCCGCGCTCGAAGCCATCCATGCCGCGCTCGACAATAAAAAGCCCGAGTCCGTGACTGCTATTGGGCACCGTGCGTGCGGCGACGACAAAGACGTCACCGATCTGGCCATTGGAGATATAGGTTTTGGAACCGTTCAGGAGCCAATGATCCTCGTGCTCCTCGGCATGGGTTCGTATGCCAGCCAAATCACTGCCGGCCGACGGTTCCGTCATGGCGACGCCGAAGATCTTATCGCCACTCACCGCAGGCGGCAGGAAACGACGTTTTTGATCCTCGGTACCCAAGCCACCGATATAGGGCGCGACCAAACGAGAATGTAAGGTGAGAAACAAACTCGGTTCGCCGTGGCGCATGTTCTCCTCAATCAGAATCTGCTCGTATCGGAAGTCCTGAACACCGGCTCCGCCATAGGCTTCATCTGCCCACATCAGCAGATAGCCCTGCTCCCCGGCCTCCCGATACGCCTCCCGATCACAGTAGCCCTGTTCGCGCCATCGCGCAGACTGCGGCGCCACGCGCTCTTGAAAATAACGCGCGGCGCTTTCGCGAAAGAGCACGTGTTCAGGATCAAAGATGGTTCGCGTCAGCATGATGAGATTCCCGTTGATTGGCCGCTCGCCGAAGGGGCTGGGCCGTAAAAAGACTGCCCGGCGGCTGCGCGTGCCTTGAGCCACCGCGACGGCTTGAACCGCTTGCCGTAATGGCGTGCCAGCCGCTCACATTCCGCCACGAACGGGGCGATCCCGACGGTATCGATAAAGGACAGCGCGCCACCGGTCCACGCCGGGAAGCCGATGCCAAAGATCGACCCGATATCCGCTTCGCCCGGCGTGGTCACCACGCCTTCCTCAAAGGCGCGCGCTGCCTCCAGGGCTTGGATGTAGAGCAGACGGTTTTGCACGTCTTCTAGGCTCGGCTGCTCTGCCTTGACCGGAAATTCACTCGCCAAGCCCGGCCAAAGGTGTTTAGGCGCATCGGCCGGGTAATCGTAGAAGCCGCCACCGCTCTTGCGGCCGAGGCGCTTGTGCTCCTCCACCATGCGGCGCAACACGGGGTCGGCCGGGGACGGGACATAGCGATCACCGAGGTCCGCCTGCGTCTGACGGGCCACGTGATACTGCAACTGCAAGGACACTTCATCCGTGACCGCCAAAGGCCCCACGGGCATGCCGGCAAAGCGACCGGCGTTCTCGATCAGGGCCGGCGCGACGCCCTCGAGCAGCATGACCTGTCCTTCCTGGCAGTAGGCCCCGAATACGCGCGTGGTATAGAACCCGCGACTGTCGTGCACCACGATCGGTGTCTTGCGCAACACGGCACACAGATCCAACGCCACAGCGAGCGTCGCATCGCTCGTTTTCTTACCCAAAATAACTTCCACCAACGGCATTTTCTCGGCGGGTGAAAAGAAGTGAATGCCGATGAATTGCTTGGGACGCGCGAAGGCAGTCGCTAATCCCGTAATCGGCAACGTCGAAGTGTTGCTCGCGAAAACGGCGCGCTTGGGCATCACTGCCATCGCCTGCACGGTCACCTCCGCCTTGATCGCTCGGTCTTCGAATACCGCTTCGATGACGAGGTCGACATCCTTTAAGGCCGCGTAAGCCGTGGTGGGCAGGATGCGCGCGAGAATCTTCTCAGCCGCGTCAGCCGAGCGACGCCCACGCTCTACCTCCTTGGCTAGCCATGTCTGGGCATGCGCCTTGCCGCGCTCGGCGTTCTGCTGAGTGGCATCCAGCAACACCACCTCCAGTCCCGCAGCCGCGGCCACGTGCGCAATGCCCGCACCCATCATGCCGGCGCCCAGCACACCGATTCGTCGCAAGGTGCTCGGGGGCAGTCCGGCCGGTCGCCGCGACAACTTGTCGAGTTCACCTTTGGTCACGAACAACGAACGGACGAGATTGCGCGCCACCGGATTGGTCAACAGGCGTGCGAAGTGTTTCGACTCGATCCGCAGCGAAAGATCAAACGGGACCGTCGCGCCCTCATACAAACAGCTTAAAATCTCGCCAGGCGCCGGATAGCGACGTCCCACCATCTTGGTGATCAGCGCCGTCCCAATCGACAATGTCTGCGACACCGCCGGCTGCGTCAGACTCGCCCCGCCTGGAAGACGAAAGCCCTTCACATCCCATGGCGCATGGGTATCGCCTGCGGACGCAACCCAAGCACAGGCCTTCGCCAGCAGTTGGTCGCGGGCGACCACTTCATGGACGAGCCCCATTTTGAGGGCCGCTGCCGGGGCATGCTGCCCACCGTCCGTGATCATCTTCGCCGCCGCCGCAAGGCCGATCAGGCGAACGACACGCTGAGTGCCACCGGCACCGGGCAACAAACCGACCTTCACCTCGGGTAATCCAATGACGGCTTTCGGGTCGTCGATGATGAAACGACGATGGCAGGCCAACGCCAACTCCAGTCCGCCGCCCAGTGCGAGGCCATTGATGGCCGCCGCGACCGGCTTGCCCATCGTCTCCAGTCGACGGAACAGCAGGCTCAAGTGCTGGCTCATCTCGTAGCCACGCTTCGGCGTCAGTCCCGCTTCCATGAGCGCCAACAGTTCCTTGAGGTCCGCACCGGCGACGAAACTCGACTTAGCGGAGGTCACCACGAGGCCGCAAATCGCAGCGTCCGTCCGGACGTCCGCGATCACCGCGTCCAGATCGTTTAACAACGCCGGCGTCAGCACGTTCATGGAACGATCAGGAACATCGATATGAATAACCGCGACGCCCGCTTCGGTCCGTTCAACACGCAAGGTCGTATACATGGCAGCCACCTTAAATTCGCTCAATGATGGTGGCCGTGCCCATGCCGGCACCGACACACAGCGTGACAAGCGCCGTCGAAAGACCACGTCGCTCCAATTCATCCAAGGCAGTCCCCAAGATGATGGCACCTGTCGCACCCAGCGGATGACCGAGCGCAATCGCGCCGCCATTCACATTGATCTTGTCGTGCGAGACGCCGGTGTCATCCATAAAGCGCATGACTACTGCGGCAAACGCTTCATTCACTTCAAACAAGTCGATATCCGCGAAATCCATGCGGGCCCGCTTGAGCGCCTTACGCGCTGCAAGCGCAGGTCCCGTCAACATGATGGCCGGTTCGCTGCCAATCGAGGTGAACGCCCGGATGCGCGCACGCGGGGTCAGTCCCGCGCGACGACCGAATGCCCGATTACCCATGAGTATGGCTGCAGACCCGTCGACAATGCCGCTCGAATTGCCTGCGGTATGCACGTAGCGGATCGATTCAACGCCCGGATACCGGTGCAGGGCAACGGACGCAAAGCCGCCTTCTTCACCCGCTTCCCGAAAGGCCGGCTTTAACGCTCCGAGATCCGCAAGCGTCGTATTCGGCCGTGGATATTCGTCCCGATCGAGGAGCACCTCCCCCATGACGTCGCGGACCGGCACCAGGGAACGAGCGGCTCGCGCCTCGGCCGCCGCAGCGGCCGCGCGTCGCTGACTTTCGAGCGCAAACCGATCGACGTCTTCGCGGGTGTATCCCTGCAACGTGGCGATGAGGTCCGCACCGACGCCTTGCGGCACAAAGTAGGTCGCCCGTGCGACCGCCGGATCGCCGTACCAAGCACCGCCGTCCGAGCCAATCGGCACCCGCGACATGCTTTCTACACCACCCGCCACAACCGCATCGGACTGCCCGGCCATGATCTGCGCCGCCGCGCTGTTGACCGCCTCCAGCCCCGAAGCGCAAAACCGGTTCAACTGGTACCCGGCAACCGAGTCGGCATAGCCGGCATTCAGTGCCGCCACCCGACCGATCGCCGAACCTTGATCGCCGATCGGCGACACGCAGCCCAAGATCACGTCGTCAACCCACGCCGTCTGCAACTGGCTGCGCGCCTGAATCGCCTGCAGCGCTTGGGTTGCCAGCGCGACCGGCGGCAATTCGTGCAGCGCGCCATCCGGGCGACCTCGCCCACGGGGCGTCCGCACGTGGTCGTAAATGAAGGCCTCAGTCATGTCAGCTCCTACCGATCCGGTTGAATCAACGTCGCGCAGCTTTCAGCGCTGCGACCGCTGCCGCCGCAATGGCGGCACCCGTCGTCGTCGGTAGCGACAAGCCACCATCGATCGCCAGGGTATGGCCCGTGATGTAGTCACCACTCGGGCCCAGAAGAAACAGCGCCGCGTCCACAACTTCATCCAGCGTGACCAGACGCGGCACGGGCTGTCCGCCCACCAGCGCGTCCACACCTATGGACCTTGTGAAAATCTCAGCGCCATACGTGCCCGCGACGAGGCCCGGCGAGAGCGCGTTGACGCGACACCCGTCCGCACCACCCCACTCCAAAGCCAGCGTTCGCACTAACGCTTCAATACCGGCCTTCGCCGCGCACGCATGCGCCTGCATGGCGATGGGCAAAGAGCCCTGCGGTGCGGAGATCGCCAGCAAGCGAGCCCCCTTCTGCAAGTGTGGATAGCACGCTTTGAAGGTATGGAAGGTGCCCTTCAGGTCGATATCAACGACCGCAGCAAAGGCATTGGACGACAGTTCTGCCGCGGGGCCCAAAAAGTTGCCGGCCGCACCGGCCACCACGATTGCGTAGGCACCAAAGCGCTCAAAGCCGCGCTGCGCGGCGCCGGCCATGGCCTCGCCATCCCGAACGTCGGCGGATTCCGCGAGAACGCATCCCGGCGCAATCTGTTCAAGCTCGGACTGCGCACGCGCCAGGCGTTCCGCATCGCGCGCCACAATCACCACCCGAGCACCCTGGGTGAGCAAGCGCTTGGCAATACCGAGATTGATGCCGGAGCTGCCGCCCGTCACGAGCGCGACCTGGCCCTCGAGAAGATTCTCGCGGAACACTGAACTTGTCATCGCAAATTCCTCAGTTAGGAACGCGGGGCGCCACCATGCGCTCAACGTTACGAATCATGTGCATGGTGATCTCCGTCTGAGACCATCGACCCAACGGCCGGTACCAGGTCGCCACCCACGTCACAAGGCCACCAATCGAGACCGCCGTCAGCAACGGATCGGCGACATCGAAATCACCCGACTCGGCGCCCGCCTGCAACAACGTTGCAAGCCGCGTGCCGAATTCGCGACGCAGATTCATCAACTCTTTGGCGTCTTCTGCGTCGAGATTCTTCTCTTCGCGCTCGTACACCACAATGTACTTCTGATTCTTCAAAATAATCGACGTCACATTGTCGACGATGATTCGAAGCTTCTCGCGGGGCGGCAACTTGCGCGCCATCGCCTCGTCCAGAGCGACCAGTGAACTGCGGATGCCGATTTCACAGATCGCTCTTAATATCTCGCTCTTATTGCGAAAGTACGAATAAATAAACGGCTTGGTGACTTTGAGCCCGTCCGCGATGGCATCGAGCGTCGTGCCCTCATAGCCGTGGGCATAAAAAAGCTCTCGCGCCTCCTCCAAAATGCGTTGGCGCTTAAACTCTTGGACTTCGGTTTTCAGTTCACTGGTTCTCATCGTCATTCCTACGGCTGAACGCCCGCTCGGTGAGCGTCACCCACCGATTTTGTCGCGCCGGATCACGATACCGGCCGCTTCGCGATCCCAGGTATCCGCCGTCACCCCTTGCGCGCGTAACTCGGTCTTCAGCACCTTGGACGACGGCGTCTTGGGCAATTCAGGCAATACGCGGATATAGCGCGGGATCATGAAGTAGGCCAGACGCCCACGTAAAAACTCTATCAGTTCGACCGGATCAATCGTATGACCCGGCGCGGGTGCTACGACGGCCAGCACGTCGTCTTCGCCGAGCTCACTCGGCACGGCCACGACCGCTGACTCGCGAACGGCTGGGAAGGCCGTGACTTCGGCCTCCACCTCGAAGGACGAAATGTTTTCACCGCGGCGCCGAATAGCGTCCTTGATACGGTCCACGAAGAAAAAATAGCCCTCTTCGTTCTGCCGAAACGCATCGCCGGTATGGAACCAGCCATTGCGCCACGCACGGGCCGTTGCCGCGTCATTCTTGTGGTAGCCGCTGTTCATGGCCCACGGCCGATCGGTGCGGATGATCATCTCACCCACAGTACCTACCGGCACTTCGCAATCATTGTCATCGACCAAGCGAACCTCAACCCCTGCACGGACCTTGCCGCACGTACCCCGAATGGGTGGGTTCGGCTCCGACACAATCGGCGAGGAGATCTCCGTCATGTTGAAGATCGTGTACACATCGATACCGAAGCGCCGATGGAACTCTTCCGAGCCCTCACTGAGTGGCACGATGAAGCATTTCTTGACGTGGTGATTACGATCATCGTCCGACGGCGGATTCTTCAGAAGGAAGGTGGCCATCACCCCAAGCAGGAATACCGCCGTGACGCCGGTCTCGCGCACCATCGGCCAGAAACGGTCTGTCGAGAAACGCTCCGGCAGGACGATCGAACCGCCGCGCACCAGCATGGAGAAGGACAGCCCCAACCCGCCGATATGAAACATCGGCATATTGACGAGGAAGCGATCCTCGCGCGTCACGAACCACCACGACTCGGGACCTGGATTCGTGTACATGTGCAGGTAGGACGACAGGACCCCTTTGGAGGGGCCGGTCGTGCCCGATGTGTAGATGATTGATTGTGTGTGCCAAGGCTCGATCGGCGTCGCCAGTGCCGACGGTGCCTCGGAAGCCTCACTTAAGCTCTCAAAGGTGGACGAGGCCAAACCCACCTCCGCCGGCGCGACGCCACCCACCACCACCAAATGGCTCAGAGCGGCGAGTTGCGCCCCCACCAATCTCGGGGCGAGATCCGCGTGCACCACGGCAACGCGAGCATCGGAGTTCTCAATCACGTGTTCGAGCACCCGACCGCGGTAGGCAGTGTTGATGGGTACGTAGACGGCGCCGAGATAATTGATCGCGTAAAAGGTCAGCAGCATCTGCGGCGTATTGGGCTGCCAGGCCAGCACGTGGTCGCCCTGACGAATGCCCAGTGCCTGCAGTCCTGCGGCGATCCTTCGTACTTTCTGCGCGAGCTGCCGATAGGTCCAATGGACACCCTGATCAAACAGGACGTACACATCATCGCCGCGTTCCGCTTCGTGACGGTCAATAAGATAGCGAACGACACACCGGTCACGTGCCGGTACCCGGGGATCCGTGTGCGAGGCGACAGTCATGGACATACCGATATTAATGGTTATTTCCCAACAGTAAGTATTTGTACACCATTGGTATACTCAGTACAATCTGAGCGCTGTCGACCTGCGCTTCTAACAACTGATCGATGAGGGGGTATTGCCATGTACAAGACGACCATCGGCCTGACACCGCTCCAACGAGTTTACAGTGGCCGCCCGTGTGCCGAAGCGTTGGCGGAAGAAGCCGCGCTGCAAGGCGCCCAGCGAATTTTTCTTGTCTGCAGCCATACGCTGCGGCACAAGACCGATGAGGTCGCCAAGATCGAAGCTGCGTTAGGCAACCGCCTCGTCGGGATCTTCGACAGTGTGCGTCCTCATGTGCCGCGCGAAGACGTGTGCGCTGCGATGGCGATGGCTGAACCGTTGAAGCCGGACCTGTTGATCTCGCTCGGCGGCGGATCCGTGACCGATTGCACGAAGATCCTCGCGGTGTGCCTCAAGCATGGCCTACGCACCCCTGACTCGATGGAACCGTATCACGTGGTGGTCAATGCTGACCGCACCGTCACCCTGCCCGCTTTCGAGGGCCCGGATATCCCGGTCGTCATCGTGCCGACGACCCTCTCCGGTGGCGAGTTCAACCCGTTATCGGGTGCGACCTGCAAAAAGATCAACGTCAAGCAGGCTTATTTCCATCCCGCCATGACGCCGCGCGCGATCGTGCTTGACCCGGCCGTCACGGTCCACACCCCGGAGTGGATCTGGTTCTCCACCGGTGTGCGCTCGCTGGATCACTGCTTTGAGACCATCGGTTCGCTGAACTCGAACCATTACTGGGACGGCATGGCCATGAATGGTCTGCGCCTGCTCTCGCAAGGTCTCACGGCCGTAAAAGCCAACGCGCAGGATCTCTCCGCGCGTCAGGCCTGCCAGGAAGGGGCCTGGTGCTCGATGGTCGCGATTGTCTCGGGCCTGCCGATGGGCATCAGCCACGCCGTCGGTCACGCACTCGGCGGCTCGTTTGATGTGCCGCACGGCTACACGTCCTGCGTGATGGCACCGTTTGCACTGGAATTTAATGCGCCGGTGAACGGTCACCGTCAGAAATTGATCAGCACCGCGCTGGGTGAACCGGATACGGCCGCGAGTGTCTTGGCCGATCGTCTGATCCGTAGCCTTGGGATGCCGCGCAGCCTCACCGCAGTCGGTCTCAAGGAGACCGATCTGGAGGCGCTGGCCGGCTTTACATTCCAGGACATCTGGTGCGGCACGAATCCCCGCGCAGTTCCCGACAGCAGTGCGCTGATCGACCTGCTGCGGCGCGCGCTGTAAACAATGAGCAGCGGCACGGCTGACCTTGCGGCAAGACTTGTCGCAGGCGACCGTGCCGCCTTGGCCCGCACACTCACGCGCTTGGAGCGTGATGCGGCCCACTCGGCGGAATTCGATCGCCTGCTGGCGCCGCACACGGGGCGGGCCTACACCATCGGCATCACCGGCGCGCCCGGTGCCGGTAAGTCCACCTTGGTGGGCGCCCTGCTGGAGCATGCGGTGCGCCACGATCGGCGCACGGCGGTGCTGGCGTTAGACCCACGCTCACCCTTCACGAACGGCGCCATTCTCGGCGATCGCATGCGGATGGAGCGTTCAACGGCCGATGAGCGCGTGTTCGTGCGCTCGATGACGGCCGACGCTCACGGTGGCGGCTTATCGGCAGCGACGCCGTTGGCCGTTCGCGCAGTGGATGCGGCCGGCTGGCCGTATATCGTCATTGAAACCGTCGGCGTCGGTCAGTCCGAACTCGACATCGTCGAAGCGGCGGCCACCACGGTCGTGGTCCTCAACCCCGGCTGGGGTGATGAAGTGCAATCGGTCAAAGCCGGTCTGCTGGAAATTGCCGATGTGTTCGTCATCAACAAAGCGGAGCGCGACGGCACGGCGGAATTACGCCATGACTTGGAGCGCTTGCTCACGTTAGGGGGTCCGCGTCCGTGGCGCGTCCCCATCGTCTTGACACAAGCGCATGAGGGCCTGGGCATCACCGAGTTGTGGGAGGCGATCGAAGCGCATCGGGCGTATCAGATGCAGTCTGGTGAACTACTCACTCGACGCGAACGGTTCTATCGACTGGCAGTACGCACACTGGTCCAGCAGGCCTGGACAACGCGTTTCGACCGGGCGTGGCAAGATCCCGACGTCAAGGGTGCGATGGCGGCTCTGGTCGATGGGCAGTCCGCGCTGGCCGACGTCAGCGATGTCTTGCTGGAAAAAATGCTGAGCGAACGCCGTCAGCCGAGCGTCTGACCGGTCAATCGCCGCGCCGCCGTCACGATGTCCTCGAGCGACGAGCCGGGCGGATAGGTTTCAACACCCAGTTCACCCAGGCGACGGCAACTCGAGGGCGGCAGCACGCCACCGGCGAATATCGGCAAGTCGGGCCGTGCCGAGCGCAACTCGCCGATCACGCGCACGACCACCTCGACGTGACCGCCGACGTTCAGACCGACGAGATCCACGTCTTCATCCACGGCCGCTCGAACGATTTCCTGACCGGTGAGCATGCCGCCCATGATCACGTGGAAGCCGCCATCACGCAGTGCGCGGGCGACCACCGACAGGCCGCGCCAGTGACCGTCTAACGAGGTTTTTGCCAGCAAGATGCGGCGAGGATTGGGATCGTTCACGCGAGCTCCGGAGTCTGCCAATCGCCCCACACCGAGCGGTACAAGTCACCGATTTCACCGAGAGTCACTTCCGCCTCGAGCGCATCGAGCATACGCGGCATGATGTTGTCCGTGCCGCGGCAAGCGCGCTCCAACGCTTTGAGCGCTGCGTGCGCACCGGCCTCATGGCGCTCACGACGCACGTCATCGAGACGAGCCTTCGCCACGTCGTAGGCGTCGTTAACACCCGGAAAACCATCCACCTCGAACGGTGTGTGGTCCTCACGAAAATCGGTCACGCCGACCACCTTCTGGCGGCCCTCTTCTTCGGCCGCCATCCAGGCGACTTGATTGTCACGCGCACGGGCATGCAACCAACCCGAATCCAAGGTCGCCAAGAAACCGCCATGGGCGGCGATCTCGGCCGCGAATCCGCTGGCGCGCTCCGCCATCTCAGCGGTCAGTGCTTCCACGTAATAAGAACCGCCCAACGGATCCGTCACCGCACCGATATTCGTCTCGTGCTGCAGGATCTGCTGAATGCGCACGGACATCTGATGCGCGTGCTCGCTCGGAATCGAAATCGCTTCATCGTAACCGGACACGCCCAAGGACTGCGTGCCACCGAGCACAGCGGACAGGGCCATCATGGTGCCGCGCACGATGTTGTTGAACGGCTGTGTGTAGGTCATCATCGACCCGGCCGTGACGATATGGATGCGCAGGCGCAGAGCGCGTTCGTCGGTAATACCGTAACGCTCACGCAGCAAGTCGTGCCAGAGCTTGCGAGCCGCGCGCAGCTTGGCGATGTCTTCGAAGAAATCCATGGTGGTGCGGAAATTCACGCCACCCACCCGATAGGCTGCCGTCGCCATATCCAGATGGCCGCGACGCTGGACCTCGTCGAGGTACTCGATCGCGTTGGCGATCACCGCGCCCAACTCTTGCCAGGCGTTAAGTCCCGTATCACCACCGTTGTAGCCGGCGATGGAGACCGGCACCCATTTGGGTGCGTGACGACTACAGAACTCGATGATGTCCGCGTTTAAACGCAAGCCGGCAGCGGTGGGAATCTGCTGCTTTGTGACACAGCCTAAGTAGGTGAGAAAGAAATCGCTCTGACCGGTGCCTCCCAGCTGCTCTAACGGGATGCCGCGTCGACGCGCAACCGTCCAATAGGCCGCCAACGCGAACGGCGCGTGTTGCACCACGGCACCGCCGGCATGCCCGTAGGTGCTCTCAATCGGAATGCCATCGAGACAGATCGCCACTTCGCGGACGCTCTGCATCACGGCGCCCGTCTGGCCCACATCCTCACGGCGTGCCTGCACGTCGGGGTGATCGACGTTGTAAAGATGGTCGGCCGTGTTACGGTCGTGCTCCATCAAAAACCCGGTTTCGCCGTGCTTGAGTAGGAACTTGATTCGCTCGTTCTCGTCTTCCGGTTTACCGAAGCCCGACAACTGAAAAATCCGCCACGGCTTCGTCCGATACCCTTGCGGGAAGCCGCCTCGGTGAAACGGGGCTTCCCCTGGCAATGCGTGCGCATGCTGACGCAGGCTTTCCGGCACATCGTCCGGTCCATAGGAAGCTTTGAGCGGTATGCCTGAACGGCTCGCAACGACGGGCGGGATGGGGCGAGTCATGACAGTTTTCTTGCGATCCCGGCTGACGGTTTATGAGGTTTGAGTATACTGTCAGTATCAAGAATCTACCAATAGTTTTATTTTCGTATTCACAGTCAACTATGGCCCCTGCGCCTCTTTGGGAGCTCCTATGGATCTGCAGCGTTTGTACTCCGTCGCCGGCAAGACAGTCCTGATCACCGGCGGCGTCGGAGGCATTGGCCGAATGCTCTCCGAAGGGTATGCCGCAGCCGGCGCACGCGTGCTCATCACCTCGCGCAAAGCCGATGCGCTGCAAGAAACGCTGATCGCGCTGCGTGCCCACGGTGCCGACGCCGAGGGCTGCGTCGCAGACCTTGCGACCAACGAAGGCGTACACGAGGTCATCGCGTGGATGAAGTCCAACACCCCGTCGCTGGACGTCCTGATCAATAACGCCGGTGCGACCTGGGGTGCCCCTTTCGGGGAGTTCCCGTCGAAGGCGTGGGAGCCTGTCATGCACGTCAACGTGCAGGCGCCCTTTGAGTTGGCTCAAGGTCTCCTTCCGCTGTTGGAGGCTGCGGCGTCACGAGAGAACCCGGCGCGCATCATCAACATCGGCAGCGTGTACGGCGCAACGACCGACGTCCTGACGGCCTATTCGTATACGGCGAGCAAAGCGGCCATCCATCAGATCACCCGCGTCCTCGCGCACGAACTGGCGGCCAAGCACATCCTCTGCAATGCCGTCGCACCCGGCCTCTTCCCATCCAAGATGACCAAGTTCTTGCTCTCGGAAACGTACAAGGATTCGATCTTGGCCGGCATCCCGTTGCATCGGCCGGGCACGCCGGAGGATATCGTCGGCCTGATGATGTTCTTGAGCTCCCGCGCCAGTGCCTACATCACCGGCGCCATTATCCCCATCGACGGCGGTATCCTAATTGCACACTGAGGAGACGCGCGCCATGGCGACGTATACAACCCTTCGGCTTGAAAAACGCGGCGCCGCCGACTGGCTGAGCCTGAACCGCCCAAGTGCCTTGAATGCGCTTGATCCGGTCATGGTGAGTGAGTTGCACCACTACTTTACGGCACTTGAGCGCGACCCGTCGGTACGCGTCGTCGTCCTGAGCGGGCAAGGCAAGTCGTTTTGTGCGGGTCTTGACCTGAAAGAGATTGGCACGCGAATCGAGGCGATGGATGAGACCGCCGTGTGGGCTGAACAGCGTTCACTGAGCCGGCTGATCATCGCCATGCGACGCTGCCCGCAGCCCATCCTCTGTCTACTGCACGGATCGGCCTCCGGCGGTGGCTTTGCCCTCGCCCTCGCCTCCGATATCCGCATCGCCACGCCCGATGCGCGGATGAATGCCGCGTTCATCCAAGTGGGCCTCACCGGTTGTGACGTGGGCGTAAGTTATCACCTTCCGCACATGGTCGGTTCATCGGTTGCCGCGGAACTCCTCATGACAGGTCGCTTCCTCTGTGCCGAGCGCGCCTATGGCTTGGGACTGGTGTCGGAGATTGTTCCGTCAGAAGAACTCTCTGCGTGCGGCGAGCGCTGGGCGCAGGACTTGTTGAAAGCCGCGCCGATGGGGCTTGCCCTGACGAAGTCGGGGCTCACCGCCGCGTTGGGGGTCGATCGTTTGGAAGCCGCGGTCGAGATTGAGGACCGTCAGCAGGCGCTCATGGCCAACTCAAGCGAGTTCAAGGCCCGGATTCGCGGTTTTTTAAATCGAATGATGGCGCGTTAACGCCGCTTAACAAGGCTGGCGGTGGAGTCACCTCCACCGCCAGCGGCATCATCAGAAGCTATAGCCAACCGTCAGACCGAAGGTCCGCGGCGGCATCAACGTACCGACGCGCGAGCTCAAATACAGCGGTGCGGTGATGATGTTGTTGGCCGTCACCGTCTTGTCGCCAGCATTACGCACCCACGCCGTGAAGGTCGTGTGGTTCGCCAGCTCGTACGACATGTGGAAATTCAACAACGTGTACGCCGGCTGATAAGCGTCCGCATTGTTCCACTCGGTGAAGAACACCTTGTCGGAATAGACGGCCTCACCGTGCCAGGTGAACTCACCACCCGCTGCCGGGGTGCGGTACGTCAAGCCCACGTGACCGCTGAACTCCGGTGCGTTCGAGAGCGTGTTGCCCGCCAACTGCACGGTGGAGAAGCCGGTCCGGTAGTAGTTGTTGACGAAGTCCAAGTACTTCGCGTTCAGGTACGTCAAGGCGAGGTCGCCGGTGAGGCCCTGGGTCAGCTTCGCATGGGTTTCGTACTCGATACCGTAGTTGCGCGCTTTCGCCGCATTACGGGTCTCGACGGTGCTGTCGGCATTCACGAAGCCGACCTGGAGGTCCTTGTAGTCGTAGTAGAACACGGACAGGCCGGTGAACACCTTCTTGTCAGCGCTCGTGGACTTGAAGCCCACTTCGTACGAGGTCACGAACTCGGGGTTGATGACCGAGTTCATGCTGCCGATGTTGATCACGCCCGACTTGAAGCCGCGGGTCACGCCGCCGTACACCAACGAACCGCCGTCCGTGTGGTACTCGAGCTGTGCCTTCGGAGTCACGGCGTTCCAGCTGCGCTCCTTATCGGTCGGCAGGAGAACGCCCAACGCGCCAAACTCGAAGAAACCCGTACCGGCACGCTTTTCGTTGTTGAAACGAGCGCCCAGGGTGAGGTTCAGGTGAGTGGCGATTTCCTTCGTGCCCTGCAGATACGCACCATAGGCATCGGTCGTCACCGTACCGGACTGATGGTAGTTCGTGCTGTCAAACGCACTGCAAGGGATGGCCGCATCCGGCACGATCGGCGAGCAGTTACCGCCCAGAATGAAGGGCCCGAGGTTATACAAGGGCACCAACACGCTGCCCGGATTCTTCTCGTGGAAGAACATCGCACCGGCCAACCAGTTCACACCGCCCGAGGTCGTTGAGAAGGTGAATTCCTGACTGTAGGAGGTGCTCGACTCGTCGTAGTTGTTCTGACCATACAGATGGGCATCCGTGGCCGCGAGATCGTCCCGGTTGAAGCGCGTGAAATCGCGCCATGCCGACACGGACTTCAATTCGAAATTATCCGGCTTCCAGTCAACGATCGCCGTCACGCTCGAGCCGTGGCGCTTGTTGATCGCATCTTCACGCGACCAAATGTTCCGCGGGTCCCCGCCATGATCAAAAATCGTCGTGCCACCGTACACGGCGGCCAACGTCAGCGGCGCAAACGCAGTGCCACCAAAGTAGTGGAACGCATAGTTGTTGTCGTCTTCGTTGAAGTGATCGGCGATCACGTCAATGACCACGTGATCCGATGCTTTGACCCGCAAGCTCGCGCGGACGGCGTAGGCATCGCGATCATCCACCGGGTTGCCGGTGTAGAGGTTCGTGCCGTAACCGCCGTGCTTTTCCCACTTACCGGCCACGCGCATCGACACGCGATCCGAGACTGGCCCACCGATGGCACCCTCGAGGATCTTCGACGCGTAATTACCGATCGTGAAGTCCGCGTAGCCCTCGAGGGTGTCGGTCGGCTTCTTCGTCACGAGATTGACAACGCCGGCCGTGGCACCGCGACCGTAGGTCGTGCCCTGCGGACCGCGCAGCACTTCCACGCGCTCAAGGTCAAAAAATCCGGTCAACTGTTCCGCTGGCCGCGCGATCTGCGCCTCATTCTGCAAGAACGCGACGGCGCCGTCGGCACCCAGGTCGATGGAGGTCAGGCCGACGCCACGGATGAAGGCGCGGTTGACGCCGAACTGGTTACCGATCGACAGATCCGGTACCGCAGCCGACAAGTCATTCACATTCGAAATACCACCAGCGCCGAGGCCCTCGGAGGTGATCGCGGTGATGGCCGCAGGCGTGTCGGCGATCGTGTCGGCGCGCTTCGTAGCGGTCACGACGATCTCTTCCAGAGTACCGGCAGTCTCGGCCGCAGTGGCCACGCTCGTGACGAGGACCGCACCGATGGCAAGCGCAAGTGCCGAACGGCTGGCGCGGTTTAAATTGCTGACGATAGGCATGGATCGAACCCCCTCACAACGGGCTAATAATAGGAAGCCACCCGTCGGGGCGGCCGTGTACTAGTGTTATACGCCTTCTTACTGTCAGTCAATAATTCGTGACTGACGTAAGCAAGGCGTTGCTCGAAAGCAACATCTGCCGCAACCAGCGATCGGACACCGCCTACGCACTCACCGGCGCGAGGGTCGCTTGGCGACCGGCAAACAAGGCATGCAGCTCCGCCGCAATGGCCAACGCGATCGCCTCCGGTGTCGGCGCGCCAATATCCAACCCGACCGGACCCCGTAGGCGGGCACGCAACGCCTCAGCACCGTCACGACCGACCATACCCAATAGGCGCTCACGACGGGCACGGGGCCCGAGCAAGCCAATGCGCGGGATGGCGCTGCCCGCGAGACCCGCCAGATACAGGGCATCGCTGTCGAGATGGTGGCTCATCACCACAGCGGCGTCGAAACGTGCGAGCGGCAACCGCTGCGCGAGCGTGGCTGCCGGCCCGAGCGACCGCTGCGCGCCGCGCCAATCCGCATTGTCGAGATAGAGTGGCCGGTGATCCGCCACGGTGACCAGAAAGCCGAGTCCGGCGAGCAAATGGACCAAGGGCACCGCGTCCGGCCCGGCGCCACAAATCAGCACGTGCGGCGGCGGCGCTAAAAATTCGACCCAGGCCTGTCGATGGACGTCCAACGCCACATTGCCGCTGCGTTGTGCCGCGAGGCAGTTCGAAAGCGCGGACGACAGCGCCTCATCATCGGCCGCCACGCAGCGGGTACCGAGCCCTTCGACAGGACCGGTATGCACGACCGCCAACGCCGAGGGGTGCCCCTGCCCGACCCGTGCCACGAGCCCCAGCAACTCGGCTAACACCATGGAGCCGGGCGTGACCTGCTCGAGCAAGACGCGCATGGCACCTTCACAGCCGGCACCGATACCGTAAATCAGATCGTCCGTGGTGCGCATGTCGTATTGCGCGATCGCCGCAACCCCGGTCGTGAGCACTGCGTGCGCATGCTCCGCCAAATCGCGCTCCAGGCAGCCGCCCGACAACAGGCCGGTCATCCGACCGTTGGCCTCAATCAGCATCCGCGCGCCGGCCTTGCGGTACGTCGACCCTTCCGTGGAGACGATGGTCGCGAGAACGGAAGGCTCCTGCAGCGCAGCCAGCCGCGCCGTCAGTAACTCCAAACTGGTATCGAGACGCGGCAGGCTCATCGGTTGATCCTTACAGACGGTTCAGAATGGTAGTGTAGCGCGGGAATGTCGCCGCGCATCCGCGGGCCCGGTGCGGCCGGGTCGGACCGTGCGATCGGCATTCAGTGCCAGCAGAGTCCGTCCACCGCGTGCAACGGGAGTTGCGAAGCGTCATGTCAGTCGATCACAGCACGAATATCCGTCTCGAATTGCTCGAAACACTCCCGGTCGGCATTGTGCACCTGACGGCTGAGCGGGAAGTGGCCGCCATGAACGATCATGCTCGCGCGATCCTGCCGATCGACGTCAAGCGTCCTTTCGGCCGTTTGGTCTCGCAATTCCATACCGCGCGTGCCCGTACCAAAGTCGACGCGCTCCTTGATGAGACAGCCACTGGGTGCCCTCTGAGCGCGCAAAGCTCGCTCACCATGATGATCGACATCCCCGACCGGGTATTGCTGATCAAACTGTCGCAGTTGAGCGATGAGGCGCAACAGCCCACCGGATTCATCTTGGTGTTTTTCGATGTCACGGACTGGGTCGCGGTTCCCTCGGAGGGTGACGCCGCAACGCCGACCGCCGCGCAGTTGCGCCTGACTCAGATCCCCACCCTGGTCGATCGGCAGGTCCGTTTTTTACCCGTGCCATCGGTCACTTGCCTAGAGTCGAACGCCCACACCGTCCGCATTTACACGCGTGAGGGTGTACATACGTGCAACTTGAGCATCAGCGACCTGCAGGACCGGCTGGATCCTCGGCAGTTCCTGCGCGTCCACCGCCGCTTCATCGTCAATCTCGACCAGGTGACCGGCCTGAACCGGGTCGGGTCGCGCACGCTCGTACTCTTGCAGGGACAGGCCGCTCCGGAAGTGCCGGTGTCCAGAGAGGTCATCACCCGTCTAAAACGCGCCCTGAAGGTGCCCAAAGGCGTCGCATCCCGCGCAAAAAACGGGCGTGTGGATTGATGCAATGCCGCAAATGCGACAGTTCATGCCTCTTTTTGGTCAGTTCATGCGGTTTTTGAGGGTCATGTACAGGTTTTGTTGAGTTTAATTCTGGGCTATGGCTAGACTCGGGTGTCCCGCGGAAGATTATGTCCGTAACCAGAGGTGCCCATGATTCCTCCGAAATTCGATTACCACGCGCCCAAATCCGTCGCTGAAGCGGTCGCACTGTTAGGTTCGCTCGGTTCAGAAGCCAAACTGCTCGCCGGCGGCCACAGTCTGCTCCCCATGATGAAGTTGCGCTTCGCGCAACCGGCACACTTAGTCGATCTCAATGGCATTGCAGATTTGCGCGGCATCTGTCTCGACGGTGACACGGTCGTGATCGGCGCGATGACGGTCGAAAACGACCTCATCGCTTCGGATTTGCTGCGCGAGCGTGTGCCCCTGCTCGGTGAAGCAGCCCGTTTGATCGCGGATCCGCAAGTTCGCAATCGCGGCACGATCGGCGGTGACATCGCCCACGGCGATCCGGGGAACGACCACCCGGCACTGTCCTTGGTCTTGGATGCGCAATTCGTGCTGCAGGGCCCCAACGGTCGACGCACCGTGGCGGCCAATGGCTTCTTCCTGGGTACCTATATGACGCAGCTGGAAGAGAGCGAAGTCATGGTCGCCATCCGGGTCCCCTCCTTCGCAAAGGGTACCGGCTGGGCCTACGAGAAACTGAAGCGCAAGACGGGCGACTGGGCGACCGCCGGTTGCGCTGTGGTGTTGCGCCAGTCGGGCGGTGTCGTCACGCACATCCGGATCGGACTCACCAATCTCGCACAAACGGCCCTTCGCGCAGAAGAAGCCGAACAGTGTTTGCTGAACCAGCCCTTCAACGAGGCAGCGGTCAAGCGCGCCGTGGCGGCTGCCATGGCGATCACGGATCCCGCCGAAGATTTACGCGGTGATCCGGAATACAAGCGCGCAATGGCTGGCGTCATGGTCCAGCGTGCACTCAACAATGCCTGGGCGCGTAGCGCCTGACCCTTCGGAGAACTCCGCTCATGGCTAAGAAACTGATTAACGTCACCGTCAACGGCAAATCCGAAGAACGGGCTGTCGAACCACGCACGCTCTTGGTGCACTTTCTTCGTGAAGATCTGCACCTGACGGGCGCGCACATTGGCTGCGAGACCAGCCACTGTGGTGCCTGCACCGTGGATTTGGATGGCAAGTCGGTCAAGAGCTGCACCCACTTAGCGGTGCAGTGCGACGGCTCGCAGGTCACCACGGTGGAAGGCCTCGCCGACAAGGGCGTCTTACACGCCGTTCAAGAGGGCTTCTATAAGGAGCACGGCTTGCAGTGTGGTTTCTGCACGCCCGGCATGCTGGTACGTGCCTATCGTTTCCTGCAGGAAAACCCGAACCCAAGTGAGGACGAGATTCGCGTCGGCATGAGCGGCAATCTGTGCCGCTGCACGGGCTACCAGAACATCGTCAAAGCGGTTCAGTACGCTGCTCGAAAACTCCAATCGGCCACCGCCGCTTAATTTCTGGAGACGTAACTCATGAGTGCTGTCATTCAAACTCCCGAAGATCGCGAAGCCTCGTTGGCGGGCATCGGCGTGTCCCGCCTTCGCAAGGAAGACGCGCGCTTTATCCAAGGCAAAGGCAACTATGTCGACGACATCAAGATGCCCGGCATGCTGCACATGGACATCGTGCGTTCGCCGATCGCCCATGGACGCATCAAGCGCATCAACAAGGAAGCGGCTCTGGCGATTCCGGGCGTGCGCGCGGTCCTCACCGCCGAGGATCTGAAGCCTCTCAAGCTGCACTGGATGCCGACCTTGGCCGGTGACGTGGCGGCCGTGCTGGCCGATGAAAAGGTTCATTTCCAGATGCAGGAAGTGGCCGTCGTCATTGCCGATGATCGGTACATCGCGGCCGACGGTGTCGAAGCCGTGGAAGTTGAGTACGAAGAATTGCCGGTCGTCATCGACCCGTACGCAGCGCTGGCCGCCGATGCACCGGTCCTGCGCGAGGACCTCGCCGGCAAGACCGCCGGCGCCCACGGGCCCCGCGACCACCACAACCACATCTTCACGTGGGAAGCCGGCGACCGCAGCGCTGCCGATGCGGCCTTTGCCGCGGCTCCGATCAAGGTCGAGCAGCACATGCATTATCCGCGTGTACACCCCTGCCCCTTGGAAACCTGTGGCTGCGTGGCGAGCTTCGATCCGATCCGAGGCGATCTGACGACCTACATCACCAGCCAAGCGCCCCACGTGGTGCGCACGGTCGTGTCGATGCTCTCCGGGATTCCGGAGTCCAAGGTGCGCATTGTGAGTCCGGATATCGGCGGCGGCTTTGGCAACAAGGTCGGCATCTATCCAGGCTATGTGTGCGCCATTGTCTCCTCCATCGTCCTCGGCCGGCCGGTTAAGTGGGTGGAGGATCGCATCGAGAACATTTCCTCGACGGCGTTCGCGCGGGATTACCACATGGATGGTGAATTGGCCGCGACCGAAGATGGCAAGATTCTCGGTCTGCGCGTCAACGTTCTCGCCGATCACGGCGCGTTCGATGCGTGCGCGGATCCGACCAAGTTCCCAGCGGGTCTTTTCCATATCTGCTCGGGTTCTTATGACATTGGCGCCGCGCACTGCTCGGTCAAGGGCGTCTACACCAACAAAGCACCCGGCGGCGTGGCCTATCGGTGCTCGTTCCGTGTCACCGAAGCGGTCTATCTGATCGAACGCATGGTGGACGTGCTCGCCCAGCGCTTGAATATCGACAAAGCGGAAATCCGCCGTCGGAATTTCATCCGCAAGGAGCAATTCCCGTACACCAGTCCGTTTGGTTTCGAATACGACTCGGGCGACTACCACACCGCCCTTCAGAAGGCGCTGGATGCGCTTGATTATCCCGCCTTGCGCGCCGAACAGGCCGCCAAGCGGGCTGACCCCAACTCGCCCACCCTCATGGGCATTGGACTGGTGTCCTTCACGGAAGTCGTGGGTGCAGGCCCGTCGAAGATGTGCGACATCCTCGGTGTCGGCATGTTCGATTCTTGTGAGATCCGCATCCATCCCACCGGCAGCGCGATCGCCCGCATGGGTACGATCACGCAAGGCCAAGGTCACCAGACCACCTACGCGCAGATCATCGCCACGGAACTCGGTATCCCAAGCGAAGTGATCCAAGTGGAGGAAGGCGACACGTCAACGGCGCCGTATGGACTGGGCACCTACGGGTCGCGCTCGACCCCGGTGGCGGGTGCGGCGATCGCCATGGCCGCTCGTAAAATCCATGCCAAGGCACGCAAGATTGCCGCCCACATGCTCGAAGTGAGTGAAGCTGACCTCGACTGGGAAGTGGATCGCTTCAAAGTGCGTGGCGATGATTCACGCTTCAAGACCATGGCGGACGTCGCGTGGCAGTCCTACCACCAGCCGCCTGCCGGGCTTGAGCCGGGCTTGGAGGCCGTGCACTACTACGACCCACCGAATTTCACCTACCCGTTCGGCATCTATCTGTGTGTCGTCGACATCGATCGGGCCACCGGCGAATCGAAGGTGCGTCGTTTCTACGCGCTCGACGACTGCGGCACGCGCATCAATCCGATGATCATCGAAGGCCAGATCCACGGTGGACTCACCGAAGGATTTGCGGTGGCCATGGGTCAACAGATGCCGTTTGACGCGCAAGGCAATCTGCTGGGCAACACGCTCATGGATTACTTCCTGCCAACCGCGGTGGAGACGCCGAAATGGGAAACGGACTACACCGTCACCCCGAGTCCCCATCATCCACTGGGTGCCAAAGGCGTCGCGGAATCCCCCCACGTGGGCTCGATTCCGACGTTCACCTCCGCTGTTGTCGACGCGTTCGCGCACGTTGGTGTCACCCATCTCGACATGCCGCATACGTCGTTCCGCGTCTGGCAGGCATTGCGTGACCACGGCCTAGCGCTCTGAGAGTCCCATGGAAGTTAAGCTCGAAAAACAATATCCCCTCCCCGTAGCGCCCGCACAAGCGTGGGCGCTGCTGTGTGATCTGCGCGCCACGGCAGCCTGCATGCCGGGCGCGGAGATCACCGAACAGCTCTCGGAGACGTCCTACAAAGGTGCGGTCAAGGTCAAAGTGGGGCCTGCAACCGCACAGTTTGGCGGCACGGTCGATGTCCTTGAGCGTTCAGACGCAGATCGCCGCGTCGTGATGCGCGGCAAGGGCGCGGACAAGGGCGGATCATCCGCCAGTATGGACCTGACGGCGACCATTGAGGCCGATCCGGCCAATGCCAACGCCTGCGTGCTGAATGGGTCAGCGATGGTGATCGTCAACGGCAAGTTCGCCCAGTTCGGCGGCCGGATGATGGTCTCCGTGTCTGAAATGCTTCTCGGTCAGTTTGTGAATCAGTTCAGCGCGACCGCACAGTCCATCGCCGCGGCCAGCGCCGCATCGGACGGCGCGGTGGCCGCCGAGACGGTGGTGGCACCACCACCGCCGCCGGTTCGGGAACTGGACGGCCTGTCGATCGTCTGGGCGCTGATCAAGGGATGGTTGGCGCGCTTGTTCGGGCGCAAGAGCTAAATCCGGTGGTGGCCCCTGCTGAGCCTGCCGCAACGCCATCCGGACTGAAGGAGTCCTTGGCTCAGGCAGGTTACGTGGCGGATGAGTCGCTCGCCTCAGCCGTCTGGCTGTCGCGGGCGCTCGGTCGGCCCTTGCTGTTAGAAGGCGACGCGGGGGTCGGCAAGACCGCCCTCGCGATGGCCGTTGCCGAGGCCTCTGGCGCCACCCTCATCCGTTTGCAGTGCTTCGATGGGCTCGATCTGGCTCAAGCGTCCTACGAATGGAATTACGGTCGCCAGCTATTGGCCATCCGACTCGGTGAGGCGGAAGGATCGACGGTTCGTGCCGAGGATCTCTTTACGCGCGAGTATTTGCTCGAGCGGCCGTTGCTGAAGGCGCTGAGTCACGACGGACCTTGTGTGCTCCTCATCGATGAAGTCGATCGGGCTGACGAAGCCTTTGAGGCCTATCTCCTCGAAGTCCTTGCGGAATACCAGCTAACGATCCCCGAGATCGGCACGCTCAAGGCGCGTCACATCCCGCAAGTCTTTTTGACGAGCAACGGTACCCGCGATCTGTCCGACGCGCTCCGCCGGCGGTGCTTGTATCACTGGCTGGACTATCCGTCATTGGATCGCGAGATCTCCATCGTGCAGTCGCGTGTACCCGAAGCGGACGGCAAACTGGTGGCAGACGCGGTGCAGTTTCTGCAGCGCTTGCGGCGGCAAGATCTCGTCAAAACCCCGGGTGTGGCCGAAACCCTCGACTGGATCCGTGCGTTGCATCAACTGCACCACACGACCCTGCCGGACGACATGCTCACCGTGTTGTCGACGCTCGGATGCCTGCTCAAAACACGCGAGGATCGCTTCAAGATCGGCGCAGAGGAACTCCGTGCGCTCTGTGCCGGGGAACCTCTACGAGGTGTCGCCGAAGGAGCGCGAGGCGCTTCGGCATGAGTGCCGGTCAACGCGCTCCCTCGTCTGCACCGGCCAGCGACCGGGTGACGGCGTTTGCGAGCTATCTACGTGAGTATGGGTTCAACCTGGGCGTTGCTGAGACCGGCGATCTCCTGCACTCGGCCGGCTTGCTCAGCGGGTGCCCACCTCGCCTCGTGACCCAGGCATGGCGGAGTCTCGCGTGCCGAACGCCCACGGAATGGTCGCAATGGGACGACTTGTACACGCGCTTTTGGCATCCAGAGCGGGTGCGCGGCACGGTCAAAGTCAGCGGGCGCACGCAATCGCGTCGCGACCTGCGCAGTGTGGTCGAGGATCTTAAGGACCGACTCTCCGCCTCGAACCGGCCGGGTGGGGATACACCGCCCACACCGACCGGCGCCTCCCTGGAGACGTCTTCCGATGACCTCGCCGGCAATGCCGCAGCGTTGCCGCAGTCCATGGGAGGCGCGAGTCGGGTTGATGCGCTGCACGATCGTCAAGGCACTCTTTGGTGGCCGGACGAACTCGTTCAACTGCAACTCTTGGCCCGTCAGATCTATCGCGATTTGCGACCGCTACGCACCCGTCGCTTCGAACGGGATCGCCACGTCGACCGCTTGGATATCCGGGGCACGCTGCGCCGCAGTGCCGCTTGGGGCGGCGCGCTCATGATGCCGGTCTGGCGAACGCCCCAGCGGATACCCCCACAAATTTTCTTCTTCGTGGACGTCAGTCGATCGATGGAATCCCACGCAGCGTTCTGTCTGCGCGTGGCGCGTGCCTTCGTCCGGGAGGCGGATGCCCGAGTCTTTGTGTTTCACACGAAGATCATCGAGGTCACCGCCCTGATGCGTCGCGACAGTGGACGTATTCAGGAAAAGATCAATGCGGTCACCGCGGGCTTCGGTGGTGGCACCCGCATCGCCTCGTGTTTGCGCGATTTTGCGACCGGTGAAGGACGCTCGGCCCTGCGTCGCGGCGCGCGGGTGTGGATCCTGTCGGATGGCTACGACACCGATGACCCCACCGAACTGCTCGCCGCGGTGCGCAGCCTGCGTCGAAGTGGCGGTCAGGTCGTCTGGTTTCATCCGACCCGAACGCAGGCGCTGTCGACAGCCCTGTCCACAGCACGCCGAGCGATCGATGACTACCTGCCGCTTGCGACCCTCACTGATCTGCGCGCCGCTGCCGCGCGTTTGCGTTAACTGACCGGAGATACACGTCATGCAAGTCTTGGAATGGATGACGCAGGCCGATCGATTGCGTGCACGGCGAGAGCCCTTCGCGTTGGTCACCGTGCTGCGTGTCGTACCCCCCACCTCGGCTCGTCCCGGCGACAAAGCGGTGGTGACTTCCGATGGCCAGATCTACGGCTGGATCGGTGGCGGCTGCGCGCAGCCTGCGGTCATCAAGACTGTGCGGCAAGCCCTGCGCGATGGGCAGCCTCGCCAAATTCGGATCGTGCCTCGTTCGGACGAGCCCACCCTCGTCTCGCCGCAGATCACGGAGTTCAGCATGGCCTGCCACTCCGGCGGCACCTTGGAGTTGTTTGTCGAGCCGATGTTGCCGAGCGCCCGCTTATTAGTGATTGGTGACTCGCCGGTCGCGCGCGCACTCTGTGGGCTCGCGCCGCAGGTCGGCTTTGAGGTCACGTTGTTGGCCTTTGGGGCGCAACGGGAAGACTTTCCTGCTGCTCATCACGTGTGGTCGGAGGACGCTCCTGAGACCGTACGAGAGGCTTGGGGTCAGGGAGGCTTTGTCGTGGTTGCCACTCAAGGGCGACGTGACTTGCCGGGCCTCTTGGCGGCGTTACGCGTTGAGCCCGACCACGTGTGGTTTGTCGCCAGCGCCCGCAAGGCTGCGGCGTTGAAAGCCGAGTTACGGGACCGCGGATGTCCCGCATCGCAGGTTGAACAGATTGAAGCGCCGGCCGGTGAGCGTATCGGGGCGCAGACGCCCGAAGAGGTCGCCTTAGCGGTCTTGGCCTCCGTGGTGTCGTCGCGCCGTCGCGCCCGGACGTCGCCGGTGGCCTGCCAGTCTCGACCGACCACCGACACGGTGGCCTAACATGGGATGCATCCTCAAAGGCGGTGGCGGACTGTACTCGCGCGTCGTCGTGGGCGCCGTGTTGCTCGCGGCGGGTCGTGGCGAGCGCATGGGCGATCGGCCGAAGTCGCTGCTGGAGTTAGGCGGCGTTCCGCTCATTCGTCGTCAACTGATCGCCTTGTCCGGTGCCGGCGTCGATGAATTGGTCGTCGTGCTCGGGCACTATCACGAGCAGATCGAACCGCTCGTTCAGGACTTTCCCGTCACTCTTGTCCGCAACGAAACACCGGATGCCGGTCAAGTCTCCTCACTGCGGCTGGGGCTGGCGGCGTTGAGTGCGCGGATCGACGCGGTGGTGGTCGCACTGGCCGATCAGCCACTGATCGGAGCCGGCGACATCCAAGACCTCATCGGGGCGTTCAAGAAGCGCCCCGAAGGCACCGATGTCGTGCAACCGGCGATCAACGGCGAACCGGGCAATCCGGTGATGTTCACGGCCACGGTGCGCGAGCAAATATTAGCGGGTGAAGCGCGCGTTGGCTGCCGCCACTGGCAGGCCGAGAACCCGCAGCGCGTCCATCGCTGGGCGACGACTAATCTGCGTTACCGGACCGATGTCGATACGCCCGAGGACCTCCGCGCGCTGGAACAACGGACCGGGCATCGTCTGCGCTGGCCGGCTCATCTTGCGGTCGATGGCGAATGAGTGCGCCGTCGTTGAGTGGCTTGCATGACCGTTGGAGCACGCCGATCGGCGTGCACGTCTGGTCGCAGGCGGCTCAACATCACGACACCTTGATCCGTGTTCTGAAAATGATGCGTTGGCAAGATCCCAAGGCCGATGCGGAAGCGGCGTTCTACGCAAGTCCGGATGATCTGCTCAACCGTATTCGCATTCCGGAATGGACGGACCTCGTTAGATTTTTGATCGACGGGGTGTCACGAACCGTAGCGCACGCCAATCAGGCGCAGTGGGGTGCTCAGCATCCGGCTTTTCAGATTGCACTGCGGGGCCTGTGGTGTCAGATGTCCAATCGTGCCGCCCACCACGATGTGCATACCCACGGCAATTGCTCGTGGTCGGGCGTGTACTGTCTGCAGGTTGACCCCTCGCCTCGACGTGAATCGCATGCGGTATTCGGGGCCCGCAACGGTGTGACACGCTTCTATGGTCCGTATGCGAATCTACTCGCCGGCGCGCACAACGATTTCGGCAACGCTTACCTACAAAACAACGTTTGGGATATCGATCCGATCCCCGGCCAATTGGTGGTGTTTCCATCCTGGCTCGCCCATCAAGCGATGCCGTATGAGGGCGAGCAAGATCGCATCATCCTCTCGTTCAACGTGAGCGTACACGCCGCCTCTGGGCGTGATGAGACCCATGCCTATGCCAATGCGTGAGGCATCAGCGAATTGGGTCAGCCGGACGGTCGCCTTCCTGCGCCCACCCCCTATTTTGGAGAGCGTTGCAGTGAATCATCAGTTTACGGTGCTCGGTATGACGTGCAAGAAATGCGTGGTTGCCATCAACGAAGCTGTCTTGAAGGCGGACCCTGCGGCCACCGTCGCCATCGAGTTAGACCGTCAGCAGGTGATCATCGAGTCGGATCTCTCGCGCGAGAAACTGGCCGATGTGATCCTGGACGAGGGCTTCGTTGTCGCCTGACGGGCATAGGCTCACGGCATAGGTTGGGCGCCGGATCGCACAGCTTGGCCCGCGATCTGAGCAAGGGACGACGCACGATGATGGCTTGCCGCCCAACGATCCGCGCCCGGTCCAGCTCCGATGGAGCGCGAGGTCTTTGATCAACGCATTTTCCGAGTTGCGCTGCGTGCCTGACCGAGCACGACTCGGTGCACACCGACCGGATCAGCCCGCAGATTCTGTTGAAGAATGTGCGACGAGAGCCGTCAGCCAATCGCTGCAGGTGGCACGATTCTGAGGACTTTGGGCAGTTTTCGCTTGCGAGCTTGCCAGAGGTCGTAATTCGTCTGCATGGCCAACCACATTTCGGCGCTGGTGCCCAAGGCGGCCTCGAGGCGCAGTGCCATGACCGCGCTGACGCCCGCTCGTCCATTCAAAAGCCCAGACAAAGCCTGACGTGTGACCCCAAGCCGCGCAGCCGCGTCTGTGACGCTTAAGGTGTCCGGGAGGAAGTCGCGCAGGACTTCGCCGGGGTGGGCGGGATTGTGCATGCTGCTCAGAATTGCGGTGCCTAGTGATAGTCGAGGTAGTCCAACAATTCAACGTCGCGGCCGACAAATCTAAAGACCACCCGCCAGTTACCGTTGGCCGTGATTGAATAGAAGCCCTTCAGATTTCCTGTCAGCGCGTGCAGTCGCCATCCTGGTGCGGCGAGGTCTTCGGGCTTGGTCGCAGAGTCGAGTGCGGTGAGTTGCAGTCGCAACTTGACCCAATGGTGCACCCAAAGGTGCACCCACTCATATTTTGATCTCGCGCTTTCGCGCTGAGGCAGGGCTTGTGAACTGGCGGGAACTGATCGGAACAGAACGAATGACTCTCAAAGTGCACCCAAAAGTGCACCCAATTCTGATTTCTCGGTCTCCCTGAACGCGAGAAACATCTCTAAGCCATTGATTAAATTGGTCGGGACGGAGAGATTTGAACTCTCGACCCCTTGCACCCCATGCAAGTGCGCTACCAGGCTGCGCTACGCCCCGACCGGAGGCGCGCCGCGGGAACCGCGACGCTGTACGACCACGCCATTGTAGCCGAAGGGGTCCAGAGTGACCACCGTCGGCAGTGACTTAACGCCTCAGAGACTTCAGCAGTTCCTCAAGTTCCAGTCGTACCTGACGCACGATCTGCTGGCTCTGCGACACGTCTTCGCGCGCTTCATCGCCGGCGAGGCGCTGCCGTGCGCCACCGATCGTGAAACCCTGATCGTAGAGCAGACTGCGGATCTGACGAATGACCAAGACATCCTGACGCTGGTAGTAGCGGCGATTGCCGCGGCGCTTGACCGGCTTCAGCTGTGGGAACTCCTGCTCCCAGTAACGCAACACATGGGGCTTCACGAGACACAGGTCGCTCACCTCACCGATGGTGAAGTAGCGTTTGCCTGGGATCGTTGGCAGCTCTGCGTTGTTACTTGGTTCCAACATACGCTTCCACCCGTGCCTTCAATTTCTGACCCGGACGGAACGTCACGACGCGACGCGCACTGATGGGGATCTCTTCCCCAGTCTTCGGATTACGACCCGGGCGCTGATTCTTATCGCGCAGGTCGAAGTTACCGAATCCCGAGAGCTTCACTTGCTCACCGTTCGACAACGCCAAGCGGACCTCTTCAAAGAACAGGTCGACGAGTTCACGTGCCTCGCGCTTGTTCAGACCGAGTTGGTCAAACAGCGCTTCAGCCATTTCTGCTTTTGTCAGTGCCATCGTTGGGTTCCCGTTTCCGAGTACGGTTCAGTCTCGGAACGTAGCCTTTACATCCCTTTCCAATCGCTCACGCACACCGCTCATGACGGCGTCCACGTCCGCGTCCGTAAGGGTCTTGTTTTTGTCCTGTAAAATCAACCCTAAAGCCACGCTTTTTCGACCGTTTTCTATGCCTTTCCCTCGATAGACGTCGAAAACACGCAAATCTCGCAGTAGCTCTCCAAGTACGACAGTAACAGATTCACGCAACGTGTTGAAAGTCAGAGATTCATCGACCACGACGGCCAGGTCGCGACGCACGGCCGGGAAGCGCGAAACGCTCTGTGCGCGCGGCAACTGGGTCTGCGTGAGCGCATCGAGCTCAAGCTCAAAGACCATCGGGGCAGCCGGCAGGTCGAGCACCCGCGTGATCTCCGGGTGCATCTCACCGATCAGGCCCACGATGCGGTCCCCGCGCAGAATTTGCGCGGTTTTTCCGGGATGTAGGCAGCTCACGGAGGCCGCCTCGAAGCGCCAATCCCGTCCGCCGTTGAGCGCGATCAGTGCCTCCACATCGGCCTTTACATCGTAAAAGTCGACCGGCCGCTTCGCGAGACCCCACTGCTCGGGCTCGGTCGATCCGAAAGCGATACCGGCAATACAATTAATTTCTTTTAATTCATTCTCTTGAAGGACAAACTTCGCGCCATGCTCGAACAAGCGCACGCGCTCCTGCTGGCGCCGAACGTTGTCCCCCAGGCTCTTAACAAGGCCTGTCCACAGCGACACGCGCATCTCGCCTAAGTCTGAGGAGATCGGGTTCGCCAACGCCAAGGCCGCCGCCTCCGGGTGCAAGCGACGCTGCAGCACCGGGTCTACAAAGGTGTAGTGGATCGCCTCCGAATAGCCACGGTCCACCAGTCCCAACGCAAAACGAACGACGGGGATCACTTGCTCGGTCACCGACGCCGGACGCTGCGGCATCGGCGCGTCGATCTCGGGGATAGCGTTATAGCCGAAGACCCGCGCGACCTCTTCGATCAGGTCCGCTTCCTGCTGAATATCAAAGCGCCAGCTCGGTGCGGTCACAAGGTGGCCTTCGGCCGTCTCGCTGACCTGCATGCCCAGACCCGTGAGGATCGTGGCGACGGTCTGCGTCGGAACCGGTATGCCGATCAGGCGTTCAATCTGGCGCGCCCGCAACGCGATGGGCGCGCGCACCGGCAGATGTTCCGCCAACTCGGTGATCTCCAGCGGACCCGGCTGGCCGCCCGCCATGTCGAGCAGCAACTGCGTCGCCCGGTCCATGGCACGCACCATGCCCTCTGGATCCACGCCGCGCTCAAAGCGTTGGGAAGCATCCGTGATGATGGCAAAGCGTCGTCCACGGCCGGCGACCGCATTCGGTTGGAACCAGGCCGCTTCTAAGAAGACATTGGTCGTATCGTCGGCAATACCGCTCTTCTTGCCACCCATGACGCCGGCAAGCCCCACAGGGGCGACGTCATCGGCGATCACCAGCATGTCCGTGGCGAGAGGGATGGTCGTGCCCTCGAGCAGCTCGAGCTCCTCACCCGCGCGTGCCCACCGCACTTGAATGCCCCCTTCCAAGCGTCGCAAGTCGTAGGCGTGCATGGGCTGGCCCAACTCGAGCATGACGTAGTTCGTCACATCCACGAGCGGACCTAAACTGCGCTGACCGGCCCGGCGTAACCGTTCCTGCATCCACAGCGGTGTCTGCGCGCTCGGATTCACGCCCCGGATCACGCGCCCGGCAAACCGAGCGCAACCCTCGCCCGCCTCAATGCGAACGGGAACCCGATCAGCCACCATCGCCGCAATCGGCGCCGTGGTTGGCACGCAGACGGCGCCACCTACGAGGACGGCCGCCTCCCGGGCCAGCCCGAGCACCGACAACGCATCGCCGCGGTTGGGCGTGAAGTTGATCTCCAAGATCGTATCGTTCAGCAACAGCGTGTCGCGCACATCGGCGCCGATCACCGCAGACTCGGGCAATTCGAGCAGACCCGCGTGACTGTCACCCAGACCGAGCTCCCGCGCCGAGCACAGCATGCCGGTCGACTCAATGCCACGCAGCTTTGCGGCCTTGATCTTCAAGTCGCCCGGGAGCACCGCGCCCACGCGCGCCAACGGCACCTTGATACCGGCCCGCGCATTTGAGGCTCCACAGACGATCTGCAAAGGGGTGCCACTGCCGTCATCCACCTGACAGACGCGCAATTTATCGGCTTGCGGATGTTTGTCCGCACTCAGGATATGGGCCACCACCACGTGTGAAAACGGTGGCGCTGCCGCCGAGCGGCCTTCGACTTCGAAGCCCGCCATCGTGAGGCCATGCGCAAAGGCCGCCTCGTCCGCCGGCAGACGCACCCACTCGGACAACCAGGCAAGACTCAGCTTCATGACGGAATCCTCGACCGGTTAAGCACGACCAAACTGGCCGAGGAACCGCAAATCATTCTCGAAATAGAGACGCAGATCGTTCACGTCGTAACGCAGCATCGAGAAACGCTCGATGCCCATGCCGAACGCGTAGCCCGACACCTTTTCAGGATCTAGGCCGCAATTGCGCAAGACATTCGGGTGAACAACGCCACAGCCGAGCACTTCGAGCCAGCCGGTCTGCTTGCAGACGCGACAGCCGCGCCCTTCGCAGAAAGCGCATTGGCAGTCCACTTCGGCCGACGGTTCGGTGAACGGAAAATAAGAGGGTCGCAATCGAATCTCGAGCGGCTTCTCGAAGAACTCCGAGACAAACCGCCGCAGAATCGCTTTCAAGTTCGCAAAGCTGACGTTCTCATCAATGACTA
>CANGOP010000010.1 GCA_947455595.1 Gammaproteobacteria bacterium
CCACCGGCGCAACCGTGGGCACCCTGACGATCAACAATGCCCACGTCTTGGCGTCCTACAAGGTCGACAACGGCGTGGTCTACGTGGTCGACGGCGTGTCGATCCCGCAGATCTAAGCACTGACGCTTGCCGAACAAGGACGTTCGGCTAAGAACGGGCGGCAGCAGATGCCGCCCGTTTTTTATTGAGATTTGACTACAACGTGTACCGACTGGCCAAGGTCGTCCGGTCGTTAACCCGCCGCAAGTTCTTGCAGCAGTCGGAAAAAACCGGCGCTATAGGCTGCGTGGTCACATAAGCGACTGCTCTCAACCCGCTGCCGCAATGCTGCGCGATGAAATTCGCCAGCGCGAATGTTTGCGCACAGGTGTTGAGTCACCGCAACAAACGATGCCTCGTCATCCACGCACCACTCTGCACAATCTGCTGCCGCTAAGATCGAGCGGCCCATCCGTGAGGCCGGTGTCCGTCCTGCTAGGCTCACGACGGGCACGCCCATCCACAACGCTTCGCAGGTCGTCGTCGCGCCGTTGTAGGGGAAGGTATCCAACGCGATATCGATTTCCCCATAGCGCGAGAGATGATCGTCCCGCGACGCATTCCAATCCGACCAAATAATTCGATCGGATCCAATGCCGTATGTGGAGAATTGATGGACGAGCCGATGGACGGCAGGTCCTCGAATTGAATCGGTTTTCACGACCAACTGACTGCCCTCGACGGCATTCAAGATGGATGCCCACAGCCGTACCGTGACGGCACTGACCTTTGCCAGAACATTAAAGGAACCGAATACGATCTTGTCGGGCCGCCGCTCAATGGCAGACGGCGTAAGGCCGGGGTCAAAACAGAAGTAGCTCGTCTCCAGAGTCGCCGGCTTGCCTAACCCTGCGCTGAGGGACTCGTCGCTCGGCGCTACATGGCGATCCGCGATCCAGTAATCCACGTTGGGCGAGCCAAGGGGGCCGGGATAACCGAGAAAAGACGCTTGCACCGGTGCGAGCCGACGTAAAAAAAGGCCTGGCCGCGCGGCTGTCGTGTGGCCACCGAGACTAATGAGCACGTCCAATCGAGCGGCGCGAATGTGCTCCGACAACTCATCATCGCTCCACGCCGACGCCTCAACAAACGCCGTGGCGGATTGGCGCCATCGCTCGGTGATGTCATCGGACTCCGGATCGGTATGGAAGCAATAAAGTTCGATCTGCCGAGGCCAGTGGTCCAACAGAGGCTTTAAGAAATACCAAACCGAGTGCCGCCGAAAATCGCCCGATACAAACCCAATGCGCAGCCGACCAAGTGTGTCGCGAGTCTGGGCCGGAGTGGTCGTCCGAACAACTCCTTGACTCACTGCAAAGTCGGCATGCACACGCTCAAGACCTAAGCGATCATTCGTCGCATGATGTAGCACGAGTAGCAACAGGCTCCGGGCTCGCGCGTTCGTGCTGTCAGCCGCGAGGATTGCCTGTAACCGCCGCGCAGCCCTTTCGACTTCGCCGGCGGAAAATTCTGCAGCCGCTAAGTCGAACTGCAGATCTGTATCCGATGGCTCCAAGGCCACCGCTCGTCCGAAAGCCTCGATAGCCCCGGAAAAATCGCGCAGGCTCGCTAAGGCACTACCGAGATTGACCCAGCCAGCGATGAGATTGGGTGCGAGACGAGTAGCCGCGAAGGCAGCGTCTGCGGCGCCGCGTGCGTCCAGTGCTTCGGCCCGCATCGCCGCGAGATTCACCCAAGCCGACGCGCGGCTCGGCGCCCGCGCGGTGACCTGTTCCAGCAGTTGCATCGCCTGTGCACGTTGCCCAAGCTGCTCGGCAATCAGCGCCGCTTCTTCGGTGCCCGCTGGATCCAGAGCTTCCACAAGGCTCGCCAACGAGTGCCAAGCCTCGGTTAGCCGCCCTTCTCGGCGCAAGCGAATGGCGTCTGCGAGGCGCGTTTCGGAACTACTCACCGCGTTAACCCTTCGGACCGACGTAGACGCCGGCCATATTGATGTCCACTTCCAAGACCCCGACGCCAGGCCGCATCAGCGACACCTTGACGGGTCGTCCAGTACGCAGCTCGTCTGCGAACAGGTGTAGATTGTCTTGGTTTAACGGGATCCCATTGACCGCCATGATCGAGTCCCCCGCCCTGAAGCCCATGTGCTCAAACGCAAAGCGATTCCCATTGGGATTCACGATCAGGCCACGGTAGGCGTCGTCGCTGAGTAAAGGCTCCGCTCTGAGGACGGAATTCAAGGGAGCCACCGCCTTACCAACCCGCGCCTTGATCTCATCTGCTGGGGGGTCCTGCAAAGGCGGTCCTGTGGCGGCCAAAGCCTGAGAGTCATCGCCATTCAACGTGCCGTAACCGCCGGAATTCTTCGGCAACGTCAACAATATCCGCTGGCCGTTCTGTTCAACGATGACGTGGTCCGAATAGACGGCAACCAATCGGCCTGAGCCGCAACTCCCACCGACTGCCACCAGCTGGGTAACACCCTGAACGGCGATGATCGCGAATCCGTGCTCGCTATCACCCGTGACGGCGAGGATTCCCCTGAGCGAAACGTCCGCCAGACCGTTGACTTGGATCGCTTGGGTCACCACGTCAGGCGCGCCGAATAACGTTGCAGAGGCCTGATGCGCCGTTTCACCGGCAGTCGCCAGTCGAGACGGCGCGGCTTGCGCTGGCGCAAAGTGCCGTGCGCCGGACCAGATCGTCTCGCCCAGAATCACTGCAGCCAGCAATCCAGTCACGATGAATCGCGGGTCCCACCGTTCGGGCAACCAGCGGAAGAGCGGTTTAAACGGTCCAGGCAGCATGGCGAACTAATCGTCCAAAACCCTCATTCTGCGGGGCATACGTGACGGCCTGATGGCGACTCGGCAAACCTGTGAGGCTCCGAAAGGACCGCTCGTAATTTCACGAGACCGTCAAGAAACGTTAATCAACCAACCGTAGTCTCCCCCGCGCTGCTTCAACGGTCCTGGTGTGCGTCGGCTTGTCTGTCGTCCATCTATCACCTCCAATATCTGTCAGGGGAATCTATGAATCTCACTGTTAAGTCGGCCGTCTTGGCCGCGCTCGCCCTCGGCGCCTCCGGCGTCGCGTCGGCGGTCGATATCAGCACCGTTGCTGCTGGCAACGTTCTTTACTCGTCGGGCTCCACCGCGATCGATCCGGTGCTCACCGACTACTTCATCAACTCCACGACGAACGCGGCGATCTGCGCGGGCTCAATCGACGTCTACTCGTCGACGGTGACCCCGAAGTTCACGGCCATCGCCTGCACGGCGAACACCTCCACGACGGGCCTTGCCGCGAACACCAACATCGCGATCATCAAGGAAGACAACGCGGGTTCGCTGAACGGTATCCAGGGCGTGCAGGGCGTGACCTTCGCGGGTAGCCCGTACACCACCGGTGGTCTGCAGTTCCCAACTGTGTCGCAGCTCGCGAATTCGGCGACGTTCTGCACCACGTCCGCCAAGGCGGCGGGTTCGGGTCTGGCCGCGTACACGTTGCACACCTGTGGCACAGCCACGACCGCTGCCAAGGTGACGCCGGCGCTCGGCTTCGCCGACGTTGAAGCGGCGCTCTTCGGTGTGAGCGCCACGGCGCCGGTTGCCTTGACGGCCACCCAGACGGTCATCGTCCCGTTCGCGCCGGCCGTCTCGCTCGGCCTGTACCATGCCCTCCAGGCCGTACAGGGCAAGACGGTGGGTTCGGAGCTCGTCGCCGACATGCCATCGCTGCCGCGCTCGGTGCTGCACGGCATCTACTCGGGTCAGGTGAACTCCTGGGCGAATGTGCAGGGCACCTCGGGCAACGCCGTCAGCGCGCAGAGCGTGCAGTTCGGCATCCTCTCGTCCGGCGCCACGGTGGCCGGTACCGTTTGGAACGGCACGACGACGGCCACGGGCCTGACGACGGCTCCTTCGGCGCTGCCGTCAAGCGCGTCGGTTTACCTCTGCCGCCGCGGCGCCACCTCGGGCACCGAAAAGGCGTCTGAGTGGTTCTACGACGACACCGGCTGCGCCAGCGTGGCGCCGTATGGCTTCGTCGCTCCGTCGACCACCATCACGACGACCCTCTGCGCAACGGTGGCTACCGACGGCTGCAGCTGGACCACGTCCATCGCCGCTGTTAACCCGATCTCGTTCCCGGGTAACGGCACCGGCGACTTGCTCGACTGCCTCGTGGGCAATGACCAGGCCGGTCACTTCGCCGTGGGCTTTGCCTCGATCGACAACGCTCCGGGCGGTCCGTCGGGTCAGCAGTCGAAGACGGCTCGTCAGAACTGGCGCTACATCCGTATCGACGGCGTCGTTCCGTCGGTCGAGAACACCGCGGCCGGCAAGTGGGACTACTTCGCGCAGTCCTTCGCCTACGCGGCACCGTCGACCGTCACTTGGGCGGCTACGGGCAATGCGGCCACGTTGCTGACGGCGATCACCAAGGGTGGCGGCGCCACCCCGGTGTCGATGGGTTCGCCAGCCGCTGTCGCGGCTGTGAATGCGGGCAAGAAGTGGTACTCGGATGCGGCCAAGACCGTTTCGCTGTTCAACGGCGGCGCGGTCGTGATTCCGGGCACGCTGAACGGCACGGCGACGGCTGCTCCGAACGCTGCCAGCGCCTCGGCGGCCACCTTCGCGACGAACCCGGTCTCGACCGTGTTCAAGGCGAAGGCGGGTGCGGTGAACAACTGCCTGCGTCCGATCGTGTACTCCACGACGACGACGGTCGGTTCGCCCGCCTACGCCACGCCGTAAGGCAGTGGAACATCAATGGCCCGCCGTCTGGCGGGCTGTTGATCCAGACAGGATGTCTAGAAGGCATCCGGGCCGTCAGCCCGGGTGCCTTTTTTTTGGGTAATCCGAGATCTTTGGAAATTTGTCTGAAGACGGGGCTTCGTAATCACGCTGTCATCGCTCACCGGCATTCTTTGACTTAACACCGGCGGCCTTCACACCACCGACAGACCCGTATCGGTCTAACGTGGCGAGTAGAGCTGCTTTATTACAGTATCAGGGGCCACCATTTCTCATGCGCCAGCACGCTTTTGCTGCGTCATTGCTGCTGTTTGCGGTTCTCTTCGGAGCCGGCTCGCAAGCGCAAACCCCACCAGCGGCGCCAGACGCCGCCGAAGAGGCCTTTGATGTTTGGGAATTCCGAGTGCTGGGGAACACGACCCTCCCAGAGCGGACCATTGAAGCGGCGGTGTATCCGTTTCTGGGCGAACACAAGACCATTGCCACCGTCGAACAGGCGCGCGACGCCCTGCTGGACGCCTACCGTCAAGCGGGCCTCGGTACGGTCCTCGTCGATATCCCTGAACAAACCATTGATGACGGTATTGTTCGCCTGCAAGTGACGGAAGGTCGGATTGAAAAGGTGCGCATCGCCGGCGCTCGTTATTACTCGGAGCGCAAGATTCTCGCGCATCTACCGTCTATTCAGCCGGGCACCGTACCGAAGTTACCCGCGCTGCAAGAGGAGCTGACGTCGCTCGCCAATGAAGCGCGCGACCGACAAGTCGTTCCGGTGCTGAAGCCGGGCTCAACACCGGGAACCGTTGAAGTAGATTTATCGGTTCAAGACCGACTGCCGTTGCATGCGTCGTTGGAAGTCGACAATCGATACACGGCCGACACCACGCACTTACGCATGATTGGCAGCGTCTCTTATGAGAACCTCTTTCAGCGTGGAGAGACGGTCTCGTTGATGTATCAGACCTCGCCGCAAAACACGTCGCAGGTCAAATTAGGTGTGCTCAGTTATGCCGGACATACGCCATGGAAAGGCGTGTCTTGGTCCGGATACGCGATTCGTTCGGACAGCAACGTTGCCGCAGTGGGCACCTTGTCAGTCGTCGGAAACGGCAGTATCTACGGAGCGCGGCTGACGCGCGAACTGACCTCAAATGCCACCGGCAATGCCGCTCTGATCATCGGCGCTGACTATAAAGACTTCGGCGAAAATATCCGTCTGAGCAACGACAGTCTGCGCACGCCCATCCGTTACCTGATGTGGACCGTTCAGCTCAGTGACATCAAACGAACCGATCGATACGACGCGCAAGCCTCGTTAAGCGCGCAGTTTGGTATTCGCGGCTTACTGAACGACGAGCGTCAGTTTGCATATAAGCGAGCCAATGCACACGCGGGATTTTCCTACCTACGCGGCTCCGCCCAGGCGTTCTGGCATCTGCCCAAGGGTTGGTCTGCCGGTGGCCGAGTGAATGCGCAATATTCCGAGCAACCGCTCGTAAACAATGAGCAGTTTGTCTTCGGCGGCGCCGATACCGTTCGTGGGTACCTCGAAGCGGAAGAACTCGCGGACTCCGGTATCGCGGGCGGCCTCGAGCTTCGTACGCCCACATGGACGCGCGGATCGTTACACGGGAACCTCTTCTTCTTTACCGACCACGGCATTGGGATGACGCAGTTGCCGTTACCCGGCCAACCTGCCCGCGTCAGTCTCGACAGCGTCGGCGCTGGGTTCAAGTTCGGGTTGGGCGCCGATCTGGATGCTTCCGTCGATTGGGCGCTTGCCCGACACAAGGGATCGAAGGATTCCCGTACGCCAGTCAGTACCGATCCTCGGTTCGATTTCCTTGTGAAGTACAGTTTCTAAGGACCTGACGATGAACCGCCACTGCACATCGGCTCGAACTCAGGCGACGTCGCGGATCTTGCGACGGGCTATCCGTGCGGTCATGGCCGTGTCCATGGTCGGACAGGCGACTGTACTGGCGGCAACCCCGGTGGGCTATGTGCCGCCGGCGCAGCCACTACCGGTGCCCTGTGCGGCCGGTACCTGTGGTTCGGTGATTCCAGGTTGGGCCCCGAACGGCGGCGCAACCTTGACGATGCCGTCGCCGACGTCGATGACCGTGAACCAGTCCGTGCAAAACGTGTTGCTCAACTGGTCGAGCTTCAATATCGACAAGGGTTATTCGGTCAATTTCGTCCAACCGAATTCCAGCTCGATCGCCGTCAATCAGATCTGGCAGCAGGATCCGAGTCAGATCTGGGGCTCCTTGACGGCGAATGGCACGGTTTACCTGCTCAACCAAAACGGCTTCCTTTTCGGTCAAGGGAGTTCGATTAACGTCGGCGGACTCGTCGCCTCCAGTCTTGCCCTCAATCCACTGGCCGGCCCAAATGCCTTCGGGTTGGCCGGCGTGGCCTCACAGGGATTGCCGGCGTTTGATTACTACACACAGATCAATGCCGACGGGACGATCACGACGCTCCCGAGCGGCGACATCACCATTCAAAACGGCGCGTCGATTACGACGAAAGGCGGCCAGATTCTGATGTTCGCACCGAACATCAGTAACGCCGGCAGTCTCTCAAGCCCCGATGGACAGACCATACTGGGTGCCGGTCAGCGCGCTTTCCTACTCGCGAGCACCGATCCAACACTGCGCGGGCTGCTCATCGCTGTCAGCGACGGCGGCACGGTCACCAATGCGGGCGCCGCTGATGGCTTGGGCGGGATCGGCAGCATTTCTGCAGCGCGCGGTAATGTGACGCTCGCCGGCCTAGCGGTCAATCAGAACGGCCGCGTATCGGCCACCACGACGGTTCGCACGAATGGATCGATCCGTCTACAGGCCGGTGATACCCCCAACTCGCAATTAAATCAGGGTGGGGTATTGCAGACCGATCGAGAAGGTACGGTCACGCTGGGCGCCAATAGCGTTACCGATGTGTCGCTGGAAGGCTCTTCGAGCGACAAGACAGTGGACGCCAACGCTCAACCGAAGTCGCGCATCGATATCGTCGGCGGCTCTATCGACTTGCTGCAGAACGCGCGTCTCTCGGCGACGAGCGGCAATATTTCGCTAAAGGCTATCCTCAGTCCGTTCGGGTTATTGCCGGGCATGCCCCCGGATGTCGGCCATATTTTTATGGCCGACGGCGCTACCATCGATGTTTCCGGCGCCGTGGTGCAGCAGTCCGTTTCCGACAACGCCCTCGAAGTGCAGTTGCGTGGCAGCGAGTTCGCCAATTCACCGCAGCAACGCAATGGCGCACTACGCGGCCAGACCGTTTGGGTCGACCAGCGCTTACACGGGACCAATCCCGACGGTTCGACGTGGATCGGTACACCGATTGCCGATCTGACCGGTGATGCGGCAACCGTGCAGCGCGATGTCTACCAGCGCAATCTGACGGGCGGTACCGTCTCGATGTCGACTAGCGGTGCTTTCATCGAAAGTGCCGGTGCGACGATCGATATTTCCGGTGGCGCTATCGAATGGCAGGACGGCTACGTCAAGACGTCAACGCTGCTCGGCAGTAATGGCGTCGCGTACGACATTGGCTCCGCCGATCCGAATCGCAGCTACGCCGGTACGCTTGACAGTATCAGTGCCACCGATCCCCATTGGGGCACCGCTGTCTCAGCTGCGTCGTTTGGCCGCAATCCAAAGGGTGTTTGGACGCCTGGGTATGTGGAGGGTAAGGACGCGGGCACGGTGTCGATCATCGCGCCACAGGTAATTTTAGATGGAGTCGTGAATGGCTCTGTTCAGGTCGGCGCACTGCAGCGGTATGCGCCGACGGCCGTTCCGACCGGGATGCTCTATCGCTGGTCCGATCAGGTGCCACTGGGTGGTCAGCTGATTCTTGGCAATGGTGGCGCGGTCGGTGACTTGTCGCAGTCGGAGTACCTTGGCAACGTTACTTTCGCAGCGGGATCGGTGCTGCCGACGCTGACCAATGCGGACGGTGGGGCGTTTAACCCCCGGACCGATCTCTTGCCGGTCGACTTTACCTCCCGCATCAATCCCGCGTTGTTGGGGAGCGGCGGCGTCTCGCGCCTCGCGGTGTATTCAACTGGTGTGATTGATGTCCCCGCCTCGGTAACGCTGAACCCCGGTCTGGGTGGTGCCATCACATTGGCGGCAGGCCGAATTGATCTGGGTGGAACCCTCGAGGTACCGGCAGGTACCGTCTCCCTGATTGCAGCTCCCACCGGCTTCTCTGGAGATCCCGGTCTCTACCTCGAGTCGGGCGCCAAGATTGATGTGTCCGGTGTATGGGTGAACGACAGCAATGCCGTGAGCGATGGTCGCGGCGCGCCTCTCTTGATCGATGGTGGTTCTATCTCACTCAATGCGCAGTGGGGAACGCTGGCACTGCCGAGCGGCGCCGTGATCGCAGCCAACGGGGGCGCGCAACGGACGAGTGCCGGCGGTCTCGTTGCGGGTAAGGGCGGAAACATCAAGTTGGTCGGTACCGGCACGAATGTATTGGGCGCGGACTTCCAAGGTTTCTCGCTCACGAAGGGCGGGAGCCTTTCGCTCTCCTTGCCCTCCATCTGCATTGGGGCGCAGATCTGTGCGGATCCCATCGCCACGCAACTGACGACCTCCCTTTTCACTGATCACGGCTTCTCCAATTTCGCGATCACCGCCAACGGCGGTTCGCTCACGGTTGAATCGGGTACCGACCTGACGCTGCTGCAAAAGAACTGGAGCCTTGCGTCTGGCGCCGCGACGGCGCCATCGGCAACGTCCTTGTCGGGTTTGGTGACGACGACCACCTTGCCGGACGGTAAACGCGGCCCCATCAACCTCACCCTGAGCTCGTTTGCTCCCAATAGTGGCCTGTCTGGCTATGGCGATCTGACGATTGAGGCCGGCAGCCGCATTACGGCGGATGCGACCGGTTCGCTGACGCTGAAGTCGGATTCGCGAATCTTCGAGAACGGCGATCTGATCGCGCCGGGCGGAAACATCAAGATTGATCTCGTCGGGGCGCTCTCTCCACAGGGCTACCGACCGGATCAGGGTATCTGGGTCGGTCCCGAAGCCACCATCGACGTTTCGGGCGTCTTTTTGCCCACGCCTAACGCAGCGGGACTCGACCTCGGGACCGTATTGCCCGGGGGCACGATCAGCGTACTCGCCGAAACGGGTTCGCTGTTCCTGATGCCCGGCTCGACGTTACGCGCGGACGGTACGCACGCGGTCGTTGATGTGCGTTTGTCGCCATCGGATCTCGCGTACGCGCACATCGACGTCGCCTCATCCGGCGGCACCATCAATCTTGAGGGTGCAGAGGCCTTGCAGGTGGCCGGGACACTGTCCGGTCAAGCGGGTGTGGGTGGTTCCGTCTCCGGCGCGGCGGCCATGGGAGGAACGCTCAACCTCATTCTGAATGGCGACCTCACGAACAGTGGCGGTCGTGTGGCCGGCGCCTATCCCACCAATCCGCGTGTGCTCACCGTGACGGTCGGCGACGAAACGCAGATGGTGGAAGAGGGTGCCGCGATACCGGACACCTTGAATGGCGTGGGCACAGTATCGGCCGCGACGATCCAAGCCGGTGGCTTTGATCAGGTTGGTCTTGCCGCGGGTACATTGCTGGAGTCCTCGGGCGGTGCCGGCTATCCGGTCGCGCCGGGAACCGTGGCCTTCGAGTCCGGTGTCACCTTGCATCCTGCGTTGGCGCTGAGTATCGATGCGTCTGAGATCATGGGCCTCGGCGACGGCAAGATCACCTTGTCGGCTCCTTACCTGACGATGGGATCCTCGGATCTCGTTGCACAATATTCCAATCCCTACCCTCAGACGGGGCTGGCGACGCTCGACGTCGAAGCAGGCCGCCTCCTGTCTCTGGTGGGCAATCTGGATCTCAACGGATTTGCGAGCGCTCGACTGGCCTCCGGTGGTGATTTCCGCTTCGTCGGTGTGCAAGCCGCTGGTGCCGCCACTTGGACCGGACAATTGGTCTCGGCAGCACCGCTGACCCTCGCGGCACAGCAGATTTACCCGGTGACGCTCACCCAGTACGGCATCACGGTAGCGCCCAGCGATGGCAGCCTCGGATTGCTGTCCATCGAAGGCGTCTCCGGTACGGCGGCGCCCATTTATTCGGCGGCAGGGCAGTTGACCCTCTCGGCAGGTCAGATCGACGACGCGGGCACGCTACGCGCACCGTTCGGCACGATCACCTTCAATTCCCCGACCGTGAACCTCTTAGCCGGCAGTGATACCTCGGTTTCCGGTAATGGGATGACCGTACCGTTCGGTCAAACGCAGAGTGGGCTTTCGTGGGTTTACCCCCTGACCGCTTCCTTCCTGCAAGTCTACGGTACGGAATCCGGGGCGATCCTGCCGCCGTCGAAGTCCATTCAGATCAATGCCGCGAATGTGAACTTGCAGAAGGGCGCAACGCTGGACGTATCCGGTGGCGGCGACCTATTGGCCAGTGAGTTCACCGCCGGGCTCGGTGGAACCCGCGACGTACTCTCGAATGTCGTGAGCCCGGGACTGTTTGCCATCATGCCGGGTGTGCAGCCACTGGCTGCTCCAATCGATCCGCTGAATTCGCAAGGATTTACGCCGACGGTGGGCTCAAGCGTTTATCTTGCGGGTGGCAATGGACTTCCGCCGGGCGTCTATACGTTGCTGCCAGCTCGCTATGCGTTGCTGCCAGGCGCGTACCTCGTGCAAGCAGTCAACGGCTACACCGACATCTCACCGGCGGCCGCGCAAACGCAGCTGAATGGCGGAACCGTCATGGCCGGTTATCGGACATGGGGCGGTTCGGACCTTGGCGCGACCCGTTACTCCGGTTTCCTCGTCACGCCCGGTAGTTACGCGCTCAAGCTGGCGACCTACACCACGACCTCTGCGAACACTTTCTTCGCGAATCAAGCGGCGGCCAATGGGAGTGCTGTTCCGCAGTTGCCCATCGATGCAGGATCCGTCGCGATTTCGGCAACCACGACCGCCATTTTGGATGCGCAAATCAACGGCACCCACACGGCGCCGGGCTCGAAGGGCAGCTCACTGGATTTCTCGAGCGCGTTTATTTATGTGGGTGACAGCGCGAATGCCCCCGCCGGCTATGTCGTGCTTGATCCCAATCAGCTGGATAGCATCGGCGCTGATTCCATCTTGCTGGGTGCGACGCGCACGGGCTCCGCTTCCGGAGCCGTCATCAATCTCGGCGCAGATACCGTCATCGTTGGCGCAGGCAGCCAATTAACGGGTAATGAAGTGCTGTTGGCAGCCGGCTCCAATGTCACGCTGGAAGCCGGTTCCAGTGTGACCTCCACGGCGGCCAGTTCGACGTCCTTCCAGCCGCTAGTCGCGCCGTCTGGCGCGAGCTTTATCGGCGTCTCCAATGGCGCGCAGTCGTACAGCTATACCGACGCGGGCTTCATGGGCAATGTCACGGTTGCCCCGGGCGCTTCCGTCAGTGGCACGGGCACGGTTGCCATGCTCTCCGGTGGCACGTTCGACTTCGAAGGGTCGCTCACCGCGACCGGTGCGCAAGTCATCCTGGGATCAACGGTCGTTGCCCTGGGTAGCGTACCCGTCGGTTTTGTTGGCCTGTCGCTGACGCCGAGCCTGTTGAGTGGTCTCAACGCGGGCAATCTCGAATTGCTCTCGTCCAGCGAAATCCAGATCTTCGGGCAAGCGGACCTTGCGCTCTCGAACCTCGAATTAAAAGCGCCAGGCTTGTTGGCGGCCACGGCAGATGCCGCGCTCAGCATCACGGCGAGCACGGTCTCGCTGGGTTCGTCGACCCGCAGTGGTGGCGTCCCCTTCACGATGCCGGGCACGGGCAGCGTCACGGTTAACGCCGACAAAATCCTCCTCGGCGGCGGCGATTTTGTATTCGATGGCTTGGCCAGCACGAACCTGAATGCGACGCATGCGGTGGTCGCGACCGGCACGGGCGTCGTGGCCGCCTCCGGCGACCTCACGCTCGCAATGCCCGAACTCATCGCAGCAGGTCCCATCGACATGCGTCTGGTCGCGGCCGGGGCGCTCAATGCGGTGTCCTCTGGTTCGATCGATCCGACGATCGCGGCAGCCGCTGGCGCAGCGCTGCATCTGGAGGGTTCCTCGGTCACGCTGGCCACGGCGGTGCGCGCACCCTCGGGCACGCTTGAGATCACGGCGAACGCAGGTTCGGTCACGCTGGGTTCCGGCGCACTCGTCGATGTGTCTGGTTTCTCTCAGACCTATGCGGGTAAAGCGGTGAGCGCGGCCGGTGGCAACGTCAGCCTGACCGCAATCGGCGGGGACGTGACGGTGGATTCCGGTGCGACGGTGAATGTGTCGAAAGGCACCGGCCAGGCGGGCGGCGGACATCTGACGGTGTCTGCGCCGACCGGGAACACGACGTTGAATGGGTCGTTCGACGGCCACGGCCAAACCGCGGCGAATGGCGCTTCCCTCAGCATCGATGCGATGGGCGTTGATTTCGCAACCGTCTTGGCTCTCAACAATCAGGCGGGCTTCACGGGTAACGTGGCGGTGCGCCAGCGCGGCGTCGGTGACCTGACGTTGGCGAGCGGTACCACGCTGACCGCCTCAGCCGTGACGCTGGAGGCAGACCAGGGCGGTGTGGATATCGCCGGTACGATCGACTCACGCAGCGCGACCGGTGGAAATGTCTTGATTGCAGCTGCCGGTGATGTGCATGTGGAAGGCCAAATCTTAGCGGATGCCACCGCCTACGACACCCGCGGCGGCCAAGTGGCTCTTGAGACATCGGCAGGCGGCCTCTATCTAGCCCCGTCCGCCACGATTTCGGTGGGTGGAAAAGGCGGCACTGCGACCGGGTCGCTCTGGTTGCGTCTGCCGGCCGATGCGGCGAATTCCGTCCTGACAGCCCCGGCAGGTTCCGCGCAGCTACAATTGGATGGTGCCATCAACGGCGCTGGCCACACCGTTGTGGAGGGATATCGCACGTACGATACCCAGGGCACCGTGTTTGCCGGCTATGCCAATGGCGGTGTGATCGACTGGAATGTCGTCACACCCGATCCGTCGAACCCCATTTGGGCTGATGCGGCTGCATTCGGTGCGAACGCCGCCGCGATTGCGCAGGCCCTAGGCAAGGGTAGTGATCCGGGCTTCGCGGTTCTGCCGGGCGTCGAGATCACGGCAAACGGCGATCTGAATCTCTACACCACGTGGGACTTCTCGTCGCAGAACGTTGGGCCAAATGGCTACACGTGGCGCTTCGGCGCGAATGGCGACTTACCCGGCATTTTGACCTTGCGAGCGACAGGTTCACTGAACCTCTGGGGCTCTTTGTCGGACGGCTTTGCCGGCACCTCGATCTATGGTGGCTATGCGCTCGCCAATGGGTCGGGACCATCGTGGTCCTATCGTCTGGTCGGCGGCGCCGACTTGGCCGCGAGTGCGGCCTTGGCCGTGCAGTCGTCTGCAGCGCTGGCGACGGCGGGGCTCACCGGCGATGTGTATATCGCGCCCGGCTTACTGCTGGATCCCAACAATCCCTTCGGGATGTGCACGCCGGTTTGCGGACCGACCGTTGTACGAACGGGGACGGGATTCATCGACCTTGCGGCGGGCCGTGACGTCGTGCTCGGTAATCAGGCGTCCGTGGTTTACACCGCGGGTACCGGTGATCTGCGAGGGTTACCTCTCTACGACACCGACTCGAATTTCCTCGGTCTTGCGTATCCCACCGGTGGCGGCAACGTCACGGTGAGCGCGGGCCGTGACGTCGTCGGCGCACCGTCCGATCAGCTGTATACCGATTGGCTCTGGCGTGCAGGCACCAATGCGTCCTCGCCAAGCGGCTATAACCCGAGCGCCTGGACCGTGAATTTTGGTCTCTTCGAGCAGGGCTTCGGCGCACTGGGCGGTGGCGATCTGCGCATCACAGCGGGCCGTGATCTGTTGGACGTTGGCGCCAATGTCCCGTCCATCGGCATCCCCGTGGGCGATGGTACCCAGGCGGGCACCCAGACGCTGAGAATGAACTCGGGCCTGTTGAGCGTTCAGGCGGGTCGCGATATCGCCGGGGGTTCCTACCTCGGTATGGGTATCGGTGGCGACATCTCCGCGGGCGGCAGCTTACGAGATGGCTCATGGATGTTCGTCTTCCTGCAGGGATTCCTGCAACCGATCGCGCCGCGCGCACCCGTGCTCGCCCTGGCCGACGGCACGCTCAACGTCACGGCGCAGCAGAATTTAGCGATCGATACGGTCGTGAACCCCACGCTTCTGCCGCGCTCCAGTCTGCAGATGTATGACCCGGGTCAGGAGTATTACTCCACGTATGGCGATAGCGGAGCCGTTCACCTGGTTGCTGCCGGCGGCGATGTGACGCTGGAGAATGCGACGCAGCCGGCTGATTCGGTCGCCTTCGGATCAGTCAACTTGCCGATCGGTGCAGCCAGCTACCTCGCCACCTACTGGGGTCCGACCTTGCGCGCCTATCCGCCGAATGTGGATGCGATTGCGCTGTCCGGCTCCGTCAACGTACAGGGCAGCATGGATCTGTGGCCGTCGACACGCGGCACACTCAATCTGCTGGCGAACGACAACGTCAATATTGCGACGCCGTACGGCCGGAACGTGATCAATATCGTTCAGTCGGATATGTCACCGTCACTGCTGGGGACTCCGGATGCCCCCGCGACGTCGACCTATTACCTGCAAATCTTCGATACGCCGAACACCTATCTGCCACTCGAACATGCACCGACCCCGACGCATATCGATGTGGCGGGTAATGTCGACCCCGTACCCAATTTGGTCGTCGCGTTGAATGGCGACATCGTCATGCAGCCGGGCGATACCGGTAGCCACGTCTCGATTCAAAGCGCGAAGCCGATTGATGTCATCGCAGGCCACGACATCGTTGATCTGGGACTCGCTGCACAGAACCTGGATGCCGGTAGCGTTGATCTGATTCAGGCCGGACATGACATTCGGTATGGGCTCAGTCGCGATCCGGGCTCGGGCCTACTGAATCCAAATGAACGCACTATTGATATTGCCGGACCGGGCGCGCTGTTGATGGTCGCCGGGCACACCGTCGACCTCGGCACGTCGGGGGGTGTGACCACCTCGGGAGCACTCTCCAACCCGGGCCTGCCTAGCCAAGGCGCGGATCTGTCGATCCTCGCCGGCGTCGGTGCGCAGATGCAAAGCGCCAGCTTCTTCAAGACCTACGTGGCCGATACGAGTTTCGATGCCGGCACGCTGGAAGCTTACGTTCAGTCGACGCTGAACTTGCCAACCAAGCCTGATTTGGCGACGGCGTTGGCCGAATATTTAGCCCTGTCGGATTCGCAGCAGTACGGCCTCGCTGCCGCGGCACCGGGTACCGCCTACGGTGCCTGGCTGATCGGCTACGTGAATGCGCTGACCGGATCACAAACCACCGACAAGACGGCGGCAGTGAGCGCCTACGCGGCGCTGACCCCGGCGCAGCAACTCGGGCTCGTCGAGCAAATCTTTGCGTCCGAATTGCGCGCAGGTGGCCGAACTGCGGCGGCGCCGGGTAAGACTCATAATGATTACTCGCGTGCCTTTACGGCATTGACGACGCTGTTCCCTGGCTCCGATACCCGTCAGGGTTCCGCAACCTCCACCTACGCTGGGGATCTACTGCTCTACTTCAGCCGCGTCTATACGCTGCAGGGCGGGGACATCAACCTCTACGCGCCGGGCGGAGAAATCAACGTCGGACTCGCGGCAGCACCGTCTTCCTTCGGTGTATTCAAGGATCCTTCGCAGCTCGGCATCGTCGCTGAAAGTACGGGGTCCGTGACCTTGGTGGCCAACACCGACGTCCAGGTGAATCAGTCGCGCATCTTCGCAGCCAATGGCGGCAACATTCTCATCTGGTCGACGACCTCGGATATCGACGCCGGTCGCGGCGCGAAGACGGCCATCTCGGCGCCGCCACCCGTGATCACCGTCGATGCCAATGGCCAAGTCACGCAAGTGTTCCCGGCCGCGCTCACCGGCTCGGGTATTCAGGCCTTGGCAACGACAGAGGGTGTCAGCCCAGGCGATGTAGACTTGTTTGCGCCGCACGGCGTCGTGAACGCCAATGACGCCGGCATCGTCGCCGGTAACATCACCATTGGCGCAACCGCGGTTCTGGGTGCTAACAACATCAGCTTCAGCGGCACGTCCGTGGGTGTGCCCGTTGCCGTGACAGGTCTGGCAGCCGGCATGACCGGCGCATCGACGTCGGGTGCTGCCGCCTCCAGTAGCGCCACTGCCTCCACGGATTCCAGTGAACGCAGCCAAAAGAACCAAGTCGCCGACCTGCCGGTGGGCATGTTGGATGTCGCCGTGGTCAGCCTCGGCGAAGACGACTGTAAACAGGACGACGCAGAGTGCCTGCGTCGCCAGAAACATTGATCGCCAACCTTCTCACTAACTATTCCGCCACCGAAGGTGTCGACCGTCAGGACGACCCCGAGAATTGAGGACCCGAGATGAAGAAAATACTGAGCCTTCTCGCCGTCGGCCTAGCTCTGATGCCCGGCCTTGCCGCCGCGTCGTGGTGGAGTAACGACTGGAAGTTCCGCAAGGAAATCACCTTCGACCTGGCCGCGACCGGTGCAGATATCGCCGCCGGCGTCGGTGATGTGCCGGTGCTCTTACGGCTTTCGACGGCCAACTTCTCGTATTTTGCGGATACGAAGCCGGATGGCAGTGACTTCCGTTTGATCGGTGAAGACGACAAGACGCCGATCAAGTATCACGTCGAAAAGTTCGATCCGCAGCTGCAGATCGCCTACATCTGGGTGCGCCTGCCGAAAATTGCCGGCAGCAAGCAGGGCAAGGCCTATCTGTATTACGGCAACGCGGATGCACCATCGGGTGGCGACGCGCCGGGCACTTACGATGCTGACCAGATTCTGGCGCTGCACTTTGGCGGCAATGGGCTGCCGGAAGACGCCACCGGTTATCACAACAATGCATCGGCTGCGACGGCCACCGCCGTGCCCGCCTCATTCGCGGGTGGCGGCGTCTCCACGGGCGCCGGTCGTTCCATCAAGGTCGGGCCCTCGCCGTCGCTGGCGATGACCGGGTCAAAAGGCTACACCGCCTCCGCCTGGGCCAAAATCGACAGCGCGCAACCCAACAGCGTCTTGGTGGCCGTCAACGAAGGCGCGCAAAGCTTCACGCTCGGTCTGAACGGCACGAAGCCCTACGCGCAGGTGGGTGCGACCACCGTGACGGGTACGACGGATGTGGCCGTGGGTGAGTGGCACTTCATTGCCACGACGGCGGTCGGCGGACAGCTCTTTCTCTATGTTGACGGTGTCGAGGTGGGTCAATCCAAGGCGGTCGTGCCTGACCTCAATGGTGTCGTGACCATCGGTGCCGACGCGACCGGTGCCCGCGCCTTCACCGGCGAAATCGACGAGGTGGGGCTGACCAAAGCGCCACGCTCTGCCGAATGGATCAAAGCGATGGCGCGCGGAGGTATCGACAGCAGTTTCATCGCGTACGGTGCGGATGGTCAGAAAGAATCGAGCGGCGGATCGTATTTCGTCACGATCGCGAAAAACCTCACGGCCGACGGCTGGTTCGTCATCGGTCTATGCTTCTTCATGTTGATCTGCGCGATCATCGTGATGGTGATGAAAGCCGTTCTGCTCGGCTCGGTCGAGAAGGGCAATGCGGCCTTCCGCAAGGTCTATGCGGAAGCCACCGACGTGACCGGTATCGATAACTCTTCCGATGCCGCCTTCACGTCCAGCACCCTGCGTGAGCTCTACGACATCGGGACGATCGAGCTGTACAAGCGTGTACCGCGGCACGCGCCGGCTGGCACCCGCATTTCCGAGCCGATGTTAGAAGCGATTCGTGCGTCGATGGATGCTGCCCAAGCTCGCTTGCAGCAGAAGTTGTCCGCACGCATGGTCCTGTTGACGATTGCGATCTCCGGTGGCCCCTTCCTCGGCCTGTTAGGCACCGTCATCGGCGTGATGATCACCTTCGCTGCAATTGCCGCATCGGGTGACGTCAACGTCAATGCGATTGCGCCGGGTACTGCGGCGGCACTCGCTGCAACGGTGGCCGGTCTGCTCGTGGCGATCCCGTGCCTGTTCGGCTACAACTGGCTGAATACGCGCATCAAGTCCATTACCACTGAAAACCGAGTGTTCACCGACGAAGTGATCACCCGCATCGCTGAACAGCTGTCGTAAGCGGGAGCAATCAATCATGGCTGGATCGATCGACAGCGGCGAGAAAGACGTCTACGACGATATCAACATCACACCGATGCTGGATCTCGCGTACGTACTCATGGTGATCTTCATCATCATGTGCACGGCAACGGTACAGGGCATCAAGGTCAACCTGCCTAAGGCAAGTCAGGCGCCGACGCTCGCGAAGCCGCAAACGAAGGCGATCACCATCACGGCAGACGGAACGATTTTCTTGGACACGTTCCCCGTGAGCCTGCCGCAGCTCGAGTCGCTGTTGCGTCAGTACAAGGGCGCGAATCCTAATCTGCCGGTCATCATCAAAGCGGATGGCGGTTTGCAGTATCAGCGGATCGTCGATGTCTTGGATCTCGTGAACCGATTGGAAATCTCGCAACTCGGATTGGTCACCCAGCGCGTGGTGAAATAATCCTATGGCCCCGCGCAAGAAGCCGCCCGCCCCGGTCATCATCGGCTCCGTAATCGGCGTCGTACTGATCGTACTTGTCGGTTTCGCGATCCGCGCGGTGATGCTCGCGCCAGCGCAGAAGAAGCAGCGTGAAGTACAGAACATCCAAATTGTTCGTCCCCCACCGCCGCCGCCAGAGAATCAGCCCCCACCGCCGCCGCCGCCACCCGACCATCAACAGGATCCGCTACCGCAGAACGAGCCAGATCCGTCGCCGGACAACAGCCCGTCGCAGGCGGGCCCGTTGGGTCTAGATGCGGAAGGTGGGGCGGGAAGTGATGCGTTCGGCTTGGCGGCACGCAAAGGCGGCCGGGACATCGCCGGCACCGGCGGCGCCATTTTCGGCTGGTACACGCAGATCCTTCGTGACGCCATCAATGACCGCTTAGCCACCGAAAAAGAGCTGAAAACCCGCCGGTATTCCGTGAACGTGACTGTACACGTCGGACCAGACGGTACGGTTCTGGATGCGAGGGTACTGTCGTCGACGGGCAGCAAGGATATCGACAGCCTGATTGAGCGGACCATCGCCAAAATCGGCCGGCTTCGCGAGGAGCGACCACGCGAAATGCCCGCGCAAGTCAAATTGCGCGTCTCCTCGCGGCTCTAAGTCGGCTACTCGTCGGCGATCGTGAGCGGCGCGGGCGCAGCGCCGCTGAGCCGTCGTTCGTGCATGGCGACGAGTGCTGCTTCCAATCGACGGGTGTAACGCTCGCTATCGAACAGCCGAGCCGTCGCCACCCCCGTGCGCACGCGATCACGCAGGCTGCGGAGTTCGCCCGGCGCGGTGACCCACTGCAGGCCGATGCGCTCGTATTCATCGAGAGAATTTGCAACGGCATCGGTCATGCCGATCAGGTCCAGCAAGGACGCACAGACCCGACTGGCGAAGGAGCGACCCCGGGAGGTCAAGATCGGCACCTGACACCAGAGGGCGTCGAGCGCCGACGAATGGGAGTTGTAGATCGGCGTGTCGAGCAAGAGATCCGCTTCCGAGAGCCGGGCCAAATGGTCTGCCCGCGCTGGAATCCGTGCCGCATAAACGATCCGAGTAGGATCAATGCCCGCTTGCTCCGCGTTGGCCGAGATCCGCTGGCGCGCACGCTCGGACGCCACGCTCATCCACAAGACCGCTCGCGGTTGGGCGTGCAACAGTCGCATCCAGACCGCAAACAACTCGGGCGACAACTTGAAACCACTGTGGAAGGCCGCCAGCACAATTGCGTCTTCAGGGAGCCCCAGTGCAGCGCGACCCGGTGAGGGTCCGGCGTCACGCGCGTCGCCTGGCGGCAGGAATGAGGCTGGCATGCGAACCACGTGCTCGGTGTAGTCCGTGTCCGACCCTGTCGGGATGACGGCGCTATCCGCGAGGATATAGTCCAGATAGGGCGCACCCACCGTGCCGGGGTAGCCGAGGAAATTGACTTGGATCGGCGCTGGACAGTGCGCGACGATTCCTGGGCGCTCTCCCGCCGTCAGGCCGTTCAATTCGAGCAAAATGTCGATATCGGCTGCATGTATCCGATCAGCGGCGTCCTCATTCGAAAGCCCCGATAACGACTCGAAGTGATCACAGGCGGCGCGAACGCGCGCGGTGACGGGGTCGGCATCATTGACGAGGTGTGAGCTAAACCCGAAGACTTCGAATTGCTGACGGTCGTGCTTTTCGAGCGTTGCGGCCAGTAGGTGCGCGACCGGATGATCACGAAAGTCAGCCGATAAATAAGCGATGCGGATAGGGCCCGGACGGCGCGGCGATGCCGCGTAGCGTCCGGCAACCGGCGGATGCACCAGTCCCATATAAAATTCCGCACACTGCCGCTGGAGCGCCGGATCGTCGCACTGCGGCAGGAATTGAAACGGTGTGGTCACCGGCGCGTTCGCTCGGACGCCTTCGATCAAGCGGTCACGCCGATCTGCGAAGTGCGCCCAATCCAGATTCGCGCTGTGGGCAAACACCTGATGTCCGAGAGCCAGTGGGAAGTCGGGCGCTAACTCGACCAGCTCATCGACGGTTTGCTCGGCCTCATCCATATCCAGCACTGCATAGAGCGCGCCGACCCGAATCGATAACAGACGGATACGCTCCGCCTGCCGCGCCTCGCCGGCGGCAACCCAGGTCCGCAACGCTTCGTTCACCACGTGCAGGAGCACAGGACCTGCCACGTTGGCCTCCGAATAAATCGTGGCGAGCAGCTCCCACGATTCATAATCATTCGCATCTAGCTCAACAGCGGTCACCAAGCGGTCGCCTGCGTCATCGAGGCGTTTTAGGGCGTACAGCGCTCGACCGGCCGTCCGCAGAACATCAACCCGCCGTAAGTCGCCCAACTCGTTGCACGCGGCCAGCGCTTCCTCGAAGCGTCCCAATCCGTTCAACGCAATCGCGCGGTTAACCTTCGCTTCCACCCAATCGGGTCGTCCGGAGAGCGCACCGACGAAAGCGGCCAAGGCCGCCTGCGCATTGTTGAGCGCCAACTCTGAACACCCGGCCTGGAACCGCATCTCGAGCACGTCGCCGCCTTGTCGGACGGCGTCTCCAAACCGACGGATTGCGTCGGCATGCTGGCCGCTCGCCGCCAATGCCAAACCATGCTCGGCGGCCAACGCTGCGCTTTCAGCACCAGCCGTTATCGCCATCTCGGCCGCAGTAACCGCTTCCGTAGCACGCCCACCCGCGCGCAGTGTGGCTGCGAGCGCAACATGGGCTTCAGCGTATTGAGGCCGCAGGGCAATTGCCCGTCGTAAGGGCACGACGGCCGCAGTCAGATTCTGCGCGGCGATCAGGGCGAGGGCTTCGTTATAGGGAAGTTCGGCCACATCCGATCGCAGTGTCTGGGCAAACGCATAGTGCGCAGCCGCTTGGGCGTGACGCCCGACCGATAATTCAAGCGCTGCCAAGCGAACGCGTGCGCGCAAATCAAGGGCATCTTCTGCCAGTACGCGCTCGTACAGACCGCGCGCCTGTTCAAAATTCCGGCGCGCCTCCGCTGCGGCTGCCTCCTGCAGCAGGAGCACAGACCGCTCGCTCATGGGTGCGAACGGCCCAATCGAGCGAGTTCCTCTTCAATAGCATCGGTCAGCGATTGTTCGCTAACGCCACCGCGCAATGGGCGCCCATTCAGGAACAAGGCGGGCGTACCGTCGACACCTAACGCGTCGGCGGCCGCCACGTCGCGCGCGATCTGAGCATCAACCCTGCCTGACTGCAGGCAGGCGCCGAGCGCTTCTGGATCAAGACCGGCGGCTTCGCCGAGCATGGCCACCGTATTGCCGTCCAACGCCCCCTTGTCAGCGAAGAACGCGAACAATGAATCATGTATCGGCCAAAACTTATGCTGTTCCGTTGCGCACAAACTCACTTGAGCGGCGAGCTGCGCGTGCGGATGCAACTGCGGGATCGGCAACTGGCGATAGACCAACTTGAGTTGGGTCGGATAACGCGCCAGCACGGCGCTGAGCAGCGACTCGAGCCGATTGCAATAGGGGCACTGGAAGTCAGCGAACTCAATCAACGTGATGGGCGCATTGTCCGCGCCACGAACGGGCCCGTCGCTGGCGACGTTGACATGCTCGCGGGGCATGAGCCACTCGACCGCATGACGTTGGCGCAAATCACGCGCCAATTCCGCATCGGCTTTTTGTCGGGCATCCGCCAGTAATCGGTCGCGAATGACGCGCTTCACCTGGTCAAACGGCGGTGCGCTCGGCGTCGCGTTGGCCTTGTAGTAAGCCATCATCTCGTCGTCGGTCGGCTCCGTCGCGGTATGTTCCGCGAGAACCGCGTCCGGCGTCTTGCCCAACTTCGCGGCTTCCGCCGCGAGGGTTTTTTCGCGGATGATGCCTTCGAGCGTCGCCTCCCTCAGCGCCTGCACCGTCACCCGATGCGCCAATTCAGCACGACGGACAGTCTCTTTGAAGCTCGCGTCTTCTTTCGCAAGATCACCGGCTGCTTTCTGTTCGACTTCTTGCAACAAAACCGGTTGCCCGTCGATGCTCGCCGCAATGCTGGCGGCGTTTGGTGTCGTGGCTTGAGCAACGCTCGCCGAAATAGCGAGGATCCCAAAGAGGGAGATAACAGTACGGTTGCGCATGGGAGAATCCGATTCGATCAGTGTGAAGCTGAGGCCGCGTCGGCAGTGGGCTTGGGCGCCTTGAGATCCTCGACCTTGCCTTTGTACTCGTCAGCGAGATTTTGAGCGCGCACACGGCTGATCTTGAAGAAGGGCTCACCGCTACCGGCGCTTTTCTCATAGCGAGCCAATGCGTCGAGCGTGAGCACGGAGAGTTCATTGTTGTCGCGGACACAGGTGTCGTGGGCGCGCACTTCGGCGGACAGTGTCGACTTAATGGATGCCCGAGCGGCCTCGCTGTCGCGCAGTTGCACCGCGGTATCCCGCAACTGTCGATTGAGTTCATTCGCATTACCGCGTACGCGCTCAAGATCGGCAGTCACTTGCTGAGCCTCGCGCTGGGCGCGCGCCAGTAGCTCTGGATCCGCCGAGCGAGCCTTCAGTGCCTCCAATTCGGCGCGGAGCTTTTTAAGCTCGTCCTGCGCCGCAGAGAGATCTTGTTTCGCCTTCGCCGCCTCCGCTTGAGCGGCGGTCCGCTCAGCGGCGACTTGCTGCATTTGCGCAATGACCTGCTGCGCGGTCGACCCGCCGGACGAGCCACCAGAGCGCGCCGCTTGACCGAAAACGGCTGGCGCGAGGAGGGCCATCGCGATCGCCGTCGAGATACGCACAAGGGAGCGATCGCTCACGGCTAACTCCTTAGAATCGAGCGTTCAGTTCGAACTGAACGATATCAAGCCCGTAGAGGAACGGCGGCGGCAGATCAATCACGTCGCCCTTCATGTAGCGAAGCTGTGCCCAGACGTTTTTGGCGAGGCCGTAGTTGCCGATCAAATAGTAACCGCGCGTGTTCGTGCCGCCGGCATGGAAAGAGTCGTCGGTCCAGGCATCCAGCACCGCATCGCCTTGCACGTAGCGATAGCCCGCCACGACCCGCCAGGCACCGGCGGCGCTGCCCGGGTCCTTGTCGCCGTAGGCCACTTCCGCCACGTACCCGCGGTCACGGTCGCCCTGGCTGATGCCGGTGCGCGCCAGAATCTGGTCGCGGTTGTAACCGATGTTCTTCACCGCATCCGCGGTCAGCACCAAGGTCTTGTCACCCAAAGGCAATTCGTAGGATGCCGACACGTTGACCAACCGGAATTCGGCAGCAAGGCCAAACAGATAGTTGGTCTGCGCAGGATCGTTCTGAATATCGAACATGGTATTGCCGTACCGAACAAATCCCGGTGCCGTGTAGTTCAACACCGACGAGCCGGCCTCGTTGCGGATACCCGTCACGTGACGGAAGGCGTAATAGGCCAGACCAAACTTGAATTTCTGACCGCTGCTCCAGTCCAGACGGGTGCCGCTTTGCACGCCGAGCAGGTACTTATTAGCGGAGTGATTCAGGGGCACTTCCTGCATGGGGAACAGGCCACCCGTGAGATAGACCCCGGAGGTGTCGCCGTCAAAGGCGCCGAGGCCGTGCTGGTAAGTGCCGGCAATACCCTCGAACGTGACATCGCGACCGTAGACGAGTTCCGTGGGCGCAAACCAAGGCGACGGGATGCGACCGGCTGACACGGACACCGGAACCAGGGCACCGACCTTGGGCGCCTGCCAACGCACATAGGCCTGATCAAGACCGACGCCGTAACGGGCGCCCGTCGTACCGAGCGTCTGACTCTCGGAAGAAGGGTCCAGCGAACTGCCGGTCGACAACCGCAACGCGCCGCTGAAACCACCCGGCAGGGTGAACTCTGCGCCGAGTCGCGCCCGCAACCGCAAGCGGGTCCGGTTGGACGTGGTGTCGAGGAAAGCCGACTGGCCGGGTTTGGTGATCGAACCGGCCGCGTTGATTGCTTGAAAGTCGGGGATGGTGTTGGCCTGGTTGCCCGACGGGAACAGGTCTTCCTGCGCCCGAATGCGCAGATCGCCCATCACCCGGACACTGGATATCCAATCCGGTAGCCCCGCGGGAACGCCCCAACGCTCCTGTTTCGCCTGGGCGACAACGTCTTTGACGATTTCCGGCCGAACTTCTTCCGCGACTTCCTTGCGAATTTGGTCACGAACGATCTGCGGCACGTACGGCACGCGGACAGCGCCGGCGTCGCGCTTTTCGGCGTCTTGGGCGCTTTTCTGAGCCTGATCCTGCGCGGACTTGACCAGCGCTTCCGCCTGATCGCGCGACATGACCTTCTGCTCAACCAGTGCCTGCAGCAGGTTAACGACGGTATTGCGCAGCTCCTCCAGCGACTGCCGCTCGTTGTCAGCGGCCTGCGCTGAGGTTCCGGCAAGTAACGAGGCAACCACGACAGCAACACTCAACGCCTTGAATCGGCTCATAATTCTTTTCTTCCCCTAGCGTTCGGGATCGCTGCGGGCAGCGTCTTGGCAAGACCGCAACGGATGAATGGGCTTGACGGTCAGCAAAGCCGATGGCGTCGCATTCAGCGTGAGCAGATTAAGTTCACAAGGTGATTCTTTTATGACATCCCAGCCGGAATTCCGAAGGGATTCTCCTCGCGGAGTATCCTCATGACGCATCAACGCGAGGATGGGCCGCGCATGTCAGAGCCGATGGTCACGATTTACCATAATCCAGTCTGTGGGACTTCCCGGACCGTGTTGGCTCAGCTCGTGGCAGCGGGGTTGTGTCCGCGCGTCATCGAGTGCCTGCGGGCGCCACCCGATCGCAGCACCCTGGTTGATCTGATCCGTCGGATGGGCGTATCCGCCCGGGCGGTGTTGCGCGACAAGGAACCCCTCTGTGCAACCCTCGGTTTGGACAGCCCAGACGTCTCCGACGACCTTCTGATTGATCAGATGATCGAACATCCCGTGTTGATCAACCGGCCGATCGTGGTCGCGGCGGATGCTGCGCTCCTCTGTCGGCCTGCGGACACCGTGCTCGCATTGATCGCGCAACTGCGCGCCGGGTGTTAACCATGTTCAGACGCGCGTGGCGTGAAATGCTGCCCTCGTCGCTGCCAGGCGCCACGACACGCGGCTGGGTGACGGCCGCCTGCGGCGCTTGGCTCGGCATCTCGCTGACCGGATTCTTGACGGCCGCCATCGTCGGCTCAGACGGGCGAACGCCGCTCTTGATGATTCCACTCGCCGCGTCTTCGGTCATCCTGTTTGCTCTGCCGTCCAGTCCCTTAGCCCGCCCTTGGGCCATCGTGGGCGGGCATGTCTTGTCGGCGATCGTGGGTACGCTGGTGGCGCACCACGTTGCGAATCTGGTTGTGGCGTGTGGTCTTGCGGTTGCACTGTCCATCATCGTGATGGCGGCGATGAGGGCGCTACACCCGCCGGGCGGATCCACGGCCTTGATGGCGGTCATCGGTGGCCCGACGGTGACGGCAGCCAGCTACCACTACGCCCTTGTACCGGTGGGAGTGAACGCGGTTCTGCTTGTTGCAGTGGGAGTTCTGTTTCACCGCTGGGTGTCTCGCCACCCCTATCCGCCGATCCAACGCGCCGACATGCCGTCTACCGGTTTTGAGATACTCGCGGATGACATCGACGCGGCGGTGAGCCGCTACGGTGAAGCACTCGATATCGACCGCAAAGACGTCGAAGTTTTGGTCCGCGAAGTGGAGCGTCTGACCCGATTGCGACGCCAAGACTAATTCCGACCCCATGATGCGGTAATCTTGTGCACCTCAAAGGAACTACCCCGATGCCCGCCCGTAGCGTGACTCAGATTTTGACCGGACGACCGACCTCGGATGGGGGAGGCGTACGTTTGGTTCGCGTCATCACGCCCGAGAGCAAGCTGGATCCCTTCTTGATGTTGGACGAGTTCGATTCGGATGAGCCGAACGACTACATCGCCGGCTTTCCGGCACATCCCCACCGCGGGTTTGAGACGGTCACCTACATGCTCGATGGGCACATGCTGCACGAAGACCATCTGGGTAACCGCGGCGACCTGGTCGCCGGGGGTGTGCAGTGGATGACCGCTGGGCGGGGCATTATTCACTCGGAGATGCCGCAACAGGTGGCCGGTCGGATGCGGGGCTTTCAGCTATGGCTGAATTTACCCGCGAAAGACAAGATGCAGCCGGCCGGTTATCGCGATCTTGATCCCGACGACATTCCGCGCGTGCGCGTGGGTGATAGTGAAGTCACGGTGGTCGCGGGCTGTTATCAGTCTGCAACCCAATCACCCGTAGCGGGACCGATCGTCGGCGGCGCGACGGAGCCGCTCTATTTGGATCTCGCGATCAGTGCTGACACTGCGCTGACCGCGGCGACGCCGCTGGGCCATACCGCACTCGTCTATGTCTTCGAGGGGTCAATTGAAATTGAAGGTCAGAAAGTGGCCCAAGGCTCGCTCGGGCGGCTCAGTGATGGCGCTTCGGTGACTTGCAAGGCGGGGCCGACGTCTGCACGCGTTCTGCTGCTGGCTGGTCGTCCACTCCGTGAGCCGGTCGTCAGCTACGGGCCCTTCGTGATGAACACGGCTGCGGAAATTGAGCAGGCGATCCGTGATTTTCGCAGCGGCCAGCTGACGGCCTGAGTCAGGGTTTGAATGCCTATGCAGCATCCCGATCGATTTGACGTACTGGTGGTCGGTGGTGGCCATGCGGGTGCAGAAGCGGCTTTAGCGGCTGCTCGCGCCGGTGCGCGCACGTTGCTCGTGACCCAAAGTGTCGAGACGATCGGCGCGATGAGTTGCAATCCGGCGATTGGCGGCATCGGTAAAAGCCATCTGGTGCGTGAGATTGACGCGCTGGGCGGCGCGATGGCGATGGCCGCTGACCGTGCCGCGATTCAGCTGCGAGTATTGAACGCGAGCAAGGGTCCTGCCGTGCGAGCAACTCGCGCACAAGCGGATCGACAGCTCTATCGACGTGCCATGCGCGCCATGGTTGAGAATCAGCCGAACCTGCAGGTGTTTCAGGGAGAAGTGGCTGATTTGTGCGTCCACGCGGGTCGCGTGACGGGATTGGTGACCGCGAGCGGCGTGGTGTTTGATGCGCCGACGGTTGTCTTAACGACGGGTACCTTTCTCGCCGGAAAAATCCATGTCGGCTTGGAACGCACCAGTGGGGGAAGGGCGGGAGAACCCCCGTCGCAGCGCCTAGCAGAACGTTTGCGCGAAGTGATGCCGCGTGTTGGACGCCTGAAGACAGGGACCCCACCCCGCATTGATGCACGGAGTGTCGATTTCTCTGTGATGGGCGTACAGCCGAGTGATGATCCGCTGCCGGTACTCTCCTATCTGGGATCGACCAACGATCATCCACGACAAGTGCCGTGCCACATCACCGCTACCAGTGAACGAACGCACGAGATCATACGGGCGGGTATTGACCGCTCACCGCTGTATACCGGGGTGATCGAAGGTCGTGGGCCGCGCTATTGCCCGTCTATTGAAGATAAAGTGGTGCGCTTTGCGCAACGGACGTCGCACCAGATCTTCGTAGAGCCGGAAGGTCTCGATACGCACGAGCTCTATCCGAACGGTATCTCCACCAGCCTGCCGTTCGACGTTCAGATTGAGTTAGTGCGCAGCATCCGTGGGTTTGAAAACGCGCACATCACGCGTCCGGGTTACGCCATCGAATATGATTTCTTCGATCCCCGAGACCTCGCAGACTCGTTGGAGTCGCGCGTCCTGCCGGGCTTGTATCTGGCCGGTCAGATCAATGGCACTACGGGGTATGAGGAAGCCGCGGCACAAGGTCTGGTCGCGGGGCTGAATGCTGCGAGGGCAGTACGGGGTTTACCCTCGTGGTCGCCGAAGCGATCGGAAGCGTATATCGGCGTGATGATTGACGATCTGATCACACGTGGTGCACCGGAACCCTATCGCATGTTCACGAGTCGCGCCGAATACCGATTGAGTTTGCGCGAAGACAACGCCGACCAGCGCCTGACGCCGCAGGGGCGCGCAATGGGCTTGGTCAGCGATGAGCGTTGGGATTTCTTCGAGCGCAAGCGGGCTGCTATCACCGCCGGGGCTGCCACTTCGCAGGACGACCCGGAATTCGCGGCCCAAGTAACGTTGGCGATCGAGGTTGAGCGTAAATACGCCGGATATCTCGCACGCCAGGATGCAGAGGTTGAGCGCTTAGAACGCCACGAGACCACAGAGTTTCCGCGCGGCTTCGATTTCGGGCAGGTGCGCGGCTTATCGAGCGAAATTCGGGAACGACTGGAGGAAGTCCGTCCGAGCACGCTGGGTCAGGCTAGCCGCATTCCGGGACTGACGCCTGTGGCGGTCTCGTTACTGCTGGTGCACTTGAAGAGAATCGGTCGAACCGGATGACCGAGTTCGGGCGTGCCTGGCGCTCCCTCGTGCTCTGCGGGTTGATCGGCCTGGCGGCATGTTCTCGTTCCGTTGCACCTGCCGATACGCTGCGGCGCGGCAATGGCCCTGAGCCTGACTCATTGGATCCCGCCTTGGCGCGCTCCGATTCAGCGGCCACCATCCTGCGCGATGCCTATGAAGGATTGGCTCGGCTCGATGTAAATGCCGTAGCGATCCCCGCGGCTGCCGAGGCGTGGTCGGTCAGCGCCGATGGACGCACTTGGATCTATACACTGCGCGCGAACGGCCGATGGTCGAATGGCGAGCCCGTGACCGCGGATGACTTTGTGCGCAGCTGGCGGCGGCTCGTGGATCCCGCCACGGGATCCCAATACGCGGAAGTGCTCGCTCCCGTTGAGAATGCGCGTGCCATCGTGGAAGGGCGTCAGCCACCGGCTAGCCTCGGCGTCGAGGCGCCGGATGCCCGAACACTTATCGTTCACCTACAGGCGCCGACGGCCTACTTTCCCGCGCTGACGGCACACTGGAGTACGTTTCCGACGTATCACGGTCTGCCGCCTGATCCACCGGGTCGAACCGTCACGAACGGCGCGTACCGGCCGAGTGAATGGCGGGTCGGCGCTCAGGTCACCGCCCGTCGAAACCCGCATTACCGTTCGGCCGAATCAGTCACGATCGCAGAAGTGCGTTACCTGCATGTCACGGACCCGCGTGATGAGTACTCGCGCTACCGCGGGGGTGAACTCGACACGACTTACTCATTGCCGGCGGCCGCGCTGGATCAGTTGACCGCTCGTCACGGGGCGCAGGTGCATCGCGCGCCACAGCTCGGTGTCTATTTCTACGGTTTTAATCTACAACAGCCTCCCTTTCGTGACGCGCCACTCCTGCGTCGCGCCCTGGCCATGTCGGTGGACCGAGAGCGTCTCGTTTCCATGGTGACCGCGCTGGGTGAGGCGCCGGCGTACGGTTGGGTACCCGACGGAATCGCGGAGTACACCCCGCAGCGTTTCGAGTGGAAAGATTGGCCGCGCGTCCGTCGATTAGAGGAAGCGCGAAAACTGTATGCAGCCGCGGGTTATGGCCCTCGCCACCCATTGCGCCTGGATTTGCGCTATCCCACCGGCGCAACCCACGAAAAAATCGCCCTAGCGGTGGCGGCCATGTGGCAGGAAGCGCTGGGTGTCGATGTGCGGCCGGTCGGTGAGGAGTTCCGATCCTTGTTGGAATCGATCAATCGTGGGGAAGCGGTCTTGTTTCGCTCCAGTTGGATCGGCGATTACAACGACCCCTACACCTTCCTCTCCGTGCTGCAATCTAACTTCGGTATCAACTTAGTGCATTACCGCAATGCGGACTATGACCGATGGTTGGATCGCTCCGAGTCGACTGCCGACCGCCCGACGCGTCGATTCGCGCTGGAATCCGCCGAACACACCGCTTTGCAGGATGTGCCACTGATTCCACTCTACTTTTATGTGAATAAACATTTGGTCGCTCCCCGCGTACGGGGTTGGTACGACAACGTCATGAACGTGGTCTACACTCAGGACCTGTCGATCGCCCCCGCCGCGGCGGGGGCTCGCCCCGACCCGCGTTGATGCGCCGTCACGACGGGGCATTCGGGGTCTGGTAGGTCGAATTACGCTTTCTTCGGTCGCTACGGGTGGAATTTTTCGGGGCGCATCCGTACCATTCGGCGGCCTTTCTAACGACGTGACCGGGGGATGCCCCGGCAGAGTGGGGACAGATGCTGTTCAATCGGATCCGTTTGGTCGCTGTAGCGACTGTGTTCATCGGCACGATGCTTGGAATGCCGGCCATGGCTGATGGTGCGGCGGCGGACGCTGCGCATGGCGGGAAGCTGGCATACACGTGCTTTGGATGCCACGGCATTCCGAACTATCGCAATTCCTACCCGGCTTATCATGTCCCGAAGATCGGCGGTCAGCATGAGGCGTATCTGGCGTCGGCTCTCAGCGAGTACCGGGCCGGCGCGCGCCCGCACCCGACCATGAAGACGCAGGCCAGCAGCATGTCCGAGCAGGATGCCAAGGATATCGCCGCCTATTTCGCGACGAGCACCCCGGTGACCTCCGCTGGCAAGAGCGTGGGCACGCCTCCGGCTGCGGCAGCCACTTGCGTGGCCTGCCATGGCCCCGATGGTGTGGGTATCACGGGTGATTACCCGACGCTCGCCGGGCAGCATGCGGATTACATTGAGCAGGCACTGAAGGCGTACCGGAAGGGTACGCGCCAGAATGCCATCATGAATGGCATGGCCGCCGCGCTGACGGATGCCGATATCCATGCCGTCGCGCAGTACTTTGCTCAGCAGTCGCCGTCATTGTGGGTGCCGAAGGCTCCGCGCTGAACCGGTGACGCAGTGGTGACGGACGCTGCAGAGGGGCCGGCGCAAGCCGGCCCTGTCGTTTCCGGAGTGACCGAATACACCGATGGCATATTCGCCATCGATACGCACTACGTTCGCCCCACGCTCGACGCCAGCCATCTGGTGATCGAGCGTGAGCGCGCCGCATTCGTTGATACGGGCGCTGCGCCGGCCGTGCCCTTGTTGCTGCAGGCGCTCGAACAGCGCGGACTGCAGCCAGAGTCGGTCGACTGGATCCTCCTCACGCACATTCATTTGGACCACGCCGGTGGTGCGGGCGCTTTGCTGGCGCATCTCCCGAATGCCCGCGTCGTCGTGCATCCACGTGGCGTGGGTCATCTCGTGGATCCCACACGGCTGATTGCCGCAACTCGTGCGGTGTATGGAGATGCCCTTTACGATCGTCTCTATGGAGAGATTCGCCCCATTCCTCCGGAGCGGCTCGTGGCTGCAGCGGATCTGGAGCGCTTTGATCTCGCCGGCCGACACTTTCGCTGTCACTACACGCCCGGTCACGCGCTCCACCATCAGGTCTATCAAGACGAGCGCACCGGCGGCGTTTTTACCGGCGATACCTTCGGCATCTCTTATCGGGATTTTGATGTCGATGGCCGGGCATTCATTCAACCGACCACCACGCCGTCGCAATTCGATCCACAGCAATTGCTCGCGTCGATTGACCGAGTGTTGGCCTTGCAGCCGTCCGCGGTCTACTTGACGCACTACGGACGAGTGACGGAGGTCGCGCGGTTGGGCCTCGAGCTCAAAGCTGCGGTTGACGTATACGAGTCGATCGCGCGGCGCCATGCCGGACAAGTAGACGCCACTGCGGCGATGGCCGCCGATATCGCCGCTTGGACCTTTGATGCGCTGGACCGACACGGCGACCGTACGCCAGAAGACACGCGCCGCCGGCTGTTGAATGCCGATATCCGGCTGAACGCAGACGGGCTGGCCGCGTGGGTCCAACGGATGGACGTATCCGGACGAACCACCGCGCAGTGAGCGCCCGGTGGGCGGTTACGGCTACACTCCCGCTCCATGGATACTCACGCGCGCACGCTTCTGCTCGAAGGCTTGGCTGAACTGCAGATTCAAGCCGATACCACCGCCGTTGACCGCCTCTGTGCGCTCGTCGACCTCGTGGCGGAATGGAATGAGCGGTTTAATCTCACCGCGATTACGGAGCCTGTCGCGATGGTGCGCAAGCACCTCTTAGACAGCTTGACCGTTCAGCCGTACCTACGTGGACCACGCGTCATCGATGTGGGGACCGGCGCCGGTTTTCCCGGCCTGCCGCTGGCGATCTTAAATCCGGATATACAATTTCAGCTCATTGATTCTATTCGGAAAAAAATCGGATTCGTCACGCACGCTAGCGGCGTGCTGGGGCTCACCAACGTCGAGCCTTTGTGTAGCCGGGCGGAAGCGCTCAAGCCCGCCGAGCGGGCCGACACCGTCGTGTCGCGAGCCTTGTCGAGCGTGGGCGAATTTGTCCGGAATGCCGGGCATTTAGTGGCCCCTCAAGGACGGCTGTTGGCCATGAAGGGACGCGACCCCTCGGCGGAATGCCAGGATTTGCCGAAACCTTGGCGAGTTGTATCCATGGCGCGGCTGACCGTTCCCGGTTTGACCGACGAGCGTCACCTCGTGGTGATTGATCGCTCGAAGCCGTGAACGCCCACGATCCGGCACAGGCGTGGCAGCTCGCGGCGGGTCTGCTCGCGCAAGGGCAAGCCTTGGCGGCGCTGGCCTTGCTCGAGAGGGCCGTCGACGCGAGCCCTGCACATGTGGCGCTTTGTCGCTACGCCGGCGAGGTGGCCTTGCATGCTCGCGAGCCAGAGCGTGCGCGCATGCATTTGCAACGCGCGGACGATCTGGAACCGGGTGATCTCACCTGCGGCATCAACCTGAGCTTAGCGCTGATCCAATTGGGCGAGCCAGAGCGAGCCATCGCGGTCTTGAGTCCTCACATGGCGGCGCAGCCCAACCGACAGGTGTCGTTGAACTACGCACGCGCGCTTCAAGATTGCCACCGTCTCGAGGAAGCCGAGTACACGTTGCGGCATCTCTTGGCGGTCGCGCCGGACGATGTCGAGGCGCTGACCAATCTCGGCACCGTCTTGAGGGACGCCCGCCAAATGGCGCCTGCTCTCGCTTGCTTCGAGCGCGCCCTCGGGCTTGCGCCGGGTCTGCAGGCCGCCCGGGACAATTTGGCCCACACGTTGTTAGCCATGGGCGATTATCGACGGGGCTTTGCCGCCTTCGAAGGGCGACGTTTTGAAGATGCCACCGGCATTTCAGCTCAAGTCCCGCGTTGGGATGGTCGCCCCATACCCGGCCTGAGATTGCACGTGATTGCCGAACAGGGCTTTGGCGACATGCTCATGTTCGCCCGATTTGGCCGTCAGCTCGCCGACAGAGGGATCGAATCCGTTCTCCATGTCCATCCCCGACTGGTTCGGTTGCTCGGACGGTCCCGGCTCTTTGACGAAGTGGTGGCCTATGGGCGTGCACCGCTGGGAACAACGGCACGATGGGCGCCCTTGATGAGTCTTGCGCACTTGCTGGGCGTGACGCTGGAAACCTTGCCGGCGCCAATCCCCTACCTGGCGGCCGATCGACCTAGGAGGGAGCGCTGGTCGGCCTGGCTGGGCCCCAGAACAGGGCCACGTATCGGCATCGCGTGGGCGGGTAATCCACGCTCAGAGCAGGATGACCTTCGCGGGCGATCCGTGCCGCTGGCCGCATTTGCCGGCCTGCTGTCGATCGAGGGCGCCCAACTGATTTCCTTGCAGCGGGAATACGGTCTTGAGCAGTTGCGTGAGCCGCCATGGGCGGGTCGACTGCGCTGCCCGGATCCGCCTCTGGACGCCGGAAGCGACGGGTTTTTGGATACCGCGGCGCTCATCTGCTCGCTCGATCTCGTCATCACCTGCGATACGTCGATCGCCCATCTCGCCGGGGGACTCGGTCACCCGACGTGGGTCGCCCTGCATCACACGCCGGATTGGCGCTGGTTGCGGGATCGGGAGGATTCGCCCTGGTATCCGACGCTCAGGCTGGTTCGCCAGACGCAGCCCGGCAATTGGACGGAGGTTTTCTCGGTCGTCGCCCAACAGGTCGTCAGGCAGCCCTAAACCCACACGTTCTGCATGGGCGACGCGAATTCGGTGCCGCCCCGGTGTTATTCTGGCCGACCTATGAACCGCATCATCGCGATCGCCAACCAAAAAGGTGGCGTGGGTAAGACCACGACTGCCGTCAATTTGACTGCGTCGCTCGCCGCGACCAAGCGCCGCGTGCTGCTCGTGGATCTGGATCCGCAGGGCAATGCCACCATGGGGTGCGGGCTCGATAAGGCGAATCTGGAGCGCTCGGTTACCGATGTTCTGTTGGGTGAGTGCCCGGCCGCAGAGGCGGTATTGCCAGCCCCGGTCGGCGGCTTCGACATCATTGGCGGCAATCAAGACATCACGGCGGCGGAAGTCCGCTTGCTCGGCTTGTTGGCCGGCCGCGAATTGAAGTTGAAGACCGCGTTGGCGCCCCTGAAGCGGGACAGCTACGACATCATTCTGATTGACTGCCCTCCGGCGCTGAACATGCTAACCGTCAACGCGTTGGTGGCGGCCGATTCGGTGCTCGTACCAATGCAGTGCGAATACTATGCACTGGAAGGGCTTTCCGCGTTGCTCAACACCATCGAGCAGATTCGCGAGAGCATCAATCCGGAGCTGGCGCTGGAAGGCATCCTGCGCACGATGCACGACCCGCGCAACAATCTCGCTAACGAGGTAAGTGCGCAGCTCATCGAGCACTTTGGCGAGAAGGTATTTCGCACGATTATTCCCCGCAACGTGCGTTTGGCCGAGGCGCCCAGTTTTGGTCGCCCGGCGCTCTACCACGATAAGGATTCGCGCGGCGCTCTCGCCTATCTGGCGCTGGCGGGAGAAATGTTGCGCCGAGATGAAGAGCCCACGGCGACCGATGCCGAAGGGGATGTGGAGGGTATGGAGCCATGACGACGAAGAAACCCGCCCTCGGGCGCGGTCTCGGCGCCCTATTGGGTGAAGCGACCGCCCGGCAGGTGACCGCCAATGCGGCCGCGGTGGCGCAGTCCAAGCCGCCGGTCGATGAGCTCACCCGTCTGCCGGTCGACCTCCTGCAACGTGGCAAATATCAGCCTCGCACGGACATGCGAGCGGATTCGTTGAATGACCTGGCGGATTCAATCAAGGCGCAGGGCATCGTCCAGCCCATAGTCGTCCGCCCCGTGGGCACGCCGGCGCCCGGCGCGTCCCAGCGCTATGAGATCATCGCCGGCGAGCGTCGCTGGCGGGCGGCGCAGATCGCCGGCCTAGAATCGGTTCCGGTCGTCATTCGGCACGTTCCGGATGACGCCGCGGTCGCGATGGCGCTGATTGAGAACATTCAGCGAGAAAATCTCAATCCATTGGAAGAAGCGCGGGCGCTCGAGCGTCTGGTGGGCGACTTCAATCTGACGCACCAAGAAGCGGCCGATGCCGTCGGCCGCTCCCGAGCAGCGGTATCCAATTTGCTGCGCTTGCTGGAATTGGCGGATGAGGTCAAAGCCCTGGTTGGCGATCGGAAAATCGAAATGGGCCACGCGCGCGCCCTCCTCGGCCTTGCCAATCGTCGTCAGCAAATTGAAGTGGCTAACCTCGTCGCGCAACGCGGACTGTCCGTGCGGGACACCGAGTCCCTCGTCCGGCGGCTGCAAAAGCCGGAACCGGCTGACGTCGTGCCGGCCGGTGATGCCGACGTTCGCCGGCTTGAAACCGAGCTCGGCGAGCGCTTGGGCACCAAAGTGACCTTCAAGCACGGCGCCGGCGGAAAAGGACAGATGGTGATCCAGTATTCCAGCCTTGAGGAGCTGGACGGCATCCTGGCGCGCATTCATTGACATAAACCGTGTCAGTGTTTCTTGAAGCAGTGCAAAAAGACACCTATACTGCGCGCGCCTCGCAGGCGGTTGGATGCCGAGCCGCGTCAAGAGCATGATCGCCACGCCGAGAACCTTTCTCCGGTCGTGGTTTTTTTTGTGCGCTGAGCGGTTCCGGACTTGCCAGCTGAGGAGGTGTGCATGACCCAGTCTGTACCGCACCTCGTGAGTGCCTTGGTCGCCGAGAGGCGTGCCGCACTCCGAGTCGTTGCCCGGCAGGCGATGGTCGCGCTCGCTCTGGCGGTCTTGGTGGCCCATTGGGGTCTCGGGGCTGCCGGTTCGGCGGTGGTGGGTGGCGCTGTCGGTACGGTGGCCACCTCGGTTTTTGCTTGGGCGCTCTTTCGGAACCCGGAAGGGACATCGCCCGCGCGAGTGGCTTGGAGTTTCTATCTCGGGCAGGCCTTGAAGGTCGGCTTGACGATCGGGCTTCTGGCCGCGGTTTTTAGGTCCCGCGTGCCTGCTCCATGGGCGGTTCTGGCGGGGTATCTGGCGACACACGTTGCCTATTGGTTGGCGCCCAAAGGCCCGGCAAACCGCTGGGTGCGCTGACGGTAGTCGACGGAATAGGGATTGGGGACGAGAAGACGATGGCCGGCAGCACCGAGTACATCCCGCACCATCTCGAGCACCTGCGCTACGACCTGACCAAGGGCGAGTGGGCGCATGGCACCGAGGGTATCGTCAATTTCCACCTGATCAATGTGGACTCGATGATCATGGCGTCGGTGCTGGGTCTCGTGTTCTTGCTGATCTTCACTTTGGCCGCGCGTCGCGCGACCGTCGGCGTGCCGGGCAAGTTCCAGGCGTTCGTCGAACTCGTCGTCGAATTCGTGGATGACCGCGTCAAGGAAGTCTTCCACGGCGATCGTCGTTTTCTCGCGCCCTTGGCGCTGACGATCTTCTGTTGGGTCATCCTGATGAACGCGATGGACTTCCTGCCGGTGGATGTCCCGGGAATGATCGCGCACGGCGCCTTCGGTGCGGAGCACTTCCGCGTACTGCCGACTGCTGACATCAATACGACGTTTGCCATGTCGCTGACGGTCCTGATTCTGGTGCTCTTTTTCAGCATCAAATCCAAGGGTCTCGGCGGCTACGGGCATGAACTGATTGCCGCGCCGTTCGGTGGGCATCCGCTGTTGTGGATCCCGAACTTCGCGCTCAATGTCGTCGAGTTGCTCGCTAAGCCCGTTTCGCTGGCGATGCGACTGTTCGGCAACATGTACGCCGGCGAGCTCGTGTTTATGTTGATTGCGCTTCTTGGGTTTGCGGCTTCCGGAGCATTTGCTTCGGGTGCTGCGGCCGCGGGTGCGCTGGCGCTGCTTGGGCAGGTGTTGATGGCGTCCCTGTGGGCGATCTTCCACATCCTGATCATCCTGTTGCAGGGCTTTATTTTCATGGTCCTGACCGTCGTGTACATCTCGATGGGACAGGAAGGCCACTAAACCACTGTATTGGCGACCTACCGTCATCCGGACGGCGGCGCTGTTGACGACTTGAGACTGACCATCCAGGAGACGAACATGGAAAACATCGCTCACATCCAGGCCTTCACCGCCCTCGGAATCGGCATCATCATCGGCCTCGGCGCGATCGGTGCTTGCATCGGCATCGGCATCATGGGCTCGAAGTTCCTCGAATCGGCTGCACGCCAGCCGGAGCTGATGCCCCGCCTGCAGGGCAGCATGTTCCTGCTCGCCGGCCTCATCGACGCGGCCTTCCTCATCGGCGTTGCGATCGCGATGTTCTTCGCGTTTGCTAACCCGCTGTTGGCGAGCGTTAAGTAAGGTTTTTCGACCCTCACGGGCTCACCTCGGAACGCGAGAACCGCTATGCAGATCAATGCGACTCTGATCGGTCAGGCCATTGCCTTCCTGATCCTGATCGCCTTCACCTGGAAGTTCGTATGGCCGCCGCTGTTGGGCGCCATCGAGACCCGTCAGAAGAAGATCGCCGAAGGGCTGGCGGCGGCTGACCGTGGCCAGCAGGACCTCGAGAACGCCAAGAATGAGGCGCTCTCGATCGTCCGCGAGGCACACGGCAAGGCCACGCAGATCGTCGACCAAGCCGCGCGCCGCGCCGGCGAGATGGTCGAAGAGGCTCGCGGAACCGCCGCTGCCGAAGGCGAGCGGATCGTGACGGCCGCACGTGCAGAAGTCTCCACCGAGACCGCCCGTGTCCGTGGCGAGTTGCGCGCCGAAGTCGCTCAGCTGGCCGTTGCCGGTGCCTCTCAGTTGCTCAAGCGGGAAGTCGATGCAGCCGCCCACGCGGCGCTGCTCGATGATCTCGCTGAGCGCATTGCGGCTCGCTGATCCGGAGTCACCATGGCTGAAACAGCAACCGTCGCCCGTCCCTACGCCCGCGCTGCGTTTCGCCATGCGGCGGATCACGGTGCGCTTGCGCAGTGGTCGGCACTGCTGGCAGCGGGCGCTGAAGTGGCGGCCGATGCCGGCGCGCGGGCTCTGTTTGGCAACCCGCGTGTCACTGGCGCCGAGCTCGTTGAGCTCGTGGCGGGTGTCGCAACGGCTGCCGGCGCCTCATTGGACGCCCATAGCCGCAACTTCATCGCCTTGCTCGCTGAGAACCACCGCCTCGCACTCCTTCCGGAGATCGCGGCTCAGTTCGAAGCGCTCAAAGCGGAAATTGAGCATTCGATTGACGTCGAAGTCACGACGGCCATGGCACTGACCGATGCGCAACGGGAGAAACTCTCGGGCGCACTCGCAACGCGTTTTGGTCGCACGGTTCGTCTGCACGAAACGGTGAACGCCGACCTGCTCGGTGGCGCCATCGTACGCGCGGGCGACCTCGTGCTCGACGGATCTCTTACGGGGCGTCTGGCGCGCCTCGAGCAACAGTTGTCCCAGCCGTAAGTCCGTAAGGACCACGGCCGTACTGGTTAGGTAAGGAAAGCAGCATGTCCATCAAGGCTTCCGAGATCAGCGATCTCATCAAGGCCCGGATTTCGCAGTTCGATGCGGCCGCAGAGGCCAATAACGTCGGCACAGTGGTCAGTGTCACCGACGGCATCGTGCGCATTCACGGCCTCGCTGACGTTCGCTACGGTGAAATGATCGAGTTCCCGGAGAACACTTTCGGTCTCGCGCTTAATCTTGAGCGCGATTCGGTCGGTGCCGTTGTGCTCGGTGACTACCAGCACATCACTGAAGGCAACCGCGTCAAGACGACCGGTCGCATTCTCGAAGTGCCGGTGGGTCCTGAGTTGCTCGGCCGCGTCGTGGACGCTCTCGGCAACCCGATTGACGGCAAGGGTCCGTTGGCGACCAGCCTGCGCGCACCCATTGAGCGCGTTGCGCCTGGCGTGATCTATCGGCAGAGCGTTTCGCAGCCGGTGCAGACGGGCCTCAAGGCCATCGACTCGATGGTGCCGGTGGGCCGCGGTCAGCGCGAACTCATCATCGGTGACCGTCAGACCGGTAAGACCGCGGTTGCGATCGACACGATCATCAACCAGAAGGGCACCGGCGTTAAGTGCATCTACGTCGCCATCGGCCAGAAGCAAAGCTCGATCGCCAACGTGGTGCGTAAGCTCGAAGAGCATGGCGCGATGGATCACACGATCATCGTTGCAGCCTCAGCGTCGACGCCGGCTGCCATGCAGTACCTCGCCCCCTACTCGGGCTGCGCGATGGGCGAATACTTCATGGATAACGGTGAAGACGCGTTGATCATTTATGACGATCTCACCAAGCAGGCTTGGGCGTATCGTCAGATTTCGCTGCTCTTGCGCCGTCCGCCAGGCCGCGAAGCCTATCCTGGCGACGTGTTCTACCTGCACTCGCGTCTCCTTGAGCGCTCGGCGCGCGTCAATGCCGAGTACGTTGAAAAAGCGACGGGCGGTCGTGTGAAGGGCAAGACCGGTTCACTCACCGGTTTGCCGATCATCGAAACGCAAGCCGGCGACGTCACCGCGTTCGTTCCAACGAACGTGATTTCGATCACCGACGGTCAGATCTTCCTTGAGACTGACTTATTCAACTCAGGCATCCGCCCGGCCATCAACGCCGGCATCTCCGTGTCGCGCGTCGGTGGCGCTGCTCAGACCGGCATCATCAAGAAGCTCGGCGGCGGTGTCCGTCTGGCGCTCGCCCAGTACCGCGAGTTGGCGGCGTTCTCTCAGTTCGCCTCCGATCTCGACGAAGCCACCCGCCGTCAGCTTGATCGCGGTGTGCGCGTCGTTGAATTGATGAAGCAGAAGCAGTACTCACCGATGTCAGTTGCCGAAATGGCGCTGTCGCTGTATGCGGTGAACGGCGGCTACTTCGACAAGGTTCCGCGTGAAAAGGTTGTCTCGGCCGAGGCTCAGCTGCAGTCGTTTGCGAAGACGAACGCGGCTGATCTGGTGAAGTCGATCAACGACAAGCCGGAACTTTCCAAGGACGTCGACGCGGGCCTGAAGAAGGTCTGCGAAGACTTCTTCTCCGCGGCGAGCTTCTAAGACAGCAGGCAACCATGGCCGGCGCAAAAGAAATCCGCACGAAGATCGCGAGCATCAAGAGCACGCAAAAGATCACCAAGGCCATGGAAATGGTCGCGGCGAGCAAAATGCGTCGTGCTCAAGAGCGTCGTCGTGCCGCAGCACCGTATGCGGAGAAGATCCGCCACGTGATCGGGCACCTGCGCCTGGCGAACCCAGACTACCGCCATCCGTATCTGACGGAGCGAGCGGTGAAGTCCGTCGGGCTCGTTATCGTCAGCACCGATCGCGGCTTGTGCGGCGGTCTCAACGTGAACGTCTTCAAGCAGGCGCTTAGCGAGATCCGTCGTTACGAGGAAGAAGGCGTTGCCGTCGAACTGTGTTTGATCGGTTCGAAAGCGCAGCAGTTCTTCCGTCGCATGAAGTACCCGATTGCGGCCACCATCACTCACCTCGGGGACAAGCCGCACGCGGCGTCACTGATCGGTGCGGTGAAGGTCATGCTCGATGCGTACATCGAAGGCCGCATTGACCGTCTGTCCATTGTGCACGCTGAGTTCATCAATACGATGAGCCAGAAGCCGGTGGCCCGCCAACTTCTGCCCGCCGAGCCTGTGAAGAGCTCAGAGCTGCAGGATATGTGGGATTACATCTACGAACCGTCTGCCGGCGAGCTGCTCGAGGGCTTTATGGCGCGGTATATCGAATCGCAGGTCTACTTGGGTGCCGTTGAAAACGTCGCCTGTGAGATGGCGGCTCGAATGGTCGCGATGAAGAGCGCGACCGATAACGCAGGCAAGCTGATCGACGAACTGCAGCTGATCTATAACAAGGCGCGGCAGGCGGCGATTACCAAGGAAATTTCCGAGATCGTCGGCGGCGCCGCCGCCGTTTGAGTAAGGGTTTCAAAAAATGAATACCGCAACCGCATCCGCCACCGGCAAGATCGTCCAGATCATCGGCGCCGTCATCGACGTCGAGTTCCCACGCGAAGCCGTCCCCAATGTCTACGACGCGCTGAAGCTCGAAGACAGCGGCCGTGAGATCACACTCGAGGTGCAGCAGCAGCTCGGCGACGGCGTTGTCCGTTGCATCGCGATGGGCGTCTCCGAAGGCCTCAAGCGTGGCATCACGGTCACGGCAACCGGCCGCGGCATCTCCGTGCCCGTCGGCACCGGCACGCTCGGCCGCATCATGGACGTTCTCGGTGACCCGCAGGACGAGCGCGGACCTGTGAACACCCCGGAGCGCTGGGAAATCCACCGTGCCGCTCCGTCCTACGACGAACAGGCGGGTGGTCAGGATCTGCTCGAAACGGGCATCAAGGTGATCGACCTGCTCGTCCCATTCGCCAAGGGCGGCAAGATCGGCCTGTTCGGCGGTGCCGGCGTCGGCAAGACCGTCAACATGCTCGAACTGATCAACAACATCGCGAAGGCACACTCGGGTCTGTCCGTGTTCGCCGGCGTCGGTGAGCGTACCCGTGAGGGCAACGACTTCTACCACGAGATGTGTGATTCGGGCGTTATCGACAAGGTGAACCTCGAGAACTCGAAGGTTGCCATGGTGTACGGCCAGATGAACGAGCCGCCAGGCAACCGCCTGCGCGTGGCGCTGACCGGCCTGACGATGGCGGAATATTTCCGTGACGAAAAGCAGGCGTCGGGCAAGGGTCGCGACGTGCTTCTGTTCGTCGACAACATCTATCGCTACACGCTAGCCGGTACCGAAGTGTCCGCGTTGCTCGGCCGTATGCCGTCCGCCGTCGGTTACCAGCCGACCCTCGCGGAAGAAATGGGCGTTCTGCAGGAGCGCATCACGTCCACGAAGACGGGCTCGATCACCTCGATCCAAGCCGTGTACGTTCCGGCGGACGACCTCACCGACCCGTCACCGGCCACGACCTTCGCTCACTTGGACGCGACCGTCGTTCTCTCGCGTCAAATTGCAGCGCTCGGCATCTATCCGGCCGTTGACCCGCTCGACTCGACCTCGCGTCAGCTCGATCCGCTGGTCATTGGCGAAGAGCACTACAACACGGCGCGTGGCGTGCAGGCGATTCTGCAGCGTTACAAGGAACTGCAGGACATCATCGCCATCCTCGGTATGGACGAGCTGTCGGCTGAAGATAAGCTCACCGTGTCGCGTGCACGTAAAATTCAGCGTTTCCTGTCGCAGCCGTTCCACGTTGCCGAGGTCTTCACAGGCCAGAAGGGCAAGTATGTGCCGCTAAAGGAAACGATCCGTGGCTTCAAGGCGATCATTGCCGGCGAGTACGATCACCTGCCAGAGCAGGCGTTCTACATGGTCGGTACGATCGAAGAAGCCGCCGAGAAGGCGAAGACGCTGACCTGAGGACTGAATCATGGCCTCGACCATCAACGTCGACATCGTCAGCGCCGAGGGTGAGATTCACTCCGGCGTTGCCAGCATGGTCTTCGTACCGGCAATTCAGGGTGAGCTCGGCATCGCGCCGCGGCACGCACCGCTGCTCACCATGCTAAAGCCGGGTGAGGTTCGTGTGCAGACCGTCGACGGCGAAGAACACAGTTTCTACGTCGGTGGCGGCGCACTGGAAATTCAGCCACAGCGGGTGACTGTGTTGGCCGATACGGCGATCCGTGCGCATGACCTCGATGAAGCGGAGGCCTTGGCTGCCAAGCAGCGAGCCGAAGAGGCCATGCAGGGTACCGTTGACCAGATGGGCTTAGCTGAAGCGCAGGCGGAGTTGTTGCGTGCAGCGGCTCAGCTCAAGATGCTTGAGAAGATTCGTAAGCTGCGCAAGTAAGCGGACACTCTCGAGTTGCCCCGAAAGCCCCGCTTATCGCGGGGTTTTTGCTGTTGGTTGAGAGAGACTACCATGACTCCAGTCGATCAACGCGCGCTGTCCAAAGTGCCGCAGGTGACGGTCGGTTTTTGGGCGCTGAAGATTGCTGCCACCACGCTCGGGGAAACCGGCGGTGATGCCGTCTCCATGTCGATGGGGCTCGGCTACCTCATCAGCACGGGCTTCTTTGGGCTGATCTTTGCCATCGCGGTCTACGCGCAGATTCGGTCCCGGGCGTTTCACCCGCTGCTGTACTGGTTCACCATTGTCGCTACGACGACCGTCGGAACGACCTTGGCTGATCTGGCCGATCGATCGCTCGGACTGGGATATGCCGGCGGATCAGCGCTTTTGATTGCCTTGCTACTCGGCACATTCGCGCTGTGGTATCGCGCGACCGGAACAGTGTCTATCGGATCGGTCCACACTGCTCGCGCAGAAGCGTATTACTGGCTCACGATCATGTGTTCGCAGACGCTGGGCACTGCGTTGGGTGACTGGACAGCGGATACCGCTGACTTAGGTTACGCCGGTGCGGCGATCGGCTTTGGCGCTCTGCTGGCGCTGATCGTCGCTCTGCACTATGCCACGCGAGTGTCGAAGACCATCCTCTTTTGGTTGGCCTTTGTGTTGACGCGGCCGCTGGGGGCTGTGGTGGGCGACTATCTGGACAAGCCACTGTCGGACGGTGGACTCGCCTTGAGTCGCTATGCTGCTTCCGCCGTCCTCGTCCTATTCATGATTGCGTGTCTGTGGTTGTTCCCGTCGCGAGCTACCGACTCCCGTCTAAGTTCCCGTACTCACTGAGCAGCTGACGAGCGAACCGCATCAGGAGGCGGCTTACGGTCGGCCGCCGCCTGACAGACAACTTCAGGGAGCGTCAGTCACGCCTCAAGACCGCTCATTGCTCCGAAGACGAATCCTGTAAGTAGCGCTTCAGCCATTGCGCCACTTCGTTGTACCAGCGCCGACTGTCTTCTGCTTTCGTGATCCAATGATTCGCATCCGGGAACACCAGCAGACGGCTCGGCACTTCGCGCCGCTGCAGCGCTGTCCACATCGCCAGCGTATTGTTCAGTGGCACTCGGTAGTCTCGATCACCAACGGACAGTAGGATGGGTGTGGCAAAGCGGTCTGCATACGCGATCGGACTCTGCGCCCGCCACAGCGGATCGTGGCTCCACGGCGGTGAGCCGATCATGACTTCCCGATGGTAGGCGCTGTCGCTCGTTCCCCACTGTACTTCCAAATCAGCAAGGCCGGCGTGACTGATCAGGCACCGATAACGCGTGGTGGTGGCTTCCAACCAGTTGGCAAGGTGCCCGCCGTAACTCGCGCCGCCTGCACACTGCCGACTTGCGTCGATGAAGGGGTAGCGCCGGATGGCTTCATCCGCCGCTTCATTGATCTCTTGGGCCGGACCGTCCAAGGGATCCCGCTCGATGCTTTGTGCAAAGGCCTCGCCATATCCTGTCGAACCCGAGTAATCGGTGAGTAGGACCACGTACCCACCCGAGGCCAACAAGTGGTAGTTCCAGCGCAGCCCGAAGCTATCGCGCCACGAGCTGTGCGGGCCCCCGTGTAGCAAGACGAGCAATGGATAGCGGCGCTTCGGATCAAAGCCCGGTGGTTTGACAAGGAAACTATGGATGCGCCGCCCGTTGCTGGCTGTGAAGGTGAAGGACTCCAGCGGACTGAGAAGTGGGCCCTGTTGGGCCGACTTCGCATTGAACCCCGTCAAGAACTCGTGGCCTTCAGAAGGCTTTAAGCGAACCAACTCGGGCGGATGATCCGCCGCATCAAATCGCGCAATGAGCATCGCATCGCGAGCATCACCCGCGACGGCGAGGCTCGTATAGACACCACGCTTCAAAGGCCAAAGCAATTTCGCCGGTTGTCCAGGGGAGGCGCTATACAGTTGCTCGTGACCGCTATCTTCTGCCAAAAAGTAGAGAACACCTTGGGCGGTTACGCCCCAGCTTGAGACGCTGCGATCGACCGCATCGGTCAGATCGCGGGGTGTGCCTGCCACGCCGTGCCGAAAGGAAATGGCCGCAATCTGGGTGAGGTCGTAGATGTGTCCGCTGGCGTGCACATGCTCCGCATACAGCGTACCGTCCGGGCCGCCGAATCGAGGTGCTTCGAAGGTGTCCGGGCCCGACGTCAGCCGCTGCGGTTCGCCGCCCGCAAGAGCGACATACCACAGGCTGATCGGGGTAAAGGCTCTAACCGATTGATCCTGATCCGTGCCGGCCGTAAAGACGAGGCCTTGCCCATCCGGCGTCCATGCTGGCTCCAGGGTCGTGCCGTCATCTTCTGCTCGGCCTACGTAGCCGCGTTGGGCCACGAGCGCCGAACCCGACAACAAGTCTCGAGGGGCTGCGCCGGCACGGACGTCCTGGACGTAGAGATGGGGTTGGCGTTCATCCAACCAGTGATCCCACTGTCGGATCGGATACGTGTCATAGGCGCGTACAGTGGACTTACGCTCGGCGTGTTCGCGGGAAAGCTTGCGGTTCTCGGCGTCGTCGTGAGCGCCCGGCCAGACGTCTGTGACATACGCAATCTGGGTGCCATCCGGAGAGAAGCGCGGCGAACGTGCGCCCATCGGCAGATCTGTGATGCGCTGCGCTTCGCCTCCGTTAAACAGGTCCAACACGTAGATCTGATCTTCAAGATCGCCGTCCCGCTTGGCGGTAAAGGCGAGTCGCTTGCCGTCAGGGCTGAAAGTGACGCCCGCCTCGGCACCCTTTGTGAAGGTCAAACGTCGAGCGGCGAGCTCCGTGCCAGGATGCAGCAGCCAAAGATCCGAAACCTGATCTTTGGGGTCGTAGGCCGGTTCCGCAACCGATACGACGGCCAGGCGACCGTCTGAGGACAGCACTGGCGCCCCCATTCGGCGCATCAGCCAGACGTCTTCATGGGTCATCACCTGGGAAGCCGGCGTAGTGGACTCAGCCGCGACCGCCGAGAACGATAAACACAGTGCACAGACCCCGGTCAGACGGCGAGCGAACCCCTGCAGCATGATGCGTATCCCAGTGGCGAAGAGACTCCAAACAATACCGGATCCGAACAGGGGCCGGGCTGTGCGAAAATAAGAGCCCCATCGCCGCGAGGGCGCCATGCCGCTCAGCCTCATCATTCTCGCCGCCGGCCAAGGCAAGCGTATGCACAGCGACTTGCCGAAGGTCCTGCAGCCGCTTGCGGGTCGCCCCTTGTTGGGCCATGTCATCCACGCCGGTCGGACACTCGAACCGGCGGCGATTCATATTGTGTACGGACACGGCGGCGACCTCGTGCGAGCGGCCTATCCCGACACGGACCTGAGTTGGGCGCTCCAGGCCGAGCAACTGGGCACCGGTCATGCCGTGGCACAGGCGATGCCGGATATCCCAGACGATCACCAGGTGCTCGTCTTGTATGGGGATGTGCCACTCATTGAGCCGAACACCCTGAGCGACCTGGTGCAGCGAGCCGGAGAGGACGGCCTTGCGCTACTGTCCGTGCATCTCGATGACGCGACGGGTTATGGGCGCGTGTTGCGCGATAACGCCGGTAACGTTTATCGGATCGTCGAAGAGAAAGACGCTAATCGCAAAGAAAAGACGGTACGTGAGGCGAATACCGGCGTGCTATCGACATCGGCGGGCCGTTTACGGCAATGGCTGTCGCGTCTGAATAATGACAACGCGCAAGGCGAGTACTATCTCACCGACGTGATCACGTTGGCGGTTCGGGACGGCGTCAAAGTGCAGGCCGTCCCGGCGCCCACCACCGCCGAAGTCTTGGGCGTGAACGACCGCTTGCAGCTCGCGCAACTCGAGTCCGACTTTCGCCGCCTCAGCGCACACCGTCTGATGCGGGCCGGCGTCACGGTGGTGGATCCCCAACGTCTCGATATACGCGGTGAAGTCACCGCGGGACGAGACGTGCGACTCGATATCAATGTTGTGTTGGAAGGACGTGTTAGCTTGGGTGATCGCGTCGTGGTTGGGCCGGGGGTCGTGATTCGGAATGCAACGATTGGACATGACACGGTCATCCATCCCTACAGCGTGATTGACGGGGCAGACATCGATTCCCGGTGTGTCATCGGTCCATACGCGCGCTTGCGTCCGGGCAGCCAGCTGGCCGAAGGCGCTCATGTCGGCAATTTCGTCGAACTGAAGAATGCTTCACTCGGTGCCGGCAGCAAGGCTAATCACCTGACCTATCTGGGCGATGCCACCATCGGCGAGCGCGTGAACATCGGCGCCGGGACGATCACGTGCAATTACGATGGCCAGAATAAGTGGCCGACCGTGATCGAAGACGGTGCTTTCGTCGGATCCGGCTCTATGCTGGTCGCACCCCTGACCGTCGGAGCCGCCGCAACAGTGGGCGCGGGCTCGACCATCACGAAGTCGGTACCGCGCGGGGGCCTCACGCTCGAGCGCAGTACTCAGAAATCCTATGCGCACTGGAGCCGACCCTCTAAAGCGACGATCGAGGAACGCGCGAGCACGATCGCTCGAAGCGAACTCAAGGATGACGCCGATCCGACGGCATAGTCGATCGGTCTATTGTTCTAGGAGTCGATGATATGTGTGGCATCGTTGGCGCAACCGCCCATCGGGATATTCTCCCCGTCCTGATTGAAGGACTCTCGAGGCTCGAATATCGCGGCTATGACTCAGCGGGTATCGCGGTGCTCAACAATGCAGGACACGTTCAGCGCCTGCGAACCGTTGGCAAAGTGGTCCGACTCAAGGAAGCACTGGCCGCAGAACCTGTCATGGGCAATGTCGGCGTTGCGCACACCCGATGGGCGACCCATGGAGTGCCCAGCGAGCGTAATGCGCATCCTCACATCTCACGCGATGGCATTGCGATCGTGCACAACGGCATCATCGAAAATCATGAGACCCTGCGAGCAGAACTGATTGCTAAGGGTTATGAATTCGAATCGGAAACCGACACCGAAGTTGTCGCACATCGCATTCATTACCATGTGGACCAAGGCAAGAGCTTGGAAGCCGCGGTAGCCGCGACGGTCCATGAATTGCATGGCGCCTATGCACTGGTCGTGCTGGGTGAGAAGGATCCAGGCACGTTGCACGTGGCCCGTGCGGGATGCCCCGTTGTGATTGGCCGTGCAGATGATGGCAACTATGTGGCCTCGGACGTGTCAGCCCTGCTGCCGGTGACCCGACACTTTCAGTTTCTGGAAGAAGGCGATGTCGCAACGATTCGCCGCGACGAAGTGATCATTCGAAACAGGGCGGGCGAGCGCGTCGACCGGCCCGTCAAAGTATCGGAATTGTCCGCAGACGCTGTCGAGAAGGGCGAATACGCCCACTACATGCTCAAAGAAATCCACGAGCAGCCACGGGCGATCGCACAGACCCTTGCTGAGCGGATTGCCGGCGGGCGACTGCTCGAAGCCGCCTTCGGACCAACGGCAACCGCGGCTTTTGCGCGCGCCGAGGCCGTACAGATCGTGGCCTGCGGGACCAGTTGGCACGCCGGCAGCGTTGCGCGGTACTGGATCGAGCAGATCTGCCGCCTGCCCTGTTGGGTCGATATTGCCAGTGAGTTTCGTTACCGAAACCCTGTCGTACCGCCTAACACGCTGTTCGTCACCATTTCCCAGTCTGGGGAAACGGCCGACACGCTTGCCGCCCTGCGTCAGGCCAAGATGTCTGGCTACCTATCGACCCTTGCGATTTGTAACGTGCCCGAGTCATCGTTGGTTCGAGAGTCTGAGCTCGTGATGCTGACACGCGCGGGTCCGGAAATCGGTGTCGCGTCGACGAAAGCCTTTACCACGCAGCTGGCAGCGTTGGGCATGTTGGTGGTCGCCTTGGGTAAAAAGCATGGCATGACCGTCGAGCGAGAACACGAACTCTCCCAACTCCTCCTGGAAACGCCGCGACTCGTCGAGGAAACGCTTGCGCTCGATTCGGTCGTGCGTGCGCTAGCGGAAAAATTTGTGACTAAACATCACGCGCTTTTCCTAGGTCGCGGTGCGCTGTCGGCGATCGCAATGGAAGGGGCGCTCAAACTCAAAGAAATCTCGTATATCCACGCAGAGGCCTACGCAGCCGGTGAGCTGAAGCATGGCCCGCTGGCGTTGATCGATTCTGACATGCCGGTTGTTGCCGTCGCGCCGAACAATGATTTGTTGGAGAAGCTGAAGTCCAACCTACAGGAAGTCCGCGCTCGGGGTGGCGAACTCTACGTCTTCGCCGATCCAGACGCCGGCTTAGTCCCCGGCGACGGCGTCCACGTGATCACGATGCCCAAGCATATTGCGGAGTTTCAGGCGCCGATCGTCTACACGATCCCCTTACAGTTACTCGCCTACCATGTTGCGACGATGCGCGGCACTGACGTTGATCAGCCGCGCAATTTGGCCAAGTCGGTCACTGTCGAGTAGCGCCTTCAGCCGACGAGTACCACGAACGCGAGGCGTTAACGGCCCTGACCACGAGCAGCATCACCGGCACCTCAATGAGCACGCCGACCACCGTTGCGAGAGCAGCGCCTGACTCAAATCCGTAGAGGCTGATTGCCGCCGCTACTGCGAGTTCGAAAAAGTTTGAGGCGCCGATTAAAGCAGAAGGCCCCGCAACCGAATGTTGCTCGCCAGCCAGTCGATTGAGGCCGTAGGCGAGTGCGGAATTAAAAATCACTTGAATGAAGATGGGTACCGCGATGAGGGCGATGACCAGTGGCTGCCTCAGGATCGCCTGGCCTTGAAACGCAAATAGCAGCACGAGCGTGGCGAGCAGCGCAACAATGGAGGCGGTTCCCCACAGGGCGGTGACACGATCGAACACAGTGATGCCACGGCTCAGGAGATATCGACGCAGCAATTGTGCGAGCACGACGGGCACCACGATATAGAGCAGCACGGAAGTAACGAGCGTTGCCCAAGGCACGGTGATCGCGGCAATGCCAAGCAGCAATCCGACCAACGGGGCGAATGCGAACACCATGATGGTGTCATTGAGCGCCACCTGCGTGAGCGTGAACAATGGATCGCCTTTGGTCAGGCGACTCCAGACAAAGACCATGGCAGTACACGGCGCTGCGGCGAGCAGAATGAGCCCGGCGACGTAGCTATCCGTTTGTTCAGCGGGTAAGTAAGGTCGAAAGACGTGCTGAATAAACACCCATGCCAGAAAAGCCATGGAAAATGGCTTCACCAACCAGTTCACGAACAACGTCACCGCAATGCCGCGGACATGCTGTCGGACGGCGCGCAAGGCGCCGAAATTTACCTTGACCAACATCGGGATAATCATCACCCAGATCAGCACGCCGACCGGCAAGTTGATCTGTGCGATCTCGAGTTTGGCGAGGCTTTGAGAAACACTCGGCGCCCATTGCCCCAAGCCGATGCCGGTGATGATGCAGAGCGAAACCCACAGGCTCAAATATCGTTCGAAGAGGCTCATGTCGGCAGCTGGATTGTGGTTCGGTTGATCGCTCATAGCTCAGACCTCTGCGAGTTGGCGGGCACTGTCTAACAGCCGAGACCCTTGCAAGGCTTCATCGGGTAGTGCGACGAATGCCTCAATGCGTCGACGGATCGCCGCGAGCGTCGCTCTGAAGGCTTCGAGCTTGATCTCGTCAGGCGCGTCCCCTGCACTGGGATCCGCATAGCCCCAGTGAACTTTGGCAGGTCCGCCGGGGAAGATCGGGCATACGTCGTTAGCTGCACCGCAGACGGTGACGACCAAGTCCAGATGCGGAGCGCCCGGACCGATGAACGCGTCCCAACTCTTGCTGCTCAAGTGCGTCGTCTGTACGCCGGCTTCCGTCAAGGCCTGAAGTCCCAAGGGATTCGGCAAGCCGGTTGCTCGCGGCGTGCTGCCCGCCGAATACCCGACGAAGCGTCCCTGACCGAGATGATTGAGCAAGGCCTCCGCCAGGATGCTGCGCGCAGAATTGTGAGTGCATAAAAAGAGTACAGCGATCGGCTCGTTCATGAGCAGCCATCCTTGATCGGATTGGAAGGTAGGTTCGTCGTGGTTTCAATGCCGCACGGCTGACCGCCGCAGCAGTTCACCGTCAGATACGCCACGAGTGCGGCGGTTCGTTCGAAGTTGGCACGGTAGAACAGGGCGCGGCCACATCTCTCTTGAGTAATGAGATGGGCGGATAGGAGGTCTTTTAAATGGAAAGACAAGGTATTAGCGGGGATAGCGAGTTGTGCCGTCAGGGTAGAGGGTTGCAAACCCTGAGGGCCCGCTTGCACAAGCGCTTTGAAGATCAGCAGTCGCGAGTTCTGGGCGAGGCTCGCCAACGCTTGAACAGCCGATGAGATTTCCATGATTCTAGAATTATAGAACTAACGGTGAGCTAGGTCTAGACCGTTGTCTGAGCCCGCTTCCTCAAAGATCAATTCAAAAGAGTTCAGGGGCGGCACAGCGCGCCATTGCTCGTTTAAGAGTACAGCCCGATCGAACGCATCCTGGGCGGCCACCTGATCAAGCGATGACACATCCGTCACATGCCGCGATGCACAGGCGGTTTCAACGCCGTACATGAAAGCATCGTAGTCAAAGGCTCCGCAGGCCAGTTGGGTTTGCATGGCTTCGACAATCGACTCGGCGATCTTGAGATCGCGAGTGTGTTCTAGGTCGGCCGAGTCCGTAAACTGCGGACTTGCGCCTCCGGCGACTCGCCCCATGAAGCCATCGTGAAGGCCAAAGCCGTTCTCGACCACGCAATGAACCAAGTCATGCGGCAGGATGCCCTGACGCGGCATCTCGATCGTCGAGCGTGTGCCATCGCGCCGGATATACTCGAGGCGATCACGCTTATCCGTGGCTTTGCCTTTGATCGCAATCAGTTTCATGTGTTGCGGCAGTTCAATGAGGTGACGAGTGGCGGGTGATCTCGACGTGCTTCTTACGGTATTGAACCCTCAGTCGCGCGGGCAGCGAGCGTGTCCGCGAGCGCGGCGAAAAAGTCTTCATCGGGTATGACGTGCGAGTCTGAAGGCTTGGAGCGCGCGGCGAGTACGACGACCGCAAGATCGTGCGCCGGCTGGAGATAAAGACGCTGACCGAAGATGCCCATGCCGAGGAAGGCTCCCTTGTGTCGCGGGTCGCTGTTGGATGGCAACCACCATTGGTAGCCATAAGGTGCGCCATCGGATGAGGCGCGAGTGGATTCCTCAAACCACCCCGAGGGGACCACCAACTCACCGTCAACCCGGCCGCCTGACAAGACGAATTGAGCGAAACGACCATAGTCGCGCAGCGTGGCGGCGAGGCCGCTGCCCCCCATACCCACGCCATCCGGGCTTTCAACCCACCAGGTCGCATCCTGCTCCATACCCAAGGGCTGCCAGAGGCGCTGAGACAGATAGTTCGCGAGTGGCTGGCGCGTCACCGCTTCCACAACAGCCCCCACCAAGAACGTTTCTCCGGTGCTGTAATTGAAGCGATGACCCACAGGATGTTTGCGCGGCAAGCGCGCCATGACCTCTAACAACGCACCCGGCCGCCTCTCCAACTGTGCCTCTAAGAATCGCCGACGATCAGACGCCGGTTCTGTATACGTTTCATCCCAAGCGACACCCGTGCGCATGGCCAGTAGCGCGCGCAACGGCACGGCGTCATAAGCGCTCGTCCGCAACGCTGGCAATAACTGACCCAAGGTGACATCCAGAGAGGGAATAAGGCCTTCCTGAATCGCGCAGCCGACTAGGGTGGAGCAAACCGATTTGGCGAGGGAGAACGAGCTGTGCCGAGTGATCGGTGACAGACCCAGTTCGTAGTCCTCGCGGACCACCTGCCCACGGTGCAAGACCAACAACCCGGTGACTCGGTTGAGGGACAGATAGTCCACAAGGTCATAAGATCGCGTCGCGCCCGGTATGCGCACGTCCCGCAACCACGGTCCTGGCCTGAGTGGTCGTGCAAGCGATCCGCAGAGAACCGTTCTCGCGGGGAACAAGTGTTCCGAGGTCATCATTGCCTCGGCGACACGCCCGGGCGTGAGGGAGCCGCCGTATAGGGCGCGCACGTCAGCGGCGGTGTTCGCGTTGTCCATCGACGCGCATGCTAACGCACGGAACGGTGATGTGCTGTGGCATGCTTTGCGCACAAGAGGATACCGTCATATGACTGATCGCCAGGACCGGTTTGATGAGGCGTTCTTCGAACGCTACTACGGCGACCCTGACACCCGTGTGGCGGATCAGGGGGATGCCGACCGGATTGCCGGACTCATCGGTGGATGGGTGAATTACATGGAGTTGCCGGTTCGCAGGATTCTAGACGCCGGGTGCGGCATCGGATTGTTGCGCGAGCCGCTGCTACGCCATTTTCCGCAGGCGCACTACGACGGACTCGAGTTCAGCGCTTACCTGTGCGCCCGATTTGGTTGGACGCCCGGTTCAGTCGCTGACCACACGGCCTCGGCGCCCTACGATCTCGTCGTCTGTCACGACGTTCTGCAGTATCTCGACGATCGTGCTGCCGCGCGCGCGATCGCCAACTTGGGCCGATTGTGTCGCGGCGCACTCTATTTGAGTGTGCTGACCGAACGGGATTGGCGTCATGCGGCTGATCAGTCGCGGACCGACGATTCCGTGTACCGCCGCAGCGGCGAGTGGTATCGACGGCGTCTCAAGCGCCTGTTCAAGCACATCGGAGGCGGCGTTTACGTCCGCCGGGGCCTAGAACCGATCCTGTGGGAATTGGAGATGCCCTGGCAATGAGGTGAGGACGGATTGCTTTTAACGCCTCGGGTCAGGCTACAATCGGACCGGTGCTCAATATGCACTCTTCATTCCGTTACAGAATTCCCAGGGGGATCCGCATGCTTCTTTCCACCAGCCGCAAGGCGCGCCTCTTCGCTCTGACCGCTGCTGCCATTGCCGTCGGTAGCCTCGCCGGATGTGGTGGCGGGGATGACGCTTCGACGCTGATGCACACCATGGTCAAGGTTGACTCGATCACGCAGGGCGGCTCCTGCGAGGACATCAACGTCAAGGTCAGCCCGGTCGACATCTTGCCGAATGCCCCGAAGATGTCGAACTCCAAGGAGTTCATCACCCCGGTCGCGCTGACCAAGGGTGCCGATGGCGTCTCCTGCTCGGGCACCGGGACGTCGATCCCGATGGCGCCGGGTAAGTGGAAGTTCACGGCGATGATGCCCTCGGGTGTGTCCTCGTGCGAACACGATGTGCCGGCGACCGGCGCGTCGAATGTCGCTTTCAAGGATGGCGAAAGCGCCTGCCAGTAAGGTGCACGCGACCGGTCGGACAACAATCGTCCGACCGGTCATGCTATAAACGAGCCCATGTCTAAAGGTGCTCGAACTCGGGCCTCTATTCTGCAGGCCGCCGTCGAAATGGCGTGCCTCAACGGGCTCGCGGGCGTCAGCCTGCAGCCGCTGGCCGACCGTGTCGGGATGACCAAGAGTGGGCTATACGCCCATTTCGGGTCTAAAGAAGCCCTGCAACTGGCCACGCTAGAGTCGGCGACTGAGCGATTCCTCGAAACGGTCGTGGCGCCTTCGAAAGGTGCAGCACCCGGTCTTCCGCGACTGGAGGACCTCTACGAGCGCTGGCTGGCTTGGCCGGGGAATGCGGGTTTACCGGGTCAGTGTCCCTTTTTTGCCGCGGCTGACGAGTTTGATGACGCCGACGGCCCCGTGAGAGAGCGGTTGGAACGTACGTTTCGGGAATTTCGCCAGGTCAGCGAGCAGCTGATTGCGTCGGCAGTCCGCCACGGCCACCTCCCTCCAGGCACTGACCCTGAACAATGGTTCCACGAACTCATGGCGCTGCGACAGGCGCACCATTGGGCGGCAGGCTTCATGCGCGACGGCAAAGCGCTGGAGCGATCGCGTGCCGGCTTCGATCGGCTCGCCGCTCGGCGACGGCCCGTTCGGCCGGAATAATGGATCTTCACCCCGGCCCATAGCCCAAAGATTGCTGTGCCCACTTTCCGCATTCCTGCTCTCGCGATGGCTGTTGCTATTCTGCTCGCCGGCTGTGGAAATCGAGGTTTGTCTCATCCGCACGCACCGACGTCAGAGTGGAACCGACTGGCCCCTGTCACATTACCGCTGCGTATTGCTCCCGATCTGGTGGTCAAGCGTGTGCGTTTTGGCTTGCTGAAGACGACGCCCTCCGGCAACGAGGAATTTATCGCCACCGACGTTTTGCCGGCAGAAGAGGGTGTGAACTACGGTTGGATCGCGGATGTGGAAACCACTCGTCCCTCATTACGCTGGCAGGAACGGTTGTATCTTCCATCGGCACAGGACGATTGGGGTGATGCGGCAGAAGATGAGGACGTCGTCATCTCCCAAGACGGCCGTACGGCGCTCTCGACCGGCGACGACGTGGTCGGTGCAGGACAAGTGCGCCATATGTATTGGTTGGTCAGTACCGGTGACCCCCTAGGTCGCTACGAGATGGATGTGGCTATCGAGGGACACCCGGTCGCACACTTTGAATTTCACCTCGACCATCGTGTTCACGAAAAGCCCATGCTCGTGCGGTATCCTCGACGGACGGGCGCGATGCCCGGGTTGCGGGTCGCGCGCAAAGAGGTGAGCTCGAGATGGAAATGAAGCGAGTGAATGCGGGTGACCTTCGGGCTATCGGCTACGACGAGGCGAACCGCTTGCTGCGCGTCGAAGTCGGCTACCGGGTGATCGAATTCTCGGGCGTCTCCTTCGAGGTTTGGCGGCGACTTTCAACCGCGACCTCGATGTGGAGCTATTACCGCGACAACATCGAAGAAAACTATCCTGAACGGACCATTCGTTGAGCGCATGAACTTGACGACCAAGACCTTCAGCGTCCGTCGATTGCTGCCCATTGCGCTCTCTGCGCTGATCGTCGCACTGGCTTGGCGATTTCTGCAGCATGGCGGTGTTCGTCAGCTCAACGTTGCCGATGTGCTGCGCGCGCTGCATGAGATTCCTCTGAGTGGAGCCATCATCGGCGCGAGCCTCGCGATTTTGTTGTACGGCGCCTTGGCGCTTTGCGAAGCCATCATCGCCGGTGTCGTGGCCGGCCCCGTGAGTCCCCGTCGAGCCGCGATGGGTGGATTTTTAGCGTCTTCAATCGGTCATGTCTTGGGATTAGGCGCCGTCTCGGGCGGCGCCATTCGGTATCGCCTCTATTCCGCTGTCGGGATGCGTCCGCTCGATATCGGCAAGATGATTCTACTGGCTGCTATTCCGTATCCAGCAGGCTTAGGCATCCTCTTGGCTGCCTCTTTGCTGATTCAGACGGAGGCTGCAGCGCCGTTATTGCATAGTACGCCTGCACTCGTGCGCGGCATCGGCTTGGCGCTCGTGGCGCTGCACCTCGGCTACTTGACGTTGGTTCTGCGGCATCGTGGTCCGATTCACCTAGGCCGCTATCAGGTGCCACTACCGCCACCTCGCCTGACGGCCGTGCAGTATCTGGTGGGCGTCATCGAAGTCACGTGCGGTGCCGGTATTTTGTATGTTCTGCTGCCGCCGGGCACCGACCTACCGTTTACCGTCTACATGGGCGTCTATGTGGTCAGCATCTTGGCAGGCTTGGCCTCGGGACTGCCCGCTGGTCTCGGTGTCTTTGATGTCGCGATGGTGGCCCTGTTGCCAACTCTGCATCCTGCGCAGGTCACGGCTGTCGTGATTGTGTATCGCGGACTGCTCGAAGTCGGTCCGGTATTGATCGCGCTGACGACATTCGCAGCTTATGAAATCTGGTGGCGCCTTCCGGCCCAGCGCGCGCGCGCTGCTGCGGTCGAGGCCGAACAACGCGATCAGGACTGAGTTACTCCTCCGCCTGGCGGGTCACCTTGATCAGCAATTGGCCGGCATCGGCGGCGCCCATCAAGGTCGAACTGTCGGCGTCATGAGCGGTATAGACGACCATAAACCGTTCCGGACCGGAGCGGTCGACTTCAACGGTGAGCCGATAGCCCGGCGAAATTGTCTGCGCGTATTCGGGTAGGTCAAATCGCCACGAAGAACCTTCAGAGGCACGTACAACCAGATAATTCGCCGACAGCAGCGCGAGAGACGGATAGAAGACTCGCGAACGCGCGGGATCTGTGGGCGGGCTTAAAAGGCTGATGACATCAATTAAATAGCGGCCGGGTTCGTCGGGAAGTCTGAAGGCCGCGAACGGACTCACCCCGGATTTGAACTCGAATCTCGGGCTCGCGTCGGTGATCGCGACGCGCACGAGCCCCGTTGCCGGCAGTGCCAAATAGTCGAAAGTTTCGGGATCCACCGACAACGATCCGGCTTGCGCTGCGCCGCCTATGAGAACAGTGGCCAAGCAGAGCACGCGCTTCAATGGTCTAAAGTAGAGCATGCCAACAGGCTACCATGGGCGGATGCAACGTACGCCCCGCGCGGAATCTGATTTGGCATCACCCCGCTACGTTCCGCCCAAGCCAGAAGAACGACCGCGACGACTTTCCTCGCCCTTCGGGGAGCGAACCGATCCTTGGTTCTGGTTACGCAATGACGAGCGCAATGCACCCGATGTCCTGGCGCATCTAGCGGCCGAAAATCACACCTGTGACCGCTGGTTTGCACCGTTGCAGCCCTTGATTGATCGCCTGAAAGCCGAGCATGCCGCTCGCGTACCCCCAGAGGACACGAGTCTTCCCGTACTTGAACGCGGATGGTGGTATCAGAGTCGATTTCGCGCCGGTGCGGAGCATCCCATCCATGTCCGTTGGCGAGATGGCGAGTGCACCGAGGAACTCTTGCTGGATGCCGAAGAGGCCGCCGAGGGCGCTACGGCCTACACGTTAGGCGCGTTGGAGGTTTCAAACGACGGACGATATTTGGCGATCACCGAAGATCGGCTCGGACGCCGGGATTACATCCTACGCCTGGTCGATCGGATATCGGGCGTCCCCCTACCGGAGAAGATCGCGGGCATTGATTCGGACATCGTGTTCTTGGATGACGGATCACTCCTCTACATCGCTCAGGATCCGATCACGCTTCTCGGCTATCGGGTGCTGCGTCATATCCCGGGCACAGATTCCTGTACCGATACCTTGTTATATGAAGAAAACGACGATGCGTTTGCGCTGTCGATCGAACGAAGTCGGAGTGGAAAATGGGTGTTTCTACACCTCGAGAGTACTTCGACCAGTGAAATGCACTATCTGGCAGCGGATGCCACGGCGCTTCGGTTCACTGTGGCCATACCCCGCGGACACGGGCATGAGTATGAACTCGAAGATCATGGAGACCGCTGTCTCTTGCGGACGAACGAAGATGCGGTTGATTTCCGGATCGTCGAAGCACCGCTTGCTCGCGTAGCCGATCGGTCAACCTGGCGCGACATTGTTCCCTCGCGTCCTGGCATCGTGATTACCGCAATAGCAACGTTTACCCACCATTGGGCCATTGCCGAGCGCAGTGGTGGCATCGGCCAGGTTCGCCTCATCGACCAACGCGATGGCCATGAGCGCGTATTAGAAGCGCCAGATACCGCTGCCACGCTTTGGTTGGACGTGAACGCTGATGCCACTGCGCCGTTTCTGCGCTTCGCTTGGGGATCTCTTGCGCAGCCAACGGTGCGTGAAGAACTCAACTTCGCGACCGGCCAGACCCGCGTCCTGCGTATCGATCCCGTCGAGGGCGGGCATCGACCGGATCAATATGTCGCTGAAAGGCGATGGATCCGCGTGCGGGATGGTGCGGACGTTCCGGTATCGCTACTACGGCACATCGACACACCCACCGATGGTCAGGCTCCCTTGTTGATGACAGCGTATGGCGCATATGGTCACGCGCAGCCGGCGGTGTTCGACCGGAGCGTACTACCCTTGATTGATCGCGGCTTTGTTTACGCGATCGCTCACGTCCGAGGCGGCGATGAACTCGGCCGTGCATGGTATGACGCCGGCCGCCTTCTCGAGAAACACCATACATTCGAAGACTTCATTGACGTGAGGCGGGCCTTAGTGGAGGCGGGCGTAGCCGATCCGTCTCGATGTTGCGCACTCGGTGCGAGTGCAGGGGGGTTGTTGATCGGTGTCATCGCGAACGAAGCAGCGAGCGAGTTTCGTGCCCTGGTTGCACACGTTCCGTTCGTCGACGTTCTCACATCGATGCTGGATGACGAGCTACCTTTGACAACGCTGGAGTATGAGGAGTGGGGCAACCCCGCTGAGGATCCGGTGGCCTATCGATATATCGAGCGCTACAGTCCCTATGACAATTTACGTCCACGCGCCTACCCGGCCTTGTTTGCGACCGGAGGGCTGCATGACTCTCAAGTTCAGTATTGGGAGAGCGCAAAGTGGGTGGCCAAGATGCGACGCTGTCAGACCGGCGATGCGCCCATCATGTTGCGCGTTCATCTCGATGCTGGGCACGGTGGGGCAACAGGCCGTTACGGTGGACATGAAGAAGTTGCGCTCGAGCAGGCTTTTCTCATCGACATGACCAAGTCGCCGCGCGAACCCTTGAAAGCCCGGCCGCCGACCCCACGCTAAACCGGATGCTGTCGTTTCGTTTTTCGGGAGATCGTTGTGAAACTCTACTATTCACCTGGCGCATGTTCTTTTGCTTCCCACATCGTATTGCATGAACTCGCGCTTCCTCATGAGGTGGAACGGGTCAACCTGCGCAATCGCCAAACGGCCGCCGGCGAGGATTTCACAGCGATCAATCCCAAAGGCTACGTGCCGGCACTTGTCATTGAGCCCGGCGTTGTATTGACCGAAGGTACGGCGGTACTTCAATACTTGGCCGACTTAAAGCCTCAACAGGGCCTCGCGCCGGCGGTCGGGTCGCTGGGTCGCTATCGGCTGGCGGAATGGCTCGGCTACATCAATTCCGAAATTCATAAAAACTATTCGCCGCTTTTTAACCCAGCTGCGACCGATGATATGAAGTCGCTGGCAAAGGCGGCATTGCTGCGACGTTACGCCTACGCAGAGGACGCGCTGAGCCGCCATCCTTATCTGCTCGGTGAACAGTTTTCAGTGGCCGACGCATACTTGTACACAACCCTCACCTGGTCCGGTCGAGTTGGCGTCGATCTCACGGGCATGACGCACCTTTTGGACTTCCAGCAGCGTGTGTCGAAGCGTCCGTCAGTCATCGCCGCTGCTGCGGTGGAGTTTCCATCGACGTAAGCGGTGAGACCACCCCGCCTCAGCTCAGTGGCGCGTTTCGCGCGCCAGAGTGTTCTCCAGAATACGGCGCGCTAGCGCGCCGTAGTCTGCGGGTCGCAATGACCACAAGGAGTAAGGCTGGGCGAGGTCCAACGGGTCGATATAGGAGCCCTCGTGACGGATTTCAAAGTGCAGATGAGGCCCTGTCGATAAACCGGTAGATCCAACCTTCCCGAGCACTTGGCCGCGCTCAACGTGGCTGCCCACCGTTAGATTGGGTGCATACGCCGATAAGTGGCCGTAATGGGTCGTGTAACCGCCACTGTGCTGAATGATGATGAGGTTGCCATAGCCGCTGAACGGACCGGCAAACAAGACCGAGCCTTCGGCCACTGCGACGACCGGTGTGCCGACCGGCGCGACGTAGTCGATGCCAATATGCAGCGCGTCATGACGTATGCGCTGCGCCAATTGGCGCTTGCGTGATTTCGGCTTCTTGGCACCGCTCGGTACCGACGCCGCCCGCGCAGCGGCAGGACCCGTTGCGCGGATCCCACGCGAGACGTACGTGAAGTTTACCGGGCTAACCCAGAACAGCGGCTCGTAGGACTCGCCGTTCGCGGCGTAAAATCCTCCCGGTAGATCGGGTCGGTCAACCCACAAGGCTTGGCCCAACGGGCGACCGCTCGCGCGGTCGACGAGTTCCACGCTCACGAGGTGCGGCTCGGCGCCCTCAGCGTCCGTCTCAGTGACGACATGGACTTCGCTGGCTGCGACGACAGCCGCTTCGAGGGGCTGGACGAGTGCGCGGGTCAGCGACACCACCGAGTACGTCAGATCCGGGGCGACGAGTCGTTCCGCGTCGCCGGTATTCCACATGGCGTCATCGGGATCCAGTGACATGAAGTGGAACTTCGCGGCCGGCGGCCAGACGTCGGTCCGGCCAGTGATCGGTCCACGGGCCCGCTCACGATTATAAATATGTAGTCGTTGACCGGAACCCACGGAGTCATGGGACACCAGCGCAATGGCGAGGAGTCCAGATTCCTCGCTCGTGAGTAGCGCGTAAGGTACGCATCCGGTGCCGGGATCACCCTCAACACCGTCGCCAACCAAGACGGCCTTCAGCGATTCATCTGTAATGCCGATGGCGGCCAGCAAGGAGGACGCGCCTCCCGATGTGAATGCGCAACCCCACCGGGCATTCCAGGGCGGTGGATCCGCATCGGTATATTCCTCGTCGCTGGCCGCAGCCCGTGTGCCAGAGGCGGGTCGAATCGACCAGGTCGGTGGCGGCCCCTTGGAGGGATGCGGTACGGCCGCATCGGCGCCATGTTTGCCATTGCGCTTGCCAGTTTTGTTCGGTGCGGCAGCCGCCTTGCCGCGACTCGGCGCCGGGTTAGCCGCCTTATGGCTCACGGCTGGTGCTGGCGCAGGTTTCCCGGGTGTCTTGGGGGCGGCCGGTGCTGCCGCCATGACCACCAAGAGGCTGAGTCCTGCACAGAGGCTCAGGATGCCGACCCACCGTTTGCGCGTCACCGGACATCTCCCAAGATCGTCGCCCGACCGGACGAGGGCGGGCATCGTAGCAGGGCCGATCTCGCCGTGCAGAGCCGCGCTGCCGTTGCGCCATGAACACAGCTAATGTTGTCCTGTACAAGCCTTGTTGCGACGGAAAAACCCTGTTAATTCCATGGGTTGGCTGAGTGTCGAGGGGCGACTGCTCGGTCTCTTGTGGCGCGCGCGCATCATATAACTCATTGATTATAAACTCTTTTTTAAAACTCTCGCGCAAAATAACCGTAGACAATGCGATCGAGTCGGGGCAGGATGTCCGTGGGAAGGGGCCACGGCCTAAGGGCCATGGCATTAAACATAATAAAAATTTAAATGACGGGTGGAGAACAGGCCATGGGCTACAAGATCCATTGCAAGACGCGTGTTCCGATGTGGATGCGCGGCCAAGTTGAGTCACTGCTGTTTTTTAATGGCGGTCAGCATCGTGTACGTGACGCTATCGCTGAGTCCATTGAACGCTATGGCGTGCCGGAAGTGAGCGAAGACGCGTCGGGATTGCGAATCGCCGTCCGTGGTACGCACGAGGCGCAAACGCTCTGGGCCGTTCATGAAGAGGGTTCGTTGTCACGCGTAGTGGGCGTTTTGGTGTATGCCCGTGATGCGGCCGACGAAATCACTGTGCTCCATGTGGGTGTCGCAGACGATTACGCTCAGGGCGGCGCGTACGCGTCCGAGCACGTGCTGGCTCGCTTGATGCAGCAGGCGCGACGTATTGCGCGCGACACTGCCGGCGTGCGGCACTTGGGTGTTGCTTACCGTCACACGCGCCTGAGACTGTCAAACGCCCTGTCAGCGTAGCCGCTCGGGCGACGTTAGTCGGAGATAGATGATGAGATGGTTCACTTTGCGCCGGTTTTGGCTGGTGGTTTGTCTGCTCTGTCCGCTGCTGGCCTCCGCTCGTGACCACGACGAGCTGGATGCCCGAGTGCGTGAAGCCGTGCACGAGCTTTACCGGACGTCGCCGACGGCCCGCGAGCTGGGCGCAAAAGCGCGGGGCATGTTGGTGTTCCCGCGCGTATTCAAGGCCGGTTATGGAATTGGCGGCGAATATGGTGAGGGCGTGTTGCTCACCGACGGCCGAACCATCGATTACTACAATATCGCCTCGGCTTCGGTTGGGCTGCAGTTGGGCATCCAGCGTAAAAGCGTGGTCGTCCTGTTCATGACAGACGATGCTTTGCGCCATTTCCGAGACAGCGAGGGCTGGAAAGTGGGTGTCGACACGTCGGTTGCCGTTGTGACCGTCGGCATCGGCGGCGAAATCGATACCGATACGCTGCAAAAGCCCGTGATCGGTTTTCTTTTCTCGAACAAAGGGTTGATGTACAACCTCACCCTTGAGGGATCGAAAATCAGCCGGATGGCTCGCTAACCGACGGGTCTCGCGTGGTGCTGGTTGTTGCCATGCCGCCCGTGATGGCTAAACGCATCGCAGCCTCGACCGGCATATCGACATATTCGAGGGTTCCCTTGGGTAAGAACAAGGTGACGCCGCCCATCATGTAACTGAGCGGGAAGTAGACGGCGACCAAATCGACACCGCCGGCTTGTCGTTCCAGTTCGGGCAGATCGTCGCGGGTGACAAATCCCAACATCCGGGCGTCGCCCATCTTGTAAACAACGACGCTCTGCAGATCCTGCTGACCTTCACCCGAGGGAAGCAGTCGCATGATGTCGCGAAACGCCCCATACACGGTCTTGACCACCGGAATACGCGAGAGCAGGTCTTCCCATAGGGCCAAGGCACGTCGCACGATGTACGCATTGACGAGCGTTCCCACGACGAGCAGGACTACGAATCCCGCCAAAATTCCCATACCAGGCCGATACTCTGCCTGTGGTGCAATCAAATTAATCAGGGCGTGCATCATCGCTTCGGCGCGCGAGATCAGCCACCAAATGGCATAAATGGTCAGCCCGATCGGCAATACCGTCGCAAGGCCTTTCATCAGCAGATTGGTCAGCAATTTCATCGTGGAATCCACCGCCTCTGGATGAGATGTACCCCGAGTTTACATGGCGACCGCAGCGTCCGTATGACGGGACGGTGTTAGTGGCTGATGCTGGCCCGCGCTGCCAAGCAGTGTCCTGGTGTCGGGCTCGATGGCCTACCGATCGGCCGCAACCGCGAGGCATCGGGATCCCATACGTAATAGGACTCCAGGAGATTGCCATCCGATTCATCTACGGCGATGCGTAAGAGCCGACTATCGCGCCGATAGGCGAGTCGTTCCGGGCAGGCAAGTAGCCCTTGCTGTTCCGCGCCCGTCGGCACCGCCGTGATACGCCCGGTCTCCAGGTCCAAGATACGTGCGGCCATGCAGCCTGTCCCGCAGGGCAACTGCACAATCGACGCCCTTCCCGCGAAATTAATATGACCCGCCGCCAGCGCCTCGGCGAGTCGCGTGCGCCAATCAGGCCGGATGTCATGCCCCACCAAGCGCGTCGCGTGGGTGCGCAACTGCGTCGCACCCGGGTACTCGAAGAAGCGGGGTGCGGCGATGGATGGGTCGGCGTCACCCGCGCCGTCCTTGCGGTGCAGTGCCCGATCCAACATCTGAGCCTGCACATCGTCGATATGCCAGTCATTGATATCGACGTTTACGAGTACGTCACGATCCACCGTGATCCAGCGCAGGTCGTGACGGGAGCAGCCGGCCGCGTCCTCGCTGGTGGAGCACTGAGTGTGACCGGAATACACGAGCGGCACACCCGGATCTGCCGGGGTTGCGAAAAGACGATACCGGCCGGCGGGGAGCTCTAGCCGAACGACGGTCTGTCCGGTCGATGTGGCGGCCGCGATCAGTTTGCCGGTCGAGGACCAGGCGTAAACTCGTAGGGCAGGCGTTGTTCCGGTTGGGGATGACAAATGGCCGATGACCGGCGTCGCCAGCGCACACAGCGGCAGGAGTAGACTGCCCAGTAGAGAGAATTTCACGGTGCGCGCTGGTTCATGGTTCGCTCAGGACTATGGCACTCGCAGCGTACAGGTCAAGGAGTGGCAATGAATAATTCACCGACAGTTCATGTTCAGGCGCCGTGTCTCGCTACGCTCACTCGGCTGGTGACGGGCGCACTCAAGGCTTTGGGTGCGCTGCTACTGATCGGCATTGCTGCCGTCAGCGTCGCCCATGCGGACGATGTACCCGTGATGACCCCGGCCCATTTGTCGAGCCAGATCGCGACAAGTCACCCGCCGATCATTCTTGATGTCCGATCGCCCGAAGAGTTCTCGGCCGGCCACCTGCCAGGTGCTATTAACGTCGCGCACACAGCGCTTGAAAGCGAAATTAACCAACTATCGCCCTACCGCGATCAGGATGTTGTGGTCTATTGCGTGGCCGGGAAGCGGGCCGAGATTGCCCTCAAGTGGCTTAAATCGCATGGCTTCAATCGCCTGTGGCATCTTGAAGGCGACTATTCTGAGTGGGTGAAACAAGGGCGCGAGGTGGAGATGATCGAGGCCACCACACCCCACTAAGCGCCGTCATCCGCGACTCGTAACATCACCTTTCCGATATGGGTGCTCGACTCGAGTAGCCGATGGGCGGCGGCGATATCCGCTAATGCGTAGGTGGCATGGATGACGGGGCCCGCATGACCCGCGTCCAAGATTGGCCAGACGTGTTCCTTGAGTGCCTCTGCAATGGCCCCTTTCTCGGCGGTCGTTCGAGGCCGCATCGTCGAACCCGTGATGACCAGCCGCTTTTGCATGACCGTCGCAAGATTGAAGTCGGAAACCTTAGCCCCGAGCTGCGTGGCAACCTCGACGAGCCGTCCATCGCGCCGCAAGCAACTTAGATTTTGCGAAAAGTAAGGCGCGCCGACGATATCGATCACGATATCCACGCCGTCGCCGCCCGTTGCCGCCAGTAGCGCGGTGGCGAAGTCACCGCTGCGATAATTAAAAGCGTCGGTTGCACCTAACCTGCGGCAGGCCTCGCACTTGGCATCTGTGCCGGCGGTGGCGTAGACCGTCGCACCGAAGGCGCGCGCCAGTTGGATCGCCGTCACGCCGATACCGCTTGTGCCGCCATGCACCAACACAGACTCGCCGGCGCGCAGGCGTCCGTGCAACATCAAATTCGCCCATACCGTGAAATAGTTTTCCGGCAGCGCCGCCGCTCGGATGGCGTCGTATCCGGCTGGCCAAGGCAAGCATTGGATCGCCGGTGCCGCTGCATATTCGGCATAACCACCCCCGTTGGTGAGGGCGGTCACCTGATCGCCTAACTTCCACGTCGTGACTTCCGTGCCGATCGCGACGACCGTGCCGGCAACCTCAAGACCCATCAAGGGGCTCGCATTGGCCGGCGGTGGGTATCGCCCTTCACGCTGCATGATGTCTGGTCGGTTGACGCCCGCCGCCAAGACGCGGATCAGTACTTCATCTGCGCGGGGTGTCGGCCGTGGGCCGCGTGTGACTTGAAGCCGCTCGGCGCCGCCGGGTCCGTCGGTCTCAATCTGACGCATCTGGTGGGGTAAGTCAGGGACAGCGCTCATCTGCACAACTCCGAAAACTGACGAGAAGAGGAAAACCCATCACAAGCCGGGCAGAACCCATGCGCTCGCGGTCTGCATGACCGCAAGCGCTTAATCCAGCGGATGCAAACCGACGGCCAGGAATCCGGGCCCGCCGTGTACGCCGAGCGCCGCACCCGACGGTACGACATGAAGCTCGGCGATCCCCGGATGTAATTGCCGGAGCGACTCGACGAGCTCCTGAGCATGCGCCGGAGCGTCGCCATGCGCCACGATCATGCGATAACGCCGCGCGGGGTCGAGCCGTTTCACGACGAATCGGGCAAATTTTTGGCGCGGATGGCTGCGCCCGAGTAATGCACCGCCCAAACCCAGCCGACCATCGGGTCGCGTCGCCAACAGGGGTGAAACCCGTAACCAGCGCGCAATGGATCGGGCTATAGCAGGCACCCGCCCGCCCTTGACGGCATAGTCGAGGGTGGGCAAGTACGCGTAGGTACGTGTCCGCGCACGTAAAGCTTCGACGGACTCGCTGATGGCGTTCGCATCCCGTCCCTCTGCCGCTTGCTCCGCAGCATGGATGGCGAGCAAACCTTGACCGGCTGACGCGCTAAAGCTGTCGATGATGCGGACGCGTTCCTTGGCAAACGTCCGGCTGGCGGCGGCCTCCGCCGACTGCCGTGTGCCGCTGACCCGGCCGGACACATGAACCGAGACCACGGCGTCATGGTGCGAGCACAGAAACTCATAGAGACGCCGAAAGTCACCCGGCGCTGGTTGCGAGGTCTTGGGGTGATAGGGGCTATGCACGAGCATTTGGTAGAACTGCTCTGGGCTCATCGTGACTTTGTCTAGAAATCCCTTGGGCCCAAACCCGAGACGAACCGGAACCACGTGAATATCGAGCGACTCGAGCAACTCCTCCGGAATATCGGCCGCCGAGTCCGTGACGACTGCGACGCGTCGTCGCAGCGCATGTGCCGTTGATTCCTGCTGTCGCTGCATATCATCGGCTTTTTCCGCGCTGACGGCGCCGAACTCTGCGGCGATCTGAAAGACTTCTGCGGGATTCGCCACATGTACGTGGACGCGAACTTTGCGGCCCGTGCCAGCGACAACGAGGCTGGAGCCCAAAGAGGCTAACCGCTCACGAAGCGCCTTACGATCAATCTCACCTGACACCATGCATTCGGTGCACCAGCGATGCTCGAGCGTCGCCTCACCGCCGGCCGCTTCACGCTCCAGCGACGGCAAGCCAATGCCCTCCGGAAGATCGTCGATGTGACCGGTGCGCAAACAGTCGTGAAAGCCTTCAAGGAATGCGACAAAGCCGGCCGCACCGGCATCCACCACACCGGCTTTTTCAAGTACATCCAATCCGTGCCGGGTCGCCGCCAACGAGCGACGTGACTCCTCAACTGCCTGGGCGCACAGATCGACGAATGCGAGACGGTCGACCTGCGCAGTGACGTAGTTAGCCACCTCCCGTAAGACCGAGAGAATGGTGCCATCACGGGGTTCGCTGAGCGCTTCGCGAGCATAGGTTGCCCCACTGGATAGTGCGTCAGCAAACGTACGGCGATCAAGAGACACGGAGCCCGCAGCTTGATCTGAAAAGCCGAGCAACCATTGAGCGAAAATAGCACCAGAATTGCCACGTGCTCCATCCAGCGCGGCATCGGCCGCCGCCGCTAGGAGACGCCCAACATGGTTCGCTTCGGACGTCAGTACCGGCAGCATCGCGCCGGCGGTGGCCGCCAGATTTGTGCCGGTATCACCATCCGGTACTGGAAAGACATTGATGCGGTCTAGATGTTCCTGTGCCCCGAGCAAACGGTGCACGCCTGCACGTAACGCTAGCGCGAGTTGATTGGGTTCGATTGCTTCTACGGCCAATTCCACTTCCTAAGCCCCCTCGTCGTCATCACGCGCTAAAACGGTTAGTCACGCGTGAGCAGAAAGCGCGTGCCGCGAAAAACGGCTATCGCGCCATCTGGCGTGATCTTTTCAATCAAGATGCCACCGGCGAGCGTCGCCCCTTCTTGTGCCCGTTGTCCGGAAATCACCATGAAGCGCTGTGCCGCAACGGGGCTGTAAACATGCAGGTCAACTGAAACGGGCGGTAAAGCGGATGCGACCGCGGCTGGCAATTGCCGCCGCGTGGGCAATCCAACGGCCGCAGGATCCGGCTCCGCCACTACGCGGGGCGGTTGATCCGCGTCACGGTGAGTGATGACCGGATGCACCTTCGGAGTCGGTGGTACGTCCGTGTACGGCGCAGTCCGTGAGCCCGCAAGCGCCTCTTCTGTCAACGGGCGGACCGCGCCACTCGCTGGCAATGTCGCTGTCGTGGCCGTTCGAGTGGCTTGCAGCGGTAGCGATGTGGTCGGCGTAGGTGCGACCGCAGCGGGTAGAGAAACGCTCTTCGCTACCGGGTGGACATCACGCATCAATAGGTACAGCAGTGCGAGGGAATTGAGGGCGAACAGAGCGCCCACCGCGACAATGACCCAACGCATCGTATGACGGCCACGCTTGGCCTTGGGCGCATCGACGATTCCAGGAAGAATACGCCGGTCCCGCTCGTGTTCTGCTTTTCGTAACGCATCGAGAATGAAGGACATCAGCGTGCTCCTACCTGCAGATGCGGGCCTTCCGAGCGGCCATAGGCGCCGTCAAGTACCAATTGAGTGCGCGTGCCAGCGAGACCATCACTCGCTAAGTGGTGCGCCCGCTGGAATGTCGCGATTTCTCGTCCGAGAGCCGTATCGTAGGTCTGAGGATCCGTTGCCACTTCCGCATCGAGTAGACGTTCGCGCAACCAGAGCACTTCCGGGCCATGTGAGCCTGGGCGAATCAGGCCGGCCGGATTCTGGGGTGGCTTCCAAACAATCAGGTAGTCGCCGAACCAAACTCGCTCGAGCGCCAGCAGATCTACCTCGTAGGTCTCTTGTCCGACTCGAAGCGTCGCACTTTGATCATTCAGCGTCGCCAGCACGACCTGCGAAGAGGTGCCGTCCGCGAGCGCAAGCGTGATGATCGCCGGTCGGTTATAGGTCCGCAGCTCAGCAAAGCTGGCTTTGTCAGCATGACATTCAAGGCTTGCATTCGATGCCTGTTCACAAGGCGGTGCCGCTGAGCTCGCGTCATCGAATGCGACGTTCCACATCCCGAGCAGTGTTCGGAATGCCGATGCGTTGTCAGTGTTCCCGACATGGGCCGCCAGAAAGTCTTCTAGCCGTGGCGTGGTGGGAGCCGACGAGATCAGGGACGGTGCGGGTTCCGACGCTTCGGGTGCCGGCGCATGCTGGCTACGCCGCCCGATCAAACTGGCGATCACGAGGATCCCAACGCATAACCCGACGAGAATCAACCCGTACCACCGACGGGGCTTGAGGCGGTGACCACCGCGAATCTCACGCGCCGCTTCGCGCACGAGGTCCGGCGTCACAACGCGCGATTCCTGCGTGTATGCCCCGAGGAGCGCTCGGTCCGCAATCACATTAAGCAGCCGTGGAACGCCCCCGGAAAGCCGGTGAACGGTATCAAGCGCCTTCGGTGTGAATACCTCGCCCGTTGCGCCGGCAACCCGCAGCCGGTGACGGATATACGCGGCTGACTCCTCCTCGCTCAGTGGGTCGAGGTGATAGCGACCTGTGATGCGCTGCGCTAACTGGCGAAGATCGTTGCGCTCTAAGAGATCGCGCAGCTCGGGTTGTCCGACCAGAATGATCTGCAACAGCTTGGTGGTGGCAGTCTCAAGGTTCGTCAGCAGACGGACCTGCTCGAGGACCTCCGCCGATAATTGCTGCGCCTCGTCGACAATAACCACCACGCGACGTCTGCGACTATGGGCATCGAGCAGAAATCGGTTGAGTTGATCGACGATGTCTTTGACGCTTGACCGGGCAGCGACCGGTAGGTCGACGTGCAACTCATCACAGATGCCGGCAAGAAACTCGAGAGGTGTGACGCGAGGATTGAGAATCAGCGCGATATCGGCATGTTCAGGCAAGTCGGCCAAGAGGCCGCGTACCGTCGTTGTCTTCCCTGTCCCAACCTCACCGGTCAGTTGCACGAAGCCGCCCGCGTCATCAATACCGTATAACAGGTGGGCGAGCGCCTCCGCATGCCGCTCACTCAGGTAGAGGTAGCGCGGATCTGGTGTGATCGCAAAGGGCTTTTCAGTCAGGCCGAAGAAACGGGTGTACATGTGCTGCCATCATAGCGGGTCACCGATGCCGCCGGCACTTACCGTCTTCGTACCCCGGTAAATCCGTCGTTTTTCTCGGATCGATCGAGGCTACTGGCCCGCCGCACGGCGGAATCTCCAAAGCGGGCACGGATCTCGTCCAGTGCCGGGTCAATTCGGGCGCTGACTCGTACAGGATCGGGGATCAGTAGTGCCCCTGTGTCAGCACTTGCGGCGGCGCCAAAGAGATCCAGCTGAGTCGCCGGCACCAAGGACCCAATGCCGACCCCCAGCAACCGAACTGCGGAGTCGGGTTGTTCTGCAAACCACCGTTCCAACAATTCCTGAGCGACGCCCAAAATGGTGCCTGAATCCGCGGTGGGAGGCTCGAAGCTGCGGGTGCGGGTGTAGGTCGTAAAATCGCTCCGCCGTACCTTGATGGAGACCGCGCTGCCTTCCAATTGCTTGCGACGTAACCGAATGCTGACCCGGTCGACTAGGCGCGCCAACTCCACACGCACCTGCTTGGGCGCCTGCAGGTCTTGATCGAAGGTCTCCTCAGCGCTGACTTGCTGTTCGGCAACATCAGCAAGCACCGGGCGGTCATCTTGACCGGACGCCCGCGCGCGCATGTGGCTCGAATGGCGCCCGAAGATGGGCGCCAACGCGCCATCGGAGGCGGTGCGCAGGTCGCCAAAAGTGTGGATACCCGCCTGCTCCAACCGGGCACCCGTCTTGGGCCCGACACCCGGTAATCGACTGACCGGTAGGGAGTCCAGAGTCCGTGTCACCTGTGTGGGCTCGATGTGGTGCAGACCGTCCGGCTTGCCGAGATCCGAGGCAATTTTGGCGAGCAATTTGTTGTGCGCGATCCCGACCGAAGCCGTCAGTCCAGTTTGCGTCCGCACCCGCGCCTTAATCGCCCTCGCCATTTCCCCGGGGTCACCAAATAAGGTTTGACTGGCCGTCACATCAAGGAATGCCTCATCTAAAGACAGCCCCTCCACCAGCGGCGTAAAGTCAGCGAAAATTTGGAATACCACGGCCGACACGTCCCGATACCGACCCATTCGTGGTGGTACGACGATCGCAGAAGGACACCGTTGCAACGCCACGCGTGTTGGCATCGCGGATCGCACACCGAATTTGCGCACCTCGTAGCTGGCTGCAGCCACGACCCCCCGACGCGAATCGCCGCCAACGATGACTGGCTTGCCGCGCAATTCAGGCCGATCCTGTTGCTCAACGGACGCATAAAACGCATCCATATCCACATGAAGGATGGCGCGCATAGGATCAGACCAAGACGGCGCTCAACAGAAAAGTCGCCCCGAAAGTGAGCGCCAAACAGAAGAGGTAAGCCAACCCAAGCGGAATGAGTTTGACTGCCGTGGATGAGCGGGACAGGCCATAAAAATTCCGCAGAGAGCGATAGGTGTACCAAGGCACGTACACCATCAGGCCAAGATCGAATCCATCGCGTATGAACACCAAGACCGAATGGGCCGCAGACCAATGACTCATGCCGACACCGAGGAGGTGTAACAACCGGCCGCAAGCCATAAAGGCAAACGTAGCGGCATGATTGTGTAGGACCAGGACCAAATGCTCCACGTAATAGCGCCCGGACCGACGATAGATCAGCGCCAATATGGCTGCTACCAATGGCAAAAACACGAACATCGTCTTGGGGATGTAACTCGCGAAGATATGAGATACCGTCCGGCCACCGTCGGCCGTCACGCGCTGGCAAATTTCCCGCAAGAATCGTTCTTGGGACGCCGAATTCATATGGATCTCGGCGCACTCGCTGGTCGCCGCAGGATCGGCTTGAGTCTGGGCGGTATGCGCCGTGCTTGGCGGCTGCTCGCGGTCAACCCGTTCCACCAACGACGACAACGCGAAAAACAAAACGCTGACCACCAGATACAGCCGAAACGGTGGCGCGAATCGATTCCGACGCCCGGAAAAATATTCCTGCGTCAGTCGCCCTGGCTGAGTAACGAGAAATTTAAGACTCGTCCACACTCGACCCTCAAAATGCGTGAGGTCATGGAAAACGTCATGCAGCAACGCCTGAAGCGTCCGCGCACTGGCATGCGCGTGCTGCCCGCACGCCGAACAGTACGGCCCGGTTAGGACCGCGTTACAGTTTTCACAGTTTTTGTCCGACATCGTCCCTCCGCCACCGTAAAGGTGCCAGATGCAGCGATTAAAAGGCAGTCCCTACGCATATCTAAGCGGAAGACTGCGCGGCAGGGGCTCAAAACGGGCAAAATATATGCCCCAATCCGACGAGATGAGTGCTGTGTCCCCGACTCGTAGCATGGCGACGCTGTCCATCGTCACCTCTATCGCGACGCTCGCACTGAAATTCGGGGCTTGGTGGCTCACCGGGTCGATGGGCCTGCTGTCTGATGCGCTGGAAACCCTCGTCAACGTCGCCGCCGCGGTAGTCGCCCTGTTCGTGCTGTCGATTGCGGAACAGCCGGCGGACGACGATCACGCCTACGGCCATGAGAAGGCAGAATACTTTTCGTCCGCCGTCGAAGGCGTGCTGATCATGGCAGCCGCCGTCGGTATTGCGGCGGCTGCTGCTTGGAGAATCCGTCACCCAATCGCCCTCGATGCGCTCGGCCCCGGTGTCATCGTGGCACTCGTTGCAACAGCCCTCAACTACTGGACTGCGCGGCTCATGCTAAAAGTGGCGAGGGAGCACGACAGTATTGCTGTCGAAGCCGATGCCAAGCATCTACTCGCTGACGTCGTCACCTCACTCGGCGTGTCCGCGGGTTTGCTCGTCGTGATGGCGATCCCGCAGGCAGCCATATTGGACCCATTGATCGCCTTGGCCGTTGCCTTCCACATCGGCATGACGGGTTGGGACCTTATCCGCAGATCCATCGACGGTTTGATGGACCGAGCACTGCCGGCGGATGAGCTCGCCCAGGTGAATCAGATTATCGAGGCGGCTCGTGCGCCGACGCATCGGGTTGCGGACTTTAAGTCGAGACGCGCCGGCCCCCGAAGATTTGTCGAGTTTAAATTAAGGGTTACCCCGACCCTTTCTGTACGTGACGCACATGAGGAATGCGATCGGATCGAGGCGGCGCTCTCCTCACAGTTCCGATTTATCGAAGTGATGATTCATGTTGAGCCTTTGGACGTGGATCCCTGTGCAACTAAGCCGACGAAGGCAGCGGAGTAAGTTCGAAGGTCGGCTCAAGCTGGATATGAGAGCGTACTGATCGAGCGATGAAGCATTGCGCATGCGCCTCGTCATGAAGTTGCTGATAGGCCGCAGGGTCGGGCGCCGCGGTGGCCGTGAAGCGCACATGAGGACTCAAAATCACCGTCGTGATGGCGAGGGCGCCTGTTTCGTTAGGCGCAAGGACGCCGCTTGCTGAGTCTCTGTAGTCATCCACGACAAAGCCTGCCCCCGCAGCGAGGGATAAGAACCACAGCATGTGGCAGCTCGTGAGGGAGCCCACAAAAGCCGCCTCGGGATCGACCGCGTCGGCTTCGCAAAAGGCTGCCGGCACCACGAACGGTGAGGCGCTGGCCACCACGGTGACGGTGTTGGCGAAACGCAGTTGATGGCGGCGGGAATAGCGACCATCCACAAACGGCGCGGTTCCTCTCTCCCAGTACGCCTCGGCTCGATGGGTCGACATGTTGAAGAATTCTCCTGATCGCAAGCCCAAGGCGCGCGCACGTCTTCGCCACCATTACCCACGAAAGTCGTCACAGAATCAATCAGTCGCGGCACAATAGTTCATGAAGATATCCTGACGATGGAGCTCGAATGGATCTGCGAGTATTCGAAACGGCTGACGAGGCCGCCGCCGCCGCAGCGAAATGGCTTTCGGCGTCATTAGGTGAATCTGCGCGCCAACGGGGAGAGGCGACGCTAGCCTTGTCGGGCGGCCGGACGCCCTGGCGAATGTTAGAAGGGCTCGGCCATGATGATTTGCCATGGCCTCAACTGCGCGTCTTTCAGGTGGATGAGCGAGCTGTTCCACCGGATGATCAGCGGCGTAATGGCCGTCGCATCATGCAGTTACTGGTGCGCGCGGGCCGCCTTGATCGAACACGATTCCATGCGATGGCCGCGGAAAACGATTCGCTCGACGCCGCCGCGGCGGCCTATGCAGAAGTTCTCGCCACCTATCTCGGCACGCCTCCGGTGTTAGATGTGGTTCAACTCGGACTTGGCGCGGATGCGCACACAGCATCGTTGGTTCCTGACGATGCGCTCTTGTCAGTGAAGGATCGAACGGTAGGTGTTTGCGGCGTCTACCAGGGCACTCATCGTCTGTCCCTCACATTCCCGGTGTTGAACGCTGCACGTGCGCGCCTTTGGCTTGTGACGGGGGCAGATAAAGTCACGGCGCTGTCCGCTCTGTTGGCGGGCGACGAGCGCGTTCCATGCGGACGGGTGCGCCGTGATGCATCGGTCGTCTTCGCGGATGCTGCTGCGGCGGCAATGGCGCCTGAGAGCGCTTAAGCGTTATTCGCCGAGCACTTCGCTGACGACCTGACAGACGGCATCAATCGCAGGCACTCGCGTGGAACTTTTTCGCCACACGGCGCCGATCACCCGATAGGGCGAGGGCTTGCTGAAGGGGCGAATGACAGGGTTCTTGGCCGCCGCAAATGGGCCACGCGTGGCGAGTTCCGGCAGCAGCGTGACGCCGTGCCCGGCGGCCACCATCTGCCTGAGAGTTTCCAGGCTCGTTGCGCGGAAGTCGCCCGCTTCGTGTACGCGAATGCGGCTACAGGCCTCCAAGGCATGTGCTCGCAGGCAGTGTCCATCCTCAAGGAGGAGCAGCGTAGCGTCGTCCAGATCTTCCATTTTGAAGGTGGTTTTCTTCGCTAACGGATGATTTGCGGGCAAGGCAACCGTGAAGGCCTCGTGCGCAAGCTCGCGCTGTTCGAGGCCGCCGACGTCGACGCCAAGCGCCAGAATCCCGAGATCAATTTCGCCGCTTTTGAGTTGTTCCACCAAGGCGGCGGTCTGGTACTCATACAACATCAATTGCAGTCTTGGCACCCGCTTGCGGATTTTCGGCGTCAGGATGGGAAGCAAATACGGCCCGAGCGTCGGGATCATGGCAATCCGCAACGGGCCCGCTAGCGGGTCCCGGGACGATCGCGCGATGTCGATGATGTCATCCGAGTCCTGTAAGACGCGGCGTGCGCGCGACACGATTTGTTCCCCAATAGGGGTCAGGCTGACGTTGCGTGGCTGACGCTCAATGAGCGCGACCCCGAGATAGTCTTCCAACTTCTTTAACTGGGCCGACAGGGTCGGCTGGCTCACGGCGCAGCGGTCTGCAGCACGCCCGAAATGTCGCAGATCGGCCAAAGCCACGAGATACCGCAGGTCACGCAGGTTCATCCGACACCTCCTTATTTGCAAATTGTATCAATTATGTGTATCTGATTGATCGCTTCTATGAAAAGGCCGGAAAGCTGACCGGACGGGTATACTCCGCGCCATGCGCAGTCGAGTCTTCAAGCGAGCCGCCGGGGTCGTCATCTTCAGGGCTAGTCCCTCCGGTGTACGCGTACTGCTGCTGCGCGCTTACCGCAACTGGGATCTCCCCAAGGGTCGTCTGGAGCCGAGCGAAACCCCATTCGAGGCGGCGGTTCGCGAAGTTCGGGAGGAAACCGGCCTGTCGGATCTGCAGTTCTGCTGGGGTGAAGAGAGCATCGAGACCGAGCCTTATGCGGGCGGCAAGGTGGTGCGTTTCTACGCGGCCCGGTCGGAGTGTGGCGACGTCAGCCTGCCCATCAACCCGACTCTGGGGCGCGCTGAACATCATGAGTTTCGTTGGGTGAGCCCGGAAGATGCCCTGAGTCTGACCGTGCCTCGCTTGCAGCGAATACTGAGCTGGGCGTATGGCTTGGCCGGCATTGATCATCCAAACCCATGACCGACGTCGCTGGCCGGACGCGCACGACCGGCATTTTGGCGGCGTTATCGGCGGTGCTGATTTGGGCGGGATGGATCCCGGTCACCCGATGGGGTGTCATTGGTCATCTCAATCCTATTGATGTAACGGCCCTGCGATACGGCACTTCTGGTCTGATCTTATTGCCCTTCTTCTGGTGCCACCGGCATGCCGTGCCGTGGCATCGCCCGGGTTGGCTGGCCCTCATCGCGGTGGGCGCTGGCGCGCCCTATTTTTTGCTCTTCGGGATGGGGCTCAGACTGGCGAATTCCGGCCAGGCTGCCGTATTCGGGCCCGGAGCGTCGAGCGTATTCACCCTTCTGCTTGCCCGAATCTGGCTCGGTGAGTCGATTACGCTGGCACGAGCGATGGGCATCCTCTGCACGGTTACCGGCTTCGCCTGGGTTGCTGGACACGATGTCTTGACGGGTGGGGCGCGGATCGGCGGATTCGGATTAATCCTTCTCGCTTCCTTCGCGTGGTCGACGTTTACCATTGCGAGTCGGCGCTTGGCCTTACCCCCATTGTTGACGGTCGCCATCGTCGGGGTGATCAACGCTGTGTGGGTGTGGCCGCTCTACGTGATCAGTGGAGGGCCCACGCGTCTGGCTCAGGCCCCGCTCTCGGCGGTACTTCTCCAAGCCGGCTATCAGGGAATCCTGACGGGTACGTTGGCCATGATGGCGTTTACATTCGCGATCGGGCGCCTAGGCGCTGCCGGAGCGGCGGCTTTTACGCCGCTCACGCCGGTACTGGCGAGTGTTATCGGATGGTGGATCCTCGGCGATGGCCTTGACCTCGCCACGGCTGTTGGGCTCGTTGCGGTGGCCATCGGCGTTGTCGTCGGCGGCGGATCAATACCTCGCTTTAAGGCGACGTAAAGACACCACAAGCCACTCTGGGGCCCGCATTACCTGCCGGCTGCGTTACATAGTCGTCGCGGTCGCGATGCACCACGAGGCTATGTCCGATCATCCCCCGCGCACCGTCCGTGAGCGTCAGCTCAGCCAACGTCAAGTCTGTTGAGACGCGTCCTTGGCTGTCCGCAACCACCGAACCAAGATCCCCCACGTGATGGGGCCCGAGACCAGCACGGCCATGCGCAGCGCCGTCTGGGTTGAAATGTCCGCCCGCACTCATGGCATCCGGCGCGCTGCAATCGCCCTTGTCATGAATATGCATGCCGTGTTCCGACCCCGGCGATAACCCCGCGAGCTCAACGTGCATCCGGGGGCCGTCCGGTCCCTGAAATACCGTTGCCTTGCCCGTGACCGAACTGCCGGAACGGGACTCCAGAAGGGCAACCGCCGCCAGCTTGTTGCCGCCCATTGTCGCGCAGGCGGACAGCCCAATCGTGATGGCGCCGACGAGCAGCGCTGTTAACCGATTGTCCATAGCCTCACTCCTCGCAGTCTTAGTGGTTACGCGCGCTATCCGGCACCCGACGCATTCGCCAGATGAGGTACGCAAGGATCAGCAGATTGATGAAAATCACGAGTAGCGTCTTCAGATGCGGCGCCCGCGCCATCTCGTAGAGCTCTATCGGTATGAAAGAGCTGGTTGCAATCACGGTGAGCCACTCGGCCCAATGGCGCCCCCGCCATAAACCGACACCTTCCACGAAGAAGAGGCCCGCATAGAGAAATGATGCGACCGCCATCAAATGCAGACGTCCCGCCGAAACACCGCCCAGCAGGGACAGCAAATTTCGCAGCAGGTGCTGCTCAAGGCCGTCGGAAAGGGAATCCGTAAACTGCTGTAGCGCAGAGATAAAAGCTGGGTTCGCCAACGACAGCAACCCGAAGCCGGTGGCGACCACGAGGAGGGCTTTCAAAAACTTGAAGGCGGCAATCAGCCTTAAAACAAAAAGTGACTTCAGAAATGCGGCAACCTTCATGTCGACCCTCAAACGACACGCCCGCGGAGACCACCCGACAGCCAATCGCCGACGTTTGCTGCAAGCTCATCAATCGCGCGTTGCCGTGATTCTTTAGCGGCCCACGCAGTATGCGGGGTCACGATGAGATTGTGTAAGTCGGGAGACAGTAGGGGATTGCCATCTACCGGGGGCTCTTGGGTCAGTACATCAATGGCGGCCCCACCAATTCGGCCCTCTCGAAGCGCACCGGCCAGCGCGTCGGCGTCAATGAGACCGCCGCGCGCCGTATTGATCACGATTGCGTCGGGACGCATCCGGGACAGTTCACGAGCGCTGATGAGACCACGCGTCGCATCGGTGATCGGGCAATGAAGCGTCAATACATCCACTTGCGGCAAGAGTTCATCGAGATCCACTCGACCAGGCTCCGGAGCGCCACCCGGGCGATTGGCGATGAGTACACGCATGCCGAATGCCTCGGCCACCCGCGCAACCCCCTGACCCAACACACCATAACCGACAATGCCCAGAGTTCTACCAGCAAGCTCCCGAATCGGGAAATGCAGCAGCGTGAACTGCTCGCCCTTCTCCCATGCGCCTAACTTCAACGCATGATCGTATTCTCGAATCGAGTGGGTCAGAGACAGGAGCGTTGCGAACACATGCTGCACGACAGAGGGTGTGCAGTAATCGCGGATATTGCACACGGCGACGCCGCGCTCCCGGGCTGCTACTAGGTCGACGTTATTCACGCCGGTGGCCGTCAAGGCAATCAATTGCAATGTCGAGTTCGCTTCAATACGAGCGCGTGAAATATCCGCCTTGTTCGTGAGGATGATATTTCGACCCGCGATCCGTTCGTCGACATCCGAATCTGCGGTGACCGAGTGCACTTCAAGGTTCGGAAGAATCTTGAGGAGTGGATGAATATCCAGATCATCTCCGGTACTGACGGTACCGAAGTCAAGAAAAACGGCCCGCATGGTCGACCTCTAGGACACTGCCCAGCCGGCAGTATAACGATACCCGCTAGGGTGCGATGCGGGCCCGAAGGTAGATCGTCCAACTGTCGAGCGTTTGACCGTAGATCGGAGCTAGGTTGTCGGGTGCCCAGTGACGGCTGACAATGCCGCCGACGCCCAGTCGCAGGATTCCGAGTCGCGCGAAGTCGTACTGATAGCCAACGCTGCCCTTACGGACGACTGGTGGCCGAAGCCACTCACCCGTCCCGGGTAGTTCGTCGTAGCCAACCTGCTCTGCCCGACCGAAGACCGTATGACGGTCGTTCCAGCGAAAAGCGCTGTCCAAGAGCCATGCATCCGTAGAGTGGCCCGTGGAAGGTGCGTTACGCCCAAAGGCCAGCGTCGTTGAAAGTTTGCCGGCACCGATACGCTGTTCGTGAAGAACCGAGCCCGTTGTGCGTTGTAACGACTCGCTTGGATTCAGCGACTCCGGGCTCGCCAAGTGTCCAGTACTGACTTGCAGCGCAAGGCTAGGCGTCGGATTCAACGACAGACGAGTGGACCAAGAATCCAGGCGGCGTAATTGCACCTCGGAACGGTGTTGATCAGGTTCTCGACCGTTGAATGCAGAGGCTTCCACTTTCCATGGACCTGACACGACTCCGCCCGTCACGACACCGAACGAAATATGGGTGGCATCGATGTGATGGTGTGAGAGCGGTGCCTCGGGATTGGCATCCGAAGATCGTCGATGCAGGAACGCCGGTGGCCCTAGCGCAGGCTCGCCGACAGGTGCCGCATAGACAAACCACGACGCCGCGCCCAATAGGGTATGCGAATAAGCGGCCGCAACCTCCATCCACAAATTGTGCGGATGTTGTCGATCGACCAACGGGGTCCGTCCATCCGCGGTCTCACCCGTTTGAAACAGCAAAGGATAGCCGGCCGCGCCGTTGGCGGGCTCTGCCGACGCCATGGCGCGAAGCGTGACCGAGCCTTCGCCCAACTCGCGTCGACCCGAAACCATCAGCATGCTCTCGCTGAACGTGCTGTCGGCGCCGCGAGGGCCGGGCTGGTGGGTGTCCGCCAGAACCAGCGAGCCGTGCAGCATGGTCATCCAGTCGCCCCACGCGCCGTGGATCGGTTCCATCGGACTCTGATCCGGCTGCCAACTCGTGCCGGATGCGTCGCGAGTCATTGGGTACGCGCCGAAGTCTCCTGCCATACCCATGGATTCCGCCTGTGACGCACATGAAACGGCCAGCGAAAAACCAAGGAACCAGAATGAGCTGCGGATGGAAGACATCGGAACTCCTGAGGCACCCGTCAGACCCTGCTGCTCATCAGGAGTTCCTCCGCTCGCGCAGGTTAGCGTGGCGAGACGATGATCTGGCCCCGCGCCATCACCAGCACGGGATGTTCAGTTGCCTCGATGTGTTCAACGGCATTGCCCGGAACCGCAACGAGGTCAGCGCTGAGACCCGCCGCAATACTTCCGGTCTCCTGCTCGACACCCAGCAGCCGAGCCGCATCGCGGGTCGCTGACAGTAGCGCGTCAGCCGGCTTCATGCCGCCCTCGATCATCAGGGTAAATTCATGCGCATTAAGCCCATGTGGCGTGACGCCGGAATCCGTGCCGAATGCGATGGGCACGCCAATACGAACGGCCTCCTGCATCATCTTGCGATGCGCATCGCCAATCGCGCGGGCTTTCTTGGCGATGGCAGGCGGATAGCCATCTGCGTGCTGGAAGGACCACCATGCGGCCATCCGTGTTGGGACCAGATAGACCCCTTTCTTCTTCATCAACTGCATGGTGTCAGCGCTCAAGAACGTGCCGTGCTCGATCGAATCGACCCCTGCTTCGACGGCGAGACGGGCGGCTTCGTCACCGTGTGAGTGGGCGGCAACTTTGCGTCCCCACCGATGGGCTTCACCGATGATGGCGTCCAGTTCCGCTGCCGTCAGTTGCGGCACTTTCAAAGGGTCCGACTCTGAGAAGACGCCACCGGACGCACAGATCTTGATGACATCCGCGCCGTATTTCATCTGCTCCCGCACTGCCGTGCGACAAGACTCAGGACCCGAACAGATACCGTCAATTTCGCTGCTAGGCCTGATCCGCTCTGGCGGAACCGGTGGGCCGTCACAGTGTCCGCCCGGTGTGCCGATAGCGTGGGCCGCCGCCACAATACGCGGACCCACGATGACGCCTGCGTCGACTGCATTGCGCAATCCAATATCCACCCAGTCGGAAGCGCCGAGCACGCGCACCGTCGTAAATCCCGCCTTGAGCGTGCGCATACCATAGCGCTCAGCATAGAGGGCTGCCTCGGCCGGTGTGCGCAGCATGCCTTCATAAAAATCACGATAAGAGTTACCCGAATCCTCTTCGCCGAGGTGCACATGCGAGTCAATAAAGCCGGGTAGTAGCGTCGCGTCACCCAGTTCAATATGTTTCGCGCCTTCGGGAATCGGCGCACCCTTACCTACGCCAACAATGCGCCCGTGGTCGATAATGACGATGGCGTCGTCTGTTAAACGTCCCGAGATCCCATCAAATAAATAGCGGGCATGCAGAACCGTGGCGGGCTCCGTCGAGCGCTCCACCGCCGCCTGTGCCTGAGTACCCATCAGGGCGGAGACGATCAGAGCAAGGCAAGAAACGGTATGACGCATTGCAAGACTCCAGGGGTGAACAAAAAGATGAATTTAAGAGGGCGGATCCTAAACGTGTGAGTTCGGCCATCGGCCGCCTGCCATCTTAGCGCTTGGACAACGCTCGGTACGCCTTAGACGGTCCAACTTGGGAGGCCGACAAGTGACGAATACCGGTAGAGCCCGACTCACCGACGGCGCGTGGCCATTCTTTAAATCGCGACTCTCCGGCTGACTGCGCTGCTGCCTCAACCGCTCTGAACGCGCTAATCATATCCCTACCGGCAGCGGTCAGCGTCGCCCCGCCACCGCCAGCACCCCCTTTTATGGAGGTTGCCATTGGCTCACCTGTTAGGTCATTGAGCGCCTTCAACAAGAGCCAGGCGCGTCGATAACTCATACCGATCGCGCGCGCGGCCTTAGACAATGAACCGGCCTGATCCAACGCCTCTAGCAATTCGATCTTGCCCGGTCCAATGGCCTGTCCCGGACCGAGATCGATGCGAATTCGGACTCGAACATCGGACAAGACAGGCTCCTCGGAGAATTCATGGCAGTCTAGCGCCGATCGAGAGCGGCCTGTCATCGCCGAAGGAGTCTGGCCGATTCTGTAAAGGAATGAATGCTGGACAACGCAGGGGTCTCACCAAGGCGTCGGACGGTAGTCCTTTAAAAACTGCCCCCAGACATGCTCGCCGGTATTGCTTCCAGCAAATATGGGATCAATGACGCGAGCTGCACCATCAATGATATCCAGTGGCGGCGCGAAGCCTTGCTCCGCCTTGCGTGCCGCCAACACGGATGGGTCTTCATCCGTAACCCACCCTGTGTCGACGGCATTCATATGGATGCCGTCCTTCACGAAATCGGGGGCGCTCGTGCGGGTCATCATATTGAGCGCCGCTTTCGCCATATTGGTATGCGGATGCTTGTCCGTCTTGGTGGTCCGGTAAAATTGCCCCTCCATCGCGCTGACATTCACAATGTGCTTATGCGCGCCGGCTGTTCGAAGCATCAGAGGTTTGAGTCGTGCATTCAGGATATAGGGCGCAATTGCATTGACGAGCTGCACCTCGAGTAACTCTGGCGTCTCGACTTCATGCAATCGGAGTCGCCAACTGTTCATTGAACGCAAATCGACTTGTTGGCGATCTTCGTCTACCTGCCCGGCGGGAAATACAGTGTCGCCACTCAAATAGTCTTCATCAAGATAACGGCGCTGAGACAGCTCTGCGCTCTGGGTAATCCCATCGCCGGGCGACGATTTCTGGGAAATCATTAAGGCACCCGGATTGGTCTGACTGAGGATCGAGATCCGTCCAACGAGTTCGTAATGACTGCGCAACGTCTGCCGCCACTCTGATGGCAAACTGTCCCAGTGGAGAGACTCCCGATTCAGTAGATGCTGGAAAAAACCGGCGGGTCTACGAACGGTTTGGCAAGCGTTATTGACGATGTGGTCTAGTCGCGGCAACGTCTCCAGCAGAAAACGGGTGAAAAGCTCAACGCTGGGCGTGTGTCGCAGATCAAGTCCGTGAATGTGTAGGCGATCGCGAAAAGACGCGTAATCCGGTTCGCGCGCATACCGGTCAGCGGCGTCGACCGGAAAGCGGGTGACAGCAATGACGTGCGCGCCCGCTCTCAACAGGAACAGCGCAGATTGGAACCCAATCTTGACGCGGGCCCCGGTCACGACTGCGTACTGGCCCGTGAGATCCGCCGATGGAGACCGCTTGGCGTAATTAAAGTCGCCGCAGGCTTGGCACATCGAATCATAGAATCGATGTACCTCTGTATACGACTTTTTGCACACATAGCATGCGCGGGCCGTCTCAAGCTCAGGGCGGTTTTCGACGGCCGGCTGAGCGTCCGGCGGCGGCAGCCAGAGCGGCGTGTAGACCTCGGCTCGTCGCTGAATGCGCAAGCCCGCCTGTTCAATGGCCGCGCGATCCTTTTGCTTGACCGCCTCGCGCTCCGTGCGACGAAACGCTTTCGCCATTTTTACAAGGTCATGCCGCTCCGGTTTGGCAACCAAGCCAGCCAACATCAGCAGGGAGCGCCGCCGTTCGCGTGACAGCTGTGTCAGTAATGAACGATCACGCTCAACCGCCTCGAGAACCCTGATGCAGGTTAAGTAATCATCCTCAGAGGGCGGTGGAGGGCGGTCGTTGTGCATACGGGCTATTGTAATCCGTACATCCTTCGACGCCGCATCAAGATGGTGAGCGCCTCAGGAGTCGGCTCGACCAACCGTCTTCGATCAGTTCCGCGACGGTATCGTCGAAAGCACTCACCAGATGATCGATGTGGCTCGGGTCCATCGGGGTCGACAAGCAGCACATTCCGCGCATGGAGGTCTGGATCCCACGATTCGCGAGTCCGAGGAACGTGAGGATTTTGAGATCGGAGTCGGCAGCCTCGACCGCCCTCGAGTCGGTCGGAGTCTGATCCGTCCAGTGCAATTGAAACATCGATCCGAGTCCCGTGACGGCGGCGCGTAGGCCTCGTCGGTCGATCACTGATTGCAGCCCTTCCCGGGCCCGGTCGCCGAGTCCGTTCAGATGCGTCATGGCGGCAGGGTCCAACAGCTGCAGCGCGGCATAGCCCGCTGTGACCGACACGGGATTGGCGCTAAAGGTGCCGAGGTTGAAGACTTGCCGATCCCCGGCGCAATCCTCAAAGACCGACATGGCGTCCGCCCGACCGGCGACCGCGCCAATCGGGAAACCACCACCGATGATCTTCGCCATGGTGGTGAAATCCGGTTCAAGGCCGTAGTGCGACTGCAATCCGCCATAGGCCAATCGAAGTGTGATGACCTCGTCGCAGATCAGCATCACGCCGGATTTGGCGGTTTCCTCTCTTACGGCGGCTAGGAAGTCCGGTTTTGCCGGAATCACGCCGCCTGAGCCGAGCATCGGCTCAATGACGACAGCCGCCAGCTCATGGCCGTATCGTCGCATAGCCTCACGTACGGCAGAGATGTCGTTATATCGGATCAGCACGACGTCCTGTTGCGCAGCCAGCGGCAGCCCCGCGGTATCGGGCTGCGCAATCGACACACCGATCGGAGAGGAAACAGGCGGCAGCGCGTGACCGCCAACCATGACGAAATCCGAGAAACCGTGATAACCACCTTCGAATTTGGCGATTCGATTTCGACCCGTCAGCGCACGCGCTGCTCGCAGTGCGACCAGCACCGCCTCCGTACCCGAATTATTAAACAGGACGCGATCAATGCTCGATACCCGCTCCTTCAGGTGATTGGCAAGGCGCAGTTCCTGACCGGCCGGCGTTGAATAAGCGGTCCCGTGGGCCAACTGTTGGGTGACAGCGTCTAGGATGACGGGATGGCCGTGGCCATGAATCAAAGCCGCATAGTTGCCATGAAAATCAATCCGCCGATTCCCATCGAGATCAGTCGTCCAGACGCCCTTCGCGTCGGCGGTGAATGAGGCGAATGGCGAGTGCCGCAGCAGTGACCGCGACATGCCTGTCGGGACGGCTGCCTGGGCGCGCTGCGCGTGTGCTTGGGAGGTTCGATTGTTAGCTTCGAAAGTTCGAACGATCGAGCTTGCCGGTAGGATCACGTGAGACCGCTCTTGGCGATGCGAAGGCTGTACGGTGCCGCCATTGGGGCGTCCAACGCAAGTGTGATGGAGTGGTTATCATGCTGCGGGGAGGGTCTATGGCCAGCAAAGCGATGTGTTTGAGCGGTAACCGATTGGACCGACTGCCCCTTTCCGGGCCGATATTGCGAATTATCGTTCTGATTTCACTCGGATTTGGGTTCGAAATCTACGATTTGTTTCTCACCGCGTATATCGCTCCTACCCTCAGTAAGGCTGGCTATTTTACTCCTGAATCGCTTGGGCTCTTGGCCGGGTTATCGACGGTCGGAATCCACGGCGTCGGCACGTTCGTTTTCTCCCTGTTCGCAGGTCTCTTCGTCGGCGCGGTAGCCCTTGGATCCATTCCCGACAGTGTGGGGCGTCGGGCTGCGTTCACGCTCTCGATGGTGAGCTATTCCCTTTGCACCGCGGTGATGGCCTGTCAATCCACAGGCTTCGGTATCAACGTCTGGCGATTTCTTGCTGGCGTGGGTCTTGGAATCGAGCTGGTGACCATTGATACCTATTTGAGCGAATGGGTCGCCCCGAGATTTCGTGGGCGAGCCTTTGCCTTGTGCCAAGTGATCGGCTTCAGCTTCGTTCCCTTAGTCGCTTTTCTGGCCTGGTGCCTCAATGCCGAGGCGCCATTCGGTGTTGATGGATGGCGCATCGTTGTCGGTGTCGGCAGCGTCGGCGCGCTGGCTGCATGGGTTCTACGCCGATCGATTCCCGAATCGCCGCGTTGGCTCGAGAGTGTCGGTCGATACGAGGAGGCTGCTCAAGCCATCAACCGGATTGAACAACGTATCCGGCTCCGCCGCCCCGATGTGCAGATGAACGCTTCAGGAACGGCCAATCAAGCGGATCCGGGCCAACCGACTTTGAGTGCCGGCGCGTATCGGAAGCGTCTCATGACGCTGTCGGTCTTCAACTTTTTTCAAACATTTGGCTACTACGGCTTCTCCGCATGGGTACCAACGCTCCTGATTGCGCGCGGGATTGGCGTCACCAACAGCTTGGAGTATGCATTCATCATTGCCCTTGCGAATCCGCTCGGGCCCGCGATCGGCTACTGGCTCGGAGATGCCTTTGATCGGAAATGGCAGATCGTCGGAGCTGCCATCGCCGTGGCTGTCTTTGGGGGCGCCTTCTCCGTGGTGACGCTTCCAGCGCTTCTCGTCTGTTTCGGCGCTTTGGTCACGATCGCGAACAACGCCATGTCCTACGCCTATCATGGCTATCAGGCCGAGATCTTTCCGACCGCAATTCGAGGTCGGTCAGTCGGGTTCGTCTACGCCTGGAGTCGACTGTCCGCTGCACTATCCGGCCCAATCATTGCGGCGCTGCTGACAGCCGGCGGTGTGCCGCTGGTGTTCGTGTTTATTGCCACCGCCATGGCCATTGTGGTCGTTACCATCGGCACGTTTGGACCCCGAACGCGAGGCCTTGCGCTCGAAGACCTCGCTCACTGAAGCGAATCCGCCCTCTCGACATCCGGAAAACACGCCCATGAAAGTGCGAGCTGCCTACGTCCTACCGAGTCTGCTTCTCGCGATCCTGATTCCGGTGGCGCTCGGGGCGCCCGCCGCGACACGATACGATGAAACGTATCGGCCGCAAATCCACTACTCCCCACCGAGACACTGGATGAACGACCCCAACGGGCTTGTGTCCGTTCACGGTGAATACCAGTTGTTCTATCAGTACTATCCGGATGCGGAGGTGTGGGGCCCCATGCACTGGGGTCACGCCGTCAGCACCGATCTCGTGCACTGGGCAACCCTCGACACCGCGCTTGAGCCCGATCCGAACGGAATGATTTTCTCGGGTAGCGCCGTCTTCGACGAGCACAACACAACCGGACTCGCCAGAGAAGGCATCCCACCTCTCGTAGCGATTTTTACGTACCACAACCCCAAAGCTGAGGCGAACCACGAAATCAAAGTAGAGTCTCAAGGCCTTGCGTATAGCCTTGATCACGGTCGAACCTTCCAAAAATGGCCACAACCGGTGCTTGATAACCCGGGCGTTCGCGACTTCCGCGATCCGAAGGTGCAATGGTTTGCGCCAACCGGTCGCTGGATCATGAGCCTCGCGGCGACGGATGGTGTTCGATTCTACTCATCGAGCGATCTATTCCACTGGCAATTTGAAAGCACCTTCGACCGCCAACGTCTCGGGCCGCCCGGTGTGTGGGAATGCCCTGATCTCATTGAGATGCAAGACCGTCAAACGGGCGAGCGCCACGATGTGCTGCTCGTGAGCGTTAACCCCAATGCGAGCGAAAAAGATCCGCCCAGCGTGAAGCGAAGCGGCACACAGTATTACCTTGGGCACTTCGACGGCCATACGTTCGAGCCGGATGCCGCCTCAACTCAGCCTCGATGGCTGGACGAGGGCGCTGACTACTACGCAGCCGTTAGCTGGAATCGTGACCACACGGCGCTCAGTACCCCCCCGGTCGTCCTCGGCTGGATGAGCAACTGGTCGTACGCTCAGCGTGTACCGACGAAATCGTGGCGCGGGGTGATGGCCATACCCCGACAACTTGAGCTGGCGCAGGAAGACGGTCGGTGGTCACTGAGGTCAGTGCCGATACCGTCGCTGAAGGCCTTGCGGCGTTCCACGATACATGTCGAACATCCCGTCGCGGCTCAACTGGGCGACCTCGCAAACGGTCTGACGGCCCCCACCGCAGCGCTTGATGCCAATCTAACGGTGCAATCGCCCGGCCGGCGACCCTACGCCCTCGTTCTATCCAATCAACAAGGCGAACGATTCGCGATCAACGTGGATCCGGAGCGTCACGATATGACGATCGACCGAAGCCATTCAGGCGAGGTTGCCTTCGCTGAGAATTTTGGAACTCCCATCAATGTAAAGTTGCCAGAGTCGATGGATGCCGTGTCATTTAGGCTGTTAATCGATCGTTCGTCGATCGAAATATTCGTCGATGAGGGTCGAGTGAACATCACAACATTGGTATTTCCGACGACGCCCTATACGCGTCTGAGGTTAGAAGGCGACCCGTCGATCACCATCCAGTCGGTAGACATCTTTGGATTAGATTCGATTTGGTCAACGGCCGCGGCTGAACCCACCAGCATCAACCCTTAACCTTCGCCGGCTCGGTAACCGGGAGATCTCATTCAATCGGCCGTGGTCTTGGATCACCCTCTGCGCCCTCGATCAGGCGGCACTGGGTGATGTTATCGATTTCCCCAGCCCAACCGTCCGCAAAGCCATGCAACTTCGTCGTGAAATTACCGACCACCGACACGTAACCACTCGTCACCGGCTGGTTGGCGCGGTTGGCGCATTTGGGCATATGCAACCAGATGCCGTTTGCCTCTAGGCCCCAGCGATAGTCGTCAACATGCAGGTAAATGACATCCTGATTGCGGGCCAGATGAACAAAGCCGCGGACGGAGACTACCCGGCCCTCATAACGACCCGGATCCGCTAATACGGCGGCGAGGCTATCCTGGCGAACACTGTCATTGGGCGAGCAACCCACAAGCGTGGCCAGGGCGCAAAGGAGTGCTGTTCGACTCGCCAGTTTAACCAGTCGAGCGACATCAACCTGATCGGTTCGCATAGCAGCAATCCTCGATAAAATTCTCGGACCATGAGCCAAGCTCGGGTCGGACATGAGCGCCGGCAAATCTGCATCCTAATCTCGGATATTAAAGCGAATGCCCCGACCTGCGCGACTGCTTCGGCCATTGCCGACTCACCGTCTTACCGCCATGATGCCTCTAGACAACTTCATAACGTGAATTCCGTCGGCCGTTAAGCCCAATCAGTAGGTGCCGTGTGCAAGCTAACATCGAATCGACGACCGAGCACGAATTCGAGCTGTGGGATTTGAAAGTAGAGGTGGTCGGCCCAGAAGACGGCCCGATCTATTGCGGTGCCCAGCTTGGAGACCACTTCGAGCTGCGGGGCGAAATGCTGCACTTGCCACCGGGTCAGGGAATGTCGATTTACTCGATTTCAGCCGTATTGCCACTGCTCGCAGCGAAGCAGCGGGTCACCGACAAGAACGACTGGATGTCGACGGACGCGGAGGTCGCCTGCCCTGATCCTAATTGCTCGACTCGACTGCGCATCACGCGCACGGCAAGGCGCCGATTTCAACGATCTGCCGTGACCGCCGTCCCGTTGCCTGCTGAATGCGGAGGCGAATGATGGAACGCTACCAACTGACCGATGCCTACGACATTTCACGGCTGATCAAGGGCGGATGGCACCTCGCCGGTGGACACGGCGCCATTGAGGAGCGGCAAGCGATCGCGGATATGGCGACGTTTGTCGAGGCAGGGATCGACACCTTTGACTGCGCCGATATTTATACCGGCGTCGAGGAAATGATTGGCCGGTTTCGACAGCAGTATCCAATGCTTGCGGCCCGTGTTCGCGTCCATACGAAGTTCGTTCCGGATCTGGCGCACCTTGGCCAGATCAACGCTCAATACGTTGAGCGCATCGTCGACCGTTCCCTGATCCGGCTCGGCGTCGAGCAGCTCGACCTCGTGCAGTTTCATTGGTGGGACTTCGAGAAAGACGGTTACGTGGAGGCTGCCCTCGAGCTTGAGAATTTGAGGAAAGCGGGGAAGATTTCGCGGGTCGGTGTCACCAACTTCGATACGGATCATTTGGCTGAACTCTGCGATGCCGGCGTGACGGTCAGCGCGCATCAATTGCAATATTCCGTTCTGGACAACCGGCCGAGCGATCGAATGGTTGATTTTTGTGAGTCTCGCGGTATCGCTCTTCTCTGCTACGGCACTGTCGCCGGAGGGTTTTTATCTGACCGCTGGTTGGGACAGCCAGAGCCAATCGGGGCCCTCGCCAATCGATCGTTGGTGAAGTACAAACTGATCATCGACGAGTTCGGTAACTGGCAACGGTTTCAGGGGCTATTGCAACTATTGCGCCGAATTGCCGATGCCCATGGGGTCGATATTGCTTCAGTGGCGACGAAGGCAATATTGCAGCGTCGCGGCGTCGCCGCAGCGATTGTGGGTGCGACTAGCACACGGCATCTGGGCGCCCATCAGCAGCTGTCGGTGTTCGAACTGAATGACATCGAGTCGAATGAAATAGAGCAAATGACAAAAGCGAGTTCCGGCCCCGCTGGCGATGTGTACCAGCTTGAGCGCGATCGCCATGGACCTCATGGCCGAATCATGAAATACGACTTGAATGAGAAGCCTGCGACTCGCTAACGCTCGACGACCTAAAAGATCTGAGAGCGCGCCGAGCTTCCGCGGGACGGATCTGCCTAGTATTGAATACGCCGGTGAACGTCATTCAGAGATGGTAGGCGTCCCGGCTAACTCAGTAATCAGGATCCGCCAGTGCTGAAGTCCTGCGTAAAAAGACGCGACCGGAATTCGCTCATTCAAGCCATGCGCGAATTGCTCACTCTCTTTGATGAAGAGGCCCCCCACGCCGTAAGTGGGTATCCCGGCCAATCGAAACGTAGCTCCGTCGGTGGCATACGACGACTGCGTCGGTACAACGCGCGCACCTGGGTGGGTAGCTTGTATCGCACGATTGACCGCTGCCATCACGCCAGGCCGCAGCGGTGAGGGTGGCGCCATCTCAATGGCCGGACCATCTTCTACTTCAACATGTGATCCGACGATTGATTGCAGTTGTTCATGAACAGACTGCATGGAGTCGCCGGGAAAAATGCGGCAACTGATCGTGGCGTTGGCGCTTTGAGGCAGCGCGTTCACCGCGTGACCCGCGGTCAGCATTGTCGCGACACAGGTCGTCCGAACACGGCCAATAAAGGTGGAGTCTGCCGACAGTCGATCTGACGCCTTCCGATCTAGGGGGTTGGCGGCGTAAGCTTTCATCGCGGCTCCTAGTTCGCCGGATGTCGAGGCGGCCGTTCCTTGGAAATCGCCAATCGTCCAATCGTTCCACATGACCGGAAATCGATAGCGTTCAACCGCTTTTAAAGCATCCGCCATTTCGTAGATGGCGTTGTCGGCGCGAGGCTGTGAGCTATGTCCGCCGGAGTTGCGGGTTGTGAGCTTAAAACGGGCCGATGCCTTTTCGGATCCTTGGACGCGAAAGAGTAGCGGGTGACCATCTGATTCATCCAACGTCCCGCCACCGAGATTGTCGGCATTCAGGGCGTACTCAGCATCAATGAGCGGGCGATACCCGTTGACGAGCGTATCCGCTGTCTCGCCGGTCGTTTCCTCGTCTCCCGTCAGCACGAGATTCAAGTCGCGAGTGGGTATGAAACCTTCCGCCTTGAGACCGAGGAGTGTTGTGACCAGTAACGCGACTTCACCTTTCACATCCAGTACGCCTCGCCCGATCAGATACCCGTCTTTTTCAGACAGCTCGAACGGATCTCTACCCCATTCTTCTGCACGCGCGGCGACCACATCGAGATGGGCGAGCAGATCAATGGGTCGCCCCCCCTGACCTGATCCCCGATATCGCACGGCGAGGGCTGCGGTATCACTGACCCGCACAACGTTCACGTCGGCGGCCGCAAAGCCCGCCTGACGAAAAATCTCAGCCAGATGATCGACCAGCTGAGGAACCTGACCTTTACCAAGACTCGTGTCTGTCGCAACGAGTTCGTTCAGGAGATGCACGGCCGCCTCCGGCGAGCCTGGGTTGGGGACCTCCCGGGCAAAGACTGGTCGTGTGCAGGTCAACAAAATGAGGCAAGCGGTCAGTAGGCGCCGTGACATGTCGTCCTCGATCCCGAGCAAGGTCGCTAGATCCTACACGGTCATCGTCAGTTCGGATGCGATCCGCACACCGCGACCTGGTGTAGAGTGAATCGGCCATCGTAGGGGGAGCGGTTATGGGAAGTCGGCGTTCGTTTTTGCAGGGTCTTGCAGTCCTGCCGGTAACGGTCGGGCTATCAGTGGGAAAGGCTTCTGCGAGCGCAGCGCCAGCGCCCAGTTCGTTCGGACCGCCGGCGAGTGATGCCGAACTGTTTGCGCGCCTGCGCGCCGACCTGCACTTCCCGGCCGATGTGGTTTATTGCAATACGGGGACGTTGGGGGCCACGCCTCGTGAGGTGTTGTCCGCCATGGTCAGTCGCCTCGAGACGACGGAAGCATCCTTACCAGACTGGCCTTATTTTCAGGCTGATGGGGAACCTCTCACCGGCTATCAGCCGCTGCTCGACGCCCGACGGCACATCGCACAGTTTCTCGGCGTAACGCCGGAAGAGATCGCCATCACGCAGAACGCCACGATGGGCATGAACGATTTAGGGAACGGACTTGACTGGCAACCTGGAGACGAGGTGCTCACAACCGATCAGGAGCACGGCGGCGCGATCTCGATTTTTCGACTGATGGCGAAGCGTCGAGGCATCGTTGTTCGGGAATTGCCCATCGAAAGGGCCATGGTGGGAGGGCCTGACGCGATCGTTGCGATGTTCCGCGCCGCGGTTACGCCGCGGCTGAAGGCCATTATGGTCAGCCAAGTGACGTCTCAGTTGGGCATCCGCATGCCGATAGAAGCGCTGATCGCACTGGCAAAAGCAAACGGTGCACTGTCGTTGATTGATGGTGCGCAAGCTGTCGGTTGTACCCAGGTCAATCTCGCCGCTTTGGGCTGTGATGCCTATGTGGCCAGTCCTCATAAGTGGCTGATGGCCCCGAAAGGCACCGGCATCCTGTACGTGCGTCGAGACGTCCAAACCCAATTCTGGACCACCCTCGCGAGTTACCAGTGGCAGAACGAAGCCGATGGCGCCTTCCGATTTATGCAGTACGGTACCGGGAGTGTCGCGCTCATTGATGGCTTGCTGGCGGCGATCCGCCTGGCGGAGAGACATGGCATGGAGCGAGTCGAGCGATGGGATCGGGCATTGGCACGGCGCTTGCGACAGGGGCTCGCCCAAATACCGGGTGTGGTGCTGTCATCCCCTACCGACGAACGACTCGCCTCTGCAATCACGACCTTCCGAGTGAGCGGCACAAAAGCCCGCGATCTTCAGAATGCTCTGTGGGACCAAAAGATCCGTGTTCGTGCGCAGGGCGACGACAAGGGCGTACGGCTGTCAGCGCACATTTACGTAAGTCCGGCCGATATTGATCGGGTGCTGGCTGTCGTCGCGGCTGTGGCGAGTCGATCGGTGGCGTAAATTAAGATATAAATCAATAATTTGCGATCTATTCTAGGGGGCATTTAACGTAATCTGGAATTGTCGCTGCTGTTGTGGAGCGGACATTTTTTTCCTTCATACTTCTCCCGGTTGCCATTGATGGCGACAGTCACGATTAACGCAAAAAATGGCGCCGGTGCATGCCGAGACGCTCAGCGGTAGGGGATAGATATGACGGTTTATCGCGCACTGATGGCGTCGGCTTTCCTGTTGGCATCGACGTGGGTTCACGCCTCGCCGAGCGTCCACAGGAGTCCAGAAGCTGAACACGGACATTTAAACAGCCTCGGTGGGCTCGCACCCGGCAGCCTCATTTCTGCGGGTCAGGCCAATGCGCCGGAACCGAAAGATATTCCACGCCCTGTTCCACCGGTTCGCGCGATTGATCCGCTGCTGGCTAAGGCGAGGACAGCTGCGCAAGCAGCGGCGACGACCAACGCCCCACTCGCTCCGGCGTCGGCGTCAGTCGCCAACAAGCTGTTGGGATTTGCCGGCGTCGGCGCCGGAGATTATGGGTACAGCGTGAATAGCACGCCACCGGACACCAATCTGGCTGTCGGCACGACCCAGGTCGTTCAGTGGGTCAACACGTCATTCGCGGTGTTTGATAAAGCCACCGGCGCTTTGAAGTATGGTCCTGCCGCTGGCAACACGCTCTGGACGAACTTTACGGGCGCAGGCGCTGCCTGTGGCACCCATAATGATGGCGATCCGATCGTCAAATGGGATAACGCTGCACAGCGCTGGGTGATGATGCAGTTCGTCGTCACCAACGGCACCAACTATCTGCAATGCGTGGCGGTGTCGCAGACTGCCGATGCCACTGGCGGCTGGAACTTGTACGCATTCCCGTACACCGACTTTCCGGACTATCCGAAGGCTGGCGTTTGGTCGGACGCGTATTACGTGACCTTCAACATGTTCAAGGGCGGCAAGACGTTCATGGGCGCCAACCTGTGCGCCTACGATCGCGCACAGATGCTAGCGGGTAATGCCGCGACGCAAGTCTGCGTCCAATTGTCGACAGCCTATGGCGGTGCTCTCCCAGCGGATCCCGACGGCACGTCCGCCATCGCCCCGGGTGCGCCGAATTACATCATCGCGTACGACAACAACTACCAGCAGCTTGATCTGTGGCGCTTTACGCCAAATTTCACAGCTGGAACGGCCACGATTGATACTGCGCCGATCGCTATTCCGGTCGCCGCCTTTACGCCTATGGGTTCGGTGCCCCAGTCTGGCACTACACTCAAGTTAGACTCTCTCTCGGACCGTCTGATGTACCGACTGGCCTACCGCTATCGCGCTGGCGTGGAATCCCTGATCGTTTCGCATGCGGTGCAAGCGAGCGCCAGCGGGCAGGGCGCCTTGCGTTGGTATGAAATTCAGAATCCCAATTCAGCCACGCCGGTCCTCGCACAGCAAGGCACGTACGCGCCCGACGCGACCCTGTGGCGGTGGATGAGTACCGGCGCGATCGACGGCGCCGGCAATATGGCGTTCGGTTACAGCACCTCGAGCAGCACCTCCTTTCCGTCGTTGGCGGTAGCGACCCGGTCTGCCGGCGATTCGGCGGGGACTCTGGGCAATGAATCCGTCGTCATTGCCGGCAAAGGCTCGGAAACGAAAGTGGGCCTAACCGCGTATACCCGTTGGGGTGATTACGCTTCGATGTCCGTCGACCCAGCGGATGACCAAACCATGTGGTTCACGTCGCTCTATCAAAAATCAAACGGCCAGTTCAATTGGAGCACGTGGATACACGCCTTCAATATTGGAACGCCGATTCCCGTGCCGGGCGTCAGCGTTACACCCAGCAGCCTGACATTTGGCACTACGGCCGCCAACCAAACCATTACGGTGACGAGCAGCGGAACGGCCGCTTTGAAGAACCTGGCAGTCGCGATCAGCGGTACGGGTTTCTCCCTTGATCCGACCTCAACCTGTCCGGTAACACCGGCGACCTTGCCGGTCGGGGCGACCTGTACCGTGGTGGTGGCGTTTTCCGGCAGTGGATCCGTGGTGACGGGTACGGTCACCGTCGCGAGCAATGCCTCGGGGACTGCACCGACCGTCGCCCTCACAGGTGGTACGGCACCAGTCGCTGGCCTGACCCCAGCGGCGCTCACCTTCGCTGCTCAGGCCTCGGGCACGTCGAGCACTGCTCAGAACGCGACGTTGACGAACATGGGAACCGGCACCCTGTCCATCACTGGGGCGTCTGTAAGTGGCACGAACTCGGGCGACTTCACCCTGACGAATAGCTGTGGCTCGACGCTTGCGCAAGGCGCCAGTTGCACGATCAGTGTGAAATTCGCACCGACTTCTCAACCGGTAGGCGCAAAGTCCGCCACGCTGACCGTCGTTACCAATGGCGGTTCGCCGGCTGTGACGTTGTCGGGTACATCGTTTACCGCGGTCCCCGTCGTGGCGGTCACCCCGACCTCGCTGACGTATACCAACGTGGCGGTGAATAAGACGTCGTCACAGTCCGTGTCCGTGTCAAACACCGGTACGGGAGCCGCGACGATCAGCAGCAAGTCCATCAGTGGAACCAATGCCAATCAGTTCAGCGTCACGACGGGCACGGGATCGTGTGGTAGTTCGGTCGCTGCCGGCGCGACGTGTACGGTGACGGTGCGATTCAAGCCCACGTCCACGGGCAATAAGGTCGCGACCTTGACCATTAAGACAAGCGTCGGGAACTTCCCGGTGGCGTTGTCGGGCAATTGATCACCGTGGGGCGGCCTTTACAGCCGTGTTGAGCCGCCCCTTACTGATAGGCGCTCTCGTCGCGCTCGGCGGCATCCTTGTTGTTGCTGTCTACTGGCCATCGTCCGATGAGATGGGCTCGTCCGTGTTCCGCGCCCCATGGTCGCGGACGGCACACCCTGCGCCGCAGGGCGGTGGCACTTCAGACGCCTCGTTCCCAGATGCGCTGTCTGATCCAGAGAAGCCCCTACGCGCCGTCTACGAAGCCAACGAGCGCTCATTAGATCCAGCAGAGCGCTCGCTGGCGTGGCGCGCATGGTCGGTGTGCGTACCCAATTTCGTCGGTCAAGACCGGCTGCCGCTGTCTGATCAGCGTTTGGGCGAGGGGCTTCCCAATGACCCGATGCGTTCGGCGAGATTCATCGCGCGTCGCCAATTGGCAGATCGATGTGCGGAATTCACCCGTGACTCCCGGGAAGCGATCCTCAAAGCGGCTGCCGTCAACATCGAACGACATCGTGCCGGCGATTTGCGCTCCCGTGGCGAGTTGGCTCTGGAAGCCGTCCGGGCCGGTAGTGATGACGAAGCACTCCGGCTCATTCACGAGATTGTGGAACGGAAATCGCCCTATGAATTGAGGGACCTTAGTGGTGTGGTCGCACGGTGGCATCGCGGCGCACCTCGGACGACGGATGGGTTGCGCGATGCAGTACTGGCCGTGATCGGTTGTGATTTTGGAATGGACTGTGGCGGAGGTTCGCTGTCGGCATTGGAGCTATGCGCTTTCGGCGGAACGTGCGAGGGCGATCTTGTGGAAAGAACCCTGACGGCATACCCGGATATTGATCGGGCACAACTGAATGTTTTGCGCGTCGAAACGGCAAAGGCCATTCGCGATGGCCACTTTAATATCCTCGACTACTTTGCACCTCCTGGAGCTGGATCAACACCTTAGGAGTATTTTGCACCCGAGAGAGTAGTTTGCCGGCTGGCCTTCAAGAAACGGATGTCAGGAACCCGAAGTGAGCACGGAGTAACAACATACCGGG
>CANGOP010000011.1 GCA_947455595.1 Gammaproteobacteria bacterium
ACGCCCATCTCAAAACCGTTCAGCGTGTTGAGGCCCATGCCGGGACCGGGCTGACCGGTGTAGTTCAGACCCGGCAGCGGGTTCACGCCCCAGACGCGTTGGTCGGTCCACCACCAGCCCTTCGTGTACTGTTCTTGGCCGGGGCTATCGAGGTGCGCAAAGCCTACCGCCAGACCTACCGTGTGGTCCGCGAATTGGTTCACGTAGGAGAAGCTGGCGCGACCGCCTTCGTCCTTCGAGCCCGGCACGAGAGCGCCATTTGAATTACGCGAGCCACGGATGTTGATGTTGCCGGTCACACCCTTGTAATCGAGTGGACGGATCGTCTGCAGATTGATCGTACCAGACAGACCCTGCGTCCCGAGCGCCGCATCCGGAGTCTTGTAAACAGTGACGCCACCGATCAGTTCCGACGGGAACTGGTCGAATTCCACACCCCGATTGTCGCCGGTCGAGACGAGTTCGCGGCCGTTCAACAAGGTCACGCCGTACTTGGGTGCCATGCCGCGAATATTGATGCCTTGCGCGCGGCCATCGACGCGCTGCGCAGTCAAGCCAGGCAGTCGGGCGAGCGAGTCGGCGATGCTGGTGTCGGGCAACTTGCCGATGTCTTCCGCCGAGAGCACTTCGACGATCGAGTCGTTTTCACGCTTGATCGCAACCGAGGTTTCGATCGAGTGACGGATACCGGTCACGACGATGTCGTCGAGCACGTCACTGCTGGATGCGGGTGCGGCCTGCGAGAAGGCAGCGGCGGGCAGCAATAACGCCGTGATGGCAGCCGCGATGGGCTTCAAGCGATAGGCGGACAGCGACTCATGTGAGCGCACGCTCTTCTTCATGGATGTTTCCCCTCGGCAATAGTTCGATAAAACGAAACAAAGTCCCCTGCGGTCCCGCGCGCCGTTTTCCTTGCGGCGGAACTCTCTCATCCGGCTCCCGGCGGGCGCGACCACGGCGGAGCGTGGAAACGATTCCAACAGCAGTGTGAAAAAAATACCGCCTCGTGACGCACCTGTCAATGAGTGGTTATAACCAATCTGGGGCGGTCTCGTCAGGAGTGATCCGTGCGCGAAACCCGGCCATGCGCCGCCTAGCCCCTGAAAACACTGAAAAGAACAGCTTTTGTTCACCACTTGCAGTCGATTGCAAAGGTTTCGTCCGGATCACGGCGGTCTAAATTGGTATTATTTTGGACGGTCCATCGGGCATGGTCCGGTCACGGTGGCCACCACCCCGGGTGCGAGTGAGAGGCTCGCGGTGTGAGGGCCCAGTCGTAACGTGACGGTCTCGGCCTGCGGGGTCGTGTTCTGGAGCAGCACCGTCAGGGTGACGCCATCCGCGCTGATAAAGGCTACCGAGCGCACCCCGTCCCGCACCGAAGTGGAGCCAACCACCGTCGCGCCGGGCCGCACGAAGCGACCGATGTGGGCAAGGGCGACGAACTCCGCATGGCGCTCGATGCTGCCGTCATTAGCGAGCGTGATCAGGCCGCGGCAATTGCGGCAGCCGCCCACATGTGGCCCGTGGTCTTCATCCAAGGCGAGATTCCAGAGCAATACGGCGCGTGCACCGTTGCGGATGCCCTCGATCAGGACCGTTCCAACCATTGAACGGAAGGTGTCGGGCCACTCGCGCTGCCAGTCCCCGCTCGAACACTCTGTGATGTAGGCATCCAAGGCGGGCGCCACTGCTTGCACCCAGCGCTGCGCGATCGGCAGCCCGCCGTAGCAATGCCACGCGACGCCGGCCAAGTAGGCAGTCGCGTCGGGATGCGCAAGTACCGCGAGCGGTGAACCAGGTTGCGACCAGTTGTGATCCCACTCAAGCAGCACGGGCGCGTTCGTCCGTTGTGCGAGTTTCGGTCCGAGTGCCGACCGGATGAACAGGGCGCGGTCTTCGGCATCGACGCGCATGCTGGCGTAGGAGGGCGCCTCGTACGCCGGTTCATTCTGGATGGTCAGTGCGCTCAGCGGTACACCCGCTGCGGCATAGCCGTCCGCGAAGCGCAGCAGGTAGTCGGCGAAGGCGTCGTTGTAGGCAGGTTGCAAGCGCCCGCCGATCAGGCCGACCGGGGACTTCATCCACGCCGGTGCGCTCCAGGGCGAGGCCATGATCTTCAGATTGGGGTTGATGCTCTTTGCGGCAACAACCAGATTGCGGACTTCGATCGTTTCCGGTTGCTCTGTGTAGTGGGACAGTGCGGGGTCCGGCGCGTTATCCGGTGTGTCATCCAACGAGTAATGGCGGGATGAGAAGTCCGAGCCCCCGATGGTGACGCGCAGCCAATCGAGGCCGATGCCAGCCTCAGGATCGAAGAACTCACGCAGCAAGGCCTGACGCGCATCCGCGCCTAATCGATGCGCGATGAGTGTGGCGGACGAGTCGGTCATCGCCGCACCGACGCCTAAAAACGTCTGGTGCCGTTCGGAGATATCAATCTCGACGGCCGTGCCCTCTACTGTCGTGGTCGTCCAGGTGAGATCCGCGCCGCGCGCTAAGCGTTGGGTCCCATCAGGCGCTGAGGTCCATACTGCGGCAGGCTGCGCGCCGGCCATGACAGTGACGGTGCACAGGCAGACAGCGGCGATGGCTTGCACCCGGGCTAAGATTGGTAACGGTTCCATTTATGCCGTGAATATAATTCAATGTGCCCTGTGAACCCAAGGATGATGAGCTCGCATGACGACCATCCGTGATGTGGCCAAACTGGCAGGCGTAGGCTTGGGAACGGCATCTCGTGTGGTGAGCGGCAAGGGGTCGGTCGCGCCGGCGACCGCCGAGAAGGTACGTCGCGCGATCGAGGCGCTCGATTTCCGGCCCTCCCATGCGGCTCGCGCGCTCTTATCGGGTTCCACGCAAATGATCGGCGTGTACATCCCCCTACTCAAGGGCTCGTTCTATCCGCACATTCTGCAGACCATCGACCGTGAGCTGCGCACGGCGAACCGGCACATGGTGGTGGCCTTCGGTCGTGAAGACACCGATACGCGTCACGAAGTCCTCGAGGGTGCCCGCTTTTTGATGGAGCGCGACTGCGATGGCATCGTGCTCATGAGCAATGCACTCACCGCAGACGATGCCCAGACCTTGCTGCGTCGCCAGCCCAATCTCGTAATCCTCAATTCATCGTTCGAGTCCGTCGCGGCGCGCTGCTTCTTGGCAGACCATGTGCAAGGCGGACGCCTCGCGGCGCAGACCCTGCTGAGGCATGGGCATCGCCGGTTGGTTGCCATCAGCGGTCCGTTGACTTCGCCGGATAACGTCGATCGCATGCAGGGATTTATCCAGGAATTACGAACCTCATTGGGTGCGCAGGTCGTAATCCCGTGTGAGGAGGCGGACTTCTCGACCGCGGGAGGCTATGCCGCGGCCGGTCGCTTGTTGGATCAGGGGCATCGGTTCACGGCGCTCTTTTGTGCGAACGATGAAATGGCGGTCGGGGCGCTCGCCTGTCTCGCGGAGCGTGGCTTGCGCGTCCCGCGGGATGTATCCGTGCTCGGCTATGACGACACACCGGCGGCAGAGTTTGCGGTCCCGCGACTTTCCTCTGTGCACATGCCGATTCGTGAAGTGACGCTGGCCGGTACGCGCGCGCTACTGAATCAGTGTTATGGATTGGACCTTTTCGTCGACCGGCATTTCCCGGTATCGATCACCGCGCGCGCCTCGGTGATCGACGCAACGTAACCTCGATTCGGCCGGTGTTCCGCTGCGGAGGGCTTGGAAACCTTTCCATCTCTGGTTTAAGGTACACGACAGCTTGCGGGGAGCGGGCGTCAAACACAGACGGCACCACCGGATGTCCGTCATGAGGCTAATGGGGGATTGCATGAGTCATTTCTTCGTCGCGCTGCGGCGCTCAAGTTTTGCGGCCGGGTTGGCGTGTTGGGTGGTGGCATCGTCTGCCGCGGTTGCGCAGGCACCGGCGCAAACCGTGCATCCCGCGCTGTGGCCGGCGGTCAAACCGGCGCCGCTCGTGGATGCAGCCACGGAGTTGCGTATCGCTGCGATCGTCAAGCGCATGTCGCTCGAGGAAAAGGTGGGTCAAACCATCCAAAGCGACATCAGTACCGTGACGCCGGCCGATCTGCGCAAATATCCGCTGGGCTCTGTGCTGGCCGGGGGTGATTCGGGGCCCTATGGCGATGAGCGCGCGAAGCCCGCGGAATGGCTTAAGTTAGCGCGCGAGTTCCACGCCGTGGCACTCGAAGCGCGACCAGGCCACGAGCCCATCCCTGTGATCTTCGGCGTCGATGCCGTGCACGGACACAACAACGTGATCGGTGCGGAACTCTATCCGCAGAACATCGGTCTTGGCGCAACGCATGATCCAGACCTCGTGCGGCGTATCGCGGAAGCGACGGCCGAGGAAGTGGCGACGACCGGTATCGACTACGCTTTCGCTCCCACCATTGCCGTCCCACAGGATGTGCGTTGGGGCCGTTCCTATGAAGGCTTCTCCGCCGATCCCCAACAAGTGGCGAAGTTTGCAGCTGCCGCGGTGCTCGGTCTGCAAGGTCCCAACGGTATGGAACATCGCCTGGCACGTGGGCACGTCGCCTCGAGCATCAAACACTTTCTTGGCGATGGCGGTACGACGCTCGGTGAGGATCAGGGCAACACCGAAGTCTCCGAAGAGACGCTCGCCCGCGTGCATGCGCCGGGTTATGCGGCGGGCATCGAGGCCGGCGCCTTGACCGTCATGGCGTCCTACAGTTCCTGGAACGGACAGAAGATGCATGGCTCCAAGGCCCTGTTGACGGATGTGTTGAAAGGTCGCATGGGCTTTCAGGGGTTTGTGATCGGCGATTACAACGCGCACGCGTTTTTGCCTGGCTGCACGAAAGAGCACTGCCCGGACGCATTGAATGCGGGCCTTGATATGTACATGGCGCCACTCGGTTGGCGCGATTTGTATGCCAGCCTCATTGCGGATGTGAAGGCGGGACGGATTTCGATGGCGCGCTTGGATGACGCCGTGACGCGCATACTGCGTGTGAAGTTTGCGCTCGGCATGTTTGAGACCGAGCGCCCCCTTGAGGGCCACTTTGAACGCTTGGCCTCGAGCGAGCACCGTGCGCTGGCGCGCGAAGCCGTGCGCAAGTCTCTCGTGCTGCTCAAGAACGATGGGGTGCTGCCGATTCGGGCCAATGCGCGCGTCGTGATCGGTGGCCCGCACGCGGGTAATCTCGCGGTGCAGACGGGTGGTTGGACGTTGACCTGGCAGGGTGATGACACGCGCGCCGCGGATTTTCCGCAGGCGGAACTCGCCGTGACCGCGATCAAGTCAGCGATTCGCGCCGGCGGCGGTCGGATCATCGAAGAGTCCGATGATCTCGTCACCAAAGATAAGCCCGATGTCGCGGTCGTGATCATGGGGTCGCGGCCGTATGCGGAAATGTTCGGTGATGTGAAGCTGCCGATTTATAACGAGCGTACGGGTCTGCGAGCATTGCAGTTCTTCAAGCGTCTGGGTATTCCCACCGTCACGATCTTTCTGTCGGGCCGACCGCTGTGGACGAATCCAGAGATCAACGCGAGCAATGCATTCGTGGCCGCCTGGTTGCCAGGTTCGGAAGGTGGCGGTATTGCCGATGTGTTGATCGGCACGCCCGACGGTAAGCCGCGTCACGACTTTACGGGTCGCTTGTCCTTCCCGTGGCCGCGCTCGGCGCTTTTGCCGCCTTATGCCACGCAAGGTTCGACCGAGTTCCCAGTAGGCTTTGGACTCAGTTACGCTGCCCCGCAGCGCACGCCACTCTTGAGCGAGCGACTTGATGGCGCGCTCGACGCGCCACCGGTGACGCGGGTCAAGTAAAACAAAAACCCCGGGGACGGTCGTCCCCGGGGCTTCGTGTCATCAATGGAGCGAGCGTTACTTCGCAGCGGTGATGCTGATCAGTTCGACGTCGAAAATCAGCAGTGAGCCTGGCTGGATCTTGCCCTGACCGGCATCGCCGTACGCCAATTCCGGCGAGACGAACAGCTGCCACTTCGCGCCTGGCTTCATCAGCTGCAGCGCTTCCTGCCAACCCTTGATCACGCCGCCGACCGGGAAGGTCGCAGGCTGGCCTCGCTCGTAGGAGCTGTCGAACACGGTGCCGTCGATCAGGTGGCCGCGGTACTGCACGGTGACCGAATCCGCGGCGCTCGGTGAGGCCGCCTTCGTGTCACCGGCGTCGACGATCTTGTATTGCAGACCGCTGGCCGTTTCGACGACGCCGGGTGCCTTCGCGTTCTTGGCCAAGAAATCCTTGGCAGCCTGCTTGTTATGGGACGCGCCGGCGCTGCGGATCTCGCCCATGTACTTGTTGATGCGGTCACGGTCGTCTTGGCTCATCGCCTTGCCGCCGAGGCCATCCTGCAGGCCCTTGCCGAAGCTGTCCTGATTGATCGTGCTGATGCCGGCCTTCTTCATGCCCTCGCCGACCGACAGACCCATGCTGTAATCCACGGACGAGGCATCGGCGGGTGTGCTCGCAGCGGGCTTCGCCGCCGGCTTGGCGGCCGGCGTGGCCGCTGCCTTGGCGGCGGCTGGCGCAGACTTAGGACCCGCCGAAGCCACGAGGGCGAGGCCCATCAGGCCGGCAGCGAGGGGCAGTGAACGGTAAAAATGTCGGTTCATGAAAAATCCCGAGTGAAAGGTGGATTCAATCGGTCTGCGCACCGGCGCAGAACCGAACGGTACGTCAGTCTTACATATTGCTCACCCCCAATTTCTAGACGCAGTCCGCAGATTCACCCGATGATCGGGTCGCGTAGACTGCACGCCGACGCGGTCGCGTCCAACTCAGCCGATGCGGAGACGGTATGACGATTCCTTTTGACGCTCTGAGCGGCCACGTGGCCGAGCACGTCTACAACCCCTGGGCTGACGTCGACCCGATGGACCTGCCCGTCGCAGAAGCCGGTCCCGCGGCGCGGCTGGCGCGTTTGCGAGCGCACTTTGCGGTGGATGCTCGGCTGATCCTCGTCGGTGAGGCCGCCGGCTACCAGGGCTGTCATTTTTCCGGGATGGCCTTCACCAACGAAAAGTTGCTCTTGGCCGGCAGGATTCCGCGGGTGCGGATCGAAGCGCGGATCACCTCGCGACCCTTGCCGTGGTGCGAGCCGTCCGCGACGGTGGTGTGGGGCGCGTTGCATGCGCATGGACTGGCCGAACACGCCGTCCTTTGGAACTCCTACGCTTGGCACCCGCACAAGCCCGGTGATCGTTACTCCAACCGCACGCCGACGCGAACGGAACTGGAAAGCGGCAAGGCGGTACTCGATGCTGTCCTCGACCACTTCACCGATGCGTGGGTGATCGCGGTGGGGCAGGTATCGGGTCGCACGCTGCGCAGTCTCGGTCGGGAGCCCGCCGCCGTGGTGCGGCATCCAGCGATGGGCGGCGCGAACGAATTCCGCGCCGGGATCGCAGAACTCGCGGCGCGTTTTTAGCCGTCGCCTAGCTGCTGACGCAAATCGTCGAGTGTGCCGCCGATGTGGGCGGTCAATAGGGTGGCCACCTGCGTGGAGTCTCCCGCGATCCACGCTGCGTGCAAAGCCGCATGTTCGGCGCGCGCCCGATCCGATCGCCCGTGGGGGCGTAGGTGCTGCGCGACGTAGCGCTCTGCGAGTAACGCCAATTGCTCGATCAGACGGCGTGTCAGCGGCTGAGTCTCGGTCGTTGCGAGGGCGAGATGAAATTCTCGGTTGTGGCGCGCGAGTGCCGATAGGTCGCTGCGTGTGGCCGCTTCGAGCGCCTTATAGGCGGATTTCACGGCTTCGCGCTCGGCAGCAGTGGCCGACTCGCACGCCTGAGCCGCAGCCTGCGGTTCAATCGCCAAGCGCAAGGCGTAGATCTCTTCAGCCTCCCCCATCGATAGCGGACAGACGAACCACCCGCGGTTCGGAATGCGCATGAGCAGTCCGTCCTGCGCGAGGCGTGAGAGCGCCTCGCGCACCGGAATCTTGCTCACGCCCAATTCCTGCGCAAGGGCGTCCTGACGCACCGCCCGCTCACCGAGCTCGCCCGCCACGAGTCGCTCCCGGAGAACCTCGTAGACGCGATCGGAAAGAGCGCGGATCGCGAGCGGCACGGTCTTAGAGTGCCGGCCGCGTTGCGGCAGCCTTCTCTACCATCGCAATTACTTCGGCACGGCGCTCGCCGATCAGCGGCATGCGCGGAGGCAGCACTCGCTCAGAGCCACGGCCCATTATTTGTTCGGCCAACTTGATGCTTTGCACGAGATCATGTTCGGCATCGAGATGCAGCAGTGGCATGAACCAGCGATAGATCTCGAGTGCCTTGGCGTGATCGCCGCGGCGCAACGCAGCAACGAGACCCACCGACTCCTGAGGGAACGCGTTGGTCAGTCCCGACACCCAACCGCGGGCGCCGAGGAAGAGGCCTTCGAGGGCCACGTCATCGAGGCCTGCGAAGAGCACGTAACGATCGCCCACGGCGTTGATGACGTCGGTGAAGCGCCGCGGATCCGGTGCGGATTCCTTGAGCGCGACGATGTTTTCGATGGGGGCGAGCGCCATCAGCGTTTGCGCATCGATCATCGTGCGATACGCCGGCGGATTGTTGTAGAGCATGATCGGCAGCGCCGTCGAGCGGGCAACACCCGAAAAATGAGCGATCAACTCATGGCGCTTCGGCACATAGACCATCGGCGGCAGCAGCATCAGACCGTCAGCACCCGCCGCTTCGGCGGCTTGCGCATATCGGCTAGCGCGGCGGGTGTCGTATTCCGAGACGCCGGTGAGGACGGGTACGCGACCCTTCACGACCTCGACCACGGCTTTCAGGACGGCCAGTTTTTCGGCGCCTTCGAGCGAGTTGTTCTCGCCCACTGTACCGAGTGCAATGACGCCATCCACCCCATCGCGGATCAGGTCGTCGACCACTCGCTGGGTGTTCGCAAGATCAATGCTCAGATCCTCGTGCAGCTGGGTAGTGACGGCAGGGAATACGCCAGACCAATCAATTTTCATGAGGTATCCTCCAAAAGGTATACGATATACGAAATGGGGTCCGGTTGCGTGGGCCAGCAGTTCCGAGAGTCGCGAACGAACGGTGACGGTTTGCACCTGGCGCGGAATCGGGCAACCTGCGCACCGTGACGGAGGCGAGCGCATGGAATTCAATCATTTTCTCTCGGCTTACTACCCCGATCCGCGTTATGGCGGTGATCGACTGTATGCCGACATGCTCGAACAGGCGCGGCTCGTCGAGCGAGTGGGCTATCGGGGCGTGACGATTCCCGAGCACCATCTGATCAACATTCTGTTGGTGCCGGATCCGTTGCAACTGGCAGTGAAAGTGGCTTCCGTCACTTCGCGTTTGGAAGTGGTGACCTCGGTGTCGGTGTTGCCGCTGCATGACATGCGCGTATTTGCCGGCCAGGTGGTCCAAGCCGACATTCTCTGCGAAGGGCGACTCATTCTGGGCGTCGGTCGTGGTGCCTTTGCCTATGAACTGGCACGGATGGGTAAACCCATCGAAGAATCGCGTGAGCGCTTCGATGAATCCCTGGATCTATTGCTTGAGCTGTTATCTCGCGAAAATGTCGAGTGGCACGGCAAGTATTACGACTTTGCGCCGATCACGATCATGCCGCGTCCAGCGCGACCCATTCCGATCATGCTCGCGGCGCTGATTCCCGAGGCGATCGAGGCCTCGACTCGCCGAGGCTTCCACATTCAGACGACGCCGTTGAATGCGACAGTCGAAAAGATGCACGAACAGGTTAGCGCGTTTCAACGGGGGCGCGCATCGTTGGGCGAAGCGGGGCGCGATCTACGTCTTGCGTTGTCACGCGTATGCTGTGTGGCCCGGGATGATGCGGATGCCCGCGCGAAGCTAGAGCTTGCGCGGGGTTACTACGGCCGATTCCACAACGTGTTCACCGGGCCAGGGTCTGTGCACTCCGGCGTCATCGAACCGCTGCCGCTCAATCAGTCCGCCGAAGAGTTTCGCTCGAGCGTGCTAGTCTGCACGGCCTCGGAGATGGTCGACCGACTCAAGCTCTACGAGGAACTCGGGATAGACGATTTTATTATGAACCCCAACCTAGGACATTCGCAGGCCGAGTCGCTCGAAGCCATTGAACGCTTTGCGAGCGATGTGATGCCGCACTTCAACCGATCAAAGGCCGTGGCGTGATCGCGCGACCTGATTTCATTCGGGCGATGCGCACGGTGGCGCACAGTGTGACGGTGGTGACCACCGACGGTGCGCATGGCCGCTGGGGAGCCACCGTTTCGGCCTTTACGTCCGTATCCGCTGATCCGCCATCCATCCTCGTGTGCCTGCACGCAGACAGTCGTATCGCTCAACTGGTGCGTGACAACGGTCGCTATGCCGTCAATGTCTTGCGTGAGGGCGAGCGCTCACTCGCCGAACGTTTCGCGGGCCGTGGGCTTGCGCGGGACGCTGACCGCTTCGACGGTGTCGAGTTGGTCGAGGGCGCAACGCTGCCGTCGTTGGCGGCGGCGCACACCGTGTTTGTGTGTACCGTGCAGCAGATCATCCCGTGTGGATCGCACTGGATCTGTCTTGGCGCCGTGGATGAGGCTGCCTCCGGCGCCTGCCGGCCGCTTGCGTACTTAGACGGTGAGTATGTCGCCGTCATCCCACATCATGAAGACCCCGTCCAATAGGAGCGCCCATGCCGATCATCACCGTCGAACTGTTCAAGGGCCGCACGCGAGAACAGAAACGCGAGTTAGTTCAGGCGCTGACTGACACCTATGTGCGTGTGCTGGGTGGCCGTGCCGACGCCGTTACGATCCTGCTGTCGGACGTCGCGAAGGAAGACTGGGCGGTCGGCGGTGAACTCATGGCCGATAAATACCCGGAATAAATCTATGGCAGCGATCTCATCCGCCTTTTCCGTCGAAGGTCACGGTCCACCGCTGTTTTTGATCCACGGGATCGGCGCATCGCGGCATAGCTGGGATGGCCTGATCCGTCATCTCGCCCCGCACTTTCGCTGCATCTCCTATGATTTGCGCGGCCACGGCCTCTCGCCTAAACCGACACCGCCGTATAGCCTCGACGATCTGGTGGATGACCTGGAAGCCTTGCGTGCCGAGTTAGGCATTGAACGGGCGCATTTCGCTGGCCATTCGCTCGGCGGGATGATCGGACCGCGCTACGCGTTGCGGTATCCCGAGCGCGTGCTCTCGCTCGGTCTCTACAGTACGGCAGCGTTTCGCACCGACGATGATGCGGCGAAAGTGCGTGGGGTCGTCGCGGCGATGCGTCAGAAGGGCATTCCGCTGGTGCTGGAAGCGCTCAAGGATCGCTGGTTCACGCCAGCGTTTGCCGAACGCTGCCCAGAGGTGATTGAGCGCCGTCTGCGTCAGGTCGTTGAAACAGATCCGGCAGTGTTTCTATCGGTATTTGATATTTATGCCGAGACGGAGATGGCGCCGTGGCTGCATGAGGTGACTCATCCCAGTTTGGTGCTCACGGGCGAGCATGACGGCGGCTGCAATCCACGGCTCAATCAAGCGATTGCAGAGGCGATGCCCCATTCCGAACTCGTGATTCTGCCGGTGTTACGGCATGCGATCCTCCTCGAGGATCCGGATACCGTGGCCGTGCCCGTGCTTGACTTCCTCCAACGTCACCGCTTGGGATGACGCGCATTTAGCGCGTCATGCCCATTTCTCGGACAAGTCGATAGGTGTACTCGAGGCTTTCATCGAATTCGCGGACACCGATCCGTTCGTCGCGACCGTGCGCTCGGTTCTCGCCGTTTTCCATCCACAGGCCGCTCACATCGTAGCTGGGGATACCGGCGTTGCGGGTCTGACGGTCATCGCTAAAGCCCGTGGCCATGGACGGAACGAGCATCACGCCCGGCCACATCGAATGGACGACCGCGGCCACGCGATCCATTACGGCCGGAACAGGGACTGACTCCGGACTGACGATGGGGGTCGCATCTTGAGTGACGATGATGGCGGGTTCTGCGATGACGCGTTGCAACGTGGCCATCACAGCGCCGGCATCGTCGCCCGGCATCATGCGGCATTGCACCGTCGCTTTGGCGCGCTGTGGGAGCGCGTTTTCCGCATGGCCACCCGAGAGCAGGGTCGCGACACAGGTCGTGCGCAACTGGGCATTGAGAAACACCGAGGATGACAAGTGACTAGCTGCATCCAGATCAGGGGTGGCCGCGGCCACTTTCCGTAAGTACCCACTCTGCGGACCTGGTTCAAGGTCCGCCAGCGCTGTGAAGTAGGCACGCGTCGTAGCGGTTGTCATGACCGGAAATTGGAATGCTTCGAGGCGACCGAGTGCCTTCGCCAGCCGATAGATCGGATTGTCCGGTCCCGGTAGTGAACCGTGTCCGCCCGGGGCGGTCGTTTCGAGTGTGTAGGTGATATAGGTCTTTTCACTGGTGCCGATGTCATAAAACGTACGTCGACCGTGATCCAGACCACCGCCGCCGCCATCCAAGTTATAGGCAACCGTGGCGTCAATGAGGTCGGGGTGCTCTTTGAGCAAGAAGGCCGGCCCGTTGGCATCACCGCCGGCTTCCTCATCCGCGCTAAAGAGCGCGATGACGTCGTGGTCGGGTTGCCAGTCCTCTCGGCGCAGGCGGATGAGGGCGGCGGCCAGCGCCGCATCGCCATCCTTCATGTCCGAGGTGCCGCGTCCATAAAACCAGCCGTCCTTCTCGATCAGACGGAAGGGATCTACCGTCCAGTCTTCGGGGTTTGCGGCGACAACGTCGAGATGTCCCATGAAGAGGACAGCGGGCGCTGCCTGCTTGCCGCGGATGCGAACGACCAAGTTGCCACTGTTCGGATGCGCCGTGGGAGCGATGAACGTGACTTCCGAACGCGTGAACCCGGCGGACAGGAATCGGGCTTCCAAGGCATGTGCCGCCGCTGCCGTGCCTTTAGCGTGAGTGGTGTCGATCTCGATCAGTTCGCGGAGCAAGGAGCGACCCAGCTGCAGATCCGCCGGCGGCGGCAGAGGGCCTGGGGCGGCAAGGGCTCCGCTGAACACGCCGAGCAAGATCGAACAGGACACAGCCGTCAGTTGACGCATAAAACCTCCACTCATGCAGACCCCTAGACTACCGAAGCTCGGACGTTGATGAGCCTATTTTGTATACGTCTGCGAGGTGGTTGCGCCACCACGGCCCGTCCAATTGGTATGGAAGACTTCGCCACGCGGTCGATCGATGCGCTCGTAGGTATGTGCGCCGAAATAGTCGCGCTGCGCTTGTAACAGATTCGCCGGTAGCCGCGCTGACCGATAGCCGTCCCAGTATGCGAGCGCTGCGGAGAGACATGGCACGGGAATGCCGAGCGTCACCGCCGTCGAGACCACTCGACGTAACGCTCCTTGTCGCGAGCGCACGGCCTGCGCGAAGAACGGATCGAGCAAGAGATTGACAAGCGCGGGGTCCCGGTCAAACGCTGTCTTGATGTCCCCTAAGAAGGCCGAGCGAATGATGCAGCCGCCACGCCAGGTTAACGCGATGCCACCGAAGTTCAGCGACCAGCCGAGAGCTTGTGCTGCGCTGCGCATCAGTTGGTAGCCCTGCGCATAGGAGATGATCTTTGCCGCATAGAGCGCATCGCGAAGATCATCAATCAGGGCCGATGCCGCACCGGCATAGGGTTCGACTGACTCGCCCAAGACGGCCGCGGCAGCGACCCGTTCATCTTTGGCCGCGGACAGGCAGCGAGCAAACACGGATTCAGCGATCAGGGTCAGAGGCGAGCCTTCCTCCAACGCACTGGTGACCGTCCACTTGCCGGTGCCCTTTTGCCCGGCTTTGTCGAGAATCATATCGAGCGTCGCGTTGCCCTCGGCATCGACATACGCGAGGATGTCGCGGGTGATTTCGATCAGGTAACTATCGAGCTCACCCTGATTCCAGTGATCGAAGATTCCCGCCATCTCGGTATTCGAAAGAGCTAAGCCGCGCTTTAGGACGTCGTAGACCTCGCAGATCAATTGCATGTCGCCGTATTCGATGCCGTTGTGGATCATCTTGACGAAATGACCCGCCCCGCCATCGCCCATCCAGTCGCAACACGGTTCGCCGTCGGGCGTGCGGGCACAAATGGCCTGAAAGATCGGCTGGATATGCGGCCAGGCGGCGGCACTGCCGCCGGGCATGAGAGATGGCCCGGTTAAAGCACCTTCCTCACCGCCCGAGACGCCGGCGCCGACGTACAAAAAGCCCTGCGACTCAACCGCCCGGACGCGTCGCGCGGTGTCCGTATAGAGACTGTTGCCCCCATCAATCAGGATGTCGCCTGGTGAGAGGTGCGGTAACAGCTGGGCGATGAGTTCATCGATAGCGGGACCGGCCTTCACGAGCATCACGATGCGCCGCGGCGTGGAGAGCTTCTGCACGAATTCGGGTAACGATCGCGCGCCATGAAAGCGTTTACCAACGCCACGTCCATGGACGAAGTGCTCGGTGCGCTCGATCGTCCGATTGTAGACGCAGACCGAAAATCCGCGGCTTTCCATGTTGAGGGCGAGGTTTTCACCCATCACAGCCAAACCGATTAAGCCGACATCAGAATGCATGGTCGAATCCCTTGCGCTGAGCGATTTGATGGTGGTCCGTCGGCGCTAGGCCATCCGAGCACTCGCGCGGTTGGGTCTGCGCAGTGCCGAGGCGCGAGTGTCCCCGCCGGGTCCGCCGGAGGCCAGAATAGCGCGGACTGACCGAGACGCAAGTCCACGCCCCTTCGTCCGGGGCCTTGCGCAGCTCGCGCAGTGCGCTATCGACCGCGGTCGTTTAGACCGATTGCAAACACTGTTCAGCTGTCGCACAGGCCAGCTCTACCAAGAAGGGGGTAAGCTGCTGCGCGGTTTCCGTGCCCTGACGGGTATGCACCCAACCGAGATAGGTGGTCGCGCGGGCCGCCATGAAAATCGGCAATTTTTCGATCGCCTCGTCGCTCAGGGCGCGCTCACTGCGGTATCCCTCCAACAACGCCTGGCGGGCGATCGGGTACGCGCGATCGTTCGTCAAAAAATACAGTGAAGTGGCGATATCGAATAAATGCCAGCCAAATCCCGCATCATCAAAGTCGATGACTCGGACAACCGATCCATCCACCATGACATTCTCAGGCACGAGGTCCGCGTGGATAAGACCATACCGGTCTGGCGTCTGACCGTATGCTGTGAGTTCGCGTTCGACGACGGCGCGAATGTGAAGCATCAAATCGCGCTGCTTTGCCGTCAGAGCGGCCAATTCCCAAAAGCAACCCCATAGGGGTTGTACACCGGTCAAGCCTGCTGTGTCCCAGGAATGACGATAAAATCCGGCCGGTCGCTTCCAAGCTTCGGCCTGTTGGTGCATGCGCGCCATGATCGAACCGATCGTTCGATATTGTGCCGCCACTTCATCGACTCCGCCTTGCAGTGTGGCGCCTGACTCACCGATGGTGCGGCCTTGGATCCACTCGAACACATCCACCTGCCAAATGCCGTCCAATACGGCGATGGCTGCGTGTTCGAAGAGATGGCCGGCGCGAGAGGGCAGGACATTCGGAACGGATACGCCGACATTTCTCAGCGCCGACATCCACGCAAATTCCGAATGCAGCGCGATATCTGAGTGGTAGCCCTGTCGATGAACCCGTAACGCCACCTTACGTCCGTCGGTCAATCGGACACGGAAGACCGCGTTTTCCCGCACCTTGATGGGCGTGATCTCCGTAACGTCGAGGTCCCACTTCGTCAACGCATTGAGGGCCAGCTGCGTGACGCGCTCAAGAAAAACTGTCGGGTCGTTGTGAGTGCTGAGCGTCATGGAGAACTGAAATTCCGAGGGGTAGTGTAAGGCTCAACGCAGCGATTGTGGATGCTCAGTTGCGGCATCTAATTGAATGACGGGTCTGCTCGAGCGCGCTGCGTTTGGGTGATTCCAATGGGAAAGTTCGAAAAAAGTTGGCGAGACTGCGAGAGCCTCGATGAACTTGCGCTCGTGGGTGGTCAATCGCACAACCGTCACATGCGCCCCCTTGTTTTGGCTCCTCGTATTGTTTAACACGTGACAGGCGCGGCTGTCGAAGCGATCGACACTTGGATGGCATCGGGCAAGCGACTGCAGGTGAAAAGATCCGCGCGCCGGGAATTGGTGACGGCGTTCTGGAGGACATTCGCAACCCGGCTGGCCGCGTTTTTTTTGGCGCGCTGCCGTGGCGTGCGGACTCGATGAAAAGCTTGCGTATAGAGTAGGCTTGACGCGAATGGGGCGACACTGACCGCCTCATCAACTGGGGGGAGTATGGGCAGTCTGTCGTTGTCGCAGCGTGTCATCGCGTTGTGTTTTGCTATTGCGGTTCTGGAAGGCTTTGACATCCAAGCGCTCGGTGTGGCGGCGCCAGCCATTGCGCCGGCGTTTTCCTTGTCACCGGCGCAGGTCGGCTGGCTCTTCGCCATCAGCAATATCGGCATTGTGCTCGGCGCCTTCAGCGGCGGCAGGGCAGCCGATGTCTGGGGCCGCCGACTTATCCTGATGATCTCGGTGCTCACGTTCTCCGTCGGTACTCTGGGGGTTGGTGTCTCGCAGGGCTATGCTGCGTTCTTCCTTGCGCGGTTTCTCTCGGGTGTCGGCTTTGGTGCCGCGTTACCCAACATGATGGCGATGGTGGTCGAGGTCAGTGAGCCAACGCATCGGTCACGTGCAGCCGCTTCGGTGTTTTGTGGCATGCCGCTAGGCGGTGGATCGGTCGCGCTGCTGACCCAAGTGTTGCCGCCGAGCAGTGGGTGGCGAGCGCTCTTCCTGATCGGTGGGTTGCTGCCGCTTGGGCTAACGTGGGCAGTCCATCGTGGGTTACCCGAAACGCGCCACGGGCGGCACGGTCAACATTGCGATACCTTACCGGTGCGAGCGGCTCTCTTCGGTGACGGGCGTTGGGGGCGCACGCTCCTTCTGTGGCTCACCTTTCTGCCGACGCTGCTGAGTCTGTATTTGTTGTTGAACTGGTTGCCGATCCTCGTGACCCAAAAGGGTTTCGCGAAAGCTGTCGCGCCGCAGGCGTCGCTTGTCTTTAACTATGCGTCGGTCGTCGGTGCCGTGTTGGTTGGCGCATTGGTCGACCGATTCGGTACCCGGTGGGTGATTGCGCCTTGTTATGCAGCATTAGCGGCAGCGCTCTTCGGTTTGGCCGGTACGAGCGAGTTCTCCGCCATTTTGGTGTTGGTCGGGCTTGTCGGATTTACATTGATGGGCGCGAATTACGCCCTCTTTGGCGTGGCGGCTGCACAGTACCCCTTGGCGGGGCGCGGTACGGGGTCTGGTGCAGCAATCGGCGTGGGGCGAGTGGGTTCGATCGTGGGGCCGTTGTTGGCCGGACTGTTACTCGGCGGTGGCATGAGTGCCAACGGCGTTATCACCGTCTTGATACCCGGCGCTGTGCTTGCTGGGCTTGCAGTGCTCTGTCTGCGCAGTCAACCAGCTGAGTGACCGAGGATGATGCCGGCTTAGACCGCTGATCCGGGCGTTGGCGCAGGTGACGTCGCAGGCAAGGAATCAATCGCGGCGACGGTCGGTGATGCTGCGATGGCGCCCAATACGAACTGCAGGTGCGCCTCGACATAGCGCTCAACGTCTAGGGGATGTCGGTCACCGAACATCAGTTTCCAATTGGAGAGCGCGATGCACGGTGCGAGTAGCAGGTGTGGGAACTCTTCAGCGGGCGTATGCCGGAATTCACCGGTCGCGATGCCGCGCCAAAGGATCATCCGGAACGTCGCGGTGCCTTTGGCGATGACCTCGTCATGGTAGAAGTCGCCCAGGTCGGGAAAGCGGCGTCCGTCGGCAATCAAGAGGCGCACCAGTTCGCGACGCGCGCCATCGGTCGTCATCTCTCGATAGATTTGTCGCAGCGATTCCCGCAAGAGATCCACCGCCGACCCGTCCGCCAGCATGACCCGCTCCTGCAGACGGGCAAGCGCCGGCTGAATGAGCGACCGCACCGCTGCCTTGAATAGCGCCGCTTTGTCCGCGTAATACAAATAGAGCGTGCCTTTGGCGACGCCTGCACGCTGGGCGATGTCTTCGAGGCGAGCGTTTTCGAATCCGGCGGCCGCGAACTCTGCCGTGGCGGCGGCAATGATCAGCGCGTCACGCTCCCGTTGGCGGGCAGAGCGATGGCTACTATCGTCAAGGGTGTCGCAAAGTTGTTCTGGATTTTGGCCCGACATAACCTGTACAAAAGACAAAATGACTTGACAGTCATTTTTAACGATATCTACTATACGCGCAAGTCATTAATCGGGTCGGTGCTCTCGGATGACAACCGTATTCAATCGTTGGGTGCTGCTTGCATCCATGGCCCTGCTCGCTGCGTGTGCATCGGTGCCGAAAATGGATCTGCCGTCAGCGAACCGGGATCCGGTGGCGCAGGCGACGACCGCGTGGCCCACGGGCGATGCGGCATGGCCCACCGCTGACTGGTGGACCGGCTTTGACGACCCGGCGCTCTCGGCATTGATTAAGGGGGTTTTGGCCGCCAATCCGTCGTTGGCGGTCGCCAGATCCCATGCAATAGCCGCCACGGCTGTGGCCGAAGGGCAGCGCTCCACACTGTCCCCGCAGGTCGGCATGAAACTGGCGCCGGGGCGCGAGCAGATCAGTGCGAACGGCATGTTCCCCAAGCCTTTCGGTGGCCAGACCTTCACGCTCGTGGATTTGGCAGGATCCCTGACCTATCGACTCGATCTGTCCGGTTCAATGCGAGCACAGTTGCGCTCCCGCGAAGCACAGGCCGCTGCCTCGGCGGAAGAAGCGCAGCGGGCTGCCGAAGCCGTTGCGGCTACGACGGCACGGGTTTATTACGAATTGAGCGCAGCACTGGCTGATCGTGAGGATCTGGAGCGCATGCAGCAGCTCATCGCCCGCAACCGGCAAATTGCCGAGGTGCGCGCTAACCTCGGGCTCGATACCCAGGCGCTGACTCGCCACATAGTGGCCGACGCCGAGGCGTTTCGCGAACAAGTGGCCGCGGCAGAGGAGCGGGTCTCGCGTGCGCGTGGCGTCCTCGCAGCCTTGAGTGGTTCCGGTCCCGACGCCACGGCGGATCTGGTCCCGCCGCGAGTGCAGTCCATCACGGTTGTCCGGCTACCAAAGGACATGCACTTGAGCTTGTTGAGTCGTCGCGCCGATGTCCGTGCGGCGCGTGATCGGGTGGAGTCAGTGGCTAATGACCGCCTCGCGGCGCAACGAGCGTATCTGCCGGATCTCAACTTCCAGTTCCTGTTGGGCCTTCAGTCGCGCGCGCTCGACTCGCTATTCGAATCCGGTAGCCGCCAATGGACCGTGGGTCCCGCATTGACGCTCCCACTCTTCGACGGCGGACAACGACGCGCCGTGAATCGGACGGAAGAAGCTTTGTATCAAGCTGTTCGTGCGCAGTATCAGCAGACGGTTGTGCAAGCGGTCTCCGACGTCAATGCCGCCCTTGTCAGTCGCAGGGGCAGTGCTGAAGCCTTGCAGGCTGCGCAAAAAGCGCTGGATGAGGAATCGGCGTCGTTGGCGGCTCTCAAGCGACGCTACACCGCAGGCATTGCTGCTGAAGCCGATTTTGTGCAGGCGCAGATGCGCGTGTTGGAGCGCACCCGTGAGGTGTCGCGTCAACTCGTCCGTAGCCGCTGGGCCGACATTGATCTAATCGAATCACTCGGGGGCGATGCCCGAGAGGAACCCACACGATGACACTCGAACTGCCTGAACAACCCAAATCAAACGGCCGACGCCGTGCGCTCGGCATTCTTGCGGCCGTGGTGATCACGGCGCTGATCCTTGTCGGCGCCCGTTGGTTCCTCCATGGCCGCTATCACGTGACAACCGACGATGCGACGGTGGACGGGGATATCGTCTTGGTCACGCCGCAAGTCTCTGGGACCGTTGCCAAGATCAGTGTCGAGGACACAATGACGGTGAAGGCCGGAGATGTGCTTGTCGAGCTGGATGCCACGGATCTGAAAATGATGCGTGAGCGATCGGAGGCCGAGTTGTTGCGAACGGTGCGGGATGTGCGCTCACTCTATGCGCAAACGCAATCCGCATCAGCTGATGCCGCCTCTGCGCAAGCGGAGTTGTCGCTCGCTCAGATTGAGCGTGATCATGCCACGTCAGATCTGACGCGTCGTCAAGCGGCCGCGGCCGATGGCGGCGTGATGGGTGAAGAACTCGCCCACGCCGAAGAAGCCCGCCGCAGTGCTGAGGCCAGAGTGGTCGCTGCTACTCGCCGTGCAGAGTCTGCGACTCAAAGAGCGCGCGCCCAGTCGGTGATGACCTCGGGCGTGGACGTCGCGCATCATCCGCGGGTCATCGCCGCCGCATCAGCTCTGCGTTCGGCCCTCATCAACGAGAGCCGGTCGCAGATTCGTGCGCCGATCGACGGCCAGGTAGCACGTCGTGCGGTCACGACTGGCTCAATGGTGGCGATGGGAACGCCGATCTTGTCAATCGTCCCGCTGCAGTCAGTGTGGGTCAATGCTAACTACAAAGAAGCCCAGTTGACACATGTGCGTGTGGGCCAAGCGGTAGAAATGACATCCGATCTCTATGGCTCTTCCGTGAAGTTTCATGGCCGCGTTTCGGGCCTCGATGCCGGTACGGGGTCTGCGTTCGCGCTGCTGCCTGCACAGAACGCCACGGGCAATTGGATCAAGGTTGTGCAGCGCGTGCCGGTTCGTGTGGATCTCGATCCGAAAGACTTGACCGACCATCCCCTGCGGGTGGGACTGTCGATCTCGGCAGATATCGACACCGAGGACAACGCGCAGGCATCGCCAGTGGTCACGCCAGCAGTCGCCGCTGCCGGTTATGCGCAAAGTGAGGCCGCAGCGGACGCAGCGGTTGCCGCGCTCTTGGCGTCTGCACTGAGCGAGTCCGATGGGATTGTGCCGGCTCACCGCCATCACAAAGGGTCTGTTCGGTGAGTGACGTTGCCGCCCATGGTCCGTTAGAAGGATCTGCGCGTCTCTACGCGACCTTCTTTCTGGCCATGGCGAATTTCATGGTCGTTCTCGATATGACCATCGCCAACGTGTCGGTGCCGCATATCGCGGGTGGCCTTGCGGTGAGCCCGAATCAAGGGACGTGGGTGATCACGTCCTATGCGGTTGCTGAGGCGATCGTCGTGCCGCTCACCGGTTGGCTCACCCGTCGGGTGGGCGCTGTCCGTCTCTTCATTCTGTCGATCCTAGGTTTCACGCTGTCCTCCGCATTGTGTGGATTTTCATCAAGTCTCGGCATGCTCGTCGCTGCCCGCGTGGCGCAGGGCTTATGTGGTGGCCCGATCATGCCGCTGTCGCAGACCTTGCTCCTCGGCAGTTATCCACGTGGAAAGACCGGACCTGCTCTGGCCGCATGGGTCATGACGACACTGTTGGCGCCCATCGCGGGTCCAGTTCTGGGCGGCTGGATTTCCGATAACCTCGCCTGGCAGTGGATCTTCTGGATCAATCTGCCGGTAGGCTTGGCCTGTAGTTCGCTCGTATGGCGCATCTACAAGACTCGCGAGACTGCGCGCGAGAAGGTGCCGGTGGACAAAGTGGGCCTTTTCCTACTCATCGTCTGGGTGGGTGCCTTACAGCTCGTGCTCGACAAAGGCCGCGAGCTTGATTGGTTCAACTCGACCTGGATACTCGGCCTGACGTGCGTCGCAGCGGTGTGTTTTGTCGCGTTCTTGATTTGGGAGCTAACCGACAAGCATCCGATCGTCGATCTGTCGCTCTTTGCTAATCGCGGCTTCAGTTGCGCGATTCTCGCGCTGGCGACGATTTTCGGCGTCTTCTTCGGGTATATCGTACTCGTGCCGTTGTGGTTGCAGTCCTTCAAGGGCTATACGGCGATGCAAGCGGGGCTCGCGATTGCGCCGATGGGCATGTTGTCGCTGATCATGTCGCCTTTCGTCGCGATGTCACTGCAGAGGATTGATCCGCGTTATTTCGCGACGTTTTCCGTTTTTGTGTTTGCCACAGTGTATCTGTGGCGCTCAACCATGACACCGGATGCGACGTTTGCGGACATCTTCGTGCCGCAAATTTTGATGGGTCTGGGAATGTGTACGCTCTTCCTGCCGCTGACGACGATCGCGATGGCGGAAGTGTCGAGTACGCAGATTGCCACGGCATCTGGCCTCCAGAACTTCGTGCGGACACTGTTCGGCGCGTTTGGCACTGCGATTTCGGCCAACTATTGGGACAATGGCATCACCCGTCATCATGCCATCCTGACGGAGAGTATTCGGCCGGGCGCTCCTGCGGTCGCCTCTTCAGTCGACGGGTTGACGCACATCAGCGGTTCCCATCAAGGCGCCCTGGCGATGATCGACTACACAATCACCCAACAGTCCGCGGTACTGGCACTGCGTGACTTCTGTGCACGAGCGGCCGTCGTGGTGTTGATTCTGTTACCACTGATCTGGTTAACCCACCGACCGAAACAAGCGGCTGACACAACGCACGCACATTAGAGAGTGCATGAGTACCGATTTGCTCACCCCGCCATTGGCTGGCGGGGTGAGACTTGACTCACGTGCGGGTGAGCGATACCGACAACGGCAGCGAGCGGACACGCTGACCGGTCAGCGCAAACAGCGCGTTCGCTAATGCGGGCGCCAATGGCGGCGTACCCGGTTCGCCGATACCGGTTGGCGCTTCCGTGCTTTGCACCAGATGCACGTCGATCACCGGGGCCTGGGGCATGCGCACGACTGGATAAGTGTCGAAATTGCCCTGATCGATGCGACCAGCGGTGAGCGTGATCTCTTGACTGAGCGCGGCTGACAAACCGAAGATCACCGCGCTTTGCACCTGACGACGCACGATGCCGGGATTGACGACGGTGCCGCAATCAACGGCAGCCACCACCTTGTGAACGCGCGGCGTGCCGTCCGAGTCCAACGAGACTTCCACGACCTCAGCCACATAGCTTGAGAAGCTTTCGGCCACGGCGATGCCGCGAGCATGGCCCTTCGCCAGCGGCGAGCCCCAGCCAGCTTTGCGAGCGGCCAGATCGAGCACTGCCAGCAGTCTAGGTTCATGGGCCAGCAGCCCACGCCGGTATTCATACGGATCCTGACCGGCCTGGTGGGCCATCTCGTCTACGAAGCATTCGGAGAAGAACGCGTTCTGCGAACTGCCGACACTGCGCCAGAACCACACGCCGGGGCCTTGGGTGTGCTCCACCCAGTCGACGCGCAAGTTCGGGGTCGCATACGGCCAACTGGCGAGGCCTTCCACGGCGGCGCCATCGAGCTCGTCGGGCTTGCCCATCCCGGAGGCCCGCGCAACCGAAGCGGCCGTGACTCGCGCTTCGAAGCTGAGGGGCTTGCCGTCGCTTGCGAGTGCGGCACTCATCTGCACCATCGCACCGGGACGGTAATACTGAGCGCGCATGTCGTCTTCACGTGTGTAGACCACTTTCACTGGCGCGCCCACAGCCTTAGAGGCTTCCACTGCCGCCATAATGAAGTCGGGGCAGAAGCGCCGACCGAAACCCCCACCGAGGAAGGTCTGGGTGATAGAGACTTGCTCAGGCTTCATGCCCAACATGCCGGCTACCATCGCCCGATGCGGGCCGGGCGCCTGCGTAGGCGCGTACACCTCACAGCGATCGGCCATCACATGGGCCGTCGCATTCATCGGTTCCATACAGGCGTGTGCAAGATAAGGGGCCGAGTAGATGGCCTCGACGCGCGGGCCGGCGACCGCGCTCACTGAACCGACTTCCTTGGCCAACATCGCATTACCGGCCTTCAGCTGCAACGCCATTGCCTGACGGATACTGTCAGACGACAAGCCCGCGCCCGCACTTTCATCCCACTCCACCTTCAGCGCATCGCGACCTTTGCGTGCGGCGTGGAAATTGTCGGCGATCACTGCAATGCCGGCACTGATAGCGACTACGTGGCGGACACCTTTAATGGCCTTCGCTTTAGTGGCGTCAAACGACGTCATCGTGGCACCGAGCGATGGCGGATGCGCAACGACAGCGGACAGGAGACCCGGTAATTCGACGTCGATACCGAAGGTGGTTTTGCCACGCACCTTGTCAACCGTGTCGGTCCGGTGCACTTCCTTGCCAATCAACCGGAAGTCCGACGCCTTCTTCAGTGACGGTTGCTCCGGGGGCGATAGCTGGGCAGCGTCGAGCGCGAGCTCACCATAGGAGAGTCTCTCACCCTTCGGTCCGATAACATGGCCGGCGACTGTGTGGCAGTCGCTCCCGCTCACATGCCAACGGTTTGCAGCGGCCTGCACAAGCATCGCGCGTGCCGCTGCTCCGGCCGTGCGCAGCGGGGTGTAAAATGCGCGCACAGAGCTGGAGCCGCCCGTGCCCTGCATGTGGAACAACGGATTGTTGTAGACCGCATCCACGGGAGCTTGCTCGACGTGCACGGACGCCCAGTCAGCATCAAGTTCTTCGGCCAGAATCATGGGTAGTGCGGTGCGCACGCCCTGACCCATCTCAGCCATGCTCACGACGATCGTGACGCGATTGTCGGTGCCGATGCGGATAAAGGCATTGGGTGAAAAGGTGCCGCTTGCCGCGGTGGTCGCGGCCGCGTCGCTGCGGCCAGGTAACTGCAAAGCCACGACGAGACCGCTAGCGGCGGCAATCGACTGACGCAGAAACGTACGACGATCCATTGCTGAGTGATGCATATTCAACCCGCCTTTTTCGCGTGACCGGCCGCCGTGTGGATGGCCGCACGAATGTCGTTGTATGTGCCGCAGCGGCAAATGTTGCCGGCCATCGCACTGTCGATATCTGCATCAGTGGGTTTCGGGTTGCGGGCGAGCAGCGCCGCCGCGCTCATGATCTGTCCCGATTGGCAGTAGCCGCACTGCGGCACGTCGTGGGCGATCCAGGCTTTCTGCACCGGATGATCACCCGTTGGATCCAATCCTTCGATGGTGGTGATCTTGCGCCCGACGACGGCGGAGACGGGCAGTACGCAACTGCGCGTCGCTTCACCATCGACATGTACCGTGCATGCACCACACAAGGCCTGACCGCAGCCATACTTCGTGCCGGTGAGCTTCAGCGTGTCACGCAGCGCCCACAGGAGGGGTGTATCGGGTTCGACGTCGAGGTGCTGGACCTGTCCGTTGATGGTGAGGGCAATCATGGGTGATCTCCGCCAAGCAAGTTATCCGGTGAGTGTAGCAAGCCAACCTTACGTCTCTGGCACAGTCTTTGTCCTGAACAGTCCATCCTGAATCGGTAGTCGACTGGGTAGTTCTGCCATATCGGCGAGTTCTGCGTCGGTCCACGGATCCCCCGCACCCCCGCAGCTGTGGTAGGCATCGTCCCACGGGAAGAGCACATAGGCCTCGCCGTGAATTTCCGTCCGGCAGGTTTGAATCGTGTGGACTGGTGCTGTTTTCACATGTGCGAGCAACGCGTCGAGTGAGCCGCAGGTCAGATAACGACGACGCAGGTCGAGCAGTGCCAGTCGCGTCACGGGCGCGCAATCCAGTTCGGGTGAGGCGACGTCCCCTAATGCCACCCAACGCACATCCGTCGCCTCACCGAGGTCCGCCATCGGTTCTTGATCCGCCGGCGCGAGGGCCATGAAAAAGTCGGTGTCGAAACGACGCGGAATATCGTGCGGCGGCAGCCACCGGCTCCAGTAGTGCAGCGACTGTGTGCCGGGTCGCAGCGCCTCGGCCATCATGAGGGCTTCAAAGGCGGTCGCATCCCGGGCAACGGCCACCTGCCAGTCACTCCGATGCCGCTGGAAGCGTTCGGTGCTGGCCGACTCCCAGCCCTCAGCAAACAGCAGTCCGGTCTCTTCGAAGGTCTCACGGATAGCGGCGAGGACCGACGAGGACGAGGCCGCCTCGGCAGCGGTCGCAAATAGGTCCGCGGCCACAGCGGGGGCGGTCTGACTGCGCAGCCACGCCGCATACGCACGATCGGCGGTTTCGACTTTACCGCCGGGGAAGGCCCACAGGCCGCCAAAGTCAGCCAGTGACTGACGTCTGCGCAGCATCAGCACGGCAGGGCCCATCGCCCCATCGCGCAGAATAACCACCGTCGCAGCGGCAGTGGCGGGATGGGCGGTGGTTCGCGACTCGTCCGAGGCACTCATGGCCTGAACCTATCACACCTCGATGAGCGATCGATGACGAGGCTCGCTACACTGAACCATCTTCCCGTGCACTGGACCGACGCTGTGTTGTTGCCTGCCGAACTCTTCGACCTCCCGCATCCCCATGTGCACTCGCGAGCCGTCCGAGCGGATGAGATCGACGAGTACCGGCACGTCAACAATACCTACTACGTTCGCTGGCTCGATGAAGCGGCCTGGAGTCACTCGTGCGCACTGGGACTGCCGGTCGAGACCTGTGTGGCGTTGGACCGCGGCATGGCAGTGGTGCGGACCGTCATTGTCTATCAGCGCCCGGCGCTGCTCGGGGACGAAGTGATCGTCGCCACGTGGCTCCTGCCGGGTTCCTCGCGTATGCGCGTGCGCCGACGGTTTCAGGTCATCCGTCCGTCCGATCAGGAGACGCTCGTGCGCGCCGAAGTCGACTACGCGTGCATTGAGCTCTCCAGCGGCAGGCCGGCTCGCTGGCCGCCACAGTTCCATGCGTCCTACGCGATCTTGCCTGACATCGACGCGGCGGCGTCGGCGTTGGCGCCCTTGTGAAGACCCGCTCGCGTCTCGTGGCGCTCGTGGCCTTGCTGTTCAAGGGTGCGCTGATCGTGGCCCTCTTGAGCGGCGCGATGGCATGGTTTCCTTGAGGGGGTCGCCACGGACCTCGCGTCGCGGTGAGGCGCGTCAGCGCAAACCCTTGAAGATCAGCTCGACCGAGACGGCTACCAAGGCGACGAACAAGAAGCGGTAGTAGCTCCGCTCGGAGACACGGCGCACGACGATTTTGCCAACTTGAGTGCCGATGAGCGCCGGTAGACACAACAGCAACGACAGGTGCAGATTGGCGCCCGAGAACTGGCCGAGCGCCCAGTAGGGGACCAGCTTGAAGGCATTGACGATCGCAAAGGTCATGGCACTCGTGCCGGCATAGACGAGTCGCGGCAAACGCTGCGGTTGCACGTACACCTGAAATGCCGGGGCGCCGGCGTGGGCGACAAAACTGGAAAACCCTAACACCATGCCCCACAGCGTCCCGCGTGGCAGGTCCGCATCGTGTGGCGGACGCTGATGGTGACGCTGCCGCCAAGTGTTGAAGCAAAACGCCAAGCCAATCACGCCGACCAAGATCTCGATCGCGCGATCCGACACGCTCGCGGCAAACATCCAGCCGAAGCCGATGCCGACGGTCGCGGCCGGGATCAGAATCAGGAGGTTGCGACGACTGAACTCGTGCCGATAGAGATAGAGCGCGAACAGATCTGAAAAGACGAAGACCGGGAGCAATACCGCGGCGCCCCGGAGCGGTGACATGACGAGCGCGATCAGTGGCACACCGAACGTGCCCATTGCGGCAAGGCCGCCCTTGCCGAGTCCCACGCTGAACGCTGCCAGGGCGCTCACCATCCAGACTGTGGTCTCAGCGGTCACGCGCTCGCTCCGCGGTGTGCAAATCGTGTGCGTGCAGCAATCAATGCGACTCCAAGTATGCCGCAAAGGTCCCCAGCCAATGCCCGCCCTCATAGTGTTCACCCGTGACGGTCGGTAGGGCCGCGTCGGCATGTGCCGCTGCCATCGTGCCAATGGTCGCGCGTCGCGCATCCTGCTTCGGCAATGCGGAGGCGATGGCTCTGAGCATCCAAGCTCGGCTCAGATTCAGGCCATCCAGATGGGCGAGTTTCGGATCCGAGCGGTCGGTGACCACTGCGGGCGTGAGCGTGTCGCGTCGTCCGAGGTCTGGCAGAAATGCGCTTAGCCACGCGGCGTAACGACGGGGGGGCAGGACGCGACGCATGAAGTCTGCCTCCCCCAAGCACGGAGACAAAAAGTCCTCACCCGAGGGTTCGTAGCTGAGTGGGCAGGCCCGGTCATGCGCGTAAAAGCGTTCCGCGGCGTCACGCAGCAGTGCCGTCATATCGTCACGGTGGCTGATCTGCGCCCAATCCCAAATGAGGGAGAAGGAAAACGCGGTCTGGTTATGCTCGCCGATCCGGATCGGATAGTGCAATTTGGGCACCCACGCGGTGATGCGCTGGGCAACCACTGTTTCCAAGGGTGTCAGGGCCGTCAACCAGCGTTGCGCATCGGGATCATCCCACCGCCGCAGTTCCGCCGTCAGTGTCAGTAACCACGCCAGGCCATACGGTCGTTCGAACGAGTCGCGGTTCGGCTGATTGAAATATTGCACTTCAAGCGCCAGACGCCCGAGTGAAAAGTCCTCGTTCAGCGTGGCGCGCGCCTCCGATGCCCATGCCGCGTCGGGATGCTGACGCAACAACCGAACAAGCAACCAGTGTCCGTGGACCGAGGAGTGCCAGTCGAGGCAGCCATAAAACGACGGATGCAGCGCGTAAGGCGGCATGACATCGGCGTCTGCCCCGACGGCCAACGAGAGATGGTTCGGGTACTGTTTGTGGATGCAGTTCAACGCAAGGCGGGCGTAACTGTTGACGTTGACCGCGCTTGGCGGGATGGTTGCGCGGGCGACAATGGGCCAGACGGCCAGCAGTGCAATCAGCAGACAGCGACGCATCGGAGCGCTCCTCGGCACGAGACGCCGGATGATAATCGCACGTTCGCGTCAGAGCACTGGGAATCGCCTGCGCACCGTCTCGTCGGGTGACGGGAGAGAACCATCAAGCCGTTCTGCGGTGGCATCCAAATAACCCTCGGCCGGCCAGAAGAGCGCGTGATAGATCTCACGACACAAGTCGTACGCTGCATGCCCCGGGTAATCGGCGGGCAGTAGCGAGGCGGGGACCATTGGGTCACGCAGATGAATGCGCCGATATTCGTGGATCAGTAAGGTGCGAACGACGAAGGCTAGGGCGGGATCTTCCGTGCGTAGTCTTGGCAATGCGTCGGCGATCGGCGTGAACTGATCGCAGAACTGCCGATAGCGCTGACCAAGTGCCAACAGGTCCCACGCGCGTGTGACCAGTTCAGCCGGATCAAGGCCCGTGATCCGATGCGACTGAAAGATCAGCGGCGCACTGCTGTGATGATCCGCGAGATAAGCCTGCGTCTCCTCAGGGGTCACGCAGGGATGGGCATACAGCCCTTCGTTGATTTCACCAAAGCCGCCCAATCGCAACACCTCGCGCAAGGGCTGACGGTCACCGCGCGAGGCGGGCGGCAACGCGACGAAGGTCCAGTGATCGCCTTCCACAGTGGGGGGGCCGGCATAGATTCGGCGGGTGGCTTCGGCAAATCGGGTCCGCCCGGATTCCGAGAGAGCGTACTCGGCCCGCCGACCGACCCGACGGGCATCCAACCAGTGATCGTCCGCGAGCCGCCCGACGGAGGTGCGTACCCAGCGTTCATCGATCCCGAAGCGTTCGACGAGTCGTATGAGACTTCCGAGTGCGATGACGCCGCCGCGCGGCGTGAGCGCGTCACCGAAGATCGTGATGATCAGCGACCCCACGCGGAGGGGGCGCCGCTGTTGGAAAGCGGTCAGCAGTTGTTCGGCCGGGTGGTCGTCGGGCAGGGGTGGGGCAGGGAAGGTCACGCCGTTATTGTGACACAAGAATAATTGCTCGAATAGAAAATGCGTGTCAGAATGGTGTTGAGAATTCGGGCTCAGGCCCACGCTTTGGCCGATGCTTTGGGGGCGCCGCACGCATGTACACGCAGAGTCTGAATGAACCCAGTTCTCGTCCGGTGGAGGCGCTTGATGACGCCGAGCGGCTCGCCCGCTTTCAGGCGCGCATCGATGCGGAGGAAAAGATCGAGCCGAAGGACTGGATGCCGGATGCCTATCGGCAGACGCTGATTCGGCAGATCTCCCAGCATGCGCATTCTGAGATCGTCGGTATGCTGCCGGAGGGTAACTGGATCTCCCGGGCGCCCTCGCTCATGCGCAAGTCCATCCTCATCGCCAAGGTACAAGATGAAGGTGGTCACGGTGCCTATCTCTACAGTGCCGCCGAAACGCTCGGTGTGTCGCGCGCGGAACTGATTGAGCAGTTGCTGAGCGGCCGCGCCAAGTATTCGTCAATCTTCAATTACCCGACACCCACCTGGGCGGATACGGCGGCCATTGGTTGGCTCGTCGATGGCGCGGCGATCATGAACCAGATTCCGCTGTGCCGTTGCTCCTACGGGCCGTATGCACGCGCGATGGTGCGCGTCTGCAAGGAAGAGAGCTTCCATCAGCGCCAGGGTTACCACGCGATGCTGTCGCTCGCGCGTGGAACGCCGTCCCAGCGACGCATGGCGCAAGATGCGCTGAATCGTTGGTGGTGGCCGGCGCTCATGATGTTCGGGCCGCCGGACACCGCCTCCCACCACACGGGCCTGTCGGTGAAATGGAAGATCAAGCGTTTCACCAATGATGAACTGCGCCAGAAGTTTGTCGACTTCACCGTGCCGCAGGCGGAATTCTTAGGACTCACGGTGCCGGATCCCGTATTGCGCAAGGGCGATGACGGCCACTACATCACGGGTGCGCTCGATTGGAGTGAGTTCAACGCTGTGTTGAAGGGCAACGGCCCGTGCAACGCTGAACGGCTGCGCGAGCGCCGGACGGCGCACGACGACGGTGCCTGGGTCCGCGAAGCGGCCATCGCCCATGCCGCGAAGCGCTCCGCTCGCGCGGTTGCCTGAACACGCCGGAGAATCATTCGATGAGTCAGACTCAAGATTGGCCGTTATTCGAGATCTTCGTTCGCGCAAAGAGCGGACTCGACCACAAACATGTGGGAAGTCTGCACGCAGCCGATGCTGCGATGGCGATCGAGCATGCACGGGATCTCTACACGCGTCGCGAAGAGGGTGTGAGCCTGTGGGTGGTGAAGTCCTCGGACATCGTTGCCTCGGATCCTCGCGACTCGGATGCGTTGTTCACGCCCGCGGCGGATAAGATTTATCGACACCCGACCTTCTACGACATCCCGAAAGAGGTCGAGACGCTGTGAACGCCATGGCGCAGGAGGCTTCGAAAGCACCGACGTTCACCTACGCAATCCGCCAAGCGGACACTGCCTTGATCCTCGCGCAGCGACTCTCGGCGTGGATCGGCCATGGTCCTGCGATCGAAGAAGATCTCGGCTTTGCGAACATCGCTCTGGACCTGCTCGGTCAGGCTCGGCTGCTCTACGCCTATGCCAGCGAGATCGAAAGTCAGGGGCGCAGTGAGGATGATTTCGCGTACTTGCGTGAGGAGTGTGACTTCCTTAACGTCACGATGGCCGAGATCCCGAACGGCGATTTTGGCTTCACCATCGTTCGGCAATGTCTGCTCGACTGCTGGCGCCTCGAGAACTTCGAACGCTTGACGCACTCCACGGATTCGCGCCTTGCCGAGATTGCAGCCAAGTCCGTTAAGGAAATTCGCTATCACCTGAAGTACAGCGCAGGTTGGTTGGTGCGCCTAGGGGATGGTACGGCCGAAAGTCATCGGCGCGTCGCCGAGGCGCTCGCGCAACTGTGGCCGTACGTCCACGAGTGGTTTGTCGAGGATGCGGCGGAGTCGGCGCTGGTTGCACTAGGCGTAGTGCCAGCGGCGGCGGACCTGCGCGAGGCGTTTGATAAGCGCTTGGCTCTGATTCTTGCGGAGGCCACCTTGTCGCGTCCGGCGGACGTCGAATATCGCTGGTTCGGCAAGCGCGGTCAGCACACCGAGCACTTGGGTCGATTGCTCGGTGAGATGCAGTCCCTGCACCGGGCGCATCCCGGGGCGCAGTGGTGACGACAGCGCCGACACGGGAGACGGTCTGGTCGGTGCTGCGCACCGTGCCGGATCCAGAAATTCCCGTGCTATCGCTGGTCGACTTAGGAGTCATCCGTGAGGTGGCGGTCGAGGCGGGTGTTGCGAAGGTCGGGATTACGCCGACCTATTCGGGTTGCCCGGCTACGGCCGTCATAAAGTCCGACGTTCGCGCAGCGCTCGAGTTGGCCGGTTTAACCGCATCGGTGTACGACGTGCTCTCGCCCCCGTGGACCACGGCGTGGATCACCCCGGAGGGTTGCGAGAAGCTGCGCCAGTACGGCATCGCGCCACCACAGCCCGCGACGGAGGTTCCCGCTTGTCCGCTGTGTGGCAGTCACTACACCGAGCTCTTGTCGGAATTTGGCTCAACACCGTGCAAATCGATGCACCGCTGCTGCGCCTGTCTGGAACCCTTTGATCGCTTTAAGTGCATCTGAGATCGACCATGCTGACCTACATTCCCTTGACTCTGGTTCGGCGTGAAACGATTGCCCAGGACGCCGTGGTGCTCGAATTCGCACCGCCTTCGGCCGAGCAACCGCTGTTTCGTTTTCAGGGCGGACAGCACATCCCGCTGCGCGCCATCGTCAAAGGTCAGGAACTACGACGTACCTATTCCATCGTGAGTACCCCGGATGGGCCACTGACTCTCGGCGTGCGGGTACAAGGTGCGATGTCGCGGTATCTGGCGAACTTGCCCATCGGCGCTACTGTGGAGGCGATGCCGCCGACGGGCCGTTTTAGGGCCGTCATCGATCCTACCGCACCGCGCACACATGTGGCCTTCGCCGCAGGCTCTGGTATTACGCCCGTGCTGTCTATCCTCTCGACCGTCTTGGCACAGGAGCCACAGGCACGCGTCGTGCTGTATTACGGTAACCGAACGCTGTCGCGTACGATGTTCAGCGAGGCGCTGCTCGCGCTCAAGAATCGCTATCTCGATCGTTTCACGGTGCACTTCGTGATGAGTCAGGAGCAGCAGGACGTCGAGCGGCAGTTTGGACGCCTCAATGCCGCGACCGCGCGCACCCTGATCCAGACTGATCTCGATGCGACCTCGGTAGCCGAATGGTATCTGTGCGGTCCGGATGCCATGGTGTCGGAACTGAAGGGCCTCTTGACCGAGTTGGCGGTACCGGGCCGCGTGCACCAGGAACGCTTTGGCACAGGTCAGCGTGCTGTGGCGCTGGCCGCTCCCGCCCCAACGGCGTCGGTGGACGGCGCCGAGATCGTGGTGACCATGGACGGCCGTGAGCGGCGCTTTGGCATGGGTCATCACGAGTCTATCTTGGCGGCGGGTGAGGCCGCAGGGTTGCGCCTACCGTTCTCTTGTCGTGCCGGTATCTGTTCCACGTGCCGCGTGCGCGTCACGCAAGGCGCGGTGACCATGGATCGCAATCAAGCCTTGGAGGAGTGGGAGGTGTCGGCCGGCTATGTGCTGTGCTGTCAGGCGCGTCCGAGCTCCGATTCGGTTCGACTGACTTACGATGAGACCTGAAGGTATCGCATGATGTACGAGTCCATTCTCTACAGCTGCACCGACGGGATTGCCCGTCTCACGCTGAACCGGCCCGATCGTTTGAATTCGTTCACGGCGGCCATGCACGCGGAAGTGCGCGATGCGCTCGATCGCCTGGTTGCCGACGATGCGCGCGTGCTCGTGCTGACAGGGGCGGGTCGTGGATTTTGTGCGGGACAGGATCTGTCGGATCGCGCGGTGGCGCCAGATGGCGCTGCGGTCGATCTCGGCGCCTCGATCGAAGAGAACTACGCACCGCTCGTCCTGCGCTTACGCGCACTGCCGATGCCGGTGGTGGCGGCAGTAAATGGTGTGGCGGCCGGTGCCGGCGCGAATCTGGCGCTCGGTTGTGACCTTGTGATCGCCGCGCGCTCGGCGAGCTTCATTCAATCCTTCGCCAAGTTGGGGCTCGTGCCCGATTGTGGTGGAACGTGGATTTTGCCGCGCCTGGCGGGGAATGCGCGCGCGCTGGGACTGGCCCTCCTGGGCGATAAATTAACGGCTGAGCAGGCCGCTGCGTGGGGTTTGATCTGGCAATGCGTCGACGACGCCGACCTGCCGGCCGTGGTTCAGAGTCTTGCTGAGCGACTAGCCCTTGCCCCTACGCGGGGTCTTGCCGCGACCAAGAGCGCGATCTATGGCGCGTGGGAGCATGATCTGGAGACGCAGTTGCGCGTCGAAAGGGACCAGCAGCGCTCGTTGGGCTATTCGAAGGATTATGCCGAAGGGGTCGCCGCGTTCACTGCAAAGCGGGCGCCTCGATTTACGGGACGCTAACGTCTATACGTCGACAACAGGGGGGGCGGTATGGCAGACGACGCACAAAGCGTTGCCGATCGCGCGGTGGCTGCGCTGTGGGCGCCCGATCGGGCGAGCCAAGGCCTCGGTATGCAGATTGTGAGCGTGGCGGCAGGCGCGGTCTCTATCCGCATGACCATCCGCGAGGATATGACCAACGGCCATGGCATCTGTCATGGCGGTTTCATCTTTACGCTGGCCGACAGCGCCTTCGCGTTTTCGTGCAACTCTGCCGGTGAGGCTACGGTTGCCGCCAGCGGCCAGATCGAATTCTTGGAGGCTGTGCGCTTGGGTGAACGCCTCACCGCTGCCGGCCGAATGCTCTGGGAGCGCGGTCGACAAGGCATCTATGCGGTCGATGTGTGCCGCGAAGACGGCACGCTCGTCGCTCTCTTTAGAGGCCGTTCCCACAAGATCAGCCGACCGGCCTCCTAATCTCAGATTCGTTGAGGATTCACCATGACTGACGCTTACCTTTGCGATGCCATCCGCACTCCGATCGGACGCTATGGCGGCGCGCTCGCCTCGGTGCGCACTGATGACTTGGGTGCCATCCCGATCAAGGCGCTGATTGAACGGAATCCCAACGTCGATTGGTCGACGCTCGATGATGTGGTGTACGGCTGCGCGAACCAGGCGGGCGAAGATAATCGGAACGTGGCGCGAATGGCCTCGCTCCTCGCGGGATTGCCGATGGAAGCGGGTGGCGTCACGCTCAACCGATTGTGTGGTTCGGGCCTTGATGCCGTGGCCAGTGCCGCGCGGCAGATTCAGGTGGGCGACGCACAGTTGGTGATTGCTGGTGGCGTCGAGAGCATGAGCCGCGCGCCCTTTGTGGTCGCCAAGGCCGACACCGCATTTTCTCGCGATGCGCAGATGTACGATACGACGATCGGTTGGCGCTTCGTCAACAAGCGCATGAAAGCCGCCTACGGTATAGACTCGATGCCGGAAACGGCGGAGAACGTGGCTGCGGAGTTTGGTATCAGCCGTGCCGACCAGGATGCCTTTGCCGTGCGCAGTCAGGAGCGCGCGTTGCGTGCCCAGGCGAACGGTCGACTGGCGCTTGAGATCACGCCGGTTATCATTCCGGCTCGCAAGGGCGAGCCCATCGTGGTTGCACACGACGAACATCCTCGCCAGACGTCGCTCGAGGCGCTCGCCAAGTTGTCGACGCCCTTCCGCGAAGGCGGGACGATCACAGCCGGCAATGCGTCGGGTGTGAACGACGGGGCGGCCGCGGTGCTCCTTGCCAGTGAAGCTGCCGTTCGTCGCTTTGGTTTGACGCCGCGCGCGCGTGTCGTGGGCACTGCGGTGGCCGGTGTGCCGCCGCGCATCATGGGCATTGGCCCGGCGCCGGCCACGGAAAAATTGTTGGCTCGCTTGGGACTCAGCATCGCAGATATTGATGTGATTGAGTTGAATGAAGCCTTTGCGGCGCAGGGGCTGGCGGTGACTCGTCGTCTGGGATTACTGGACGATGCGGCGCATGTGAACCCGAATGGGGGCGCAATTGCGCTGGGGCATCCGCTGGGCATGAGTGGGGCGCGACTGGTGACCACCGCGATGATCGAATTGCAGCAGCGCAGTGCACGCTATGCGCTGTGCACCATGTGCATCGGTGTCGGGCAGGGTATCGCGCTCGTTCTGGAGCGTGTCTGATGACGATTCGTCGCCTCGAAAGTTATGTGGGTGGTCGTTGGTGGCGCGCAAGCGCCGACGGCGCCTTACTGCGAGATGCGAGCACCGGCGCGGTCATTGCCTGTGCCAACAGTGAGGGTCTCGACGCCGAGGCCGTCTTGCGACATGCCCGAGAGATCGGCGGCCGTCAGTTACGGCGGATGACGTTTACCGATCGTGCGGCGGCACTGCGGGTCATCGGCAAGCGACTTATGGAATTGAAAGAAGAGTTCTACGAACTCTCCTATGCGACCGGCGCAACGCGCGCCGATGGTTGGGTCGATATTGAGGGTGGTATTGGCACGCTCTTGACCTACGCAAGCCGCGGCGGACGGGAATTGCCGAACGCCCGCGTGCTCCTGGACGGTGATGTGGAGCCCTTGTCACGTCGGGGTACGTTTGTCGGTCAGCACGTGTATCTGCCGTTGGCAGGCGCTGCCATCCATATCAATGCTTTTAACTTTCCGGTGTGGGGCATGTTGGAGAAGCTCGGACCGGCCATCCTCGCGGGTATGCCCGTGATTGTGAAGCCGGCGACGACCACTGCGTTTCTCACCGAAGCGGTCTTCCGTAGCATTATCGACATGGCCGTTCTGCCGGAAGGCGCGCTTCAATTAATCGTAGGATCGGTGGGGTCTCTCCTCGATCATCTGAATTGTCAGGACGTGGTTTCCTTCACGGGATCTGCGGGCACTGCGCAGCGCTTGAAGTCACACCCGCGGGTGGTGTCGGAATCCGTGCGTTTCATGGCCGAAACCGACTCCTTGAATTCGGCGATCCTCGGACCCGACGCTGTCCCTGGTTCCGTTGAATTCGACCGCTACATCCGCGAGGTTGTGCGCGAGATGACCGTGAAAGCCGGGCAGAAGTGTACGGCCATTCGCAAGATCTTGGTGCCGAGTGCGTACGTCGATGCCGTGCAGGCTGCCATCGGTGCGCAGTTACAATCGATAGTGATCGGTGATCCACGCCGTGCGGATGTCCAGATGGGTCCCCTCGTCGGCGTCGAGCAACGCACGGAGGTCCTGTCTGCGTTGACATCGTTGCTCACCGAGGCGGACTGCGTGTTCGGCAGGCCGGAGGCGGCCACACACGACAGTTTGGCAGCCGGCGCGTTTCTCGCGCCGGTTTTGTTGTCCACGAGCGACGGCGCAGCCCACCGTGCGGTGCATCGAATTGAGGCATTCGGTCCGGTGGCCACCATGCTGACCTATACCGACCTGGACGATGCCATCACGCTCGCGCGGCGCGGCGAGGGAAGCCTCGTGGCGTCCGTGTTCACAGCCGATGACGCAGTGGCGGAAGAACTCGTGCTGGGATTAGCGCCGTATCACGGGCGCCTGCTGATCGCGAACCGGCAGTGTATCGATGAATCCACGGGTCATGGCTCGCCACTCGCCCCACTCGTGCACGGCGGACCAGGACGTGCGGGTGGATCGGAGGAGATGGGTGGTATGCGCGGCGTCCTGCATTACATGCAGCGTACAGCGCTACAGGGTTCACCTGACACACTGACACGGCTCGGTGGACGTTATGTGCGCGGCGCCAGACAGAACACCTCGAGTATCCATCCCTTTCGGAAGCCTTTCCATGACCTCGCTATCGGTGACACGTTGAATTCTATTGAGCGGGTCATCACTGTCGATGACATCGAAGACTTCGCGGATTTATCCGGGGACCACTTTTATGCCCATATGTCGGACGTGGAAGCGGCCCGCAATGCGCTATTTGGCAGCCGCGTTGCGCATGGCTACTTCCTGATCAGTGCCGCGGCCGGCTTGTTCGTTGATGCGGACTACGGGCCCGTGCTGGGTAACTATGGCCTCGATTCCTTGCGATTCGTGAAGCCCGCTAAGCCGGGGGATCGTATTCGTGTCCGCCTGACATGCAAGCAGAAATCGCTGCGGCGTGACAAGGACTGGGGCGAAGTGCGCTGGGATACTGAGATCACCAACCAAGACGGTGAGACCGTCGCGGCTTACGATGTGCTGACCATGGTGAGCATTCACGCAATCCCGGATCAGGCAGGCTGAGCCGCGAATACGGACAGAACAATACGCAGTCGATTCTATTTAAGGGGTGGTCAATGGGATCGGTAAACCGCTCGGGACTGGAAGCGATCGAAACGGCCAGTCGAGATGAAATTACGGCGCTGCAACTGGAGCGCCTGAAGTGGTCGCTCGGTCATGCCTATCGTAATGTTGAACACTACCGGAAGATCTTCGATGCCGCTGGCGTTCACCCGGGTGATGTGGAGTCGTTATCGGATCTGGCGAAGTTTCCGTTTCTGGTGAAGAGCGACCTGCGTGATCACTACCCGTTCGGCCTGTTCGCGGTACCACGTGACCAGATCGCGCGTATTCATGCCTCCTCGGGCACGACGGGTAAACCCACGGTTGTTGGCTATACCCAGCGCGATATTGAGACGTGGGCCCATTTGGTGGCGCGTTCGATCTATGCTTCGGGTGGTCGTGCAGGCGATATTGTGCACGTGGCCTATGGATATGGTCTTTTCACCGGGGGCCTCGGTGCTCATTACGGCGCGGAGCGACTCGGATGTGCGGTCGTGCCGATGTCGGGTGGGCAGACGGAAAAGCAGGTTCAGCTGATCATTGACTTCAAGCCCCGCGTCATCATGGTGACGCCGTCCTACATGCTGACGATCGCCGAGGAATTCGAGCGGCGTGGGCTCGATGCGGCAGGCTGTTCGTTGGAAGTCGGTATTTTCGGTGCAGAGCCATGGACCGGTGCGATGCGCGATGCGATTGAAGCGCGCATGGGCATCGATGCGGTCGATATCTATGGACTCTCGGAAGTGATGGGTCCGGGCGTTGCGAACGAGTGCGTGGAAACCAAAGACGGTCTGTGCTTGTGGGAAGACCACTTTTATCCAGAGATCATTGACCCGGATACGGGCGAGGTGCTGCCGGATGGAGAAGAGGGCGAGTTAGTCATCACGTCCCTCACCAAGGAAGCGTTCCCCGTCATTCGTTACCGAACGCGCGACCGGACGCGCCTGCTTCCGCCAAGTGCACGTTCGTTTCGGCGTTTGGGTCGTATCAATGGCCGCACCGATGACATGCTCATCATCCGCGGTGTGAACGTGTTCCCCTCTCAGATCGAAGAGATTTTGTTAAACCAGCGCGCCTTCCTGCCGAACTTTCTGTTGGAGGTTGATCGAGCGGGTCACCTCGACACGATGACCGTGAAGGTGGAATGGCCGCCAGCGGGAGCACTCTCGGGTGTGTCGGTCGAGACCGCCAAGGCGGAACTCGCGCATCACGTGAAATCGTCCGTTGGAATTAGTGTTCGCGTGGAGGTCGTCGAGGTTGGCACCCTTGAGCGCTCGGTGGGCAAGGCTAAACGTGTCGTTGACCGCCGCCCGAAGGGCTAACCGGTCGCCCACAGGCCGAGATGTCCGTACGCCTCAGAAGCGCTAATGCGCGGTCAAGAAGTCGACCGCCACGGAGGCCATGGCTTTGACGCCGACCACGAGGGTGTCTTCGTTCACCGTGAAGTTGGGTGAATGATTCGCTGGTGCACGTGCCGGATCCATACCCGGGGCGTTGACGCCGAGTGTGAAGAAAAAGCCCGGCACGTCCTTGGCGAAGTAGGAGAAGTCCTCTGAGGCCAAGGTGGCCGGCGTTTCTTCCGTCGTGCTGACGCGGCGTAACGACGGCAACATTTGATCGATCAGCGCAGCGTCATTGACCGTGACGCCATAACCCCGATCGATCTGGACGTCGGCTTCGAGACCCGAGGCCTCTGCAGTCAGTCGAGCGACCTTTGTGATGCGTTCAAGGAAATCCTCTCGCTGCGCCGGGTCAAGTACACGGATGGTGCCTTCCATCTCGACTTCGTTCGGGATCACGTTGCTACGGACGCCACCGTGAATCGAGCCAATGGAAACGATGCTCGGGGCTTTGGAAATATTCATCTGGCGGCTCGGGATCGTCTGTAATGCTACGACGATCTCGGCGGCGACCGTCACTGGGTCCTTGCCCATCCAAGGCATGGCGCCGTGGGTCTGAACGCCCTTGACAATGATGTGTAGCGTGTCGCTGCTGGCCGTTGCGCCACCCTTGTGCCAGCCAAGAAGCCCGGACGGATTGGGCATCACGTGCAGGCCAAACACCGCGTTGGGTTTCGGGTTTTCAAAAGCCCCCTCTCGCAACATGCGTTCAGCGCCCCAGACTTGTGAGGCCCCGCAGCCCGTCTTTTTCATAATCCCGGCGACAGTTGTCCAAGCCTCAAATTCTTTGCATTGACGCAAAGGATGCTCCCGATTAACGTAATCTCGTTGATTGCTAAGTAACAGCAGGGTGTATTTGGTTTTAAGGAAGACTCACCCGCATTAGCGTTATTCAGGGCCATGCCGACGGAAATTTTCGCCTGGCGTGGCGCACGAGCTTCTACGAAATTGTTCCGAATACGTTCAAAGTGTGACGGCGCTTCAACGGACATCCAGCGACGCGTTTTAATATCCCTCGGGTTAGGCCCTTTCTCTCGGGAATGTCAATGGCTCCAAAGATCTGTTTGAGCATGATCGTCAAGAACGAGGCGCACGTTATCGAGCGGTGCCTGCGGTCCGTCTATCCCTTCGTGGATGCTTGGATCATCTGTGACACGGGTTCGACTGACGGCACGCAAGAGATTGTGCGCAAGGTCATGGCGGGAAAGCCCGGCATGCTGGTCGATCGCCCGTGGGTTAACTTCGCACACAACCGGAATGAGGCGTTGACGCTTGCGCAGGAACGCGGCGAATACGTCTTTTTCATCGACGCGGATGAGACCCTGATGCTTGAGCGCCCAATGGACACGTCGGGTCTCAACGGCGACGCCTATTACCTGACATGCGAGTACGGCGGGATGCGCTACGGTCGCGTCGCGCTCGTGCGTGGTGCGTTGCCTTGGGGTTGGAACGGCGTCGTGCATGAATTCTTAGAGTGTGCAGCGCCGTATTCGCACCTCAACTTGGAAGGTCCCATCATCTGGGTCGCCCATGAAGGGGCTCGAAGTCGCGACCCGTCGACGTACCTCAAGGACGCCGCGCTGCTCGAAGAGGCGCTCAAGACAGAGCCTGAGAACACGCGCTATTGGTTTTATCTCGCGCAGTCCTATCGAGACGCCGGCAAGCTGCACGAGAGTCGCCACACCTACAAGAAGCGCGCCCAGATGGGCGGCTTTGATGAAGAGATCTGGTATTCGAAGTATCAGATCGGCGTCCTGAACATCCGCCTGGAAGATACGCCTGCCGCCGTGTCGCAGGCGTTCCTGGATGCCTACCAGACCCGACCGACCCGCGCGGAACCGCTGGTGGCGTTGGCTCGGTACCACCGTGAGCGTGCCGAATACGCGCTCGCCGCCATGTACGCTCGCCAAGCCATGGCCATTCCTCGCCCTGCCGATTTACTGTTCATCGATTCGGCGACCTACGAGTGGTCGGCGTTGGACGAGTTTTCCGTATCGGCGTATTACGCGGGTCCGCGCGATGAAGGAATTGCGGCGACGCAGCGACTGTTGGCCAATCCGCGACTTCCGGCCGACATGCGACCGCGCGTGGAGCAAAATCTGCGCTGGTACTTGGGTACTGCGCGCTGATGTCATGGCCCTGCCGGCGTGAAGCGTGGGCAGGGTTCGCGAGCCTCACCCGAGGGTTAACACCTCATCCAATGCGCTCAACAGCGTGTCGGCGTGCGGCCGTTGGAAGGCGAGAGGCGGGCGAATCTTGAGGATATTGCCACCGGGTCCAGATGCACTCAGCAAGATGCGGCGCTGACGCAAGCCGTTGACTACTTGGGTTGCGAGGTCTCGATCCGGTTCTCGACTCGCGCGGTCTTGGACCAGTTCCGCCCCAACGAAGAGGCCCGCACCGCGGACATCCCCGATTCGAGGATGGCGATCGGCAAGTTCACTCAGGCCCTTGAGGAGATATGCCCCCACTTCCGCTGCATGTCGGATCAAATGTTCGCGCTCGATCACATCGAGCACCGCATTGGCGGCGGCTGCTGCCACCGGATTGCCACCGAAGGTATTAAAGTAGCGAGCGTCCCGGCCAAACTTTTCAAGATGGCGGGGCTGTGCGACCAACGCAGCGACCGGATAGCCGTTGCCCATGGGTTTGCCCATGGTGACAAGGTCTGGGATCAAGCCGTGTCGCTCAAAGCCCCACATCGCAGCCCCGGTGCGACCGAAGCCCGGTTGCACCTCATCGGCGACATAAATGCCTCCCGCCGCACGGGCTGCCGCGACGGCGGGTGCCAGGAAACCGGGTGGGTCGGCATAGACGCCGTCGCTCGAGAAAATGGAGTCGACGATGAACATGGCAAGTCCATGGCCTGCCGCCGAAAGATCGGCCGCCGCCGCCGTGACGGACTGTGCGAACTGCGTCGCGACGTCCCCGTCGCTGTGATACGCATCGGGCGGTGGGATCACCCGCACATGGTTGCCTATGGGAACGCCGGCGCCGAGCGACGGTGAGAACTCGGCCACCGCCTGCGTGACACCGTGATAGGCGAGATTCGTGACGATGACGCCACGGTTCCCGGTCACCGTACGGGCCAAGCGATAGGCGAGGTCATTCGCCTCCGACCCGGTGCAGGTCAGCATTACGTGGCCCATTTCTGCGGGCATCGTGGCGAGGAGACGTTCGGCTAACCGCAAGATGCCCTCATGGAGGTAGCGTGTATGCGTAACCAGGGTGGCGGACTGCTCACTGATCGCGCGGACCACATCCGGTTGGGCGTGCCCGAGGCTCGCGACATTGTTGTAGGCATCCAAATACGCGGCACCGTTCGCGTCATAGAGCCACACACCCTCGCCACGTACCAGATGCAGCGGTTCCTCATAGAAGAGGCGATAGGCCGGACCGAGCACGCGCAGTCGGCGCTCGATCAACGATCGGGTCGTCGGATCGAGCGCGTCGCTGCGAGTGGGATCGAAGGCGTTGATCATCGACATGCGGTTCATGCGGTCAGGTCCTGCAAGCGGGCTACGAGGCGCGCGCGCCCCCTCTCGTCCAGCAAGGATAGTCCACGCCGGGAGGCCAGGTTGTTACGCAAAATGTAGGCGGCGTTTTCCGGCTGCAATTGGGCACGCCACTCGGTAATCAGAATGGTCATGGCCCAGCGCGTGGCAACTAGGTCCGGCAATGCGGCGATAACGGATCCTGCGAGCGGCCATTCGGCGACATAGGCGGCTGCGCAGTCACCGATTGCACCGATCGGGTCCGGTGCGTCGGTGAGATAGGCGCAGGCGACTGCCAATTCGACGACCGCGGGGGCGACCAGCATGTCGCCAAAATCGATGACGCCGGATACCTGTCGGCCATCGTTGGCGAGCAACAAGTTGCTCGGATTGAGATCGTTGTGGATCGCCTGCACCGGGCATCTCGCCAACATCTGTTGGTGAGATGTGAAACGATCGAGCGCTGATCGAACGGCCGATCCCACGTCATCCTTGCCGAGGACGGGTAACAGCGCCGTCAGCTCCGATGCACGAGTTAAGTCCCACAACAGTGCTTGCTGACACCCCGGATGTTCAAAGCGATGCAAGGCTCGATCTAATCGTCCGGCGAGCGACCCGATTTGAACCGCGAGTCCGTCTTGCCAAGGGAAAGTACGCCGCAGTTCCCCTTCGAGATAACGCACGACGCGCACCCAACGCCGAGGATCTGGCGGATACACCACTCGCGCAGCACCGGTGTGCGTGGCGACGGGCACTTGAACGGGGAGCGTCGGATCGGTATGCAGCAGATGCCCAAGCACCGCCGACTGCGCATCGACCGCTGCAAGCGATTCGTGAGGATGCGTGACCTTTACGAGGTACCGCCCGGAGGTCGTCTCGAGGCGGAAGTTGGAATCTCGCTCACCGGCTATAGGATGCAACGTGCCCTCGAGGCACCACTCGGCGTACAGCACCGTCGCCACGTCGTCCGCGGCCGCAGGCGCGGTGGCCTGCGCGAGGGCACCGGCGTGCGGCGGTGCTGAAACTACGCTTGCCGTCACGGGGTATGACGCGGATAGACCTGACGGCCACCCACCCAGGTGCTCACGACCTGCACGTCGCGCAAGGTGGTTGGATCGATGGTGAATGGGTCACGATCCAAGAGGATGAAGTCCGCGAGCTTCCCCACCTCCAGCGTGCCCTTCTCATGATCCTGGAACTCGGCGTAGGCCGATCCTGCGGTATAGGCGGACAACGTTTCGCCCACCGTGAGTTTTTGCTCTGGGAACCAACCGGCGGGATTTAAGCCATCCAACGTGCGACGCGTCACAGCCGCGTAGGTCGACAAGAGCGGATCCAAGGGCGCGACGGGCCAGTCCGTCCCAAACGCCAGGTGCACGCCATGATCGAGGAGCGTTCGGAACGCATAGGTGCGGCTCGCGCGATCATGACCTATCCGCGGCTCTGCCCAACGACCATCATCGATAGCATGGGTCGGTTGCATCGAGGCGATGACGCCCAGATCCCGAAAACGGTCGAAGTCCTTCGCTGCGATGTGCTGCGCATGTTCGATGCGAAATCGACGGTCACGAATACCGTTGCGGGCAGCGATCTCGGCATAAAAGTCGAGAATCGTTGAGATACCACGGTCTCCGATGGCGTGGGTGCAGATCTGCTGCGCGGTCTCATCCGCGCGCATGAAATACCCGCGCGTCCGCTCGAGAGGGTGCATGGTGTCGGCGAGTAGGCCGTGATTGCCCGGCTCGTCATTGAAGTCGTTGAAGAAGTAGGCCGTGCGTGAGCCGAGTGATCCGTCGGCAAACGCTTTCACCGCACCGATGCGTAACCAAGCATCGCCAAACGCATGTCCGATCCCGAGTTTCGCCTGATCTTCCACGGTGTCGACCGGGGAGGCCACATAGACGCGCGCGGTGAGCGCGCCTTCGCGGCGCAGTTCGGCATACACCGCGATGTCCTCATGAGGCGCGGCCATGTCTTGCACGCTCGTGACCCCGAGCGAGGCAGCATGCGCTAGCGCGCGCTCGATATGGGCGCGACGCTGTGCGTGTGTCGGTGGTGGAATTACGGCGCGGATCAGGTTTTCGGCGGCATCCTTCATGACGCCCGTCGGTTCACCCGAACGGTCATGCACGATCACACCGCCATCGGGGTTGCGGGTCGCGCGATCGACGTGCGCGAGAGCCAGTGCCGCGGTGTTCGCCAGCAGCGCATGGCCGTCGTAGCGGTCCACGGCAACCGGATTATGCGGCGTCACGGCGTCGATCATCTGCCGGGTGGGCAAGCTGCCACCGGGCCATTTGGACTCGTCCCATTCGCCTGCAAGGATCCACTCGCCCGGTGCCATCTTCGCTGCCTGTGCGCCAATACGGCGAACAAATTCCGCGGGAGTGGTCGCATCGTTGAGCTGTACGGCAGCCAAGGCCCCACCACCATCCGAGAAGTGCACATGTGCATCATTAAAGCCAGGCACGATGCGCTGGCCGTGGGCATCGACGATCTGGGTCCCGGGGCCGATCCAGCTGGCGACTGATTGAGCATCCCCTATGGCGACCAGTCGTTCGCCGAGTACGGCAAATTCGGTCGCCTCGGCGCTGTGCGCGCCGGTCCACACGTGTGCATTACGGATCACCAGGTCCGCGCTTGGCGCAGCGAGCGAGGCGGTGGCGATCCAGACAGACAGTAGGCCTAAGGAGATGCGAGTCGAGCTCATGCCGGCATCCTTGAGAAGAGTGCGGGGTGGACTCCCCGGATAGGCTTTAGGGTGTCAGCCGGTTCCGCGCGGGTCAATTCTAATGGCGGCCCCGGGCAGCGCTAGCGGCTGACGCTGAATTGCAACCTTGACCTGGCTGCCGACCGCTACACTTCACCCTCAATGACCCTAAGGAGTCGCCGAACTATGTCCAGCCCCATTGATCTGCGTAGTGACACTGTGACACGCCCAACGGCTGCCATGCTGACCGCCATGTCGGCCGCAGAGGTGGGTGATGATGTGCTCGGCGAAGACCCGACTGTGGCGCGGTTGCAGTCCAAGGCGGCGGCGATGTTCGGCATGCAGGCTGGCATCTTCTGTCCGTCGGGCACGATGACGAACCAGATTGCTATTCGGCTGCACACCCGCCCGGGTGACGAAGTCATTTGTGCCGATCTTGCGCACATTTACCTGTATGAAGGCGGCGGTATTGCTGCGAATTCCGGCGCTTCGGTGCGCCTCCTTCCCGGTGACCGGGGCCGCTTCACGGCCGACGCGGTACGCGCCGCAATCAACAAACGCAACGACTCGCATCTGCCGTGGACGCGCCTCGTAGCCATTGAAAACACGGTGAACAAGGGCGGCGGTGCTTGCTGGGACCTCGCCGAGTTGCAGCGCATTCGTGCGGTCTGCGATGAACAGGGTCTGGCGCTGCATTTGGACGGCGCGCGCTTGTTCAACGCGCTGGTGGCGAAGGGGCAGGATCCGAAGGCCTTTGGGCAACTCTTCGACACGATCTCGATTTGCCTGTCCAAGGGCCTTGGTGCGCCGGTTGGCTCACTGCTCCTAGGATCCGGCGAGCACATCGAGCGTGCGCATCGGCTGCGAAAGCTCTTTGGCGGCGGCATGCGCCAGGCAGGCTACCTCGCAGCCGCTGGTCTGCACGCGCTCGAGCATCATGTGCAGCGTCTCGCAGTCGATCATCAGATGGCGCAGGCGGCCGCGGCGCATTTGGCGCAACAGCGCTGGGTGGCTGAGTTGCTACCGGTCGAAACCAATCTCGTGATTTTCCGTCTTCAGCCGGGTATGCGCGCTGAGACTGTCTTAGCGCATTTCGCGGCTCATGGCATCAAGGCCTCCACCATGGGGCCAGATCTCGTGCGCTTCGTGTTTCACCTCGACGTGCCGGCGGACGCTGTGGCGCGTATTGCGAGTGCCTTGGCTGTGTTCGAAAGTTAAGCGCGGTTGGCGCGGTCTCTTATGACGATCAATGGATGAGCGGGGAGGGACGCGCCAACGACGGCCGGTATGAGCTAGCCTCGGAGCCATGCGTCATAGAGCGCTGGCCAAAGGGCGCTCGGCGTGCCGGGTCTGCCCACACCGTACGCATGCTCCCCTGTCTCGAAGAGATGCGGTTCATGCGGCACCTGCGCTTCGTACAGCGCCGATTGAAAGAGTCGCGCATGTTCAACGGATACCACACTGTCATCGTATGCGTGGGTGATAAAAAAACGCGGTGTCGTGCGGCTAACGTGACGCTCCGGTGACCGCTGTAAGATGAGCTCTGAGGAAGGATAGTCGCCAAGCAGAAAACGCCGTGAGTCGACATGCGCGAGGCCGTCGCGCAGGCTGACCACGGGATACATGAGCGCAGCATGCGCGGGCTGTGCAGAAGCCCGGTCGGCTGCGTCGACCGGCGCATAGACCGATTCTGTCCAAGCGGTCGCAAGTGACGCCGCCAGATGCCCACCGGCTGAGAAGCCCAGGACGCCCAGACAATCGGGATCAATCTGAAAATTAACCGCATGGTGCCGAATCAAACGGAGTGCACGCTGGGAATCCTGCAGCGGGACGTCGCTACGGGGGGCCCACCCCTCACACGGCAGCCGATAAGCGAGCACAAACACCGTGATGCCGAAGGCATTCAAGGTTCGCGCGAGATCTACGCCCTCGTTCTCAATGGAAACGAACAAATAAGCGCCGCCAGGGCAGACGAGCACACTGCGGCCATCGGGGCGCTTTGGCCGAAACACGTGCACCGCAGGCACGTCAATTCCTCGCAAAAATCGCGCTGGCCAGTCGCTCGGTAAGTTGGGTGCACGAAAGCCGGTGTGACCGGGAGCATCGCCCGGCCACAGTCGCAGGACTTCCTGCGACGGCCAACCGAGTGTCGACTTTGGCTTCGCTGAAGCAGCCTCGCCGGATCCGTCGGCCCACGCGCTCATCGCGGCAAGACCTTGCAGGACAGTGCGTCGATCGACGGGCATCGGCTGCGCTCTTTCAAAAGCCAGCGGGTACGATGCGTCCGTTCGGCGTCAGGGGACGCAGCTCAGTCCAATCGCACCGATCGCCGGTACGAAGGTGCCTTCGAGCACCATGCACTTGATCGCCTCAATGTCTGGGGCAAAGAAGCGATCCTCGTCGTAAGCGGGTACCTGTGTGCGGATCATGTCCCGACACGCTTCCAAGACCTCAGAACTCTTACTCGGCCGGTGGAAGCCGATGCCTTGTGCGGCGGCTAGCAACTCGATGGCGATTACGGCGGCCCCGTTTTCCGCCATCTGCGTCAAGCGACGCGCCGCGTAGGTGGCCATCGAGACGTGGTCTTCTTGATTGGCGCTCGTTGGAATCGAGTCGACGCTCCCAGGATGCGCCAAAGATTTATTCTCAGAGACGAGTGCGGCGGCCGTCACTTGGGCGAGCATGAAGCCCGAGTTCAAGCCGCTGTTGTTCACGAGAAACGCCGGTAGCCCACTCATTTTCGGATCGACCAGGATCGCAAGACGCCGCTCCGAGAGCGAGGCCAGTTCGCAGATCGCGAGGGCGAGTTGATCGGCGGCGAACGCTACGGGCTCCGCATGAAAGTTACCACCGGAGAGCACGTCGCCTTCATCCGGGAAGATGAGCGGGTTGTCGGTCACTGCATTGGCCTCACGAACCAGCGTCGTCGCCGCTGTGCGCATGACATCGAGGCAAGCGCCCATGACCTGCGGCTGGCAGCGCAGCGAGTACGGGTCCTGAACACGATCACAGTCCGCGTGGCTGGCGCGAATGGCGCTACCGGCGAGGAGTCGACGGTAGATGCTCGCCACATCCGACTGTCCCGGCTGGCGGCGTAGCAAGTGGATACGCGGATCAAACGGCGCATCCGAGCCCTTGAGCGCATCGACGGACATCGCACCGGCGACCACGGCTGCAGCATAGACATCTTCGATCTTGAGCAGACCCACCAGCGCGAGCGCGGTTGAGACCTGCGTCCCGTTAAGAAGCGCGAGACCTTCCTTAGGTCCCAAGTCCATGGGGGATAAACCCGCTACCGCCAGTGCCTTCTTGGCCGGCAGAATTTTCCCGCCGACCCGGGCCTCGCCGTAGCCGAGCAATATCGCCACCATGTGGGCGAGCGGGGCCAAGTCACCCGAAGCACCGACTGAACCTTGTCCCGGGATGCACGGATATACCTCATGCTCGAGTAGCGCCATGAGGCCCTTCAACGTTTCGATGCGGATGCCCGAATAGCCTTGCGCAAGACTCGCGATCTTGAGCACGAGAATGAGCCGCACGACTTCGTCGGACAGCAATGCGCCGGTTCCGGCGGCATGGGAGAGGACGATGTTCTTTTGCAGTGTCCGCAAATCGTCCTTGGGGATGCGCGTCTGCGCGAGCAGACCAAAGCCGGTGTTGATGCCATAGGCGGTTTGGCCGCTGGCGATCACCTTGTCCACGACAGCCACACTCTTTTTGACGGCGGCGACCGCACTGCTGGTCAGGGTGACCCGCACAGGTTGTCGGTACACGCGACGCAAGGTCGCCAGATCCAGATCGTGGTCGCCGATGCTGAGCGTGAAGGCGCGGGAACGGGTGGGAGTCGATGCCATGAGATCCTCGATCAGGGACTGACGATGCGCTGGTCGCATCGCCGGGTCATCCGGTGAATTCGCTTAGAGGTCCAGTTTAAGGCTGGATGTGGGTTGGCTGCAGCACAGCAATATTTCATCTGCCGCCAGATCCCACAAGGGTTCCGTCGTATACGTCACCGTGCCGTCGATTAAGCGAGTGACGCAGGTGCCGCAAAACCCCGAGCGACAGGCGAACGGAGCATCAATGCCGGCGCTCTCGGCGGCGCTGAGCAGCGAGTCCGTCTCCGCTACCCAAGTTGTCGCCCGCTCACTCTTGCAGAAGATGATCGGATGCTCAGGTGCGGTCATGGGGGTCTCTTTTGGCGGTCTGTGCCCAACGACGGGCCACATACTGGATCATGTCTTCAATCGTGCCCTCGAAGGCGTCCGGTGCCAGCGGACCCGGTTCGTACAGGGCGCTGTGCAGCCCGCGCCAGAGAACCTCGAGTTCTTGGCGGTCTTCGGCGCTGAACTCCGCGCATAAGGCGACATAGTCGGTGACCACCGGATCATCCGGCGTCAGTTGCGCGGACCCGGTCACGCCCCAGCGGATGCCGACATGACCGACATCGGTTGGGCGCAGGCACATGTACAGCGTGAAGTGCGGGCAGATGCCGATCACGAAGCCTGGGAAGATCCAGTAAAAGGCATCGGAGCGCCTTTCGAGATCGGTAAGGGTCGGTGGATAGGGTCCGCGTTCCGGACAGCTCGGCGCGAAGTTGGCGCGGTAACCGGTGTAATCGTCCGAGGGCGTGAGTTTTTCGCACAGATGGGTGGGCGTGACCGCATGGAGCGTTTTGGCATGTAGCGGAGAGAGGTGATAACCCTCCATGAAGTTTTCCGCGAGGCATTTCCAGTTGGTGGCCCAGACTTCATCGGCGCCGTACAAGAATCGTCGCGACGCGTCTTGGTAATTAGCAACCACCGACTCGATTCCGCTGAGGCGAGGCAACAGTGGGGCTGCGTCGCCGCTGAGATTCACGAAGATGTAGCCATGCCAAAGCGTGCAGGCGATGCTCGGTAAGCGACAGGTTCGCTTATCAAGACTCGTTCCGTTCATGAGCGGCGCAGCAGCGAGTGCACCATCCAAGCCATATGTCCACGCGTGATATGGGCAGGTAAAGCGGACGGCATGACCGCGATCGCGCGCCACCAGAGAGCCGCGATGGCGACAGACATTGGAGTGCACCTGCACCCCCTCGTTGGTCCGCACCACTAAGAGCGGTTCACCGACGAGCTCGGTCGTGTAGTAGTCCCCGACGCTGGGTATTTCACCCTCGTGTCCGATGGCGATCCACTCACGACGAAACAGTTCGCTCTTTTCCCATTCGAGCCAGGCTTCGGACGTGTAGAACTCGCCCGGCATCGCGCGTGCCGCCGAGCGTGGCTGACCCTGACGTTCATTCAGCGCTGCCACGATACGCTTCGTTGAATCGGCTCTCATGGGGTCGCTTCCGCCGCGAGGCGTTCCTTTACGCGACGTCGGAACAATAACTGCGCACGATCGATGGCAAGATCAATTTTCGGGGTTCGTTGGTCTTTGAAGCCACGGTGAACGGCTTCCAACACCACGCGGTCTTCCGCGAACGCATTGCGCACGGCCACATCCATCTCTTCCGAGAGCGCGGCATTGTGGGGTTCGAAATTGCGCGTCTGGAACCAGTAGTAACGGGTCGTGTCCGCATCCACCGGCGTCATGAAGTTGTATGAGTCCATGATCATCGCCAGCGGATGGTTCGCGCCTTCCTGCTCGGCTGCACCGGTTGGGACGAAGACGGCGCGGATGAAGGCGTGACTGGGGTAGCGTACTTCGTAGTGCTGCAACCGGTCGCAGTGGCCGGTGAAGCGCACCAGCGATTGATAGAAGGGCGCCACGGGGACATTGCGCATCCAGCGCCAGGCCGTCACGCCGCTGGCCGCTTCCGTGGTCTGAATCGGGGTGTCGGCACACGCATCGTTGCCGAAGGAGGACTGATGGACCCACGCCACGTGCGAGGGGTCGAGGAGGTTGTCGGTGATATAGAGAACATGGCAGGCCACGGTCATCGAACCGCCCGCATTACGACCCCAGGCCGGATTGTCGGCCTCAGCGATCTGAAAGATCTCGTCAGGGTTCGCTTTGGCCTCATCGCCCATCCACACCCAAACCAGTCCATAACGCGAGACGGTGGGATACCGACGCACACGGGCACTGGTCGGAATGCGATCCATGCCCGGCACATGGGTGCACCGTCCGGATCCGTCGTAGACCATTCCGTGGTAGCCACATTCGATCGTATCGTCGCGCAGGCGTCCCATCGACAAGGGGAGCTTGCGGTGCACACAGGCGTCTTCGAGGGCAATCGCCTCACCGGCGCGGGTGCGGTACAGCACGATGCGTTCACCGATCACAGTGACGGCTTGGAGCTTGCGCGTCACCTCGGCATCCGTCGCCGCCACGTACCAAGCATTCTGAATGAACACGACTTAGCCCCCCGATCGATCGTTGGCAGAGAGACTAGGGGGCCCACGCCCGGTAGTCACCCCATGTTCTCTGCAGTTTGTTTAAGATAAACTAAACATTCGAGCGATGCAGGCGTCGCCTCGAATCGGAGAGATGCGCCGTGCTCAAACTACCGCCCCTGCGGTCCATCGAAGTCTTCGAAGTCGTCGGCCGCACCGGCAGCGTCAGTCGCGCCGCCGAGGAACTGGGCGTGTCGCCTAGCGCCGTGACCCAGCAGATCCACATTCTCGAGAAGCATCTGGGCGTCCGGCTGGTGCAACGGAACGGACGCGGCATCGAGATCACCAGTTGGGGTTCGATGTACTGGAGTCGAATCACGACAGGGTTTCAACAACTGCGTCGCGCCCAAGAGGACGTCGATCGCGCACAGCGATCGCGGCACCTCATCGTGAGCGCGCTACCGTCGCTCGCGACGAAGTGGTTAGGGCCGTTGCTGTTTGATTGGAAGCAACGTGAGCCGTTGGCGAGTGTGCTTGTCAAAGGCCTAGATAACGAATCGAAACTGGATGGCGTGGAAGCGGACTTTCGCATCAGCTACGGGCAGCGCAGACGCGGCTATTCTCGGTCGTCGCATCTCTTCACCGACCACGTCATCGTCGTGGCAAGTCCGTCACTACTTGAGCGTGCTGGTCCGATTCGACAGCCGCGCGATCTGCGCAAGCAAACCCTCTTATGGATTGACTGGGGCGTGGACCATCAGTCACCGCCAACCTGGCGGGATTGGTTCCCGTCGGTCGGTGTCTCGGGTGATCGCTTAAAGAGCGAACTGACTTTTTCCTTATCGGGTGCCGCCATCGATGCGGCTATCGAAGGCCGTGGCTTTGCTTTGGCGCAATACTCAATGGTGGCGAGCGCATTGGCGCAGGGCCATTTGCAACGCGTCTTTGCTGAGGGCTTGCCGCTGCCGGAGTCCTACTTCCTCGCCTGGAACGGGGCGGCCTTGGACACCCCCACCGGCGCCGCGTTTCACGCCTGGTTACTCGCGGAGGGACGTCGCTTTGATGTCCCCGAGGCGGCCTCGGCACGGGGCCCTTTGCCCGCCATCCGGCCGACTCTCCCTGCCTAAATCACCCCGTTCGGGAGTCGGTACCGCTTGACGCTTAGCGATTCTCCCCGCACAAAGACCCTACGTGGTTTCCGAAAGGATCGGTGGCGAGGCCTGAAGGTCCGTCCGGCCGATCGAAACCGCCCGGATAGGGACCGTTAACGAAAGGGGAAGGGTATGACTCGGATCGCACGTAATGCCGTACAACAGGCAATAGCAATCGCGCTGAGGGTCGGTACTCCGGCGCTTGGATTATTGTCGGCGGGAACCGTCTTTGCGACGGACGCAGCAAACGTCGGCGGGCTCGAAGAAGTGGTCGTGACTGCCCAAAAGCGATCGGAGAGTCTGCAGACCGTGCCCTTGTCGCTGGTGGCGATTGGGACGGCGAAGCTCGAGGAGCTCAAAGTCCAGAGTTTCGATGATTATGTTAAATACATGCCATCGGTCTCTTACGAAAGCACCTCACCGGGCTTTGCGCGCGTGTTCATGCGTGGCGTCGCCAGCGGTGAAAACGGCAACCACTCAGGGCCCCAGCCGAGCGTGGGTACCTACCTCGACGAGCAGCCGATCACGACGATCCAGGGCGCCGTCGACGTGCACATCTACGACATCGAGCGGGTCGAAGCGCTGTCCGGCCCACAGGGTACGCTCTACGGCGCCAGTTCCCAGGCGGGCACGATCCGCATCATCACGAACAAGCCGGATCCGACGGCCTTCAAGGCCGGCTACAACCTCGAAGTGAATACCGTCGCGCACGGGGCACAGGGGTATTTGGGGGAAGGGTTCGTTAACCTTCCGCTCTCGCCGACCGCCGCTGTCCGCCTCGTCGGTTGGACCGAGCATGACTCGGGCTTTATCGACAACGTGCCGGGGACCCGGACCTACCCGACCTCTGGGATCACGATCTCCAATACCGCGGTGGCGAAAAAGCACTACAACGACGTCACGAAGACGGGTGCCCGCGCAAGCCTCAAGCTACAACTGGGTGATCAATGGACGGTGACGCCCACCCTCATGGCGCAGCGCGAGGACGCCAACGGTGTCTTTGCCTACGACCCGAACGTTGGCACGCTCGCCGTGACCCACTTCGAACCGGAATACGCCAAGGACAACTGGGTGGATGCCGCCCTCACGGTGCAAGGCAAAATAGCGGACGTCGACGTCACCTACGCCGGCGCCTTCTTGAAGCGCAACGACCACACCTCCTCGGACTATACGGACTACTCGTTTTTCTACGACCAGCACTATGGTTCGGGTAACTACTACCGGGATAACGCCGATAACTTGATTGACCCCTCCCAGCGGACGCTGGGCAATGACCGATATAAGAAGTCCAGTCACGAACTGCGCTTTTCGACGCCTAAGGACCGCAGTGTGCGCTTCGTGGGCGGTATCTTCCTGCAACGGCAGGAGCACGGTATCGAGCAGCGCTACGTGATCGATAACCTCGCTCAGAGCAGCTGGGTGACCGGTTGGGATCACACCTGGTGGCTGACTGAACAGTTGCGCACGGATCGCGACTCAGCGGTCTTTGGTGAGCTGACCTGGGATGTGAACCAGAAGCTCAACCTGACCGTTGGACTGCGTGAGTTCCATTACAAGAACACGCTGGCCGGGTTCTTCGGCTATGGTCTCACCTCGCCGTTTGCCAGCTACTGGGGTGAGGCGACCTGCTTCTCGACGGTCAGCATCAACGGTGCGCCGTGCATGAACCTCGATAAAACGGTCAGTGGCAGCGGATCGACGCCGAAGGTTAATGCGACTTACAAGTTCGACGATCGTCATATGGTCTACGCCACTTTCTCCAAGGGTTTCCGTCCGGGTGGCGTGAACCGCAACGGTAGTTTCGGGCCCTATAAGTCTGACTTCCTCACGAACTACGAGATCGGTTGGAAGACTTCGTCGGCGGACAATCGCGTTCGTTTCAACGGTGCGCTGTTTATCGAAGACTGGAAGGACTTCCAGTTCGCCTTCCTCGGCACACAGTCGCTCACTGTGATCCGCAATGCCGGTCAGGCGCAGATCAAAGGTGTGGAGTCGCAGTTGGAATGGATGCCCACACCTGGGTTGACGATCTCGGCCGCGATGACGCTCGTCGATGCGAAGCTCACACAGAACTACTGCGCGCATCCGGATGCGAACGGCAACCTCGTGACCGATTGCCCCAACCCCGAGGCGCCATCCGGCACGCAATTGCCGGTCACGCCGAAGTTCAAGGCGGATGGGATCGCCCGCTACGAATGGTCCTTTGGTAATTACGACGCGCACGTGCAAGGCGCGCTCGTGTATCAGACGGCCAGTCGGTCAGCGTTGCGGTTGGTCGATCAGGCGATCTTGGGGGATCAAGAAGCGTATGCGACGCTCGACCTGCTGGCCGGCGTCAAGAAGGATGCGACCTCGGTCGAGGTCTTCGTCACCAACGCGACTGACAAGCAGGCGGATCTCTATCGCTATTCGGAATGTAAGCCGACCACCTGCGGCGCGACGACGTACATTGGCGTCAATCGTCCGCGCACGATCGGGGTGCGATTCGGTCAGAGGTTCTAAGCGCTGCTCAACCGGAGGGGGGAGGAAAACTCCCCCTTCGGGTCAGCGACCGGTATCCTCGTACGCAGTCCCGTCCCGGTGACGGCGCGATCCCTCTGCAACTGATAAGGAACGAGCCTATGTTTTCACACGTCATGATTGGCACCAACGATCTTGATCGCGCCAAGGCGTTTTACGACACCCTCTTGGGTACGCTGGGCGTGGCCCCTGCCTTCGTCGACGGGCATCGTATTTTCTACCGAACCAGTGGCGGTGTGTTCTCCGTGACACGCCCGATCAATGGTGAACCGGCGACCGCTGCCAACGGTTCGACGCTGGGCTTCGCGGCCACGTCCCCTGAGCAATGTGATGCATGGCACGCCGCGGGCCTTGCGGCGGGTGGCACCAATTGCGAAGGTCCTCCGGGCGTTCGCGAGGGCAGCGTGGGGAAGTTGTATCTTGCCTACCTGCGCGATCCGGATGGTCACAAGCTGTGCGTGCTGCACCGTATGTAAGGCCGCTTCGTAGCCAAAGCTTGCACGTCCGGACGGACGACTCACGCTGACACAGGATGATCTTATGCGTTTGGGGACTCAGTTCGGCTTGGTGTTGCTTGTGGCTGCAATCACGCTCACCGGTGCTGCGAGCGCAGCACCGAGTGATGCGCTGAATACCCAATTGGATCATCTGGCGAGTGCGCTTCACTCATCGGTCATTGAGACTCGTCGGCACATTCACGCGCACCCGGAATTGGGCAATCGCGAAGTGGAAACGGCTGAGTATGTGGCCAATCGCTTGCGCCAGCTCGGCTACGAGGTCACCACCGGTATTGCCGAGACCGGTGTTGTTGGTGTGCTTCAAGGTGGTCGTCCGGGCCCGGTGGTCGCCTTGCGGTCGGAGCTCGATGCGCTGCCGGTAACGGAAGAGGTCAATCTGCCGTTTCGTTCGACGGTAACCACGCAGTACGCGGGTCAGACCACCGGTGTGATGCATGCCTGCGGGCACGACGCTCATATGGCGATTCTTCTCGGGGCTGCCGAAGTGTTGGCGCGCTCCCGCCAGGATTGGCCGGGTACCGTCAAAATCATCTTTCAACCGGCCGAAGAAGGCGCTCCTGACGGTGAAGACTACGGCGCGCGCCGGATGGTGAAGGAGGGCGTGCTCTCCACCGACCCGAAACCGTCCGCCATTTTTGGGTTGCACGTCATGAGTTTCGCTGACGTGGGGACCATCGCGTATCGCGCTGGCGGTCTCATGGCCGGTTCGGACGACTTCAAGATCACGATTCACGGTCGTCAGACCCATGGCGCCATGCCCTGGGACGGCGTGGATCCCATCGTCATTGCAGCCCAAGTGGTCTCCGCGATCCAGACGATTCCCAGTCGCATGATGGACGTGACGCAAGCGCCCATCGTCGTCACGGTCGGATCCATCCACGGCGGTATCAAGTCGAACATTATTCCCGACACGGTCACGCTGATCGGGACGATCCGGGCCCTGGATCCGCATATGTTGGTCGCCGCCCGCCAGAAGCTTCACGCTTTGGTGGAAGCAACCGCACAAGCCTCGGGTGCCACTGCGACCGTAGAGATCGATCCGCTTTTGCACTACGACGTGACGTACAACGACCCTGCCTTGGTGCAACGGATGTTACCGACGTTGCGCCATGTTGCGGGGGACGCGAACGTGGTGGAAGCGAAACCGACCACCGGCGGTGAAGATTTCTCGGCGTTTCAGCACGAGATCCCTGGCCTGTTTGTGATCTTAGGTGCTCGCACGCCGGGTGCGCCTGCCGATGCGTTCCCGCCGAATCACTCACCGCGCTTTCACATCGACGAAGCCGTGCTCGATGTGGGCGTTAGCACGCTGGTGCATCTGGCGGTCGATTATCTATCCGGGTCGGCCGCTGTCGCGCCATCGGCCTCGCGTTGACGGCAGGGATTGGACCCTAAACTTCGGGTGAGGCGAACGGTGATGGTCAGTGAAGAGGATATTGACAGTTTCCAGCGCGATGGCGTGGTGGTGTTGCGGGGCGTGTTTAGCGATTGGGTGGAGCCACTGCGCGAGGGGATGGCGGCGGTCCATGCCGCGCCGAGTGCGCTCGAGCGTACCTATCGGCCGCAAGACGGTTCTGCGGCCTTTTTCCAGGACTTTTGTCGTTGGTCCGACATCCCTGCATTTCAACGCTACGTCTACGAATCGCCCGCGGCGGCTATCGCGGCGCAGTTAATGCAGTCGAACTCCGCGCGCTTTTTTCATGACCACACGCTGATCAAGTGGCCGGGCAATAGCACCGTCACACCGTGGCATCAGGACGAGCCGTACTACTGCGTGCGCGGTGAACAGTCGGTCAGTTTCTGGACGCCGCTGGATCCGGTGGAGCAGGCCATTTCGTTGCAATGTGTGGCCACCTCGCACCGGTGGAGCGAGAAGGGTTTTCGTCCGGATCGCTTTGACGGGTCGGCACTGTATGCGCAGGGCGGGGATTTCGATGCGCCGCGGGACATTGAGGCAAATCGTGACGCCTATCGCATCCTCTCGTGGGCAGTGGAGCCCGGTGATGCGGTGGCCTTCAATTTCCGCACCCTGCATGGCGCAGCTGCCAACACAGCCCGCTGTCCCCGGCGCGTGTTCTCGGCCCGCTGGGTCGGTGATGACGCGCGCTTTGCGAAGCGTCCCGGCCGCACCTCGCCGCCCTTCGCGCACCTGATGCTTGAGGACGGTGCCGAGCTTCCAGCGGCGGACTTCCCCCGCATTTGGCCCGCCGCGTCGCCTGCCTAGCACCTTCTGGCCGTGCGTCGCGATGCCTAGTCGGGTATTGTGCGCGCCCTGACCGGAGTCGCCGTGACCCACTTGCTGACCACTGCCCGTGCCCGTTTTGAGGCGGCGCGCTCTTTGCCGGGCGCGTCGGACGGGCGTCTCTGTGGTCGGCACGGCCATGGTTTTGTCGTGGATGTGGCGGCCCGTAGCACGTACGCCAGTGCGGACCCTGAGGGGTCGGCGGATGCGGTCGGGATCCTGTCGCGCTCGTTACAGCAGGCGGTCGCCTCTTACGACTATGCCGATCTCAATACGCAGTATGCCGATCCCTCCGATGAGGGTTTGGCGGTAGCGATCGCCACCTCTCTGTCGGCTTTTGATCTGTCCCGCGTCGTGGTCGCACCCACACCGTTCCGGCGCGTGGAATGGACCGCGCAACAGGGCGTTATCCATGCGTACCGGTATGCGTTCGAAGCTGCCCATTTTTTGCCGAACGTGCCCGAGGGCCACAAATGTGGTCGTCTGCACGGGCATTCGTTCGAAGTCCTGATTCGAGCACGGGTCGATGGTGCTGCGATTGACGCGGCGTGGGCACCCTTGGGTGCGCGCCTCACCTATGACTGCCTGAATGACATCGAGGGCTTGTCCAATCCCACGAGTGAGTGTCTGGCGCAGTGGTTGTGGGTTCAGCTGCAACCATCCTTGGTGGGCCTTCAGACCGTCACGGTGTATGAGACAGGTCGTTGTGGCGCGACCTATGACGGGCAGCGACACAGCATCTGGCGCGCCTTCACTTTCGATGCCGCCGTGCAGATCGAAGGTGCGGCAGCAACGGATCCGCGGCGACGGACGCACGGCCATACGTATCGGCTGCGCTTGCACTTGAGTGCCCCGTTGGACCCGGTCCTCGGCTGGGCCTTGGATTTTGCGGACGTCCAACGACTGTTTGCGCCGATCTACGACGCGCTGGATCACCGTCCGCTCAGCGCGTTGCCGGGTTTGGCCTCACAGCGGACACCGGCGGTGGCGCAGTGGATTCGCGCAGAGGCCGCCGCGCTGCTGCCGGCGCTCACGCGGATTGACCTGGAGGAAACCGTCGGCAACGGCGTCGTCCTCGCCTGGGGCGCGGACGAGCCGTTTCCGGTTTAGACGGGTGTCCCGCTGCGGGCGAAGCGGTGCTGCGCGTAGGCCGCGAGATGCTCATCCCGCGAGCCATAGCGAATGCCGGCGGCCACGAGGCGACGAAAGTGGTGGCTGACCTCCATCTCCTCGGTCACGCCCATACCCCCGTGTAACTGCACCGCTTCCTCACCCACATGGCGTGCAGTCTCGCACGCGAGTACGTGCAGGGCCCTCACATCGAGGCGTCGATCGGCCAAGGCGCCGTGGAACCGTGCTGCAGTGACCCACAGCCACGTCCGCAGTTCCTCGACCTTCGACAGGGCAACGACCACTCGATGTTGCAGGGCCTGAAAGCGGCCGATAGGGCCGCCAAACTGCTGGCGGTTCTTGAGATAGTCGATGGTGAGGTTCAAGGTGCGCTCGACGCTGCCGAGCGTATCGGCGGCCAGGGCGAGTATGCCGCAGTCGATTACCCACTCCACTGCCGCGCGATCGCCCGTCACCCAGATGGCCGAGGAGGGGACGGCAACGCCATCGAAGTGCAGGTCCGCAGCGCGTTGACCATCGACGGTCTGATAAGTCTTGAGAGACACCCCTGCCGCCGTGCGCGGCACAATCACGAGTGTGTCGGCCGGCGCCCCTGTTCGCGTTGAGACGGCGACCAGCCAGTAATCGGCGAGGGGTGCGTGATACACCACCGCGGCCTGTCCTGAGATCTGCAGGCCGTCGGCAGCGGGGGTCGCGAGCAGACTGCCGTGACGATCGTCGATTACCGGCACTAAGAGCTTCTCACCTGCGATGAGCGTGTCGCCGATGTCGGCGCGAAGCGCGGGGGGTGCGTAGCGGCTAAAGGCGGCATGTGCGACGAGCACGCTAGACACTGGCTCGAGCAGCAAGGCCTGACCGGCCGCCTGGCAGACAAGCGCGAGTTCGATGGCGCTACCGCCGAGTCCGCCGCTCACCTCGTCGATGAGCGTGGCCGGCACGCCGAGCCCACACAACGTGGACCACAATGCGTGTGACCAGCCGTCTGCTGAGCGCAGGGTTTGTTTGCGCTGATCGAAGGTCGCCTCGTCGGTGAGGCATCGGTTCAGCGTCTCGACGAGCAGGCGCTGTTCCTCAGTGAATTGAAAATCCATGGGGTGGCCTCACAGTCCAATCGTCAGTTGCGACACGATGTTCTTCTGAATTTCATTGGAACCACCGTAAATCGACAGCTTGCGCAGATTCAGATAACTCGCCGCGACACCGCGCGTCAGATCATCCTCCGGCATCGGCGCTTCACCACTCACGCTGTGCAGGCGAAGAGCGGAGGTGCCTAGAGCCTCGAGGGTCAAGGCACTGATTGCTTGGCGGATCTCGCTGCCGCGGATTTTCAAGATCGACGGCGTTGTGAGATCGCCCGAGGCTGCCGAGAGCATGCGCAGATTCGTGTACTCGATGACGTTCAGATCGATCTCCAGGCGCGCGAGGCGTCGGCTGAAGTCTGGATCGTCTAGCAACGGCCGCCCGTGACGGGTTGCTACCTGAGCAATGCGCAGGAGGCGCGCGAAGTCGCGCTTTGACCACGGCACGCCGGCGATATTGGTGCGCTCATGTACGAGCAGGAACTTCGCGATCGTCCAGCCTTCATTCTCAGCGCCCACGCGTTGGCTGACGGGCACCTGGACGTTGTCGAAGTAGATATCGTTGACCTCCGAAGTGCCATCCAACAACACCGTCGGGCGCACGGTGATACCCGGCGTCTTCATGTTGATGAGCAACATCGTGATGCCGCGCTGGGGCTTGCTGGTGGCATCCGTGCGGACGAGACAAAAGATCCAGTCGGCATGTTGGCCGAGTGTGTTCCAGCACTTCTGACCGTTGACCACGTAATGGTCGCCGTCCAACACCGCTGATGTCCGCAAAGACGCCAGATCCGAGCCGGCACCGGGTTCAGAGTAACCCTGACACCACCACGTCTCGCCGGTGAGGATGGACGGCAGGAACGACCGTTGTTGCTCGCCCGTGCCGAAACGCATCAGCACGGGCGCCAGCATACGCACGCCAAACGATAATTGCGGCGGTGCGCCCGCGAGTGCGCACTCAAGTTCAAACAAATATTGGCGCAGCGGCGAGGCGTCCTGGCCGCCAAACGGCACTGGCCAGTGGATGGCGCCGTACCCGTGATCGTTCAGGATCGCCTGCCAGCGACGAATGTCGCTTGGATCGAGGCGTCCTCCCGACAACTGCCGCTGCGCGATGTCAGCGGGCAGATGGGCCGCGATGAATGCGCGGACCGCGTCTTGAAAGGCGCGGTCGTCGTCGGACAGCGCTAGGTTCACGGCGCCTCCGCGTAGCGCTTCACCAGGCGGTAGAGAAACTCACGTCCCTCCATGAGGGACTGCACGGAGACGTACTCGTTCAAGCCGTGGATATGGCCTAAGTCCGGGCCCATAAACACCGGTTCAATTCCATAGGTCGGGATGTTTGCGCCGTTCAGGAACGCACCATCTGTCGCACCTGGCTGAAGCATCGGCAAGACCGGCACGCCGGGCCAGAACTCGGCGGTGAGTTCTTCGATCGGCTGCAAAATGGCGCGACCCAAGGGCGGCGGCGATGAGGGCGTGCTGCGATCGACGCCGCGTTCCGCAGGCAAGGTTACGCTGATGCTGCTATCGCCAACCACCTGTTCGAGTGTCATGCGGACCGCTTCGGCCGCGACACCCGGGTAGATGCGGCAATTGATATTGGCGCGCGCGCGCTGCGGCAGCGCATTCGGCGCATGGCCGCCGGACAGCTGAGTGGCAACGCAGGTAGTGCGCAGCATGGCATTCCACGACACGTCGGCCGCAGAGACCTTGTCGATGGCTTTTTGATCGGCTGGATTGCGCAAGAACGCATTCATGGCATCGGCCACTGCGTGCTCACCCTTGGCGGCCATCACTTTGGCCATCGCTGCGAAGTAACCGCGGTTCGCATCCCCAAACTGCGCTGGGAATTCATACTGGCTGATCTTGGTTAGTGCCGCCGAGAGTGCATAAATCGCATTATCCTTCCGTGGACGCGAGCTGTGACCGCCCGAATTGGTCACTTCCAGCTGATAGTTCACCGGCAGTTTTTCCGCTGCCTCGACTTCAAGAGCGACGCGATGGCCTTCAGCATCCAGTTCGCCACCCGCGCCTTCATTGAGTGCGAACTCGGCATCCAGAAGATCGCGATGATGCTGGGTCAGCCACTGCGCCCCGTTCAACTGGCCGCCACCCTCCTCACCGCAGGTGAGCGCGAGCTTGAGCGGACGTGGCGGGACGTAGTGCTCGGCGCGCAGTCGTACAAACAGGTCTGTCCAAATCGCTGCCTGGGATTTGTCATCCAGCGCCCCGCGCGCATAAAAGTTGCCGTTCTCTTCCACCAGCGTGAACGGGTCGCGCGTCCAATCTTCGCGCTTGGCTTCGACAACGTCGATATGAGCAAGCAACAAGATCGCCTTGCGCTGCATATCGCGACCCGGATAGACCGCGACGAGCATGCCGTCCTTCGGGTACGCCGGATCCACCATGAGGTGCAGATCGCTTTTGGCAAAACCCGCAGCCTCCAGGCGCGCAGCCATCTTCTCGGCGGCCAGCGTGCAGCTGCCGGCGGAAAATGTGGTGTTGGTTTCGACCAGTTCTTTGTACAAGGAGCGGAAGCGCGCTTCACCCTCGGGCGTGTCACGCGGCACGGCGGCGGCGGAGAGGGAGGTCACGAAGAGCAGCAAACAGAGACGCAGCAAGGTGGTCATGGGAGTTCCACTTCGAAAGGAGAACGCCATTTAATGCCCGGGCTTGCCGGAACGCAATCGGATCAGGGGTCGAGCGTGAGTTCGGCGATGCCGCGGTAGTAAAACGTGCGGCCCCAGCGCGCGGGGACGGCCGTCTTCAACGCGGGACGCTGCTGTAGCAGGCTCTGCAGGGCTTTCCCTGCCGTCAGGCGCGCGAGTGCTCGTCCTAGACAGGATCTTCCGGCCATTCCGAAGGCAAGGGTCGACGGCTGTGTGCGCCACGGATCGAAGCGATCAGCATTTCGGACGACGGTGGGATCGCGCTGTGCGCTGCCGATACAAATTAGCACGGCGGTATCTGCCGGGATTTCACCGAGCGTGCCGGTGAACGGATCATCCACCGTACGATGCAGAAACTGGATCGGCGACTCGACGCGCAAGGTCTCATCGATGATGGCGTTCGCCGTCAGACGGCCATCGGCGAGCGCCTCGCGGACGTCGCGATGCGTACTCGTCAGGTGCACGGCATTGGCGATGAGGTTGCGCAGCGTCGCCCGCCCGGCGACGAGAAAGAGAATGCACTGCACGATGATCTCGTCGACGGCTTGGGGGCCGGGCGGCGTGCGGCCCACGAGGCCGTCCAGCAAGGGGCCTTCTCCGCGCTCAAGCGCTGCGAGCAGCTGCATCGTCAAGGTATCGACGGCATCGCGCGCGGCGCAGGTGTCGCGTCGCGAGCGATGGGTGTTGTCCGTCCAATGGGCGAGGGCACTCACTGCAGCCTGTACACTCGGCCAAGCGTCCGGCGCGAGACCCAGCAAACGTCCGATGACCTGCGTGGGCAGCACACCTGCATAGTCTTTGACCACATCCAGTGGCCGGCGTTTGGGTAAGCGACTCAACTGCTGGTGAACCGTGTCTTCAATCACGGCTTCGTAACGCTGCACGGGTATCGGTGACAGCGGTCTCTCGAGCAACCGGCGCAATCGCTGATGCTCGTCGGCTTGCGAGTGCAGGATTGTGCGACTGATCCAGCGCTGCAGACTCTCAAATTCGATGAGATCCGGATCCGGGACCGGAAAGAACGTGCGCAGACGCGCCGGTTGTACGGTCGCCGCCGTCAACAGCGCCGCGGCATCCTGATGGCCGAAGATGCCTAAGGTGCCGCCGCTATTGGGCACTGTGCTGTAGCGATCGTGCTCACGGCAGGCGGCATAGGTCTTGTACGGATCCAGATAGTAATCTGGCGCCATAAATCCCTGGTGTATGTCGGCGGCCAACGCGCTCATCGACGAATCCCTGTCCCCTGTCGCGGCGATGACGGCATGTGGAGAGCCACCTGCACAGCATTCGGCCGCCATTTTTTATTCGAACTTTGGTGATGCCGACGAAGGCCGACCAGCGCGTGACGCCGTCACGACAGGCGCACAAATAGCATTCGGCGCGGCGCATTCGCAAGGTGATTAAAATGACAGTTCCGTCATGATTTCCGCAGAATTTGACTTATTAAGAGCGCGGACTGAACGTACGTGGGAAATACGCGGGTCGATCGCGATAGCGCAGCCGATAGAGTGCGGCGGGTCGTTTGCCAGTGATACGTGTCTCGCCGGTCTCCTCTAAGAAAGCTTGGGCAAAAATGCGCTTGCGAAACGCGCTTTTCTCCACGGCTCGGTCGAGGACGATTTCGTAGCTGCGTTGCAGTTCCGGCAGCGTGAAGGGTTCCGGACACAAGAATGCGGGCAACGAGGTGTATTCGACCTTTGCGTGTAAGCGTTCGATCGCTTGGCTAAGCAGCTGAGCATGATCAAAGGCGAGCGATTCCGTCACCGCCTGTTCGATGAGGGGATGCCACTGCGCCTCGCTCGCATTGGCACCGGGCTGCAAGACCACGTCGTCGCTCGGGATGAGGGCGAAGTAGACGTGAGTGACAGACCAGCCACGCGGATCGCGGGTGGCCGAGCCCACCGCACCCACTTGCTCCAGATACGGTGAGTCGATGCCAGTTTTCTCCAAGAGTTTTCGCCGCGCGCAGTCTTCGAGTGTTTGATCGCGACCGACCTGGATGAATCCGCCGGGCAGAGCCCACTGGTGCGGAAACGGCTCGGATGCATCGGCGGGGCGGCGCACGAGGAGGACATGCAGGCGATCGGCTCGGACGGTGAAGATCGCCAGATCCACGCTCACGAGGGGGCGCTCGGCCGGCAGTGCGGGGGGCAGGGTCGTTGGCATCGGAACGCGATCCGGTGAGGGGTGCGTTGACAGTGTAGAAATATAAGTGGTACTGTGCAACCTAACAAGTTGCCCTGTAACACTAATGGAGCTGATGTGAAGGATCACGGGATGCAAAGAGACCGTTTCCGGGCCTGCCTGCTGGCCGGTGCCGTCGGGGATGCGCTCGGCGGCGCGGTGGAGTTTTTAAGCCTCGCGGCCATTCGGGCAACGTATGGGCCGGCTGGCATTCGTGACTACGCGCCCTCGATCGGTGGGCAGATCACGGACGACACCCAGATGACGCTCTATACCGCGGCGGCGCTGCTCGATGCCGCGGACGCGGATGCGACGGCATTCGTCCGAGGTGACGCACTCGTCGGTCGGGCGCTCACGGCGGCCTATCTGCACTGGCTTGAGTCGCAGGGGCAAGGGGCGCACTGTGCCTTGCCACAGGGCCATGCGGCCGACCTTCGCAAGGTCGCGGCGTTGAACGCTGCGCGGGCCCCCGGATTGACCTGTTTGTCGTCATTGGCCGCGTTGACGGACCTGACGGCCGTCTATGCCGACAATGACCGCAAGGGCTGCGGTGGTGTGATGCGGGTGGCACCGATCGGCCTTGTCGCCGTGGGGTTGCCGAATGCCGCCCGTAGCGCCTTCGAGTGGGGCTGTCGTTCGGCCGCGATCACGCACGGTCATCCCACCGGCCATCTCGCGAGTGGCGCGACTGCGGCGATTATCGCCCGGTTGGCGGAAGGCCATTCCCTCTTGGCGGCCATCGACACGGCGCAGCAGTTGCTGACCTCACATCGCCGTTCTGATGAGACGAGCACGGCCTTGACCCGCGCCGTCGCTGCAGCCGCGCGCGGTGTCGCCGATGCCGCAACGGTCGAGTCGTTAGGCGGCGGGTGGGTGGCCGAAGAGACGCTCGCCATTGCCGTGTACTGCGCACTGGTCACCGCTGATCTCGAGGCTGGCGTTGTTCTCGCGGCGAATCATTCCGGGGATTCGGATTCCACGGCCGCCGTGGCCGGGCAGTTCCTCGGCCTCATGAAGGGGATGGGTGCGATCCCCGCGCGTTGGCTCGATGGCTTGGAATGCCGCGACCTGCTCACGCAGAAGGCGGACTCACTATGGGCGCAGGTCGCGGACCGACCGGGGCTCGGCATCTAAGGAAGGAGCGTCGTGATGTGGATTATCGGACGAGACGGATTTGTGAGCATCGTGCAAAAGCCCGGCGATGCGGCGAAGGGTCAGTTGACGCTGCGCGCCCGCGTACGCGCGGACCTCGAGGCCCTGCGATCGAGCGTGTTACCGGAGTTGAGTGCCATCGCCGCGCACACCGGGTCGGATTATGCATATCGAGCAACGGCGCCCCGCGAGTCGGTGGCCAAGGCCATGGTCGAGTGTGTACGCAAGATCGACTACGCCAACTTCAAAAAGGCTGTTGCCAAAGAGCACGGCCACGCACGCGCGGCGGTCTATGGGGATGTCTGGCACGCGCTCTTGGGGCTGGAACCATTGCCGGTGCAGGTGACTTCGAAGACGCCAGCCTTGTCGGTCCCGAAGGCGGAGGCCTACGGCGGCGTGCTGATGGATGCTGAGGGACGCGTGCTCTTGCGCGAGCCGGCGAATCACTTTGGCGGCTATACGTGGACTTTTGCGAAAGGCCGTCCGGATCCGGGCGAGTCACCGGCCGAGGCCGCTTTGCGCGAAGTGCGCGAAGAAACCGGCTACTTCGCTGAGATCTGCGGCATGATCCCCGTCGTCTTTGCCGGCACGACCACCACGACGGTGATGTTTCTCCTGCGACCGGTCGGTTCACCACAAGCCTTCGACCCGAAGGAGACCTGGCAGATCCGCTGGTTCGAACCCACCGCCGCGGCCGAGGCGATCGGGCAGTCCGCGTCGCCCACCGGCCGGACCCGAGATCTTGCGATCCTAAAGGCCGCCGTTGCGGCATGGGCTGAGCCGTCACCGGCTTAACGGCGCAGCGCTGACCCGCCATACTGTGCGGGTCACAGTGGTCCGACCGATGAGCAAGAGTAAACACGTCTCTGAAACGCCGGCGACGGCGTTCCTCAAAAAGCAGCAGGTGCCCTACACCGAGCACACGTACGAGTACGTCGAACACGGCGGCGCACGTCACAGTGCCGAGGTCTTAGGGTTCGACCCCTTCACGGTCGTCAAGACGCTGATCATGCAGGACGAGAGTGCGGCGCCGCTCGTGGTGCTCATGCATGGCAACAAGACTGTCTCGACCAAGAACCTCGCGCGGCAGATCGGGCGTAAGTCGGTAGCCCCGTGCACCCCTGAGACGGCGAATCGGCACAGTGGGTACCTAGTCGGTGGTACGTCGCCTTTCGCCACTCGCAAACGCATGCCCGTCTATGTGGAGAACACGATCCTCACGCTGCCGCGGATTGCGATCAACGGTGGCAGGCGGGGGTTTCTGATCGGGATCGTGCCGCAGGTCCTGACGGACGTACTCGGCGCGACGCCGGTGACGTGTGCGCTCGATGGGGACGATTAACGGAAGGGCGGTGTCTACAGCCTCAAGCACGCCGATGCATTGGCGCGCGGTCTTCGATCAGCGGCTGACGTGCGATCCGTTGGCGACGCGACGGGCATCCGACACGCGCATCGCGCCGAGCGTCGTTTCCTGCTCCGCCAGTTCTTTGGCGAGCAGCAGGTTGATGAATTCGATCGTGTCGACGAAGTCACGAACGGCTTCAACAGGTGCGGGACGTTTGCGGCGGAACCAATTCGGCATGGTGTCGATCAATCGCTCGAGTAGTCGTTAGGCAGACGATACGGGCTGGCTCTCAGCGCGAGTAGGGTCGCTAGCGTCTCTGCCTTGCGACAACACCTGCTATCGACGTCTGAGCGACGAGTTCTGATGTCAAAAAACACCTGAACTCATGGCTCGAGATTGAGTTGTGCGGACCATTAAACAAGCACTTATGTCGGCATCTTCAAAGGGTCGTGAGAAGTCTGGTCGCGTCGATCCAGCGACTGTTTTTTTCGAAATTCACCGTCCCCGTTTCTGACGCGGTAGAGTGACGGCCCGTTTTGGACGGCGGTGATCGCGATGACGGATGAGAGGCCACCCGATTCCCTGCGAGCGTTGACGCATGCGTTGCGGCAATTCGCCGCCGAACGCGATTGGGATCAGTTTCACTCTCCCAAGAACCTCGTCATGGCCTTGTCGGTCGAAGTGTCGGAGTTGATGGAGCACTTCCAGTGGCTCACCCCTGAGGCCGCCACGGCCTTGAACGCCGAACAGCGCGAAGCGGTCCGCGAGGAACTCGCGGACGTGCTGCTTTACCTCGTTCGCCTCGCCGACAAGCTTGAAGTGGAGCTGATCGCTGCGGCGGCCGATAAAATCGAAAAAAACGCGGCGAAGTACCCGGCGGACCTCGCCCGCGGGTCGATGCGCAAATACACGGAGTTGAAGCCCTGATGAGTGACCTCAAGCCGACCTCGCCTGCCGCCAACGTACGCGAGACTGAACATCCCATCCTGCCGCTCTTCACGCAGCGCTGGTCGCCGCGAGCGTTCACCGATGAGCCGATCGCCGAGAGCGCCCTCTTAGGGTTGCTCGAAGCCGCCCGTTGGGCGCCCTCGTCGATGAACAACCAGCCGTGGCGCTTTGTCTATGCGTGCCGTCCGTCGGCGGAGTGGGCGGCCATCCACGCCACGCTCGTACCCTTCAACCAGGCGTGGACGGCGCACGCCTCGGCCCTCGTTGTGGTGTTGTCGAAGACCGTGATGGTCTCGCCGTACAGCGGCGAGACACAACCCAATCGCTCGCATTCGTTTGATACCGGTGCGGCCTGGCTCAGTGTGGCGCTGCAGGCCACGGCAGCCGGTTGGAGCACCCACGCGATGACCGGCGTTGATTTCGAACAGCTGCGCTCGGTCATCGGCGCGCCTGCCGAGTATCACCTCGAGGCCGTCTTTGCGATCGGCCGACAGGGCCCCGCGGAGTCGCTGCCAGAGGCCTTGCAAGCGCGCGAGATGCCCTCGCCGCGTAAGCCCTTGCAGACGATCGCGATGGCAGGTCGCTTTCAGTTCGACGAGTGAGCGCTTCTGCGGCCCACAGGCGCGCCGCGACAGGAGTTCTGCGATGAGTGAGAACGCGATCCCGTATCGCAAGCCACAGCCCTACGGCATGCGACCGGAGCTCTACACGCCCGGTGCGCTTTCCCTCGACGAAGGCTTGTGGATCCCGCAAGCGGCGGGCGTGTGGTTCCGGCCGCTGGTGTTCGATGTCTCCTCTGGCGCCTATGTGAACCTGTTGCGCGTGCAGGCGGCAGGGGTGTTGTCGCGCCATCGGCATAGCGGGGCGGTGCACGCCTTCACCTTGCGTGGGCAGTGGCGCTATCTCGAGCATCCGTGGACGGCACGGGCAGGCGATTACGTGTTCGAACCGCCCGGTGAAACCCATACCCTCGTGGTCGAGGGGGGCGAGGAGATGGTCACGCTCTTCCACGTCAGCGGCGGCTATACCTATGTGGATCCGGATGGCGTGGCGACCGGCTACGAGGATGTGTTCACCAAGCTCGCCCGGGCGCGGGAGTATCTCGGTGGCTCGGGCGGGGATCTGGCGCAGATCGAGTCGCTGATCCGCTGAGCCAGTGCCTTCGTCGCAGAAAACCATCGGTCGACCGCCGCTCGCGCCTCTTTTGGGCTTTGGGGCCTAGAATTGTGGCCGTGCTCCCCCATGTTGTGCCGGACTGTCATCGGAACGGCGCACACTGTCGGGAACCGACGTCGAACCGAGTTGGTCTGAGTGTCTGAGTCCTTTTAACTGGAGTGACCGCGTGACCCCATCGATACTGCCTCGCTTGTTGGCTGTCGTGGCCTTGGGCTTTTCAAGCCTGGCTTTCGCTGCCAGCCCCACCGTGGATGATGTGTATCAGGCCACCCGATCCGGCCGGATCGCGGAAGCCGAAGCCATGATGCAGCAGGTGCTGGCCGAGCATCCGGACAGCGCGACGGCCCACTTTGTCAGCGCCGAAGTCGAATACCGCGCCGGCAAACTCGACCGCGCGCGCGCCGAGTTGGCCAAGGCGGAACAACTCTCGCCCGGATTGCCGAAGATGAGTCCGCGGGCGGTCGCCGAACTGCGTGCCGGTCTTGCCGGCTCCGGCATGGTGCGTGCCGACCGGGTGCCGCGCTCGGGCGGATCGGGCATTCCCTGGTTGCCGATCCTGCTGCTGGGCGGTGCCGTCCTGCTCGTGATCGTGCTGATCCGTCGTCAGCGCCAGACGGTGATGATGCCGCCGGGCGGTGGTTATGGCCCCGGCATGGGCCCGAATGGCGGCATGGGAGGACCCACGCCAATGGGTGGACCGGGCTACGGTTATGGCTACGGCCCCGGTGTCATGAACCAGGGCTCCGGCATCATGGGCAGTGTGGCCTCAGGCCTCGCCGTGGGCGCCGGTATCGTCGCGGGCGAAGCCTTGGCCCGACGCGTGTTCGAGCCTGGTCATCCGGATTACGTCGAGCCCTCGCAGCAGGCCTACGTCGACCCGAACAATGACCTCGGTGGCAATGATTTCGGCGTCTCCGGTGGCTGGGACGACGGCGGTGGAGGCGGCTTCTCCGACGGTGGTGGCGGCGGCGACTGGAGCTGAGCCCACCGGAATCGCCCCGTCCGCTCGCGGGCGGGGCGTTCAATAGTGCCGATTAGAACTGCGCGTGCAAGCGTACCGCGCCGATGGTGAGGGGACCGCGCTCGGCGTTGTAGGCGGGGTTGTCCACTCGCTGCAGATCCAGCGTCAGCGCCCCCCACGAACCCAGCGCGATCGCGTAATACGCTTCGACGATGGATTCTGCAGCGACGCGATGCAACGCCCCGTCGCCGATCAGGATCCCGAGTCCCCCCAGCGCCAGATAGCGCGCACGATCCGCCGAAAGATCATTGCGCATCACCGCAAGACCCACCGTATCCGCGGGGCGATGCCAGCGGCTACCCGCGGATGACAGACCCACCGAGATCGCACGGTCGATGTCCGTGAACTCGTAGGCCTCGAACCGACCATCGCTCTGGCCGATCCGCAAGAAGGCGCCGAGATCGGCCGACAACGCTTGCTCGGCGAGGAGACTGACGCCGATACGTTGATCGCGGTGGCGAACTGCGGCGACATCCGGAACCGAGCCATCGGCTATTGCCACGGCTGTGGCATCGGCCAGTTTTCCCATCTGTGCGCGGCTCGCGAAGGCCGTGACGAGTGCCTTGCCATCGTGTCCGCGCCATTGGTGGCGATGCTCCAGTTCGCCGACCCACTGGAACTGATGAAAGCCGGGCGTTAGATGCGCGCTGTTGGGGATGCTCGACAGATCAAAGAGCCCTAAGCGCGTGACCCAGTCGCCGGCATAGCGTTCCGCCGCGGCGCCGACCGAAAAACCCCACGCGTCCGCCGCGTAGTCGAAGTTGCCGGCATCGATCGCCGTCCAGTTCAGAAAGTCGTGCCGCGGGTCGTGGGCGTACTGGCTCGCATCGAAAATGTCGGTGACACCGAATTTGCCGGCCGTGAACACCCATCGGTGTGCCGATTGCCGACCGGCCAGTTGATTGGCCTGAGAAGCGACCGGCGACGTCTCCCCCTCCAGATTCACCGTCTCGCGTACGAATAGCCGGGGTAGCCGCAGGTACGGACCTGAGCGCCCCACCTTGTAGGCCTCCCCGCTCGGAAAGCCGGCCGTGCCTAAGGTGTTGTCGAGGCCAAACCCCTGGTCAACCTCGACATTGATCCACGCCTCGAGACCCTGCGCGAGTCGAGCACCGGCATAGAGCGTGGCATCCGTGGTCGAGCGCGTCTGGTTCGGGTGCAGGCTGTTGGCGCCGCTGTAGGGCGCGGTGAACGAGCCCACCGATTGCACCGTGTAGGTCAGTTGCCCGTGCAGGGCTAAGGACTCGGGTGCCGCGCGCTCGGCGTCCTCGGCAAGGCAGACCGTGTCGTGCAGGAGCAGCAAGCCCACAAGGCAAAGGAAGTGACGATTCATGAGACGGTGACGGGTGAGCGGTCGCGAGGACGCATTGATACCACATTGTCCATGACAGCCGTGCGGGGGAGGCTTCCCGGCCCAGTGATCGGTGCGGCGTGCGATAATTCGCTCAGTTAAATCAAGTTGATTGATGCCTGACGGAATCGCCCGACGCGCGTGCATCGGGCGGCCCTCATGATGCGGGCGTGGAGAGGAAGATGTTTCGTCAGTTCGAACGCGTCGTCGACCCTTATCCGGAGCACGAACCGGAACGTTTGCCGACGGGCCTGATCGCGTTCTTCTGGGCCTGCACGCGCGGCGTGCGTCGACAGATCTTGTTCATGACCTTGGCGACGGCGGCGATCGGCGTTTTTGAAGCGTCGCTCTTTCGGATGCTTGGGCATCTCGTCGACTGGCTGACGACGGTCGATCGCGTGCACCTCTTTGCGAGCGAACGCCAGACCATGGTGGTCTTTGGCGTCGTGCTGGTGGCGAGTATTCCGCTCGTGGGTTACCAGAGCCTCGTGCGACGTCAGGGGCTCGCCGGTAATTTCGCGATGCGCATGCGCTGGGATTTTCACCGGCGCATGCTCGCGCAGAGTCTGTCGTTCTATCAGGACGAATTTGCCGGCCGTGTGGCCACGAAGGTGATGCAGACCGCGCTCGCCGTTCGCGATGCGTGGTTCATCGTCACCGATATCCTCGTCTACATCTCGCTCTACTTCATGACGCTCCTGTGGGTCGTGGGCGACTTTCACACGGGTCTCTTGGTGCCGTTTGGCGCGTGGCTTGTGGCGTACGGCTTGACCTGCTGGTGGTTCGTCCCGCGCCTCGCGCGCGTCGGTGCCGCGCAGGCAGATGCGCGCTCGATGATGACCGGGCGGATCACGGACGCCTACACGAACATCGCGACCGTCAAACTCTTCTCGCATGCGCGTCGCGAAGGCGACTATGCGAAAGGTGCGATGAGCGAGTTCCTGAAGACCGTGTTTCGCCAGATGCGCATGGTCACGTCCTTCGAGGTCGTCAATCACGCGCTCAGCATGCTGCTGGTCGCTGGCACCGCGTTTGCGGCCCTGTGGCTGTGGAGTCGCGGTGAGTTGGGCGTCGGTGGCGTGGCGGCGGCCACCGCGATGGCGCTGCGCCTGAACGGCATCTCCCACTGGGTGATGTGGGAGATGGCGAGCCTGTTCGAACAAGTGGGTACCGTGCAGGACGGTATCGGCATCTTGGCCGCCCCACGCACCGTGGTCGATCGCGCAGAGGCCGGTCCGCTCACCGTCACGCAAGGCGCCGTGCAGTTTGAGGACGTGCGCTTCGCCTACGACCGCTCGGCCACCCGCGGACAGCCGATTTTCGATGCGTTCAACCTCTCTGTCCGCCCGGGGGAAAAGGTCGGCCTCGTGGGACGATCAGGCGCAGGTAAGAGCACGCTCGTCAATCTGCTGCTGCGCTTTTATGACCTTGAGTCCGGGCGCATCACCATCGATGGCGTCGACATCGCGAGCGTGACGCAAGAAAGTCTGCGGGCCGCGATCGGCATGGTCACCCAGGACACCTCGCTGCTGCACCGCTCAGTACGCGACAACATCCTCTACGGTCGGCCGGATGCGGGGGATGTCGAGATGATCCGAGCCGCCGAGCGCGCCGAGGCAGCGGACTTTATCGCTCACTTGGCCGATGCCAAAGGCCGTCGCGGTTATGACGCGCATGTCGGTGAGCGTGGCGTGAAGCTCTCCGGCGGTCAGCGTCAGCGCATCGCGATCGCGCGCGTGATGCTGAAGGATGCCCCCATACTGTTGCTCGATGAGGCAACGAGCGCGCTCGACAGCGAGGCCGAGGCGGCCATCCAGCAGAGCTTGTATAAGCTGATGGAGGGCAAGACCGTTATCGCCATCGCGCACAGGCTTTCGACGATTGCGGCGATGGATCGACTCGTGGTGCTCGACCACGGGCGGATTGTCGAAGAGGGCGACCATGCGGCCTTGCTTGCTCGTGGCGGACTTTATGCGCGGCTGTGGGAACACCAGACCGGCGGTTTCTTGGGCGAAGAGTCGGAGGACTGATCAGACCATGGCGCACATCCCGACATCTTTCTTCAGCATGCCTAGCACGCTCCGTGCCGCTGTGATCCTGACGATCTCATGTGCCGGTATGGTCGGCTCGGCAGGGGCAGAAGAGCCAATCTCTGGGGAACTTTCGACGGTGACCGTGCTCGCGACCCGTGAGGCGACATCGACGCTGGATGTGCCGGCCGCTGTGTCACGCATTGAGGGCGATGTGTTTCAGGCGAGTGCCGGTGTCAATCTCTCCGAAGGCCTCGGCGCCGTGCCCGGACTGTCGGTGCAGAACCGCGGCAACTATGCGCAGGACCTGCAGCTGTCGATTCGCGGCTTTGGTGCCCGCTCCAGTTTCGGTGCGCGTGGGATTCGTCTTTACGCCGACGGTATTCCGGCGACGATGCCGGACGGCCAAGGGCAGTATTCGCACTTTGATCTCACAGGCGCCGATCACTTGGAAGTGCTGCGTGGCCCGTATTCGGCGCTGTATGGCAACGCCTCGGGTGGCGTGATCGCGATCACCACGGCCGACGCACCGGCAGGCCCGTCCGCGCAGACGAGCGCCGCCGTGGGTTCGGATGGGCTCAAGCGGTATGCGGTGCGCGTGGGTGAGGGCGATCCCGCTTCCAATTGGGTGATCGATGCCGCGCATTTCAAAACGGATGGCTACCGTGCTCACAGCGCTGCGGCGCGCTCGACGGGGAACGCCAAGTGGCGGCTCGATCTCACGCCGCGCTCGCGCCTCACCTTGGTCGCTAATTTGCTCGCGACGCCCGAGGTGCAGGATCCGCTTGGGTTGACTGCGGCGCAGTTGTCGGCTGATCCCACGCAAGCAGGCGCCAATGCGATCACCTACAACACCCGCAAGCGTGTCGAACAGCAGCAGGCCGGTGCGACGCTGGAGTCGACGCTATCAGACACCGGCCGATTGTTCATCTCCGCCTACGCCGGACATCGTCACTCGACGCAATTTCAAGCGATCTTGAAGTCCGTCGAGGCGCTGCGCACGCATCCAGGGGGTGTGATTGACCTCGATCGACGTTACCGCGGCGGCGAATGGCGGCTCCAGGATCGACGCGAGGTCTTGAGCGGTCCACTGTCGGTGACCGTGGGAATGACCGCGGAAGCGCTCGATGAGAGCCGACGCGGCTACCTCAACTTCTTCGGCCCCCTCCTGGGTGTGGAGGGCGCGCTGCGGCGCGATGAGAGCAATCGCGCGTCGAACGTGGATGAATACGTGCAAGCGCAGTGGCAGCCTTCACCGCGCTGGCAGTTGTCGGGCGGTGTGCGGCACACCGACCTTAAAATTGATTCCGTGTCGAACCTAAACGCGGCGGCCCCCACTACCTTGCGCTTTGGCGCCACGACGCCGGTGGCGGGACTCACCTTCCGGGTCCAACCGCAGCTGGCGGCCTATGCCTCCTTCGGTCGTGGATTCGAAACCCCAACCCTCAATGATCTCGCTTACCGCTCCACGAACGGGGCGATCACCGGGCTCAACACCGATCTGCGACCCGCCCGTAGCAACAATGCGGAAGTGGGCCTCAAGTGGGTAGGTGCTCGCCTCAAAGCAACACTCGCCGCGTTCAACATTCGCAACGAAGACGAATTGGCGGTGAAGGCGAACTCGGGCGGCCGTTCGGTGCTCGAGAACATCGGCCCGACCCGCCGTCGTGGCGCTGAACTGTCGCTCAACGGATCGTTCTCCGAGACCCTGTCGGGTGTGCTTGCCTATACCGCGATCGATGCGCGCACGCTCGCCGATTACCGGGCGTGCGCGTCCACGCCCTGCACGCCGGTGCCGGTGGTGGCGGGTAGTCGATTGCCGGCTGTGCCGCGTCACGCGCTCTACACGGCACTTCACTGGCAGCCACGGTCGAATCTCAATGTGGTGGCCGAGACGGTGGGGCGCGACGGGATCTATGCCGATGACCGAAATCTCGCCTACGCACACGGTTACTGGTCGTCGAATCTCGTCGCGCAGTGGACCCAGCAATGGGACCACATCCGCCTCACGGAGACGGCGCGCCTCGATAACGTGTTCGATCGCGCCTATGTGGGTAGCGTGATCGTCAATGAAAGCAACGGCCGCTACTACGAGCCGGCGGCGGGACGAACGGCGCTCTTCATGGTGACGGCGGCCTTCCGCTGAGCGCCTACGGCAATCGATAGGGTGTCACTGCGCGCTCATCGGTCGGCACCAGCATGACGTGATCGACGGGTGGATACGCGCGCTGGTGACAATGCCGTCGTTCGCAGATCCGACAACTGATACCAATCGGTACTGCGTCGGCCGTGGCTGAAATTGCATCGGCATACACCACGTCCGGCGCATGCGTGAGCTCGCAGCCGAAGCCGACCGCGTAATGGCGGTTTGGCGCGCTGAAGGATCCAGAGCGCTTGATGATGCTGCGCGCCATACACAGGTAGCGCACGGAGTCCGGCATCTCGGCGACTTGCACCAGAATGCGACCCGGATGCGAAAAGGCTTCATGGACGTTCCACAACGGGCATGCACCCCCGAAGCGGGCGAACTGAAAGCGGGTAGAGCTGTGACGCTTGGTGATGTTGCCGGCCTGGTCCACTCGGACGAAGTAGAACGGGATGCCGCGGGCGCCGGGTCGCTGCAGCGTTGAGAGCCGATGGCAGATCTGCTCAAAGCTCGCTCGATAGCGGCGCTGTAACTGTTCGACGTCGTGGCGCAAGAGGCGGGCGGTGCGCGCAAAATCCCCATAGGGAAACAGCAGGGCCCCCGCTGCATAGTTTTCACAGGCCATGCGACCGACGGCGGCGGCTTGTGGTGACTTGAACGAGGCTTGCGCGACGATGGCGTCGAGTTGGGCCCCAAGGCTGAAACGTGCCAGTACGACCGCGAGCTGGAAGAGACGGGTGGGTTCGTTGAGCTCGGCGGCCAAGCGCAGCGTCTTGCTGGTCGCGTCATACCGCCACCACACCTGATCCGAAGAACTCGCGTCTGAGCACACCGCGATGCCGTGTCGATCCTTCAGGGCTTGTTCTAGGAGCGGTGCAGGACCGGCGTCGGCACGAATGCCGATGTCGGCAGCCAAGGCTTCTGCTGCTTGGTCGAGATCATCGACATAGTTGTCGCGGTAGTGGAAGAAGTCTCGGACCTCTTCGTAGGCCAGCGGCAGTCCCGAAGCACCGGAGGGCATGCCGCCCAAGCGGTCATCGAGTTCGTTCAGCCGGCCCTGAAGGCGCCGGTAGGCGGCGTGCAGATCGAGAAACTGGTGGGCGAGGTGCGGGGTGGTCGCTGCGGCCAGGCGCAGTTCCGCCAAGGGCGGGGGTGCGGTGCCGAGGGGCAGATCGACGCTGGCTTCGCGTAGGTCGGCGATGAGGCGGCTCTGCTCGTCCACGTCAAACTCAGCCGCGTCCACTTGATAGCCGCGGGCCAGGGCGACGAGCACGCTGGCCGTGGCCGGGCGGTGGTTGTTTTCCAGCTGCGACAGATAACTCCTCGATAACCCGAGTCGCTCCGCCCCACTCTCGAGTGTCAGGCCGAGGCTCTCGCGCAGTAACCTTAGCCGGGGGCCGATGAAGAGTTTCCGTCGCATGTTTGCAAGTTCGCAAAAAAGGGTCTGTTATGTCCGGATATCTTGCAAGATTTCTCTGGCGAAAACAGCTCCAACAGGCATTATTGGCAAACTTGTAAAATTGCTGATCGGCCGCAAGCCATGGCCTGATCGGCGGGGAGTACACGCGCATGACGCTTTCGGCAGGTGAACGGTTGCGGGCGGCGGTGGCGGCTGAAAAACCGCTGCAGGTCGTGGGGGCAGTTAATGCCTATACGGCGCTCTTGGCGGAGCGCTCGGGTTTCAAGGCGCTGTATCTCTCGGGCGCCGGAGTGGCGAACGCGTCCTTCGGGTTGCCGGACTTAGGCATTACCTCATTGAACGACGTCTGCGAAGACGTGCGCCGCATCACCTCGGCCACCGATCTGCCGTTGCTCGTCGATGCCGACACCGGGTGGGGCGCTGCTTTCAACATTGCGCGCACCACGCACGACCTCATTCGCTCTGGCGCTGCCGGCATGCACTTGGAAGACCAGGTGCAGGCGAAGCGCTGCGGTCATCGGCCGGGTAAGGCGCTGGTCAGCGCCGAGGAAATGGTCGACCGTCTCAAAGCAGCAGTCGACGGTCGCGCCGATCCAAAGTTCGTGATCATGGCGCGAACCGATGCGCATGCTGTGGAAGGTCAATCGGCGGCGATTGATCGGGCGCTCGCGTATGTCGAAGCCGGCGCGGATATGATCTTTGCCGAAGCCCTCGCGACGCTGGAGGAATATCGTGAGTTCACCTCAAAAGTGAACGTGCCGGTGCTCGCCAACATCACCGAATTCGGCAAGACGCCGCTCTTTACCGTCGAAGAACTGGGATCGGTCGGCATTGCGCTGGCGCTCTATCCACTCTCGGCCTTCCGCGCGATGTCCAAAGCAGCACTTGAGGTGTACGGCGAACTGCGGCGCACGGGCACACAAAAAGGCGTGATCGATCGTATGCAGACGCGCACAGAGTTGTACGACGTGCTCGGCTATCACGACTACGAGCAGAAGCTCGATACGCTGTTTCAGAAATAATCCGATCGCTTGATCGAGGGGAATACCGTGTCCAATCCAACCGAAACCACGACGCTGCCAAAACCAAAGAAGTCCGTGGCGCTCTCGGGTGTCGCAGCCGGCAACACCGCGCTGTGCACCGTTGGCCGCTCGGGCAATGATCTGCACTATCGTGGCTACGACATCCTGGAAACAGCTGCTGCTGCCGAATTCGAGGAAATTGCTCATCTTTTGATCCATGGTCATTTGCCGACAGCCGCCGAGTTATCGGCCTACAAGTCGAAGCTCAAGGCCTTGCGAGGTCTGCCGCAAGTGGTCCGCGACGTCTTGGATGCGTTGCCTGCCGCCTCGCATCCGATGGACGTGCTGCGCACCGGCGTGTCCGCACTGGGCTGTGCGTTGCCGGAGAAGGACGACCACGGTGGTGCGGGCGCGCGTGACATCGCCGATCGCCTGATTGCCTCGCTCGGTTCGATGCTGTGCTACTGGTACCACGGCAGTCATAACGGCCGGGTCATTGATGTCGAGACCGATGATGACTCAATCGGCGGCCATTTTCTGACCCTCCTGCACGGTAAACCGGCGAGTGAGGAATGGGTGCGAGCGATGCACACCTCGCTCAATCTGTATGCCGAGCACGAGTACAATGCGAGCACATTTACCTCGCGGGTCATCGCCGGCACGGGTTCTGATGTTTACTCCGCGGTGACCGGCGCCATCGGCGCGTTGCGCGGCCCGAAACATGGTGGCGCTAACGAAGTCGCCTTCGAGATCCAGAAGCGTTATCGAACGCCGGACGAGGCGGAAGCCGACATCCGCCGCCGCGTTGGGAATAAGGAGGTCGTCATCGGCTTCGGTCATCCGGTCTACACCATCGGTGACCCGCGCAACGAAGTGATCAAGTCCGTGGCGCGCGGTTTGGCCACGAGCGCAGGCGATCTGCGGATGTTTGAGATTGCCGCACGCTTAGAGTCGGTGATGTGGGAGATCAAGAAGATGTTTCCCAACCTCGACTGGTATAGCGCGGTGAGCTATCACCTGATGGGTGTGCCGACTGCGATGTTCACGCCGCTCTTCGTGATTGCCCGCACGACCGGCTGGTGCGCACACGTCATTGAGCAGCGCGAAGACGGCAAGATTATTCGGCCGAGCGCCAACTACGTCGGCCCTGAGCCGCGTCCCTTCGTGCCGCTTTCGGATCGTCGCTAACCGATAAGGATGACCATGACATCGCATCGCCGTCTGTTACCAGGCACCGAGTTGGAGTATGTCGACGCAGCGTCGGCAATCGAGGCCTTGTCACCCGGTGCATGGGTAACCCTGCCCTACACGGCGCGCGTGCTTGCCGAGAATTTGGTACGCCGCTGTGAGCCGGCGATTCTCGATGAATGTTTGCAGCAGCTGATCCGCTTCGAGCGCACCCGAGACTTTCCGTGGTTCCCCGCGCGCGTGGTCTGCCACGACATTCTCGGCCAAACAGCCCTTGTCGATCTCGCGGGCTTGCGGGATGCCATCGCGGACAAAGGCGGAGATCCCTCGCTCGTCAATCCGGTCGTGCCGACGCAGCTGGTCGTGGATCATTCACTGGCGGTGGAACACGGGGGCTACGAGGCCAATGCGTTCGCGCTGAACCGTGCCATCGAAGAGCGTCGCAATGCCGATCGCTTTCATTTCATCGAGTGGACCAAGTTTGCGTTCCATAACGTCGAAGTGATTCCGCCAGGCAATGGCATCCTCCATCAGATCAACATCGAGCGGATGAGTCCGGTTGTGCAGGTGCAGGATGGATTGGCCTATCCCGACACCTTGGTCGGCACCGATTCGCATACGCCGATGGTCGACGCGCTAGGTGTCGTGGGTATCGGTGTCGGTGGGTTGGAAGCGGAGAGCGTGATGCTCGGCCGCGCCGTGTGGATGCGATTGCCCGAGATTGTGGGCGTGCGCCTTCGCGGCCGCGCGGGCGAAGGCATCACGGCGACTGATGTCGTCTTGTCGCTCACCGAACACCTGCGCCAACAGCGCGTCGTGTCGGCTTACCTTGAGTTCCACGGTGAAGGTGCCGAGCGGCTGTCACTTGCGGATCGCGCCACGATTGCCAATATGGCACCCGAGTTCGGTGCGACGGCTGCCCTCTTTTCGATCGATGAGCGAACGCTCGATTACTTGCGCCTCACCGGTCGCGATGCCGAACAGATTCGCGTGGTCGAGGCCTATGCCCGCGCCGCGGGACTGTGGTCATCGATGCTCACGCAGGCGCGCTATGACCGCGTGATTGAATTTGATCTGTCGAGTGTCGTCCGCACGTTGGCAGGCCCCGCCAATCCGCATCAGCGGGTGCCGGTGTCGAGCCTGACGCCGCGCGGTCTTGCGCATCCGATCGAGACGGCGCCTGGCGCCATGCCCGATGGCGCGGTCATCATCGCGGCGATCACGAGCTGCACCAATACCTCGAACCCCCGCAACATCGTGGCGGCCGGGCTCTTGGCGCGCAACGCGCGTGCCCGTGGGCTTAGCCGCAAGCCGTGGGTGAAGACCTCGCTCGCGCCGGGTTCGAAGACCGTGCAGTTGTACCTAGAGGACGCCGGTCTCTTGCCCGACCTGCAAGCCCTCGGCTTCGACGTCGTCGCCTTCGCCTGCACCTCGTGTAACGGCATGAGTGGTGCGCTGGAACCGGCGATCGATGCCGAGATCGTCTCCCGCAATCTCTACACGACGGCGGTGCTCTCGGGTAATCGCAACTTCGAGGGCCGCATCCATCCGCGTGCGCGCGAGGCATACCTCGCCTCACCGCCGCTCGTCGTGGCGTATGCCATCGCCGGTACCATCCGCGTCGACATCGAGCGCGACCCGCTCGGGCTCGATGCCGAGCAGAAGCCGGTGTATCTCAAGGACCTGTGGCCGAGCGATGCCGAGATCGACGCCGTGATCGCGGCGCATCTGCGTCCGGAGCAGTACCGCTCGGTCTACGACCCGATGTTTACCTTCGCCTCGAAGGCCGGCATCGAGGTCAGTCCCTTGTACGACTGGCGCGCGCAGAGCACGTATATCCGCAGGCCCCCCTACTGGGAGGGCGCACTGGCGGGCGAGCGCGCGCTCAGCGGCATGCGACCGCTCGCGATCCTGGGTGACAACATCACGACCGATCATCTGTCGCCGTCGAACGCGATCATGCGCGACAGTGCGGCTGGTGAGTACCTCGCCAAGATGGGCCTCCCCGAGGCCGACTTCAATTCCTATGCGACGCATCGCGGCGACCACCTCACCGCGCAGCGCGCCACGTTCGCGAACCCACGCCTCAAGAACGAGATGGTGCGTACGCGCGACGGTCGGGTGCGTGAAGGCTCGCTCGCCCGGGTGGAACCCGAGGGCGTCGTGACCCGCATGTGGGAAGCCATCGAGACCTACATGAGCCGACGCCAGCCGCTCATCGTGATCGCCGGTGCCGACTACGGTCAGGGCTCATCCCGTGACTGGGCGGCGAAAGGTGTGCGACTGGCAGGCGTTGAAGCGATCGCGGCCGAAGGCTTCGAGCGCATCCATCGCACCAACCTGATTGGCATGGGCGTGCTGCCGCTCGAATTTGCGCCGGGCACCACACGGCTCACGCTGGGCCTTGATGGCACCGAGACCTTCGATGTGATCGGTGCGCGGACACCGCGCTGCGAGCTCACCTTGCGCATCCATCGTCAGTCGGGCGAGACGGTCGACGTGCCGGTTCGCTGCCGACTCGATACGGCCGAGGAAGTGTCGATCTACGAGGCGGGCGGTGTGCTACAGCGCTTTGCCCAGGATTTTCTCGAGGCCCACGGCAAATCGGCGGCCTGACGGAGGCTCATCATGTCCCCATCTCCCCAATTGCGCGTTCGAGCGACCTACCTGCGCGGCGGCACGAGCAAGGGCACGTTCTTCGCACTCGACGACTTGCCGGAGGCGGCACGCACGGCAGGCGTCAAGCGCGATGCGCTGTTGCTGCGCGTGGTCGGTAGCCCCGACCCGTACGGCAAGCAGATCGATGGCATGGGCGGGGCGACCTCCAGTACCTCCAAAGCCGTGATTGTGAGTCGCAGTGCGCGGCCCGATCACGATGTCGATTATCTCTTTGGCCAGGTGTCGATCGATCAGGCCTTCGTCGACTGGAGTGGCAACTGCGGCAACTTGACGGCTGCCGTGGGCCCATTCGCGATCACGCGCGGTCTGCTCGATCCCGACCGCGTGCCGCGTGACGGCATCGCGACCGTGCGGATCTGGCAGGCCAATATCGGCAAATCGATCATTGCCCGGGTGCCGATGGCGGATGGGGTGGTGGTGGAGACCGGTGACTTTGAGCTTGATGGCGTGACCTTTCCGGCCGCCGAGATCGAGATCGAGTTTCGGGATCCGGCCGCCGACGAAGAGAGTGGTGGGGGTGCGATGTTCCCGACCGGCCAACTCATCGACACGCTCGAGGTCCCCGGTATCGGCAGCTTTGCCGCGACCTTCATCAACGCCGGCATCCCGACGATTTTTCTCGAGGCAGCGGCGCTCGGTTACACCGGCACCGAATTGCAGGAGGCCATCAACGGCGATGCAGCGGCCTTGGCCCGTTTTGAAACGATCCGCGCGCATGGCGCGCTGCGCATGGGCTTGATTCAAAAGCTTGAGGACGCAGCGCGTCGCCAACACACGCCGAAGATCGCGTTTGTGGCGCCGCCTCAGACGTATCGCGCGTCGAGTGGCAAGACCGTGGAGGCGAGCGAGATTGATCTCGTCGTGCGTGCGCTCTCCATGGGAAAGTTGCACCACGCCATGATGGGTACGGCGGCGGTTGCCATCGGCACCGCGGCGGCGATCCCCGGAACGCTCGTGAGCCAAGCGGCCGGTGGCGCGAAGCCTGCGGTCCGATTCGGGCATCCGTCCGGAACGCTGCGCGTGGGGGCCGAGGCGATCTTGCAGGACGGTGAGTGGATCGTCACGCAGGCCAGCATGAGTCGCAGCGCGCGCATGCTCATGGATGGTTGGGTCTGCGTGCCGAGCGATACGCTCTAACGGGACTCGCCGTTGATGCGACTAGCGTGATCGGTAGGCAAGCGTCACCCAAAGACCGCGGGGCGCGCCGACGCTCGTGAACGGTTCACTGCGCCACGTCAGTCCCGTGGCATCGAATTGACCGCCGGGTGCGGTGAACACATTGCGTCCCAAGAGCCCGAAACTGGCATAGCGTCGGTTGAGCAGGTTCTGCACCCGCAGACCCATCTGCCAATGTTCCCGTAGCCGCCAGCTGGCATCCGCATGCACGAGTACAAAGCCTGGGATGGGACCGCGTGCGTCGTGGTTGTTCTCATCGCCTCGCGCGAATTGCGACGACTGACCGCGGACGGTGAGACCCATCGTCGTGTCGGCCTGCTCGTAGGCCAAGCGCACGGTACCGACATGACGGGAGATGCCCGGCAAACGATCACCCGGCTGAACCGCAATGTCGGTGCACGTGTCGCAACTCAAGGGCGCTGCGTCGGTGTGGTTGGGGCTTGAGAGCGCGAACGGCGACTCGAAACGGGCGTCGACCAGCGCGTAATGCGTGCTGACGTGCAGGTGACCGACGCGCATCGAGAGGCTGCCTTCAATACCGCGTCGTTCGGTCTGCCCCACGTTGCGAAAATAGCCTAAGTTCCCTGCGCCAAAGCCACTCGTCACGAACTCGATATCGTCCTGCAATCGCGTGCGATACAGCGCCAGCGACCACTGCAGTCGTGCCGCGTCACTCGTGCGCGCGCCGACCTCGACGGTGCGCGCGATCACCGGCTTGAGCGGCGGGTCGGCAGCGAAGGCATTCGGTAGCGCGCAGGGTGCCGTCGGATCCGCGCAGGTCAACTCGACGGGCGTGGGGGTCCGCAGGCCTTCGTCATAGCGCGCGTACATCGTCAGGTGACCGGATGGGTTCCACACGAAGCCCAGCGAGGGCTCGATGCGTTCAAAGTGGTGCTCGCCGTTCAGTGCAGTGCCGAGTTGATCCATGAGCGTGATGTCGGTGCGATTGCCGCGCACCGACACGAGAAGTCGGGTCGCTGCGGGCAGTGCCCATGAACCGGAGAGGACGCCACTCAGGTTGCGATGGTGGGTGGTTAAGGCGGTGCCGAGGTCGAGCGAAGCGTTGGAGGTCGTGTCGCGTAGCGCACCCGAGGGCTGGCTCCACTGCCAGAACCGAGTCGTCCCGGTGTCGACTTGTGCGCCGATGATCACCGTATCGGGGCGATCGGCGGTGCCGCTCGACCGGATCCACTGGCTATTGAGGCCGGTGCGATCCTGCTCGATGGTGTCGAGGATGTTGTTCGTCGGCGTATTCAACGCCGAGACCGGTGTGCCGGTGTCGAAATCCTCATTCATGTTGCTGTTGATGAGGTGGCTGTGCACGCGGCGCGTGTAGGCATTGCCGGCCCATTGCCACGCATCACTCAAGGCGTGGCGGGCGTTGACCGTGATGCCGCGCAGAGTGTTGTGCGTGGTGTCCGGCCAGGTATAGGACTGCCTTGGCTGGTCGAGAAACGACTGCGGCAGGGTTTGACCACCGCTCAGCGTATTGTCAGCCAGGGTGACCGCGATCGTGGCGTCGGTCCGTTCGTCTCGATAGCCCCATTTGCCAAACAGCTGCCGCAGCCGACTGGCATCGTGTTCGCCGAAGCCATCCTCGTCGAAGGCTTGGGCGGCCAAGTAGTGATCCCACGCGCCCTGCACCCCACCGATGTCGGCCGAGAGCGCTCGCCGGCCGTAACTGCCGCCCTCGAGTTCCCAAGAGGCGCCCGGCGCATCGCGACCCCGCCGCGTCGTGACCGAAAGAGCACCACCCAGGGTGTTGAGGCCAAAGAGCGGATCGGAGCCGGGGATCAGTTCGACACGGTCGATGGCCATGCTGGGCAGCAAATCCCAGTTCACGACATCCCCGAAGACCTCGTTGACCTTGACCCCGTCCACGTACACCGACACCCCTTCGGGTGTGCCGAGCACGGGCGAGCCGGTAAAGCCACGCACACTGAGATCCGGTTGAAAGGGATTACCTTGGGTGTCGTTCAATAGAAGCCCCGAGCCCTGCTCGCTGAGGGACGCCAGCAGGTGATGGCCGGCGGTCGCATCACCCGATCCGACGATCGTCTGGGGATTCGCGGCGACCTGCCGATGGTCGGCCTGATCGTTCAGCGGTGTCGTGACCAAGACGTCCGGCAGGGAACTCACGACCGGCTCTGCGGCGACCCGGGTCGCGACGGCGCTCGCCAGCGTCGAGAGCGCGAGTGACGCGACGGCAAAGCGAGCCGGAAGGGTAGACCGGGATGACAACGGGTGAGCTCGATGATTCGGTATCCAAGGTGCGCATTGTAAGCGCCGCGGTCGCCCCCAGATCAGAGATCCGCACCCCCCAGGCCGAATCGGGGTGATGGTGGCGGTGAAAGCCGTTTATGCTCACTCGACTTATCCTGAAGGTTGGATCGCATGCTGTTGGCCCCGTCGTTTCGACAGTTGCCCGAGCGGTTCTATTCTCTTGATGCGATCGCGCCGTTGCCCAACGCGTCGATCGGGCTTCTCAATCACCGCTTGCTGCAGGACCTCAAGGCCGATGCCCATGAGGTGAGTGGGGCATTACTGGGGCTCGTGGGGGCCGCAGGGTCGATGTCGGCTGGAGAACCGATTGCCACGGGCTATGCCGGTCATCAGTTCGGGAGCTTTGTGCCGACTCTGGGAGATGGCCGTGCGCACCTCGTGGGCGAGATCCTCGACCCGTCGCAGCGTCGCTCGGATGTCCAGTTCAAAGGCTCTGGACGGACGATCTACTCTCGGGGTGGGGATGGCCGCGCGACGTTGGGCTCCGTGTTGCGTGAGTATCTCTTGGGAGAATGTCTGCACGCCTTAGGTATCCCGACCACGCGCGCCTTGGCGGTCATCTCCACCGGTGCGCCGGTGCTGCGCGAGACGGTGAAGCCAGGCGCGATTCTGGTGCGAGTGGCCGCCAGTCACCTGCGGGTCGGATCCTTCCAGTACTACGCCTGCCGCGGGGACCTGGAAGGGCTGCGGCTATTAGCCGACTATGCCATGGCTCGTCACGATGCCGATCTCATCGGGGAGGATCACCGCTACCGGCGATTTCTCGGGCGGGTTGTCGAGCGTCAAGCGCGTCTGATCGCGCAGTGGATGTCGGTGGGATTCATTCATGGCGTCATGAATACCGACAACATGACCATTTCCGGCGAAACGCTGGATTACGGTCCGTGCGCATTTCTGGACCACATGGACCCCGGCAAAGTGTTCAGTTCCATCGATCGGGGCGGCCGCTATGCCTACGGCAATCAACCGAACATCGCGCTTTGGAACCTGACGCGTTTTGCCGAAACGCTGTTGCCGCTGTTGGCCGAGGACGAGGAGGAGGCGATAGCGCAGGCGCGGGCGGAGTTAGAAACGTATGCGCCGGCCTACGAGGCTGCCTATACGATGCATTTTGCGCGCAAGTTGGGACTTGCAAGCGTTGAGGAGGCTGATTCTCGATTGGTGGCGGATTTATTGAATCTGATGAGCGCCGAACGCGTCGACTTCACGGTCTTCTTCCGTCAGTTGAGCGACTGCCCATTGGGCGATCCGGCGGTGGCCCGCGCCGCAGCACACTTCGCGGATCCGGCCGGCTTTGCCGCCTGGCGTCAGCGCTGGGAGGCGCGTCTGGCGACCACGGGTCGCTCGGCAGAAGCGATCGCCGCGGCCATGCGAGCGGTCAATCCCGCGTACATCGCGCGCAACCATCGGGTGGAGGAGGCCATTGCGGCGGCGGAGGAAGCCGGGGATCTGGGTCCCGCTCAGGAGCTCGCCGAGTGGCTATCGGCGCCGTACACCGAGCGGCCGGGCGGTGAGCGCTACCAGTCCGGGCCATTACCGCACGAAGTGGTGCGGCAGACGTTCTGCGGGACCTAAACTTCGCCTGAGGTGGTCACGGCTACCGGCTATACCGTTATGCCGATCGTGTATTGGCGGGCGTGGCCGATCCTGAGCAGGATAGAGGCCATGCTCAACCGATCCCCCTTCCACCGAGAACGCTCCCCGTCATCGACCAGCGGCCAGATCCCGCGTTGGCGGGACCTGATGTGGGCGGCGCTGTTGGCGCTTGCGGTCCTCGCGGGGGTGGCTGCCGGCCCGGTGGAGGCCGCCCCACGAGCGGACGGTCTCACAGATCACTCACATTCAGTCGCGCGAGCGCGACCGTAACGCGGCGGCCTCACGGCAGCGTTCAAAGCGCTGCCTCAAGGCGTTTTCGGCCGACGGCTCGATTGCGCCGACCGAGAACCATTCCAGCGCGAGGTCGTCGAGGTTCACCGGTTCCGCATCCGCGCCTAAATTGCGGGACTGCAAGAGGCGCTGCATCTGGTACTCGCGACGGCGTTCCTGATCGGCTTCCGGCGTCGCACTGTCGGTGGCGAGCTCTGCCCGAATACAGATCATGCGCAGCGTCGCTTCGTTCGCCATCGGGTCGCTGTCGGTCGCGGCTGAGCTGATCGTCTGCCACTGGCGTTCAAGCGCAGTTCGCGCATATTTAGGCGCAGCGGCCAGGGCTGCCAAGCGCTCGCTGACCGCCTCTTTGAGAGGCGATAACGTTTCCTCACTCGTGTCCTCGCGGCGGGTCCAGTCGTAACGACGGATCGCGGCGGCGGTCTCGAAGAGATCGGCCCAAGCACGGGTGACGGCCTGCGCGCGATCGCGATGCAGAGCGTCCTGTGCGTGATCCAAGCCGCGCTGCAGACGGTGATACAGATCGCGCGCCTGTGCGCGCGGGAAATCCAGCGTTTCGAATTCAGCCTGCAACGCCTCAAGTGTCTTGAGTCCGTCGCGTAACTCCGCACCGGTCAATCCGGCAACGCGCTCAATCTCCGTGATGATCTCGCCGGCACGGGTCGCCGCGGAGGTGAGGGCCGCCTCAAACGCTGCCGCCTCCGCGGCGCTGCGCTCAAACACGGCATTGCAGTGCCCACGGAACTCTTCCCACAGCGGGTTGTCCTGCTCGCGCGGCACGATGCCGATGGTCTTCCATGCCCGCTGCAGACTCTTGGCGCCGTCGATGGCTTCCCGCACATCGCTGACCTGTAAGAGGGCGGCGGCACGGTCGATCAACGCGCGCTTGGCGTCGACATTGCGCGCGCACTCCGCCTCGAATCTGCCTGAGATACCGTCCATCACGGCCTTGAACTGCGCCTGCAGTGCTTCGGCAATGTCCTGATCGACCGGCGCGTACTGGCGCCATTCGCGGCGCGCCTCAATCAGGGTCGGGATGACGCGCCGCCAGTTCGGGGCGTCGGCGTCGAGCGATGCCGCAAACTCGCCGAGGCGCACCAACATCGCCTCGCGCTTCTCGCGATTCTCGGCGCGTTGTGCCGCCTTGGCCGCGAAATGTACTTTGCATGGCTCATAGGCGCGGTTCGCCAATTCCTTGAACTTCTCTTCTTCGGTCGGTTCGTCATCACCGGCGCCGCGGTGCAGCGTGCGCCACTCATCCTGCAGTTTGCGGATGTGCATGGCGAGCTGTTCCGGCGCGATCTCAGCACCGACCAGAGACTGCATGCGCTCAATGAGCTCCACCCGCTTCGGTCCCACCGTAAAGGCGAGCCAGTCTTTGAGTTTTTCCAACTGCTCATCCGCAAGGCCGAGTTGACGCTGGAACCAGGTGGGCAGAGGCGTCTCAGCGGCTTCCGTCAGCTTTGTCGAGAGACTCGCACGTAAGCGCGCTGCTCGGGCACTGCCACCCCGATCAAGCGCCCCCTGCATCTGCCGCAGGAGGCTGATGAGCTCCCGCACCACTTCGGATTCGGACTGTGCCTTCGCATCCTGTTCAGCTCGCTCCGCCGCGAGTTGCTGCGAGCGCTCGGCGGCATGCTGGGTGGCGTCGAGGCTCGCCTGCGCAGAGGCGGCCTGCGCGTCACGAGCGGCCTGCGCGGCGGCATCGCGCCGCGCCTGTTCGGCGGCGATAGCGGCATGATGGTTCGTCACGACGGCGCGGGCTTTGGTGAGGTCTTGTTCGACGCTGTGCCGCATCGCATCCGATGCCTGAGCGGCGAGTGACTGCCAGCGACGTTCCTGCTCGTGCAGCGTGGCTTCAAAAATCGCATCAAAGGGCAGCCGCGCATGGCGGGCAATACCGGCAGCGACGGCATCCAGTTCGGCCTGCAGGGCGGTGGCGGCACGTTCGACCTCGAGCAGGACGTCGCGCTTGGCGGTCAGAATCTTGTAGACCGCATTGTCCTTGCCGCGCGACAGCCGAATGAGTTCACGGATTCGATCTGGGCTGGTGACGGCCTCGGCGGCCCGTTGGCGAACCTTCGTCGAAATACCGCTGACGACCATCTCGCAGAGGGTCGCTTCCTGTTGGGCGCTCAGCGCCTCGTTCAATCTTGTCTCTTCCGCCGCGATCTCCGCCGAGCGATCTGGCTTCGGCGCCTTCGGCGGCGGTGGCGGCGGTGTGGGTGCCGCGGCCAGGACGGGCTTGGACTTGCGGCCAAAGAGCTTCGAGAGAAACGACATGAAAAGGCCCTGGAGGCAGATGAATTATGTCAACAGTCTACCCGTCTTCATGCGCGACATTCGTGACGCGATTCAAGTTCTGCGGAGAGCCGGCTCACAAAACGATGCCCCCGCCCATGGACGCCAGCTTTGAGGTACTGACAGGACGACCAACGAATCCCAGATGCCCCGGTCGTATCGGCAACAGCCATTTCGCCGATCCGGGCGGCCAGAGTCTGAACGACGCTCTGCAGTCATTCGGGGGTAGACTGCCGATGAATTCTCAATGCCGATTGGGGTCCAAGATGAAGCGCTTCTGGGTGGTGGGCTGGCAGGTGATCGTGTGCGGTGTTTTCGCGGGGGTCACAACGGCAAGGGCTGAGGCGCCTCCATTGCCTACGGTACTTCCTTCGCACGAACGGCCCGCGGTGGAGAACCGCATACTTATCGATCGGTTGCAGCATCTCCTGCCACGCCTGATGGCCGAGACCCATCTGGATATGTGGTTGGTGATCAACCGTGAGTATGCTGAAGACCCGGTGTACTTCACCCTCGTCCCGCAGCCGACCTATGCGGCCCGGCGGACCACGATGTTGGTCTTTCATCGCCGCGCGGACGGGACGGTGGAACGGTTGGCCGTCAATCGTTACCCGCTTGGGGAACCCTATGCCTCGGCGTGGTCCGGTGGTGATCTGGATGCGCAATGGAAAGCGCTGGCTGAGGTGATCGTTGCGCGTAACCCGGCCCGTATCGGCGTGAACGTCTCCGGTACATGGCCGGTGGCGGACGGGTTATCGGCCTCGCTGCGTGAGCGCCTGCAGTCGGTGCTGCCGGCGGATTATGCCAAGCGATTGGTGAGCAGCGAGTCGTTGGTCGTCCGTTGGTTCGAGACTCGCTCAGATGATGAGGCGAAGCTCTATCCACTGCTCGGGCGCCTGACGCGCGGGGTTATTGCCGAGGCCTTCAGTGATCGGGTCATCACACCGGGTAAGACCACGACGCAGGACGTCGCCTGGTACATCCGCGAGCGCTTTGAACACCTCGGGCTCAGGCCGTGGTTCATGCCCACCGTGGATCGTCAGCATCACGGCGAGCGCTGCGCTGATGCGGTGCCGCACTGCGGAGAGGATGGCGTGATCGTGCGCGGTGATGTGCTGCACACCGATGTGGGCTTTTGTTACCTGAAGTTATGCACTGACGTGCAGGAGATGGGCTACGTCCTGAATGTCGGCGAATCCGAGTTACCGAAGGGGCTCAGCGCCGCGCTCAAAGTCGGCAATCACTGGCAGGATCTCCTCGCCGCCCAGTTCCAGACGGCGCGTTCGGGTAATGAGATTCTAAAAGCCACTGCGGCGGCGAGTGCTTCAGCGGGCATCCAGTCATGGACCTACAGTCACCCCTTGGGCTACGTTGGCCATGCACCGGGTCCGACCATTGGCATGTGGGATAATCAAGGACCGACGCGAGGGCAGGGCGACTGGCCGTTGTATCCGAACACGACCTATGCCATTGAAGGTAGCGTGCGTGTCGCGCTCGCCGAGTGGGGCGGCGAACCCTTGCAGATCATGCTTGAACAAGACGGCTACTATGATGGGATGGCGCTGTCGTTCCCCGGTGGGCGTCAGACCGAATGGCACCTGATCCGCTAAAGGATCAGGGTTGAGCACGAGGTTAGTTGCGACCGTCAGGTTAGGTGTGCTCGGCTATAGTGCACAAGCTATGAAGGATGCCTTTAAGGGGGAATCAGATGCGTAGGTGTTTCCGCTCGTCTGTGGTTGGACTGGCGTTGGTGTTGGGCGTGCTGCCGTTATCGGGTCATGCGGCCCCGTCACCGCGACTGCGTGGGGCTGATTTGCTGCCCTCACCGACCTTTGATGCCGGCAACGGGGTGCCGGGCCGCAGTGGCTGGGCCCTAGGCGTCGGTCGCGCCGAGACCTTTCGCAATATCGCGGAGATTCTGCCCACTCGCCGGATTGCGGCCAGCGCCACACCGTTTCCGCTGCGGCAGACGGATCGGTCGTTTGGGGTGCGTTACGCGTTTCAGGGCGCGACTTATACGCTGGATGATTTCGTGCGTCGTACGGACACCACGGGACTATTGATCCTCAAAGATGACGTTATTTTGTACGAAGGCTACTTCCAGGGTGCTGACGATAAGGACACGTTCCAGTCCTTCTCCGCTGGCAAGTCCTTCGTCTCGACTCTTGTCGGGTTTGCCCTTGCCGATGGGAAGATTAAAAGCCTAGAAGATCCAATTGCGATCTATCTGCCGGAAGTGAAGGGATCGGCCTACGAACACGCCAAAATTCGGGACGTCCTGCAGATGGCTTCGGGTACGAGCTATACCGAGGAATACGAAGATCCCGACTCAGATATCGCTGAATTTGCGCGCATCGCGGATCGCAGTGAGGGCGGTCTGTACGACTTCGCGCGCTCGTTCAAAGCCAAGCGCCCACCCGGCACGCAGTTCTATTACGCGAGCACCGATACCGAAATGCTCGGCGCGTTGGTCCATCGCGTGACGGGTCAGTCATTGTCAGCCTACATGTCCGAGAAGCTGTGGAAGCCGATCGGTGCCGAAGCCCCGGCGCGCTGGGCATTGGATGCGTCGGGTGCCAAAGGTCGTGAGATTGCGGCGGGTGCTTTGCAGATCACGCTGCGCGACTACGCGCGTTTCGGCTACCTCTTTGCGCATGACGGCATGATGGGTGCGAAGAGGGTGCTGCCGGCCGGTTGGGTTGCAGAAGCGACCGTGCCGCGGGCGCCGTATTTGGAGTACGGCAAGCTGGAGCCGAACGATCCGACCGGGTATGGCTACCAATGGTGGTGCATCCCCGACGAGCATCGCTCGTTCACCGCTGAAGGCATTCATGGTCAATATGTGATGGTCGATCCGATTCAACATGTAGTCGTGGTGAAGCTCTCGGCTTGGCCTGAAGCTTGGGATGATGTCAAAGCGGCCGAGACGGTTGCGTTCTTTGAGGCGGTGACGGGCACATTGCGCTAATGATTTAAGGGTGATCGTCACGCCCCAAACCGCTACCCCGGCGGCGTTACGCCGCCGGGAATTGCACATCCGTCATCCCGTCTCTCTGAAGGTAGAACGCCTCTCTGACGAAGGTGTGCCTACGAGGTCCCCAACTTTTCGACTACGGTGGCGTCCACGGGGCGCACAACAGGTTTATGGGGATCGATGGGTGCCGATGTCTCCTTAATCTTCCGGATGGGTCCCGGTGAAGTAGGAAATCACGTAAGCCTTCAGCGTTCCATCGGCTTGGGGAATCCCGCTGATTCTGACGGGCGTGTTGATGGCCAATGCCGATGTGAGCGCAGCAAGACCCGGTGAGGTGGAGATATCCTGAACGGTAACGGCAACGTTGTCATGGGAGCGATCAACTCCATAGACCAGCGTCGCCGATCCCGGCGTCGTATCGAATGAGACGACCACTGGCACCGCACCACCGGGTGCAGAAATCGCAAACTGATTCGCAGCAACCGTCGTTGACACCCAAGCCGTCGGAACCCTACTCGGCGTCAGTTCAACCCATGGAGCGGACCAGCCTGTTGGGTTGCTGGGATCGCCCCATACGGCATGCGTCTCCCCGCGGGCATAGATGGGGCCCCAGATGCCGCCGAACCCAACGCTACCGCCGGTCGCGAGTCCGAACTGAGCGATGGCGTCCACGGCTGCAGTCGTTGATGTCGCCGGTTGATTTGAGATGACCTGAGTCGGATAGGCGAAATTCCAATAGGAAAACCCTGTCACCGGTGCACCGTTGACCGTCACATCCGTTGATGTTGCTGCTGCGACATAGGGCAAAGTCACACTAAAGCCGTCTCCGTGGTGACGGAAGTGAGCCTGCACATCAAATTGCGTCGGCGTGGGATTGGCGATGCGACCACTAAATCCTGCCGATTCAATTTCGACTATACGAGTGAGAGAGGGAGTCGTCGTGTCGACGGTCACGTGCACCTTGAAGCCACGATGAAGATTGGCCAAAAACGTCGTACCGGTGCCAATTGGAGTGGCAGTGGCGGGTTGGTTGGGCAGGGTGAAGAGGGTTGAACTATCGACCGTCAAGACGGCGGGTGTGCCGTCTTCGCCAGCGACGGTGAGCGTATTCTGGTTTGGGTCTACGCGTAGTACGTGGCCTTCTGGACTGCGCCAGATGGTTGCGAAGGTTGATGCCGAGTACAGGCGTGTAGCCACGAGCGAGCCATCCGGCTGATACCGGGCTTCAATCCTCAGTTGCCGCCCGACGATGCTAGCGGCGATCGTTGAAAAATCGGTGATCGTCGTTGGCGTCGTGGACGAGTCGAGATCGTAGACCAACGTCCCATGCGCGCTGTCGGCCAGAATCGTGGACGATGTGCCAAGGCTGACGGCCGTCTCGGGTAACGTAACGGGGAGCGCAGGCACTTCGCGTGTGATCGTAAGCGCTTTATTGTCCGTGGAAATGCTCGCCGCTGTGCCATACAAATGTCGTAAAACCAGATCGGTTAAGTGGGCGACGGAACGCGGGTAGATCGTGCCGCCTTGAAATGTCACGGTGTACACCGTTGTACCGCCGGTCACCGCATGCGTGATCACAAACGCGGGATGTCCCAGGTTGAAGTCCAGCTGAATCGGCGTCGATTGCGCTGACGACACCGTGATCGATTTCTTAAATGTGATCGGGATGCTGACGGTCATGGCATTACTGGCGCCACTGGCTCCATTGATCACGGTTTGCGCTACAGGAATGGTCGTGCCGGGCGTGCCGGCAAATCCAGACTCCGGATCCTGGCTCACCGTGAGGACTACGTCGCCTGGATTTGCCGCAATCGTGATCGTGACACCCGTATAGGTTCCTGGGGGAATCGAACTCGCCAAGGCGTCCGATACTTGATCCAACTGCGCGAGATTCATGAGCGCCGGGGTAGATGATTGATAGACGGTTACACTGCCGCCGTCATTCGTTGTCAGTGCGATGGATAGCACCTTGACGGCTACAGAGGCCCAGTTTTCAGACGGGGCATCACGGATGAGTAAAGGTGTTTGATGGATCACCGCAGAACCGACCTGCGTGGGCGCGTTCGGAGAACCCGCGCCACCGCCACATCCCGCTAACGATACGGCTAAGACAGTCGCGATGCTCAAGTGAAGATTTCGAGAAAGTACAGGCATGAGGTGCTCCTGCTGATATCACCAATGGAGCGCCGTGGTGGGCGTGTCATCACACTAACGACGCTTCTATTGATGCGTGTACGCAAAACTGTCTGTGACTGACGACTTGGTAAAAATTGCGAAGCTGCTCACACTTGTTTTCTCAGCATCAGACATAAGGCCGAGAGCTTTTTGACATAGTTTGTCGTGCGGCTTGATCAGAAATTTCACTTCTATCAGCCCGGCGAGTTTCAGTGAAACGTTCGCGTCATTGAGGCGGACGAGATGCGGCGAAATTCATGGGATAATTCAAAGGTCAATCCGTGACTTATATAGGGGATCGAAACCAGTCATTATGCGAAAAATCGCGAAAAGCGAGAGCGCCTTTAATTCAATAGGATCGGCATTTTCGCGCAATCGGTTAGTCCGATGGATGCCTCAGCGAATGCAAGCGCGCATCCACAAGGCGTAGTTCGAAAAAAGAGATGCCGGCACATCATTGACCATGTCGTCAGTAGTCTCTGTTCTCTGGCGGGTCTCAGCCGCGCTGCGCTTGTCGCATCGGCTTCGAAGTCTTCAAGGATGTCGGGCCAGCCATCTCTCAGGTTGCCATCTGATGGGTTGATGTCAGATGGGGCGATGGGCTCACGCCCATCGTGCATCTGATTGTGGAGAAGCAGAGGGGCATCATCGGGCGATGCGCCCCTCGGCAGGCAACCGGCGGGCGATGATGCCGGCCGTCATCGCCTCATTCCGTGAGGAGTCGCCCAAATCGACGGGAATACGGGCCCTTGAATGCTCCGCCCGGCCGGTCGCAATTATCCCCTAATATTTTGAAAAAGCCCTTGGAGTAGATAGGCGCTCGCGGTACTGTCAACAGTTGGGCGCCGCAGATGCGCTCACCCCGTGTGGGGAACGTGATAGCCGATATAAGGGGATGGGAATGGAACGTATTCGACTGGCTCAGGCCGTAGCCTTGGCACTCGCCGGTGTCTCAGGCGTTGCACAGGCGGCAGAACCGACTGACAACTTGGGTGAGATCGTCGTCACCGCACAGCGTCGCTCGGAAAACATCCAGGACGTGCCCATCTCCATCCAGGCCTTGACCGGACAGAGCCTGCAAGCGTTGAACATTACGACGTTTGATGACTACATCAAGTTCCTGCCGAACGTCACCAGTGCGAGCAGTGGCCCTGGTCAGAGCGAAGTTTTCATGCGTGGCCTATCGGCGGGTTCACAGGCGAGCCAAGGTAGTGCGGCGACCGGCTTATGGCCCAACGTCGCGATTTATCTCGACAACCAGTCAGGTCAGATGCCGAACCGAAACCTCGATATCTATGCTGTTGACCTCAATCGTATCGAAGTGCTTGAAGGGCCGCAGGGAACCCTGTTCGGCTCCGGTGCCGAGGCCGGTGTGATCCGTTACATCACCAATGAGCCGAAGCTCAACAAGGTGGAAGGGTCGTTCAAGGCCGGTTACGGCGTCACGGCCCATGGCGAAGCTAATACCGATGTCCAAGGCGTGTTGAACCTACCGCTCCTCACCGACCGGATGGCCGTTCGTGCGGTGGTTTACAACGACCATCGCGGCGGCTATATCGACAACGTGCCAGCGACCTTCACGCGCAAGAATACGGACATCGGCATTCATTACGCCAACTATCCGGCCGATGCCAATGGCAACTGCCCCGATGGCTTGTTGAATACCGGCTACTGCGTCCCGCCGGGTAGTCAAGTGTTGAACAATGTCCAGATCGCCAAGAAGGCGATCAACCCGGTGACCTATTCCGGTACCCGGGTCGAACTGCTCACCAAGATCAACGACGACTGGGATGTGCTGCTGTCGCAGACTTACCAGACAATGGACTCCGCGGGCGTCTTTTACCAGCAGCCGCTGTCCTCAGATGGCGCGCCGCTCAAGCCGCTGGAAGTGACATTGTTCAACAATGCCTACGACAAGGACCACTTCTCGAGCACCGCTTGGACGGTGAACGGAAAGATCGGCGACATCAAGGCGGTCTACACCGGCGGTTACCTGACCCGTCAGGTCAATCAAACCGGTGATTACA